>DATGQE010000016.1:0-111031 GCA_035304345.1 Woeseiaceae bacterium | reverse complement strand
ACGTGGCCGCCTTCGGACAGGCTGCCGAACAGCAGCTCCTCGGCCAGCGGCCGCTTGATGTGCTCCTGGATGACGCGCGCCATCGGCCGCGCGCCCATCTTCGGGTCGTAACCGCGCTCGGCGATCCAGCGCCGCGCGGCGTCGTCCAGCTCGAGCGTCACGTTGTTGGAGCCGAGCTTCGCCTCGAGCTCGACGACCAGCTTGTCGACCACCCGCGCGATCGAATGCTCGTCCAGCGGGGCGAACTGGATGATGGCGTCCAGCCGGTTGCGGAACTCCGGCGTGAACGTCTTCTTGATGATCTCCATCCCGTCCGTGCTGTGGTCCTGCTGCGTGAAGCCGATCGACGCCCGGCTCATCTCCTGCGCGCCGGCGTTCGTGGTCATCACCAGCACCACGTTGCGGAAATCCGCCTTGCGGCCGTTGTTGTCGGTGAGCGTGCCGTGGTCCATGACCTGGAGCAGCAGGTTGAAGACCTCCGGGTGCGCCTTCTCGATCTCGTCGAGCAGCACCACCGCGTGCGGGTTCTTGGTGACCGCCTCGGTGAGCAGGCCGCCCTGGTCGAAGCCGACGTAGCCCGGGGGCGCGCCGATCAGCCGCGATACCGTGTGGCGCTCCATGTACTCGGACATGTCGAAGCGGATCAGCTCGACGCCCATGACCAGCGCGAGCTGGCGGGTCACCTCGGTCTTGCCGACGCCGGTCGGTCCCGCGAACAGGAAGGAGCCGATCGGCTTCGTGTCCTCCGTCAGGCCGGAGCGCGACATCTTGATCGCGGAGGCGAGCGCCTCGATCGCCTTGTCCTGGCCGAAGATCGTGAGCTTGAGATCCCGCTCCAGCGTGCGCAGGACGTCGCGGTCGGAAGCAGACACGCTCTTCGGCGGTATGCGCGCCATCTTCGCGACGATGTTCTCGATCATCGTCACGGTCACGACGTTCGAGCGCTCGGCGACCGGCTGCAGCCGCAGGCTGGCGCCCGCCTCGTCGATCACGTCGATCGCCTTGTCGGGCAGGCGCCGGTCGTTGATGTGTCGCGCGGCCAGCTCCGCCGCCGCCTGCAGGGCGGCAGGCTCGTACGTGACCCCGTGGTGCTCTTCGAAGCGCGTCTGCAGCCCGCGCAGGATCGCCACGGTCTCTTCGACCGAGGGCTCCGGCACGTCGATCTTCTGGAAGCGGCGGGCCAGCGCGTGATCCTTCTCGAAGACCCCGCGGTACTCGGAATAGGTGGTCGAGCCGATGCACCGGATCTCGCCGTTGGCGAGCACGGGCTTGATCAGGTTCGAGGCGTCCATCACGCCGCCGGACGCGGCACCCGCGCCGATCACGGTGTGGATTTCGTCAATGAACAGGATCGCGCCCGGATCCTGGCGGATCTCCGCGATGACCGCCTTCAGGCGCTTCTCGAAATCGCCGCGGTACTTGGTGCCCGCGATCAGGGTGCCCATGTCGAGCGCGTAGATCGTGCACTCGCGCAGCACCTCGGGTACCCGCTCCTCCACGATCATGCGCGCGAGGCCCTCCGCCAGCGCGGTCTTGCCGACGCCGGCGTCGCCGACGTACAGCGGGTTGTTCTTGCGGCGGCGGCAGAGGATCTGGATGGTCCGCTCGATCTCGAGGTCGCGCCCGATGAGCGGATCGATCTTGCCCTCCATCGCGCGCTTGTTCAGGTTCGTCGCGTACAGGTCGAGGGCGCGCGAATCCTCACCGCCCTCGCGCTCCTCCGAGGTTTCCTGGTCTTCGTCGCTGCCTTCGCTGCGGAGCTGCGGCATGCCGTGCGAGATGTAATTCACGACGTCGAGCCGGGTGATGTCCTGCAGGCTCAGGAAGTACACGGCCTGCGACTGCTTCTCGCTGAAGATCGCGACCAGCACGTTGCTGCCGGTCACTTCCTTCTTGCCGCTCGACTGCACGTGGAAAACCGCCCGCTGCAGGACACGCTGGAAGCCGAGCGTCGGCTGCACGTCGCCGTCGTGGTCCGGTGCCATGAGCGGTGTGGCTTCCTCGATGAATTCCGTGAGCTGGCGGCGGAGCTGCGGGATGTTCGAGTTACAGGCCTTGAGGATCTCGTGGACCTTCGGGATGTCCAGGAGGGCGAGCAGCAGGTGCTCGACGGTCATGAACTCATGCCGCCGCTCCCTGGCGTTCTGGAATGCCTGGTTCAGGCAGAATTCGAGTTCCGCGCTCAACATGACCGAAAGACCAATACGAATTTACGAACTGCCGGTGCGGGTACCGGCCCGGGGTGTTTCCTCAAGACTCTTCCATCGTGCACAGCAAGGGGTGCTGCTGCTGCTGCGCGATCTTGGTGACCTGCGCGACCTTCGTCTCGGCGATCTCGTAAGTATAGACGCCGCAGACACCCTTACCTTTCGTGTGCACCTCCAGCATGACACGCGTGGCCCGGGAACGTTCCATCCCGAAAACCGTCTCCAGCACTTCGACGACAAACTCCATCGGGGTATAGTCGTCGTTGATCAATATGACCCGGTACATCGGCGGCGGTTTCAGCTTTGGCCGCGATTCCTGGACCACGACGTCGGGGTCATGGGTCCGTGTCCGGTGTCGCTCTCTTTCCGACATAATTCCCGAAAATAGCAATGAGCCGAGATTTTTCAAATTTCGCGTGTCACAGTGGTGCCGGACACGCGAAGCACCGTACGGAACCATTATATATGGGGGCACAAGGGCCCGGCTCCAACACCGGTCACGGGCACGCAGCGCGTCCGCGCGCGCCGGCGCCCGAGTTGAGCCCGGCCGCAAGAAGAAGCGGTAGTTGATTGCTCTGTAAAGATTTTTCAGCCTCTCAGGCTTGTTTGTCCGGCGCCGCAAGCCGTATCATCCGGGGCAGCCGGGCCAGGCGAGCACCCGAGGGGGGAAGGCCGATCCTTGTATGGCGATTGAATTGAACTGGTCCGATCTCAGGACCCTCGATCGGGACCGCCTCGTGGCAGTGGCGAACGAGCGCCTGCCGCACTGGATCACCTGGCTCCTGGTCGCCGCCATCGCCTGGCAGCTCGCGCAGATCGCCTGGGCGCTGGTGCCGGGGTCGTCGGCCGGCGACCGTATCGAGCCCCCGGCCGCGGTGCCCGGCGCCGCGACCCCGGACCCGCGCGCCGCGGCGGCGGACGTGCAGGCGATCGCCGCGGCACACCTCTTCGGCAAGGCGGATGCCGCCGACGCGCCGGTCGACCCCGCCCCCGTGGCGCACGAGGACGTCGCCGAGACCCGGCTCAACCTGTCGCTGCGCGGCACCATCACGGCGAACGATCCGGCGCAGTCGATCGCGATCATCGCCGCATCCGGGCGCGACGAGCGCGTGTATGCGATCAACGACACCGTCGCGCCGTCGACGACGCTGCACGCGGTGTACCCGGACCGGGTCATCCTCAACCGCAACGGCGCGCTGGAAGCCCTCAAGCTGCCGCAGGAATACGAGCAGAGCGCGAGCGCCCCGGTGCGCCGCAGCGTGGCCCGGCAGCCGGCGGATGCCAACCCGAGCATCCAGGAGGTGCTCACCGAGAACGTGACGAGGCTCGCGGATGTGATCCGCCCGACCCCCTACTTTGTGGGCGGGCAGCAGCAGGGCTACCGCGTGTATCCCGGCCGGAACCGCCGGCAGTTCGCCGCGCTCGGCCTGCGGCCCGGCGACCTCATCAAGGACGTGAACGGTGCGTCGCTCACGGATCCGCAGCAGGCCATGGAAATCTTTCAAAGCCTGGGCACGTCGGACCAGGTGACCGTCACCGTGGAACGGAACGGGCAGCAGCAGGTCCTCACCCTGACCACGAGCCAGCTCACCCTCGACAACGAACAATAAACGCGTGGAAACGATGAGCCGACACGATTGCAGGACGCCAGCCCGCCGGCTGGCCGCGGTGCTGCTGTGCCTGGTCGCGCTGCCGGCGCTCGCGCAACAACCCTCGCAGCAGCCTTCCGGCACGACGATCACGCCGAACTACAAGGAAGCCGACATCCGGCAGATCGTGGAGGCCGTGAGCGCGGTGACGAACCGCAACTTCATCATCGACCCCAGGGTCAACGCCAAGGTGACGATGCTCTCCTCGACCCCGATGTCGCCGGAAGCGTTCTACGCGGCATTCCTGTCGGTGCTCGAGGTGCACGGGTACGTCGCCATCGAGACGGGTGAGGTCGTCAAGATCCTCCCGGACGCCGGCGCCCGCCAGTACCCGACGCCCGCAGCCGAAACCGACGAGGACATGATGACGCGGGTGATCGAGGTCCGGAACGTCAATGCCGCCCAGCTCGTGCCGGTGCTCCGGCCGCTGATCCCGCAGTACGGGCACCTCGCTGCGCCGCCCGGCGCCAACATGCTGATCATCTCCGACCGCGCGGCGAACATGCAGCGGATCATCGATATCGTGCGGCGCATCGACGTGTCCAGCGACGAGGACGTGGAGGTGATCCGGCTGCAGCATGCCACGTCTTCCGAGGTCGTCCGCGTGCTGACGACGCTCGCCCAGGCACCGCGGGCCGACGGCATGCCGGTCACGATCAACATGGTCGCCGATGCCCGCACCAACAGCGTGCTGATCGGGGGCGAGAAAAACGAGCGCCTGCGCCTGCGCGCCCTGATCGCGCACCTGGACACGCCGCTCGAGGACGGCGGCGACACGCAGGTCCGGTACCTGCGCTACGCGGACGCGGAAGAGCTCGCCACCAAGCTCCAGGAGCAGATCTCCGGCATGCGGAGCCAGGCGGCGGCCGGCCAGGGCGCCGGCGCGGGGGCGGCGCCGCCGGGCGCCACCGAGGCGAGCGTCTGGGCCGACGTGCAGACGAACGCGCTGATCATCAACGCGCCGCCGAAGATGATGCGTTCGCTCAATACCATCATCGACAAGCTGGACATCCGGCGGCCACAAGTGCTCGTGGAAGCGATCATCGTGGAGGTGACCGCCGACAAGACCTCGGAGCTCGGGGTCACCTGGGCGGTGGACGGCAGCAACGACAACAACGCGGTCGGCCTCACCAACTTCCCGGATGCCGGACCGGGCGTGGTGCAGCTCGGCGCGGCCCTCGGCGCCAACGGCGACGTGAACCCCGCCAACCTCATCGGCAGCGGCATCACGCTCGGCGTCGGCCGGATCAGCGACCGCGGCACCAGCTTCGCGGCGATCCTGCGCGCCCTGCAGGGCGACGCCAACACCAACATCATCTCCACGCCGTCCATCGTCACGACCGACAACGAGGAGGCCAGCCTGAACGTCGGCCAGGAGGTGCCGTTCCTCACCGGGTCCTTCACCAGCGCCGGCACCGGGACGGGCGGCGGCGTGGTGAACCCGTTCCAGACGATCCAGCGCGAGCAGATCGGCACCAAGCTCACGATCACGCCGCAGATCAGCGAAGGCAGCACCCTCATTCTCAGAATCTCCCAGGAGATCTCGAGCATTGCACCGTCCGCGCAGGGGGCGGTGGACATCATCACCAACCAGCGCACGATCGACACGACGGTGATCGTCGAGGACGGCGACATACTCGTCCTGGGCGGGCTGATCGAGGACACGTTGCGCGAGAGCGAGCAGCGCGTGCCCGTGCTGGGCAGCATTCCCGTGCTCGGCAACCTGTTCCGGACGCGCACGACCGACAAGGTGAAGACGAACCTCCTGGTCTTCATCCGGCCGAAGATCCTGCGCGACAGCGTGCAGGCCGGCATCGAGACGGAGTCGAAGTACAATTACATCCGTGAGCTGCAGCAGGGCCAGCGGCCGCGCTTCGGCCCCGAGGTCCCGATGCTGCCCGGTGCCGAGCGCCCCACTCTCCCGCCGCTCGATCCCGACCGGCAGAACGACGACGGAGACTGATGGCGACCCATTCCGACATCATCCTCGAGACCGAGACCACCACCGCGCCCGGCGAGCTACGGCTGGTCGAGGAGCCCGAAGCGCCTGCGCGGGTGCTGCCCTTTTCCTTCGCGAAGCGCCACGGCGTGCTCATCCGCGAGCTGCGCGACGGCGTGGCCGACACGGTCTACCGCGCCGGCGCATCGCCGCTGAGCCTGGCCGAGACGCGGCGCTTCGCCGGGGTGCCGCTCAAGCTGACGCGGGTCACGCCGAGCGCCTTCGATGCCATCCTGCGGCAGACCTACGAGCAGGGCAGCCACAAGGCCATGCAGATGGTCGGCGACCTCGACGAGCAGACGGACCTGCTGCAGGTCGCGCAGGAGCTGCCGGAGCCCTCCGACCTGCTCGAAAGCGACGACGACGCGCCGATCATCCGCTTCATCAACGCGATCCTCACCGAGGCCGTCAAGGACAACGCGTCGGACGTGCACATCGAGCCGTACGAGAATCGCCTCAACGTGCGCTTCCGTATCGACGGCGTGCTCCAGGAGATCCTGCAGACGCGCCGCGCGCTCGCCCCGCTGGTGGTCTCGCGCATCAAGGTCATGTCGAAGCTCGACATCGCGGAGAAGCGCCTGCCGCAGGACGGCCGCATTTCGCTCCGGATCGCCGGCCGCGCCGTCGACGTGCGCGTCTCGACCATGCCGTCCGGACACGGCGAACGCGTCGTTTTGCGCCTGCTGGACAAGCAGGCGGGGCGGCTGGACCTCGGCTCGCTCGGCATGGACGAGCGCTCGCAGGCGCTGATGGACGAGCTGATCCACAAGCCGCACGGGATCATCCTCGTGACCGGGCCGACGGGCTCCGGCAAGACGACGACGCTGTATGCGGCGCTCGAGCGCATCAACGACAACAGCCGCAACATCATGACGGTCGAGGACCCGATCGAGTATTTCATCGACGGGATCGGGCAGACCCAGGTCAACACCAAGGTCGAGATGACCTTTGCGCGCGGCCTGCGGGCGATCCTGCGCCAGGACCCGGACGTCGTGATGGTCGGCGAGATCCGCGACCTCGAGACCGCGCAGATCGCGGTGCAGGCGAGCCTCACGGGTCACCTCGTCTTGTCGACGCTGCACACGAACACCGCGGTCGGCGCCATCACCCGCCTGCGCGACATGGGCGTCGAGCCGTTCCTGCTCTCCTCGAGCCTGATCGGCGTGCTCGCACAAAGGCTCGTGCGCGTGCTCGACGACGACACCAAGGTGGCGTACCCGGCACGCGAGTACGAATGCCGCAGCCTAGGGCTCGATCCCGCGGACCCGCCCATGCTGTACCGGCCGGGGACGGAAGACGGCACCGGGTATCGCGGGAGAACCGGGATCTACGAGCTGATCGCCGTCGACGACACCATGCGCACCATGATTCACGACGGCGTCAGCGAGCAGCAGCTCGAGCGGTACGCGCGCACGCTCGGCCCGGGCATACGGGACGACGGGCGGCGCCTCGTGCTGGCCGGCGTCACGACACTGGAGGAAGTGTTGCGGGTCACCCGCGCCGATTGAGGCCGCATGGGCGCTTTCGAGTTCGTCGCACTCGACAAGTCGGGCAAGGAACGCAAGGGGCTGCTGGAGGGGGATACCCCCCGCCACGTACGCCAGCTCCTGCGCGAGCGCGACCTGCTGCCGGTCCGCGTCACCGAGGTCGCGCGGCGCGAGAAACGCCGCCCGACCACGCTGGCGCCGCGCCGCGGCCTGTCGGCAACCGAGCTCGCGCTGCTCACGCGGCAGCTCGCCACGCTCTCGCAATCGGGCCTGCCGCTCGAGGAAGCGCTGCTCGCCGTCAGCCAGCAAAGCGAGAACCCGCGGGCACAGAGCATCCTGCTCGGCGTGCGCTCGCGGGTCATGGAAGGCCACACGCTGGCCGACGGTCTCGCCGACTTCCCGCACGCGTTCCCGGAGCTGTACCGCGCGACCGTGTCCGCGGGCGAGCAGGCCGGCCATCTCGACGCCGTGCTGGAACGGCTCGCCGAGTTCACGGAATCCCGGCAGCAGCTCCAGCAGCAGGTTCGCAATGCGCTGATCTACCCGGTCGCGCTCGTCGTCACCGCGATCGCCATCATCAGCTTCATGTTGGCCTACGTCGTGCCGAAGGTGGTGACGATCTTCGAGAACTACGACCAGGAGCTGCCGGTCCTCACCCGCATGATGCTGTGGACGAGCGACCTCATCCGCGATCACTGGCTGCTCATGGTCCTCGTCACGGTCGCGGCGATCGTGGGCATACGCTACCTGTTGAAGCAGCCCGGGCCGAGGCGCTGGTGGCACCGGGTCCTGCTCCGCCTGCCCGTGGTCAGCCGCTTGAACCGGGGCATCAATACCGCCAGGTTCACGCAGACCCTCAGCATCCTCGCCGGCAGCGGCGTGCCCATACTCGAATCGCTGCGCATCGCCTCGCAGGTCGTGGTGAACGTGCCGATGCGCGAGGCAGTGGAGGAAGCGTCCCTGCGCGTGCGCGAAGGCGCGATGATCAGCAAGTCGCTCGGCGCGAGCAAGCTTTTCCCTCCCATGACGACGCACCTGATCGCGAGCGGCGAAGCGAGCGGCCGGCTGGAGGAAATGCTGAGGCGCGCGGCCGTCAACCAGGAGCGCGAGGTCGACTCCCTGATCGGCACCCTGCTCGGCATCATGCAGCCCTTGCTCGTCGTGGTGATGGGAGCGATCGTCCTCCTCATCGTGCTGGCCATCCTGCTGCCCATCTTCGAGCTCAACACCCTGCTCGGCTGAGCCCATCCGATTGATTTGTCGCCCCTTTTCAGGGCGGTCGAAAACCCGTGCAGAGTCTGTTGCGCGGCCGATTCTTTCACGGTATACAGGCGGCGAAACGCGCCGGAAAAGGTGCGTGGAAGCGGCCGGGAAGGCCGGTTCATTCGCGAGAGAGGCGGATTGAATGCACGGCGAATTCGGTGACCTGGATTATCCGGACGACGACGAAGACGTGTCGGCGGACGATGACGACCTGGACCTCGAGGACGAGGATCCGGACGACGACACGGTCGTTTTTTCCAGCGCCAAGGGAGCGGACAACGTCGGCGATGTTTCCGTCGAGATCAACGTCGAGGAACTGATCGCCGAGCTGGAAGCGTCGCAGGATTCGGCGGCCGCGCGGAAGAAGGAAGTCCGGCGGCGCCTCGAGGAGATCTGGGAGCAGCGTGAGGCGATGAAGGAGCTGGAGGACACGTTCTCCTTCGATTTCAACGACGACGACTGACGCGGCCGGGGGCGACGCCGGACGGGCGTGCGCCCCTACCGGAAGCTGCGCGACGGTACCGTGAGCTCGCCGAGCAGGTGCGAGTGGTCGAGCATCCGCCTGACCACCACGTGGATGACGCCGCTCTCGACCTGGAGCTCGCCGATGGCGCCCATCAGGCGCGCATTGAGCAGCACGTCGCGCTGGCGATCGGCCACCGCCTTCCAGAGGATCAGGTTGACGTGCCCCGTCTCGTCTTCCAGGGTGACGAAGGTGACGCCGCTCGCGGTGCCGGGCCGCTGTTTCGTGATGACCACGCCCGCGACCCGCACCAGGGCGCCTGACGGCAGCTCGCGCAGCCGCGCCGCCGGCAGGTAGCGCGCGCGGTCCAGGCGCGCGCGCAGCAGCGCCAGCGGGTGGCGCCCGAGCGACAGGCCCAGGCTCCGGTAATCCGCGACGATGTCCTGGCCCTCGGTGGGACGCTTGAGCATGGGCAGCGCTTCCGGACGCTCCTCCGCCTCGAAGAGCGGCACCGGCGCTTCCACGCCGGCCACGGCCCAGCGCACCCGGTGACGATGCCCGGAGAGCGACCGCAGCGCGCCGGCCGCGGCCAGCCGTGACAGGTCCCGGCGGTCGAGGCCCGCGCGCGTCGCGAGCTGCTGCACGCTCGCGTACGCGCCCCGGGAGCGCTCCTCGACCAGCCGCCTGCCGCCCTCCTCGCTCAGTCCTTTCACCTGGCGCAGCCCGAGGCGCAGCGCGGGCTGGCCCGTTTCCCGCGGCTCGAGCGTCGCATCCCAGTCGCTCGCATTCACGTCCACGGGCAACACCTCCACCCCGTGACGCCGCGCGTCGGCCACGAGCTGCGCCGGGGCGTAGAAGCCCATCGGCTGGCTGTTCAGCAGCGCGCAGGTGAACGCCGCGGGCTCGTGGCACTTGAGCCACGCGGAGACGTACACGAGCAGCGCGAAGCTCGCGGAATGCGACTCGGGGAAGCCGTACTCGCCGAAGCCCTCGATCTGCCGGTAAACCTGGCGCGCGAACTCCTCGGAATACCCGCGCTCGCGCATGCCGCGGATCAGCTTGTCCTCGAAGCCGCCGAGCCCGCCCTTCCGTTTCCACGCGGCCATCGCGCGCCGCAGCCGGTCCGCCTCCCCCGGCGTGAAGCCCGCGGCCACCACCGCGAGCTGCATGACCTGCTCCTGGAATATCGGCACGCCGAGCGTGCGCTCCAGCACGCCGCGCACCTCCTCGCTGGGATATTCGACGGGCTCCTCGCCGTTACGCCGCCTGAGGTACGGATGCACCATGTCGCCCTGGATCGGGCCGGGTCGGATGATCGCGACCTCGATGACGAGGTCGTAATAACAGCGGGGCTTCAGGCGCGGCAGCATCGCCATCTGCGCGCGCGACTCGATCTGGAACACGCCCATCGTGTCGCCTTGCGAGATCATGGCGTACACCGCGGGATCTTCCGCCGGCACCGTCGCCAGCGTGTACTCGCGGCCGGAGTAACCCCGCACCAGGTCGAAGGCGCGGCGGATCGCCGACAGCATGCCGAGGCCCAGCACGTCGACCTTGAGCAGCCCGAGCTCCTCGAGATCGTCCTTGTCCCACTGGATCACCGTGCGCTCCGGCATGGCCGCGTTCTCGACGGGCACGAGCCCGGAGAGCGGCGAATTCGAGATCACGAATCCGCCGACGTGCTGCGAGAGGTGGCGCGGAAAGCCGACGAGCTCGCGCACCAGCCGCAGCAGGCGGCCGATGACCGGGCTTTTCGGGTCGAGCCCGGCCTCCACGACGCGGCTTTCGTCCACCGTGCTGCCGTCCCACCACTGCAGCGAGCGGGCGAGGCGATCCACCTGCAGCGGCGCGAGCCCGAGCGCCTTGCCGACGTCGCGGATCGCGCTGCGCGGCTGGTAGGTGATCACCGTCGCCGCGAGTGCCGCGCGGTCGCGGCCGTACTTTTGGTAGATGTACTGGATGACCTCCTCGCGGCGCTCGTGCTCGAAATCGACGTCGATGTCGGGCGGCTCGTTGCGCTCGCGGGAAATGAAGCGCTCGACCAGCATCGACATGCGCGCCGGATCGACTTCCGTGATCCCGAGGCAGAAGCACACCGCGGAATTCGCGGCCGACCCGCGGCCCTGGCAGAGAATGCCGCGGCTGCGCGCGAAGGCGACGATGTCGTGCACGGTGAGGAAATACGCCTCGTAGTCGAGGCTCCGGATCAGCTCGAGCTCGTGCTCCACGAGCTTTCTCACCTTGTCGGGCGCGCCGTCCGGCCAGCGCCGCCGCATGCCGGCCTCGGTCAGGTGCCGGAGCCAGCTCGCCGGGGTTTCGCCCGCCGGCACCAGCTCCTCGGGGTAGGTGTAACGGAGCTCGGCGAGCGAGAAGTCGATCTCAGCCGTGATGCGCACGGTCTCTTCGAGGAGCTCGGGAGGATAGACCGAGCGCAGCACTTGCCGCGGGCGCAGGCAGCGTTCGCCGTTCGGGAAGAGCAGCAGGCCGGCGCGATCCAGCGTCACGCCCGCGCGCACCGCCGTCAGCGTGTCCTGCAGCGCCCGCCGTTCGCGACAGTGCATGTGCACGTCGCCGGCCGCCACGAGCGGCAGGCCGAGCGCGTGCCCGAGGCGGCGCAGACGTTCAAGCCGGTCGCGCTCGAGCCCGTCCGCGAGCAGCTCGACGGCGATCCACAGGCGCCCGCGGAACGCTTCCAGCATCCAGCGGTCGCGGGCGTCGAGGCTGAGCCGGTTGTCGGGAATCCAGAGAACGAGGCAACCCGGCAGGCCGTCGGCGCAGGCGGCGTGGTCGAGTCGATACTCGCCCTTCGGCGCCGCCCGCCGGCCTTCCGTGATGAGGCGGCAGAGGCGCGCGTAACCGTCCCTGCTCTGCGCCAGCACGACGAGCTTCGGTCCTGCCGCCAGCCTGATCTCGGTGCCGACGATCAGCCGGAGGCCGGTATCCTTCGCGGCGGCGTGCGCGCGCACGATACCGGCTACCGAGCACTCGTCAGTGAGCGCGAGCGCGCGATAGCCGAGCTCGTGCGCCGCCAGCACCAGTTCCTCGGGATGCGAGGCGCCGCGCAGGAAAGTGAAATTGCTGAGTGCGTGCAGCTCGGCGTAAGCAGGCAGCGGACGGGTCATCAGCCGAACAATCCGTGCAGGTACCAGCCGCGCTGCGCGCGGTCGCGATAGATCCAGAGCTCCGCGCCCTCCCCGTCCACGGCGACGAAATAGTCGCGGGCCACGCCCTCGCCGTCCCACCAGCCCGTCTCGATGCGCTCGGGACCGGAGACCAGGGTCAGCGGAGCGGCGCGTGCCGCACCGGGTGCCGGGAGCGGCAACGGCTCGGGCAGCAGCCACAGCGGTCGCCTGAGGAGCAGTCGCCCGGCGTCCCGGGACGGGTCCGGCCAGTGCGGATTCAGCCAGTGCGGACGATAGTCGTCGGGCGGCACCGGCTGCGGCAGGGACCGGGCGGCGGGCCGGGCGGCCCGCCAGGCATGCTGGGGACGGTGCTCGGCCGCCAGCGCGAGCCCGTGAACCGCCTCCGTTCCCAGGCGCGCCGCGAGGCGTTCCAGCAGGTCCTCGACCGGCGCGGTGCCGGTCGTGCAGCCGTCCCTGCCGGGAAACGGCAGGCTGGCGGTCGTGCCCTTGCGCGGCTCGCCGTGACCGGCGTCCAGCCGGATGGCGATGACCGGCTCCGGCAGGTCCAGGCGCTCGAAGCGCAGCGCGAGCAGGCGGCACCAGGATTCGAGGCCACCTCCGCCCTGGCGGCGTCCGATCTCGAGGACCGTCGCCTTCGAGCGCAGGTGGAAAAAACTGAAGCGCGCCGCGCGCACCGCGAGCTGGTGCCCGAGGAGAAAGCGCTCGAGCTCCCCGAGCAGCCGCCGGCAGGCGGCGAGCAGAAGGTCCCGGTCGTCGATCTCGCCGGAAAGCTCGCATTCCCGGGAGAACCGCGCCGGCTGGCGATGACTCGCGCGCGGCTCCGGCAGGCGGCCGAGCGCACGGTCGAGCTCGAGGAGCGGAGCCGCACCGAAGCGCTGCACGAATCCCTGCCGCGGCAGGCGCAGGCAGTCGCCGACGCAGGTGACGCCCATGCCGGCGAGCGCCTCGAGCGTGGCCTCCGGCCAGGCGACGCAGGCAAGCGGCACGGGTGCGAGGGCGCCGGCCAGATGCTTCGCCTCCTCGACGCAAGCCTCGCGGCCGCTCCTCGCCAGCCACAAGGCCGCGCGCGGCGTCGGTGCGAGCGCGCTCGCCACGCTGAAGCCTCGCCGCTCGAGATCGCCCGTGATCCGCTCCCGCAGGGCGTGCGGCCCGTCGAACAGGCGGAGACTGCCCCCGATCTCGAGCAGGAGTGCCGGCGGCTCCAGGCTCACGAGCGGCGTGAAGCACTCCGCCCAGGCGGCGAGTTTTTTCAGCGTGGCGGCTTCGCGCGCGGGATCGCGTGCCTCAAGCACCAGTTGCGGCAACAGCGCGAGCGCCGCCGGAACGGGCATGCCGGTGCGAACGCCGGCGGCTTCAGCCGGCGCGTCCGCCAGCAGGACCTGCCGCATGCCCCGGCATTCCTCGACGACCGCGCGCGGGCCCGTGGCCCGCTCCAGCGCCTCGAGCGGCAGGAGCGGAAAATCGAGGCACAGCCACAACCGGCGCGGCCGCGGGCGTCTTTCGGGCCGCCCGCCGTTCCCGGTGCCCGCGTCGCCGAACGGCAGCGCGCGCTGTGCCGGGCGATCCGGCTTCCGGCGGGCGCGATCGACGGAGGGAGTGGGGGCGGCGTCCGCCGCAGCGGCAGGGGGGCGGTCCGAAGGCAGCATGACCTAGGCATGAAATTGAAAGACGCCGGGAACCCGCACCGGCCGCCCGCCGCGGCTCTTCAAAATCACGACTTCCGTTTCGTGCTCGCCTCGCGTGAGCGCAAGGCGCAGCGCGGCGGCGGAGATTTCGAAACGCGCGCTCGCGGGGCGAAACGCAACCCCCAGGCTTCCGCCTTGCTCGGCGGCGAGCTGCAGCCGCCGGCTCGGGAACGGCGACGCCTTCGCCTGCGGGCCCCGGCCGCGGGAACGCGCCCGGTGCCCGTCACCGGCGCGCGCGCCACCCGTGCGCTCCGGCCAGAACAGCACCGCGGCACAATTCCCCGAGGCGAGCGCCTGCTCGGCCGCCCACAGCACGTCGGCCTGCCGGCGGGGGCGCACGACGAGCACGCGCGACAGGTCCATGCCCCACTGCGCGAGCGCGGGCGGGTACGGCTGCAACGGCGGTGCGATCCAGGTGATCCAGCCCGCGTCCCCATGACCGTCGTGGGCCCGGCTGAGACGCGCGAGCGCCGGCATCAGCAACCGCAGCTCTCCCCTGCCGTGACCTTCGACGAGAACCTCCATGAGCGCCTCGCGCGGCCAGCCCCCGCCCGGCAGGTGTCGATCGAGCGCCGCATACCCGGTCGGGATCCCCGCCCCGGCGCCCTCGCGATCGAGGTTCCGCATCGCGCTGCCGCCCCGCCAGATCCGCGGGTTGGCGAGAAGCTTCTCGAGGGCGTCGTTCGCGGACGAAGTCACGATCGTGGTCGCGCGCGATGCGCGCTCCCGGCGTTCAGTTCATGGGCAGACGTTCGCGGATGACGCCGACGACCACACCCTCGATCACCATGGACTGGGATTTGAGGTCGACCTTGATCGGCTCGAACTCCTCGTTCTCCGGCAACAGCCAGACCCGGGAGCCGTCCTGGCGATAGCGCTTGACCGTGACCTCGTCCTCCAGGCGTGCCACGACGATCTGGCGGTTGCGCACTTCGGGCGTGCGATGCACTGCCACCAGGTCACCGTGCAGGATGCCGGCGTTCTTCATGCTCATGCCTTCGACGCGCAGGAGGTAATGCGGTCTCGGTTTGAACAGCGTGTGATCGATCTGGTAATGCGTCTCGATGTGCTCCTGCGCGAGGATCGGGCGACCCGCTGCGACGCGGCCGACCAGCGGCAGGCCGAGCTGCTCGCGCAACGAATCCTTGAGCTGGATGCCGCGCGAAGCGCCGGGCACGAGCTCGAGCACGCCTTTCTTCTGCAGGGCGCGCAGGTGGTCCTCTGCCGCGTTGGGAGACTTGAAACCCAGCGCCCGTGCAATCTCCGCGCGCGTGGGCGGCATGCCGCATTCGGCAATGAAGTCCTGGATCATCCGGAGGATCTGGGCCTGCCGGGGCGTGAGCTGGTGCATGGGCGTTTCCTGTACGAATTCACAGTCACTGTGAGTATAGCCAGTCCGCGGCGGTTGTAAACTCCCCCGCTCACCGGGCCCGACGACGACCTGACACGTTGTGTCACTTTCCCCACCTCGTGTCGCGGATGCACGACAGACTGCGAAATCATTGCGCAGATCATTGAAGGTCCAATTAATTTGGGAAATAATGCGCCTGCTTTTTTTCCACCAGAGGAACTGGATGATGATAAGCAACATAGTAAAGGTGAGCGCACTGGCCCTGGTGCTCGGCGTGGCCGCCGGCTGTGCCAACCAGGCCGAACGCGACCAGCTCCAGCAGACCGTGGATCAGGCGGCAAGGGATGCCGCGGCAGCGAAGTCCGCGGCCGAGGCCGCTCGTGCGGCCGCCGACAGCGCCGCCCAGGCTGCGCGCAACGCGCAGGCCACCGCCGACGAGGCACTGGCGGCTGCCGAGGAAGCGCAGTCCTGTTGTGATGCCAACCGTGACCGACTGGAACGGATGTTCCAGCGCTCGATGTCAAAGTAGCGCGAGACTACGACGATTCATTCAAACGCCGCGCTCGTCGCGGCGTTTTTTATGGCGCTCCCGACGGGTACCGGAATGCCGTCGGCGCGCTCGAGCAGGCTTTCGGCGAGTGCCCAGTCGAGCTCCCCGGGGCGCGTGCCGGTGGCGGCCACGAACTGGCGCGTGAGCGCCGTCAGGTGCCCGGAGGCGGACGCCCCGGGTGCCGGCTCCGCGGCCTCACCGGTGTCGATCGCCACCGCGGACAGATCCTCGTCGACCACCGGTGCCGTCTCCAGGGAGCGGTGCACCTCGACCAGCAGGCGATCGCCGTCCCAGCCGAGCTTCACCGGCTCGTTGATGATGCGTACCGGCGTGTTCACGGGCACGTGCCCGAACAGGAACTCGATGTCCTCGGGGTACATGCGAATGCAGCCGTGCGTGACCCGCATGCCGACGCCCGCGGGCCGGTTCGTGCCGTGAATGAGGTAGCCCGGCAGCGACAGGCGCATGGCGAAATCCCCGAGCGGATTGTCGGGTCCCGGCGGCACGACGCGCGGCAGCGGCCGTCCTTCTTCGGCGTGCTCCTTGCGCACGGACTCGGGCGGGTACCACGAGGGCTTCACCACCTTGGACACGATGCGGGTCTCGCCGAGCGGCGTGGCCCAGTCCATGCGGCCGATGCTGACCGGGTAGGTCATGACGACCGCCGGCTCCCCGGGCTTCGGCTCCGGAAAATAGTACAGCCGGTATTCCGGCAGGTTGAGCACGACCCCGCGGCGCGGACCCGGCGGCAGGATGTAACGTGTCGGCAGCACGACGCGGGTGCCCTCGCCCGGCAGCCACACGTCGACGTCCGGGTTGGCGCGCACGATCTCCTCGTATCCCACCCCGTGGCGGCGACCGATGTCGAGCAGCGTATCGGCAGCGCGCGCTTCGACCGTGGTCACGGCCCCGATCACGTCCGTGCCGGGCGGTGGCAGGTCGTAGACTTCCGCTCCCGCGCCCGCCGCTGAGGCAAGTAACACGATCAGCGAACCGGCCCGCGCGAGCTTTACGACGTTGCCCTTCATTGTCCCGCCTCGTCCTCCGGGATGACTTCCGTTTCCGCCTCCGCTGCGACGAGCCAGCGCTGGAGGGCGGGGCTTTCGAGCACGCGATCGGCGAAGCTGCGCGCCGCTTCCGGCAGCTCGACACCGTAGGTGCGGAAGCGCAGCGCGACGGGTGCATACATCGCGTCCGGGATGCCGAACCGGCCATACAGCCAGCCTCCTCCCGCGCGCGCCGCACAGTCGCTCCAGATGGCGATCACGCGGGCGATGTCCTTCTCGAGCGCCGGCGTCAACGGCACCTTGCGTCCCATCGCGCGACAGTTCATCGGCATGGCCGCCCGCAGCGCGGCGAAACCCGAGTGCATCTCCGCGCTGATGGAGCGGGCATGCGCACGCCAGGTCCGGTCCGAGGGCCACAGTTGCTTGTCCGACCAGCGCTCGGCCACGGTCTCGGCGATGGCGAGCGTGTCCCATACCGGTCCGTCGTCCAGCACCAGGACCGGCACGAGCCCCGCCGGCGAGATCGCGCCGATGCGTGCGGCGAACTCCGGGGTGTTGAGCGGGACGCGCTCCTCGTCGAACGGGATGCCCGCCTCCGCGAGCAGCAGCCAGGCGCGCAGCGACCAGGAAGAGTAGTTCCGGTTGCCGATGTAGAGCTTTGGTTTCATGACCGGCCGTATTCTACACTGAGTGACACGGACCTGAGACCTGCGGACCGGCACGCGCGATGGAATGGTTCACGGCCCTCAACCTCGCAAGGCTGCAATTCGCCTTCACGGTGTCGTTTCACATCATTTTCCCGGCGCTGACGATCGGTCTTGCGAGCTACCTCGCCGTGCTCGAGGGCCTGTGGCTCGCCACGGACAGGCCCGTCTACGAGCGGCTGTTCCGGTTCTGGCTGCGGCCCTTCGCGGTCGCCTTCGGGATGGGCGTGGTATCCGGCATCGTCATGAGCTACCAGTTCGGCACGAACTGGAGCCGCTTTTCCGATCTCACCGGTCCCGTGCTCGGGCCGCTGCTCGGGTACGAGGTGCTGTCGGCCTTCTTCCTCGAAGCCGGCTTCCTCGGCGTGATGCTGTTCGGTATGAAGCGCGTCGGTCGCGGCCTGCATTACTTCGCCACCCTGATGGTGGCGTTCGGCACGCTCCTGTCCGCCTTCTGGATCCTGAGTGCCAACAGCTGGATGCAGACGCCCACCGGGCACGCGCTGAACGAGGCGGGCCAGTTCGTGCCCGCGGACTGGATCGAGGTCATCTTCAATCCCTCGTTTCCCTACCGCCTGGCGCACATGGTTCTCGCGGCCTACCTCGCCACGGCGTTCATCGTCGGGGGCGTCGGCACTTACCACCTGCTGCGCAACCCGGCGCAACGCGAGGCGCGCAGGATGTTCTCCATGGCGATGTGGATGGCGACCCTGGTGGCGCCGCTGCAGATCGTCATCGGCGACCTGCACGGGTTGAACACCGCGGAGCACCAGCCGATGAAGGTCGCCGCCATCGAGGCGCATTTCGAGACCCGGCGCGGCCAGCCGCTCTACCTCGTCGGGTTTCCCGACCAGGACGCCGCCACCGTCCGCTGGCCGCTCGCGATTCCGAAGGCGGGCAGCGTCATTCTCGGCCATTCACCCGAGGCGGAGATCACGGGGCTCGATCGCTTCGAGCGTGCGGACTGGCCGCACGTCGCGACCGTCTTCTGGAGCTTTCGCATCATGGTGGGCCTCGGCCTGGTCATGGCCGGCATCGGCCTGTGGAGCCTCGTGCAGCGCCTGCGCCGCCGGCTGTACGACTCGCCGGCCCTGTGGCGCGCGGCGCTCGCCGCGTCTCCTTCCGGCCTCGTGGCGATCCTGTGCGGCTGGACGGTCACCGAGGTCGGCCGCCAGCCGTACACGGTGTACGGGCTCCTGCGCACCGCGGATTCGGTCTCGCCGATCGCCCTGCCCGCCGTGGCCGGGTCCTTCACGGCGTTCGTCGTGGTGTACGTGGTCGTGTTCGGCATCGGCATCCTGTACCTGCTGCGCCTGCTGCGCCAGGATCCCGCCGCCGGTGCGGTCGAGGAAGAGCGCGAGGAAGAGCGCGAGCGCGAGACGCTGCTGCGCCGCCTGACGGCGTGGATGCGGGAGGAAGCGTGATGGACCTGGCGCTCGTCTGGATGGTGCTGCTTGCCGTCGCCGTGCTCGCCTACGTGCTGCTCGACGGCTTCGATCTCGGCGTCGGCATTCTCTTCCCGGTGCTCGGCGAGGAGCAGGATCGCACGATGGCGATGAACTCGGTGGCGCCGGTGTGGGACGGGAACGAAACCTGGCTGGTGCTGGGCGGCGGCGGGCTGCTCGCGGTGTTCCCGCTGGCGTACGCCATTATCATGCCGGCACTGTATGCGCCGATCATCGCGATGCTCGTCGGCCTCATCCTGCGGGGCGTTGCGTTCGAGTTCCGGGGCGCCGCACGGCGCCGGCCGTATCGCTGGGACCGCGCGTTCTTCGCGGGCTCGTTGCTCGCCGCGATGGCGCAGGGGATCACGCTGGGCGCGCTGGTGCAGGGCATCCCGGTCGAAGGGCGCGAGTACGCCGGCGGCTGGTGGGACTGGCTCACCCCGTTCAGCGTCGTGACCGGGCTCGCGCTCGCCGCCGGCTACAGCCTGCTGGGCGCCTGCTGGCTGGTGCTCAAGACGGAAGGCGAGCTGCAGCGGCGCGCCCGCGAGCTCGCGCGGCGCTTCGCGATCGCGACGCTCGCCGGCATCGTGGTGTTCAGCGCGTGGACGCCCTTCCTGCAGGAGGGCTACGTGGCGAAGTGGTTCGCCTGGCCGGCGATCCTGTACACGGCGCCCGTGCCGCTGCTCGTCGCCGCCTGCGGCGCCATGCTGCTCATCACCCTGGCACGCGGTCACGACGCTGCTCCCTTCCTCTGCGCCGCCGGCCTGTTCGTGCTCTCGTTCATCGGGCTCATGATCAGCTTCTGGCCGTACGTCGTGCCGAACTCCGTCACGTTCCACGAGGCGGCCGCGCCCGATGCAAGCCTCGCGTTCCTGCTCGTCGGCGCGCTCGTGCTCCTGCCGCTCATCCTCGCCTACACTGTCGGCGTGTACCGCGTGTTCCGCGGCAAGGTGCGCGCGGGCGAGGGTTATCACTGAAGGGCGATGGCAGAAGGCGATGGCCGGCACGAGGCTCACGCGGCTCGCCTGGTTCGTCGCGCTGTGGCTCGCGGGCGTCGCGGCCGTGGCCCTGCTCGCCTGGCTGATCCGCACCGCGATGGGCCTCTAGAAGCCTTGCGTTGACCCGCGCTGCGCCGCGCATGGTAGCCTTGCAGGACCTTCGCGGGCGGGGATCAGCACATGGGCGTCACCATTTCGCTCGATTTCACGGAGCGCGACCTCGGGTTTTTCCGGCAGGCGATCCGCCAGGCACGCAACACCGTTCGGGGCGCGGACGAAGCCGAGATCATCGATGCCGTACGCGGTGCGATCGCCGGCATCAAGGCCGGCAAGCCCCTGCCCGACTTCGTCGCGCAACGGCTGCCCGAGCTCGAGACCCTGATCGACATGCTGGAGGACCGCGACTGGCGCCTGCCGAAGACCGAGCGCGAGCAGCTCCTGGCCACGTTCGTGTACTTCGGCGACCCGGAGGACATCATCCCCGACGACATCCCGGCGATCGGGTTCCTCGACGACCTGATCCTGATCGAGCTCCTGCTGCGCGACTTCCGGCACGTGCGCGAGGCGTACGCGGATTTCTGTCGGTTCCGCGAGGAAGCGGCGCGCACGGCGCCCAGCCGCGTGGCCCCGGCGCGGCGGCTCGAGACGAGACGAAGGCAACTGCAGGCGCGCATGAAGCGCAGGAAGGCGCGCGAGCGCAGCCTGCTGCGCTAGCTCGTTGGTGAGCCGAGCAGGCTGCTGCCTCCTCAGTAACGCATCAGGGCGGAACCCCAGGTGAAACCGCCCCCGAAGGCTTCCATCAGCACGAGCTGCCCGCGGCGGATGCGGCCGTCGCGAATGCCGACGTCGAGCGCCATCGGCACGGACGCGGCGGACGTGTTGCCGTGGTCCTGCACCGTCAGGATGACCTTTTCCATCGGCAGCTCGAGGCGCTTCGCCGTCGCCTCGATGATGCGCAGGTTCGCCTGGTGCGGAACGAACCAGTCGACCTCGTCGGTCGTGACGCCGTTCGCGCGCAGCGCTTCCTCCGCGACGGCGCCGAGCGTCCGCACCGCGACCTTGAACACCTCGCTGCCGCTCATCATGATCTTCGCGTCGCCGAGGCCTGCCTTGTGGAGCTCCGAGGACGGCCCGTACGGGTAGTACAGCAGCTCCTTGTACTGGCCGTCGGCCCCGAGGTGGCAGGACAGGATCCCGGGCTCGTCGGCAGGTTGCAGGATCACGGCGCCCGCGCCGTCGCCGAACAGCACGCAGGTCGAGCGGTCGGTCCAGTCGATCAGCCGGCTCAAGACCTCCGCGCCGATCACGAGCGCGCATTTCGCCTCGCCCGTGCGCACGAACTTGTCCGCCATGCTGAGCGCGTACAGGAACCCGGTGCACGCGGCTTCGACGCTGAACGCCGGGCAGCCGTGAATGCCGAGCCGCTGCTGCACGAGCGTGCCGACGTTCGGGAACACGAGGTCGGGCGTGGTCGTGCCGACCGCGACGAGGTCGATGTCGCCCGGACCGACGCCGGCCGCCTCCATCGCCTGTTTCGCCGCCTCGACACACAGGTCGGATGTCGTCTGCCCTTCCGCGGCGATGTGGCGCCGCTCGACACCGGTCCTCGTGCGAATCCATTCGTCGCTGGTGTCGACCATCTTCTCGAGGTCGAAATTGGTGAGGATGCGCTCGGGCAGGCAGCGGCCGGTGCCCGCTATCTTCGAATAGGTCATGCGGCTTCCTGTTGCAGCAGGTTCCCGATCTGCACCGGTACCTGGTTCTTCACCTCGACCAGCGCGGTCTCGATCGCGTGCTGGAAGGCGTACGCATCCGCGCTGCCGTGACTCTTGATGACGATACCATTGAGGCCCACGAGAGAGGCGCCGTTGTAGTTGCGCGAGTCCATCTCGATTGCGAGCCGCCGCAGCACCGGCCGCGCGAGCAGCGCCTGCAGCCTCGCGAACGCGTTGCGCGTGAATGCCCGCCGCAGGTAGTGTGCGGCAAGCCCGACGGTGCCTTCCATCGTTTTCAGCGCGACGTTGCCCGTGAAGCCGTCCGTGACGACCACGTCGGCTTTCCCGGAGAAGATCTCGTTGCCTTCGATGAAGCCGACGTAGTTCAGGCTGCTCGCCTTGAGCAGCGCCGACGCATCCTTGATCGTGTCGTGACCCTTGGTCGCTTCCACGCCGATGTTGAGCAGGGCGACACGCGGCCGCTCGATGCGCCGGATGTCGCCGGTGACGATCGAGCCCATCACGGCGAACTGGAACAGGAGCTCGGCGTCGCCTGCCGTGTTGGCGCCGAGGTCCAGCATGTGCACGGTGCCGCCGATGGCCGGCAGCTCCGCGATGATCGCGGGCCGGTCGATGCCGGGCAGAGTCTTGAGCACGAATTTCGCGATGGCCATCAGCGCGCCCGTGTTGCCGGCGCTCACGCAGGCCTGCGCCGCACCTTCCTTGACCATGTCGATCGCGACGCGCATCGAGGAATGCTTCTTCTTCCGCAACGCCTCCGCAGGCGCTTCCGACATGCCG
The DNA here is from genome assembly GCA_035304345.1 of Woeseiaceae bacterium. Classification (GTDB taxonomy): domain Bacteria; phylum Pseudomonadota; class Gammaproteobacteria; order Steroidobacterales; family Woeseiaceae; genus IDS-8. The sequence continues at coordinate 88,564 of DATGQE010000016.1, read as the reverse complement.
ACGACCTCGGAGGAATGCACGATGCCTAAGCGCCGCTGGTCGCGACCCAGCCGGGAGACGAGCGTGCGGAGCTCCGTCTCGTCGCCGACGAGCACGAGCTCGAGGTTGGGATGGCGCTCGAGCGTCGCGACGGCCGCGCGCACGACGACCTCGGCGCCGAGATCGCCGCTCATCGCATCGAGCGCAATGACCGAGCTATCCCCCACTGATCCGACCCGGGGCTACGCCCCCGGATCCGGCCCCGGGACGGGACTTATTCTTCGTCGTCCGGTTCGGGCTGCGCGATGACCTGCACGCCGCGGTAGAAACCGTCCGGCGTCACCCGATGGCGCAGGTGCGTCTCGCCCGAGGTCGGGTCCACGGACAGCGCCGGCGCCTTGAGCCGGTCGTGCGAGCGCCGCATGCCTCGCCTCGCGGGGGATTTACGACTTTTCTGTACAGCCATTCCAATCTCCGTTTACGGCGACGCCGTACCGGGCGCCACCTGCCTTCCTGCGACGGCCCCCGCGTTCACTTCCCGTCGCGCATGCGCTCGCGCAAGCCGGCGAACGGCCGCGAGCCTTCGTTACGGCCCGTCGTCGCCTGGCGCGCCAGCGGCCCGCACTCCGCCTCGGAGGCGTGCACCGGGGCGAACGGCATTGCCATCACGAGCGCCTCGTCGAGCACGTCGAGCGGGCGCACCACCGACTCCTCGAGCTCCCATACCTCGTAATCGAGCGACTCGTCGGCCGGTCCTCCCGGACCGCTGAACAGCAACCGGAAATCCGTGCCGAGCGCGAGCTCGAAGCGCTCGAGGCAGCGCTGGCAGACGGCCGGAACCTCGACCGTCGCATGGCCTTCGAGGGCCGGCAGCGCGTGCTCCGTGTCCGCCCAGCCGAAGGTGAGTCTAAACGCAACCGGGCGCTGCCGCCACGCACCCGCCTCCCCGGCCGCATCGATGCGTCCGAGGTCGGCCTCGACCGCGCCCGAGAGCCGCGGAAAGAGCGCGAGCTCCTCGTTCTTCTCGATGACCTGGCCCCGTTCCGCGAACACCTTGGGCGGCGCACGCTCGAGCAGCGGATTGACCATGGCGGCGCGCATGATAAGGACCCGCCGGGCGGGTGTCAAAAGCGCGGAAGTCCCGGGGTTCAGCCGGGCTCCGGCGTTGGCAGGAGTCGGGTTAGACTCGGTTTTCGTGCCCGAATTCACGTCACGCGCCATGCCGAATCCGCCCCGCCCGCCGCTCGTGCTCGCCTCTTCCTCACCCGCGCGCCGCGCCCTGCTCGCGCGGCTCTTCGGCGACGGGTTCGAGGTCCGCGTGCCGGCCGTGGACGAGGCGCCGCACGCCGGCGAGGAGCCCCCGGCGCTCGCCCGCCGGCTCGCCCGCGAGAAGGCCGAGGCGATCGGCCGCGACCGCGCCGGGGCGGTCGTGATCGGCGCCGACCAGGTCGCGGTGCTGGGATCCCGCGTGCTCGGCAAGCCGGGCGGCCCCGCACGGGCGCTGGCGCAGCTCATGGAGGTTTCCGGGCGCGAGGTCCGTTTCTTCACCGCCGCGTGCGTGCTCGACCCCGCCGGTGCGCATCACGAGCACAGCGACGTGACCACGGTGCGCTTCCGCGCCTTCGACCGCGCCCTCGCCGAGGCTTACCTGCGGCACGACGAGCCTTACGGCTGTGCCGGCAGCTTCCGGGTCGAGGGCGCGGGCGTCGTGCTGCTGGAAGAGGTCGTAAGCCGCGACCCGACAGCGCTCGTCGGCCTGCCCATGATCTGGCTGGGAGGTCTCCTCGTCACGCTGGGCCTTTGGGGTCCAGCGCGTCCAGGCAGCGCTGGAGCTCGTCCGGAAGCGGCGCCGTGAAGTGCAGCTCGTTGCCGCTGTCGTCCGGGAAGCCGATCGCCTGCGCGTGCAGGAACAGCCGCCGCAGGCCGAGCGCGCGTGCCTCCTCGTTCGCGGCCGCGTCGCCGTAACGGGTGTCGACCACCAGCGGGTGGCCGGCGTGCGCGGCGTGCACCCGGATCTGGTGGGTACGGCCGGTGAGCGGCTGGCAGCGGAGCAGGCTGAAGCGCCCGTAGGACCGCGACAGGCCGAAGCGCGTCGCCGCGGGCTTCCCCGCCTCGCTCACGATCACGTGGCGCTCACCGCCTTCGCGATGCTTCACGAGGAGCGGCGCCTCGAGGAGCAGCTCGCCGCGCTGCCAGTCCCCGGCCGCGAGCGCCAGGTAGTTCTTCTCCACCCGCCCGGCACGAAAGACCGCGTGCAGGCGGCGCAGCGCGCTGCGCCGCTTGGCGAGCACCAGGCAGCCCGAGGTCTCGCGGTCCAGGCGGTGGACGAGCGAGAGCTCGGCGAGCTCCGGGCGGGCGTGGCGCAAAAGCTCGATCACCCCGTGGGACACGCCGCTGCCGCCGTGCGCCGCGGTACCCGCGGGCTTGTCCACGACCAGGAGGTCGCGGTCCTCGTACAGCACCCGCCGGGCGAGCGCACGGGCTGCGCCGTCCGGGGGGGCGCTCCCCGGGGTGCGCAGGCGCGCCGGCGGAATGCGCACGGTATCGCCCTCGCGGAGGCGGTAGTCCGCCTTCACCCGGCCGCCGTTGATGCGGACCTCGCCGCGGCGCAGCAGGCGGTACACGCGGCTTTTCGGCACCCCGGGCAGCTCCCGGCGCAGGAAATTGTCGATCCGCTGGCCGGCCGCGCCTGCCCCGATCTCCACCTTGCGGACCGCCTCGGTCCCGCTTCCCCGTGTTTTCCCGTCAGTTGGCCGCATGAAACGCGATTTTCGCGGACGTGTGCCGCTTGCCTCCCTGTGTTATAGTAGCGCCCCGTGAGGGGGCGACCTAATGCCCCCTCACGAGCGATTTGCGACGCGCGGTTCGCCGGTTGCCTTCAAGGCCCCCGGGGGCCGGTCGCTCGAAAATCCTATTCACCGCCGGCCTCGCTCCGGGAGGCCGGGTTCCGTTTGGCACGAGCAAGAAGTCCGAGCTGGCGCCAGTAAGCGGCTCTGCCGCAGGGAAATCATGGCTGGTTTTTTGCTGGGCTGGATGATCGCATCGTCCGCCCTTTTCAGGCTGGAAAACCGCATGGGGGGCATCGTGTGGCTCCCCGCTCTCTCAGTCTGCGCTCCCTGCGGCGCGCGCTTGGCGCGCTCCCGTCATTCCGGCTCGTTGCCCCAGAAGAATCATCACGCAGGGCAACATGAAAAGAATGCTGATCAATGCAACTCAGGAAGAAGAGTTGCGCATGGCCATGGTCGACGGCCAGAAGCTTTACGACCTCAACATCGAGCTGCCGTCCGGCGAGCGTAAGAAAGCCAACATCTACAAGGGGAAGATCACCCGGCTCGAGCCCAGCCTCGAGGCGGCCTTCGTCAACTACGGCGCGGAGCGCCACGGCTTCCTGCCGCTCAAGGAGATCTCGAGCGAGTACTTCATCACCGACGTGCCGGCAGGCAGCCGGCCGAACATCCGCGAGGTCCTGAAGGAAGGCCAGGACATCGTCGTCCAGATCGACAAGGAGGAGCGCGGCAACAAGGGGGCCGCCCTGACCACCTTCGTCAGCCTGGCCGGGCGCTTCATCGTCCTGAAGCCGAACAAGCCGCGCTCCGGCGGAGTCTCCCGCCGCATCGTCGGCGACGACCGGGACCTCGCCCGCCAGTCCTTGGACGAGATCACCGTGCCGGAGGGCATGAGCGTGATCCTGCGCACGGCGGGCATCGACCGCAGCGCGGAGGAGCTCCAGTGGGACCTCGAGAACCTGCTCGCGGTGTGGGAGGCGATCAAGAAGGTGGTGGTGGAGCGGCCCTCCCCGTTCCTCATCTACCGGGAAGGGAACGCGGTGATCCGCGCCCTGCGCGACTACCTGACGGACGACGTCGGCGAGATCCTGATCGACGACGAGAAAACCTACAACGAGGCGCGCGAGTTCCTCGAGCAGGTGATGCCGCAGACCCTGCGCAAGCTCAAGCACTACACCGACGCGGTGCCGCTGTTCACCCGCTTCCAGATCGAATCCCAGATCGAGTCGGCTTTCGCCCACTCGGTGACGCTGCCGTCGGGCGGCAGCCTGGTCATCGACCACACGGAGGCGCTGGTCTCGATCGACATCAACTCCGCCCGCGCAACCAAGGGCGGCGACATCGAGGCCACCGCGCTGAACACTAACCTCGAGGCGGCAGACGAGATCGCGCGGCAGCTCCGCCTGCGTGACCTGGGCGGCCTCGTGGTCATCGACTTCATCGACATGAGCTCGCAGAAGAACCAGCGGGCGGTCGAGAACCGGCTGCGGGAGGCGGTGCGCCAGGACCGTGCCCGGGTGCAGATCGGCAAGATCAGCCGCTTCGGGCTGCTCGAGATGTCCCGGCAGCGACTCAGGCCCTCGCTCGGGGAGTCGGCGTACCTGACCTGCCCCCGCTGCTCGGGGATCGGCAACATCCGCAGCGTGGAGTCGCTGGCGCTCGCCATCCTGCGCATCATCGGCGAGGAGGCGCGCAAGGAGCGCACGGCGAAGGTCATCGCCCAGCTCCCGGTCGAGGTGGCCACCTACCTCCTGAACGAGAAGCGGAGCTGGGTGCAGAACCTCGAGGCGCGCAACGGCACGCAGGTCGTGCTGATCGCGAACCCCGCGCTCGAGACGCCGCACTACCAGGTCCGCCGCGTGCGCGACGACCAGGTCGACCTGCCCGAGAACGCCGGCACGAGCTACAAGCTCGCCGAGCAGATCGAGCCGGTCGATCCCGCCCAGTTCCTGCAGGAGCGCAGGGTCGCGGAGCCGGCCGCGGTCGCGGTCATGACGCCGAGCCGCCCCGCGCCGGTGCGCGAGGAGGCGCGCAAGCCCGGGTTGTTCGTCAGGCTCTTCGACATGCTGTTCGCCCCCGGGGACGAGGAAGAGCGCTCGCGCCGCCGGCGCGCGGGCCGGCGCAGCAGCGCCGAGGCCCGCGGCGGGCAGCGCTCCCGGCGCCGCGGCGAGACCGCGGCGGGCGGCAGCCGCAAGCGCTCGACGACCGCGCGGGCCAATCCCGAGCGGAAGTCGTCGAGCCGCTCGTCGAAGGCCTCCCGCGGCAAGGCCGAGGCGGAACGCGCCGCCAACGGCAAGGACGCGCGCGCGGCCGAGGGCAACACCGCCGCGGCGGCCTCCGCCGAAGCGGCATCCGCCGCCAGGAACGCCGGCAACGGGAACCGTCAGGCCGGCCAGGCCCGCGAGGAAGGCGCGAGCGCCCGGCCATCGCGGCGCCGCAGCCGCGGCGGCCGGCGGCGCAAGCGCGCCGCCGACGGCGCCGCCGAGGCGGAAGCCGGGACGGCGCGCCCGGCGCCGGCGGAAGCGGGCCAGGCCGGCGGCGGCAGCGCCGCCTCCGCGCCCGATGCGGCCGCAAAGACGCCTGCCGAAGCGCCGCGCGAAGCGCCGGCGGCCGCGGCGGCTCCCGAGCGCCGGCCGAACGGGAACGACCAGCCGGCCGCGGAGCGTGCCGAGCGTGCGGCCCCGGCGCCGGCGCCCGCCGCACCAGCGGCGCCTGCCGCGGCGCCGGACGCGGGCGCGCGCCCTGCGCCGCGCCTGCTGCCGTGGGAGCCGGCCCAGCCGCCCGCCGAGAAAACGGCTGCCGAGCCGCGCGAGGAGCAGCGGTCGGACGGCTGACGCGGACTAAGGACTGATCAGGGCCGGATGCGCTCGAGCAGGCGCACCGCCGCCTGCTCGATGAGGTCGAGCACGAGCTCGAACCCCGAGGTGCCGCCGTAATACGGGTCCGGCACCTCGGAGGCGCTCATCCCCCCGGCGAACTCGAGGAACAGCCGCACCTTGCCCCGGTGCGGCTCGGGCACCCTGACCATCAGCTCCTCGAGGTTCTCCTTGTCCATGACGAGGATGTGATCGAAGAGCTCGAAGTCTTCGTCGCTGACGCGGCGCGCGCGGATGTCCGACAGCACGAACCCGCGGCGACGGGCGGCTTCCTGGGCACGCGGGTCCGGCGGTGCGCCGACGTGATAGGCGTGGGTGCCGGCGGATTCGACGTAGATCAGGTCGGCCAGGCCCGCGTCTTCCACGACCTTGCGGAACACGCCCTCTGCCGTCGGCGAGCGGCAGATATTCCCCATGCAGACGAACAGGACCGAAACCCTGGCGCTGGTGTCAGTCATCGGCGCATTCCCTTCTGCGGGCAACGCCTTCGGGCGTTGCTCGTAACGTTTCCCTGGAAGACATCCCGCCCCCCCTCCGGGCACCGGCCTTTGACCCGCGACCGGTGCGTTCGTTGCGTGCCGCCGCCCGCGGCGGCCCGGCTCAAGTCCCGGCCGCGAGCTGCCGTGCGACCCGCTGCAGGTCCTCTTCCGTGTCCACGCCGGGCCCCGGGCGCCGTTCCGGCACCGCCACGCGGATCCGCATGCCCAGCGCGAGCGCCCGCAACTGCTCGAGCTGCTCGATGGTCTCCAGCGGCGCCGGCGGAGCCGCGACGAGGCGCTCGAGGGCGCCGGCCCGGTAGGCGTAGAGGCCATGGTGATGCAGCGCCGTCCTCACGGCAAGGGCGCGCTGGGCAGTATCCCGGGCGAACGGGATGGGCGCCCGGCTGAAATAGAGCGCGTCGCCGCGGTCGTCCACGACGACCTTGACGAAGTTCGGGTTCTCGAAGTCCTCGCGGGACTCGAAGGGCGACGCGAGCGTCGCGATGTCCGCCGCCGATTCGCGCAGCACGGACGCACAGGCGGCGACGAGCTCCGGCGGCATCAGCGGCTCGTCGCCCTGCAGGTTCACGACGATGCGATCCTCGGGCCACCCCTCCATGCGGCTGACCTCCCCGAGCCGTTCCGTGCCGGAACGGTGATCGGGGCTCGTCATCCTCACTTGCGCACCGAACGCCGCGGCCGCCCGGGCGATGCGCTCGTCGTCGGTTGCGACGAGCACCTGGTCCGCACCGCTTTCGAGCGCGCGCGCGTGCACGTGCTCGAGCATCGGCTTGCCCGCCAGCAGGCGCAGCGGCTTCCCGGGCAGCCTCACCGAGGCGTACCGTGCCGGGATCACGACGACGAAGCCGCTCACGTGCGCGCCTCCGCCGGCCCGCGCACGCGCGCGGCGAGCTCGTCGAGCCAGCCGACGTCCTCGCCTTCGGCAATCTCCACGTCCACGGCGACGAACCAGCTCCTCGGCGGCGCGACGTGCGCGGACCGGACCGCGTCCTTTTCGGTCATGAGCACCGGCCGCTCGTCGTCGAAGGCGAGGTCGGCGGCCGACAGCCGCGCATGATCGGGAAACGGGTGCGGCACGACACGGAGGCCGTGCTCCTCGAGGAGCCGGAAAAAGCTGTCGGGATCGCCGATGCACGCGACCGCGTGCACCGTCCTGCCCGCCCATTCGGCGATGTCCATCCTCCGTCCTCCGTGAACGCTTTCCACGCCGCGCACGGCGAGCCGGAACGGCGTCACCGGCAGTCCGGGGCGGTCGAGCGCGGCCGGCCGCCCGGCTCCCGGGTGCTTCAGCAGCACCCGGTCCACGGATTCGAGCCGCTCGACGGGCTCGCGTAACGGGCCCGCGGGCAGCAGCCGCCCGTTGCCGAAGCCCCGCGCGCCGTCCACCACCGCGATCTCGAAATCCCGGTGCAGGCGATAGTGCTGCAGGCCGTCGTCGAGCACCACCACGTCGCACCCCATGGCCGCCAGCAGCCCGGCGGCGGCGGCGCGGTCCGGGTGCACGACGACCGGGCAGATCGCGCGCCGGGCCAGGAGGAGGGGCTCGTCGCCGACGGTCGCCGGGTCGCTCGCGTCGGTCACGTGCAGCGGCACCGGCCCGACCCGGCCGCCGTAACCGCGGCTCGCGATGCCGGGCTTCAGCCCCCGGGCCTTGAGGTTCTCGGCCAGCCACAGCGTCACGGGTGTCTTGCCGGTCCCGCCGACGGTCAGGTTGCCGACGACGACGACCGGCACCGGCGCCCTGGCGCGGCGCAGGAACCCGGCGCGGTACAGCTCGCGGCGCCGGCGTACGGCGAAGCCGAACAGCCAGGCGAGCGGCGCGAGCGCCCGCTGCCACGCGGAATCCCCGTACCAGACGCGAGTGAAGAACGCGTGTGAGCTACGCATGGCCTCCCTGCTCACGCGGGCGGCTCGTCGGAGAACTGCATGCGGTACAGGGCAGCGTAATGTCCGTTGCGCTCGAGGAGATCCCGGTGCGTTCCGCACTCCACGATGCGCCCGCGATCCAGCACGACGATCTCGTCGGCATTCTCCACGGTCGACAGCCGGTGCGCGATCACGAGCACCGTGCGATCACGCATGAGGGCGCCGAGCGCCTCCTGGATGTGGCGCTCGGATTGTGTGTCGAGGGACGAGGTCGCCTCGTCCAGGATCAGCACGGGGGCATTCTTGAGCAGCGCCCGCCCGATCGCCACGCGCTGCCGCTGGCCGCCCGACAGCAGCACGCCGCGATCGCCGACCATCGTATCGAGGCCCTGCGGCAGCGTCTCGATGAACTCCGTGAGATGCGCCGCCTCCGCCGCCTCGAGCAGCTCCTCCCGCGTGCAGTGGCGAAGCTGGCCGTAGGCGAGGTTGTTGGCGATCGTGTCGTTGAACAGCACGATGTCCTGGCTCACGAGGCTGATGTGCGAGCGCAGGTTGTCCAGCGCGTATTCCCGCACCGGCACGCCGTCCAGCAGGATCTCGCCGGCGTCCACGTCGTGGAAACGCGGCAGCAGGCTCACCAGCGTCGATTTGCCGCTTCCGGAATGCCCCACGATCGCGAGCGTCTTGCCGGCCGGGATGCGCAGGTTCACGTCCTCGAGCACGAGGCCCTGGTCACCGCCGTACGAGAAACGCACGTTGCGGTACTCGACGTCGCCTTTCACCGTGTCGGCCCGGTGCTGGCCGGAATCGACCTCGTCGGGCTCGTCGATGATGCGAAACAGGCTGTCCCCGGCCGCGATGCCGCGCTGCAGCGTCGCGTTCACGTTCGTGATGCGCCTGAGCGGCTGCAGCATGAGCATCATGGCGCCGAAGAACGCCATGAAGTTGCCGGGCGTGAGATTGCCCTCCACCGATTCCCGCCCGGCGATGTAGATGATCACCGCGATGCCGATGCCGAACACGAGCTGAGTGACGCCGACGCCGAGCGAGCGCGAGCGAATCAGCTTGAGGTTCTGCCGCCTGTTGCGCTCGTCCACCTCGGCCAGGCGGTCACGCTCGTACTCGTAACCGCCGAAGATCTTCACGATCCGGTTGGCGGTCAGCACCTCCTCCGCGACCTGGCTGACCTCGCCGACCGAGTCCTGGATGCGGCCGCTGTAGCGCCGGAAAGCCTTGCCGAGAACGCGGATGATGGCGGCGATGACCGGCACGAGGATCAGCACGAACAGGAACAGGCGCACGCTTTGCCACAGCATCACCGCCACCGCGGCGGCCACCGTGAGCACGTCGCGGATGAGGATCGTCACCACGCTGGTGACCGACTCGGCGACCATCTCCACGTTGTAGGTGATTCGCGAGAGCAGCGGACCGGTCGATTGCGTCTCGAAGAACTTCGACGGCAGCGTGAGGAACTTCCTGAACACGTCGCGCCGCAGCGCGCTGATCACGCCGCGGCCGATCCAGCCGAGCGACATCTCGGTGGCGAAGCCGGTCAGTCCCCGCGCGATGAAGATGGCAATGAACGCGAGCGGCATCCAGCGCACCGTCTCGAGCTTCTGTGCGACCAGCACCTCGTCGGTGAGCGGCTTGACGAGCGACACGAGCCCGGCCTCGACGGCCGCGGTGGCGGCCATCGCGATGACGGCCACGATCCCGACCTTGCGGTACGGGAGCACGTAGGACCATAGCCGCCGGTAAACCGAGACAGCGTGTGGGTCGATGTCGCTCACTGCGGGGCCCGGGACAGTGACGGCCACCCTACTGTTGCGAATCGTCTTGCGGATCGTTGATCGCGGCAATATTGATCTTGACGAAGCCGAGCCGGCCGGCCACGTCCATCGCCGTGACGACGTCCTGGTGGCGGGCATTCGCGTCGGCACTGATCGTCAGCGGCAGCGACGTGTCGCCGCCCGACACGTCCTCCAGGCCCTTCCTGATCGTCTCGGGGCGGTTGTTGATGAGCTCGCGCCCGTTGATGAGGAAGATGCCCTGCTCCGTGATCGTGACGTCGATGCGGTTGTCGACCGCCTGCGGGCGTGCCGCATTGTCCGCTTCCGGCAGCCGGATGGCCAGCTCCGATTCCTTCACGAACGTGGTCGACACCATGAAGAAGACCACCAGGAGCAGCACGACGTCGATCAGCGAGGTGAGGTTGACGTCCGGCTCCGGCCGCGGCTTGACGGACAGCTTCAACTGCCGCCCCCCGCCGACTGGCGCCGGTGCAGCGCCTCGACCAGCTTGATCGCCTCTTTCTCCATGTTCACGACCAGCGTGTCCACGCGGTTGCGGTAGTAGCGGTACCCGATCAGCGCGGGGATCGCGACCGACAGTCCGGCGGCCGTGGTGATGAGCGCCTCCGCGATGCCGCCCGCCAGCACGGTCGGATCGCCGACGCCGTGCGCGGTGATCGCCGTGAACGCCTTGATCATGCCGAACACCGTTCCCAGCAGCCCGAGCAGCGGGGAAATGCCCGCGATCGTCGCGAGCGTGTCCAGGTAGCGCTCGAGCTCGTGCACGACGTGACGGCCGGCATCCTCGATGCTGTCCTTCATCACCGAACGCTCGCGGTCGCGGTTGATGAGCCCGGCCGCGAGGATGCGCCCGAGCGGCGAGCTCTGGTGCAGGCTCTGGATCTGCCGCTGGTCCAGCGCATCGCGCTTCACCCAGCCCCACACCTTGGCCGTGAGGTCCTCGGGCAGCACGCGCTTCTGCTGCAGCGTCCAGAAACGCTCGAGGATGATGCCCAGCGTGATGATCCCGCAGAGGATGATCGGGGCCATCAGCCAGCCGCCGCTTTTTACGATCTCGACCATGTGCTCCGCCCGGCGAAAGCCGAAATATACAGCGAGGCGTGCCAAAATTCCCCTGCCCGCCGCCCGCTCCCGGCCTCATTCGTGCCAGTAGCGGCGCGCATCGATGCGCCGGCGGCCGAGCAGGACCGCACCGTCCGTGGGGCAGACGCGATAGTCGATGGCGCCGGTTTCGGCCGTGTTCAGCACACGCGCGCCGGACGCCTGCCAGCGCTCGACCACCTCGCCGCGCGGCAATCCCCAGCGATTGTCGTACCCTGCGGACACGATCGCCTCCCGCGCGTGCACGCGCTCCACGAACGCGGAACCCGACGACGTGCGGCTGCCGTGATGGGGGACGACGACGAGCTCCGCGCGCCGCAGCCTGCCGGACGCGAGCAGCCGGCGCTCCCCCCCGGCTTCGATGTCGCCGGTGAGCAGCGCGCGGCGTTCGCCGCTCGCGATCTCGAGCACGCAGGACGCGTCGTTGCGGGTCTCGCCGTGCCCGGCAGGATGCAGGAACGCGAAGCGCACGCCGTCCCAGCGCCACGCCTGCCCCGCCCTGCACGCCGTTGCGGGCCGTGCCACGCGCAAGCGCTCGCCGGCGCGGAGCCGCGCCACGGGCAGCTCGCGGAGCACCGAGGCCGCACCGCCCGCGTGATCGCTGTCGGCGTGGCTGATCACGAGCATGTCGATGCCGGCGACGCCGCGGGCGCGCAGGTAGGGCACGACCACGAGCGCGCCGGTGTCGCCGCCGCTCCGGAACGACGGCCCCGTGTCGTAGACGAGCGTGTGACCGCGGGTGCGCACGACGACCGACAGGCCCTGCCCGACGTCGAGCACCGTGAGGTCGAAGCAGCCGGCCGGCGGCGCCGGCGGCCGGTACAGCAGCACCGCCGCCGCCGCGATCCAGGCAAGGCGTCGCCCGGGGAATCCCGGGGGCGCCGCGGCCCACAATGCCGGGAGGCACGCGACCGGCAGCATGGCCGGCGGCAGCAACGCCACGCTGGCCTGGGCGTGCGGCCACGCGGCAGCCCTGTCGATCACGAGCAGCATGAGCCGCACCGAGAGCCACGCGAGCACGAGCAGCGCGTCACCGGCGGGCGCCAGCGGCCCGTCCAGCAGCAGCCCCAGCAGGCCGGCGGGCACGGTGACCAGGTTGAACAGCGGCACGACGAGCAGGTTGACGCCGGGCGCAAGCCAGGAGACGCGGCCGAAGAGGAGCGCGGTAAGCGGAAGCAGCCCAAGCAGCAAGGTCACCTGCAGCGCGGCCAGGTCGCCGGCCGCCGCCAGCAGCCGCCGCGGCAGGCCCGCATGCGGCGCCGGGCGGCGGTAGCGGCGCGCGTACCAGAGCAGTATGGCGACCGCGGCGAACGACAGCTTGAACCCCGGCGCGTGCACGGCGAGCGGATCCGTGACCACGATCGCGAGGCAGGCAAAGCCGAGCACGTGACCGCCTTCGAGCTCGCGTCGCGAGAGCACCCCGGCGAGCACGAGCAACGCCATCAGCATCGCCCGGCGCACCGGGATCTCGAAGCCGGAAATGCCGGCGTACACGATCGCCGTCAGCGCCGCCGCCGTCACCGCGATGTCGCGCACGTTCGCGCGCCGGCAGAACGGCGCCACCAGCACCCAGGCGAGCAGGCCCGCGCCGCCGGCCGCCATCGCGACGTTCATGCCCGAGATCGCCATCAGGTGGCTCGTGCCCGTGACCGCGTAGCGCTCCCACTCTTCGCGGGTGATCTCGTGCGTGGCGCCCACCGTCACCGCGAGCAGCACCGCGCTCGCCGGGTCCCTGCCGAGCACCGCCTGGATGCGCTCCGCGAGGCGCGAGCGCAGCGCCGGCAAAGCCTGCACCGGCATATCCGGCACGCGCTCGCCGGCGATGACGTAGCCGGTGCCGCCGATGCCCTGCCGGAACAGCCAGTGCTCGTAATCGAAATGCAGCGGGTTGGCGAAGCCGCGCGGCCGCCTCAGCCTGACGGTCAGCGCCCACGTCTCGCCGATGCGCGGCACGACCGGCGCTTCGTACCAGCTCAGCCGGACCCGCGACGGCAGCTCCGGGGCGCCTTCCGGCGCGAGCACGAAGCGCAGCGGGTCCGTGCGCGCGTCCGGAAAGCCGAGCACGCGCCCGACCACCGCGACCGTCTCGCCTTCCAGCGAGCGCGGCAAGCGGTCGTCGAGCACGCGGTCGGCGGCGAGCCCGACGAGGCAGGCGCCGCCGAGGAACGACGCGGCGAGCCGCAGCCGGCGCGACGCGCAGAGCAGGACGGCGGCCGGTCCGAGCGCGAGCAGCACGGCGTCGGGCGGCAGGCGCTCGAGGAGCTGCAGCGACCAGGCCCCGGCGAGCGCGCTCAAGCTGTGGCGCAACATGCCCCGCCCCGGGCCCGCGCCGCGCTACGCGCCCGCATTCCCCCTCCGGTGCGCGGCGGGCATTACCATGTAATGCGGGATACGCAAACGGCGGCACGATGCCCAGACGCTTTTTCCGCAGGTTCACGTGGAAACGGCACCGCTTCCACGGCCGGTGGTGGCTCGCACCGTTCGAGCCGCTCCTGCACGATCCCCGGCTCTGGGGCATCCGGCGCCGCAACGTCGTGCCCGGCGCCGCGCTCGGCACGTTCATCGCCTGCCTGCCGCTGCCGGGCCAGATGCTGTTCGCGGCGCTCGGCGCGATCCTGCTGCGCATCCACGTTCCGGCTGCCGCCCTGGTGACGCTCGTCACGAACCCGCTGACGATGGGCCCGCTCTTCTACCTCGAGTACCGCATCGGCCAGCACCTGCTCGGGCTCGGCCCGCGGCCGTTCGCGTTCGAGCCCTCACTCGAGTGGCTGACGGGCAGCTTTCTCGCGGTCTGGCAGCCGCTCCTGCTCGGGGCGGTGCTGCTCGGGGCGGTCGCCGCCGCGCTCGTGTACGTCGTCCTCGACCTCCTGTGGCGGGCCGCGATCGCGGACTACCTGGAAAAGCGCCGGCAACGGCGCCGGTGAGCGCGGCCCGGCGCCCTCAGGGGATGCCGAGGCCGGGCGTGAGCACGCCGTTCTGCAGGGTGAGCACGCGATCCATGCGCTCCGCGATCGTGCGGTCGTGGGTGACGATGACGAGGCTCGTCTCGAGCTCGCGGTTGAGCTCCAGCATCAGGTCGAGCACCTGCGCGCCGTTGCCCGCGTCGAGGTTGCCGGTGGGCTCGTCGGCGAGCACGAGGCGAGGCCTCGTCACGAGTGCGCGCGCGACCGCGGCGCGCTGGCGCTCGCCGCCCGACAACTCGCCGGGGCGGTGATCCAGGCGCTCGCCCAGGCCGACACGCTCGAGCAGCGCGCGCGCGGCGGCGAATGCCTCGCGGCGCGGCAGCCGGCGGATCAGGAGCGGCATCGCCACGTTCTCCTCCGCGGAGAACTCCCGCAGCAGGTGGTGGAACTGGTAGACGAAGCCGATGTAGCGGTTGCGGATCTCGCCTTTCGTGGCCTCGTCGGCAGCCGCCAGCGACTGCCCGCCCACCCACACCTCGCCCGAGGTGGGCGTGTCGAGCCCGCCCATGATCTGCAACAGGGTCGTCTTGCCCGAACCCGACGCGCCGACGATCGCGACGCGCTCCGCCGCGTGCACCGTGAGGTCCACTCCCGAAAGCACCTCGAGCGTCGACGGTCCCTCGCGAAACCGCCGCACGACCTGCCGGCACTCGAAAACCACGTTCCCGGAACGCGCGCCGGAATCGGGCTCATTCATAACGCAATGCCTCCGCGGGCAGGGTGCGCGCGCCCTGCCACGCCGGGTAGAGCGTGGCGAGCAACGCGAGAAAGAAGGCGATGGCGCAGATCCTGGCAACGTCGCCCGCGCGCACGTCGGCGGGAAGGTCGCTGATGAAGTAGACGTCGGCGGCCAGGAACTTGATGCCGAACGCGGCTTCCATGAAAGCGACCACCGGCTCGAGATTTGCCGCGAGCGCGACGCCGAGAACCAGTCCCGCGAGCGTGCCGACGAGGCCGATGATCGTGCCCTGGGTGACGAAGATGCCGAGTATGCTCGACGGGCGCGCGCCGGCCGTGCGCAGGATGGCGATGTCGGACTGCTTGTCCTTCACCACCATCACCAGCGTGGACACGATGTTGAATGCCGCCACGGCGACCACGAGGAGCAGGATGACGAACAGGATCGACTTCGTGATCTGGATCGAACGGAAGAAGTTGACGTGCTGCCGCGTCCAGTCGGCGACCACGACCGGAGCGTCGAACCCCAGCGCCACCTGCCGCACGATCGCGGGCGCACGGTACATGTCCGCCACGGCGAGGCGGATGCCGGTCACCGCGTCGCCCGTCCGGAACAGGCGCTGCGCGTCCTCGAGGTTGATGAACGCGAGGCGGCGGTCGAACTCGTACATGCCCACCCGGTAGACGCCCTGCACGGTGAACCGCTTGGTGCGCGGGATCACCCCGAACGGGGTCACCGTGCCCTCCGCGAGCGCGACGGTGACCTTGTCGCCGGGCGCCGCCCCGAGATGGCGGGCGAGCTCGTTCCCGAGCAGGATGCCGAAGCTGCCCGGCTCGAGCGCGTCGAGGTCACCGGCCTGCAGGAGATCGCCGATGCCGGACACCCCCGGCTCGAGGGCGGGATCGATGCCGCGGAGCTCGACGCCGCTCAATGCTTCGCCGCTGACGAGCAGGCCGCGGCCCTGGACGTACGGTGCCGCCCCGGTCACCTCCGGATGCCCGGCCGCGTCCGCGAGCCGGGCGCGCCAGTGCGCGAGCCGGCCGTCGGGGCTCTCGACCATCGCGTGCGCCGACATCGCGAGCAACCTGAGCCTGAGCTCCTGCTCGAACCCGTTGACGACGGACAGCACGACGATGAGCACGGCGACCGCGATGGCGATGCCGAGCATGGAGATCGCGGAGATGAGCGACACGAAGCGATTGCCGCTCTTCGAGCGCACGTAGCGGCGCCCGATCCACCACTCGAAGGGCACCTGCACCTACTCGTACCTCAGCGCCGCCGCCGGGTTCACGCGCGCGGCGCGACGGGCGGGATAGAGCGTCGCGAGCGCGGTCAGGAGGAGCGCGGCCACCGCAATCACGACGACGTTGATCCCCTCCACGATCGACGGTATGCGGGTGACGTAGTAGACGTCGCCCGGCATGATCTGGAACCCGAAAGTCTCCTCCAGCAGCGGCACCAGGGTAGGCACGTTCACCGCGAGCAGCACGCCGCCGACCACGCCGAGGACGACCCCGAGCCAGCCGATCGCCGCGCCCTGCACGAAGAACACGCGCACGACCGCGCCGGGCGACATGCCGAGCGTGCGCAGGATCGCGATCTCTGCCGTCTTGTCGGTCACGACCATCACGAGGCTCGCCACGATGTTGAAGGCCGCGACGCCGATGATGAGGGAGAGGATGAGGGACATCATCATCTTCTCCAGCCGGATCGCACGGAAATAGCTTTCGTTCTCGATCGTCCAGTCGCTGGTGCGGAACCCGGCACCGACGGCGTTCGCGATCCTGCGCGAGACTTCCGGCGCCGCCATCACGTCCGCCGCCCGGAAGCGCACGGCCGACACGGCGTCGCCCAAGGCCAGAAGCCGCGCGGCGTCCTCGAGGTGCACGATGGCGAGGCTGGCGTCGTGCTCCTGGATGCCGGCTTCGAACACGCCGCGCACCACGAAGCGCTCCAGCACCAGCTCGACGTTGCCTTCCCCGAGCGGCCGCGGGACGAGCAGCACGACGCCGTCGCCCGCCCACACGCCGAGGTCGTGAGCGAGAATGCGTCCGAGCAGGATGCCCCTTTCGCCCGGCTGGAGCGCTGCCGGCCCGCCCGCGACGAAGTACACGTTGCCGCTCGACAGCGTCTCCTGCAGCGCGGGCACGATCCCCTCGATGAGCACCGCGGTGAGCCCCTGGCCGGTGCGCAGCATGCCTTCCATCTCGATCACCGGCGCCGCGGCCACCACGCCCGGGACCGCGAGCGCGGCGTCACGCACCGCGCTCCACTCCCGTACCCGGCCGTCGTTCCCGGTGACGTAGCCGTGGGCCGTCATGCTGAGCAGGCGACTCCTGAGCTCGGCCTCGAAGCCGTTCATGACGGACAGGATCACGATCAGCGCCGCCACGCCCAGCGCCACGCCGGCGAGCGAGATCAGCGTGATGAAGGAAACGAAGCGCGTGCGTCGCTTTGCGCGGAGGTACCTGAACCCGATGAAGAGCTCGACGGGATTGATCATCGGGCGCATTAAACCACAGAAGAAATGTGACCAAGCTCACAATTTTGCGCGCAGGCGGGTGGCTGCCACGCGGTACTCTCCGGCGCCGCCGGTATAATCGCCCGCGAGAATGAGAACCGCGTCCCGGAGCCGGACGAGCGGTTCCGTGTAGAAAGACCGTGAGCGGGCCTTCAGGCACGCGTCCGGCCGAGGGGAAGGCCAATGAGGAAAAGGCCAATGACCAGGATCGCTGTATTCACGCTCGCGTGGCTTCTCGGGCTTTCGACGGCGGCGGTGGCGGACACCCTCGACCTGAGCCCGGCACAGGCCCGCGAGATGTTCGAGCAGGCCGGGAAGCCCACCCGCGGCATGACCCAGGAGCGGGTCGCGCGCGATTACGGCGAGCCGGCCTCGCGCCGCAGCCCGGTCGGCGACCCGCCGATCTCGCGCTGGGAATACCCGGACTTCGTCGTCTACTTCGAGTACGACAAGGTCATCCACGCCGTCGCGAAACGCTAGAGCGAACGCGCAAGCTTGCGCTGCGCCCCGCCGCGCGGGCTGAAGGGGACGGGAAACCGCCGCCCGGCGGGTGCACGGCCCGGCGCCGCCGGGGCCGGTGCCGCCGGGGGTGCCGCTGTGCGATAATGCCGGGCCACCGTGCCCGACCCTTTCCCGATCCCTTCGCCAGTCGTGTCCCCACGATTCCTGCTCGTTTCGTCGTCCGCCGTGCCCGACGCGCGGGCGCTCGCGCTCGGGCAGCTCGTGGGCGCCGCCGCCTCGCTCGCGGCGGTGGAGCTCGCCCACGGCCTCGCACGGCCGCTCGTCGTCCTGGCGCGCGACCCCGGCCATGCCGACCAGCTCGAGGCGGAAATCCGCTGGTTCGCCGGCGAAACGCTGCCCGTGCGGCACTTCGCCGAATGGGAGACCCTGCCCTACGATTCCTTCTCGCCGCACCAGGACATCGTCTCGCGGCGCCTCGCGGTGCTCGCGGAGCTCCCCGGCCTCGAGCGCGGCATCGTCATCGCCTCCGCGGCGAGCCTGCTGCAGCGGCTGCCGCCGACCGGGTACGTGGCGCTGCGCTCCTTGCGGCTCGAAGCCGGCCAGGAGCTCGAGCGCGAGGCGTTCATCGACTCCCTGGCCGCCGCGGGCTACCTGCGCGTGCCGCAGGTCGGGGAGCACGGCGAGATGGCCGTGCGCGGATCGTTGCTCGACGTGTTCCCGATGGGCTCGACCGCCCCCGTGCGCATCGATTTCTTCGGTGACGAGGTCGAGACGCTCAGGCTGTTCGACCCCGAGACGCAGCTCACCACGGAGTCGATCCCGTCGATCGAGATCCTGCCGGCGCGCGAGGTGCCGCTCGACGAGGAAGGCATCAACCGTTTCCGTCGCGCCTACCGCGCGCGCTTCGAGGGACAGCCGTCGAAGTCGCGCGTGTACCGCGAGGTGTCGGAAGGCATCGCGCACGGCGGCATCGAGTACTACCTGCCGTTGTTCTTCGAGTCCACGGCGAACCTGCTCGATTACCTGCCGGAAGGATCGGCGCTCTTCGTGCCCTCCGAGCTGGAGGAGCTGCTCGCTCGTGCCCGCGAGGAGATCGCGGAGCGTTACGAGCTCACCCGCCTGGATCCCGAGCGCCCCGTGCTGCCGCCGGACGAGGCGTTCGCGACGGCGGCGGAGGTGAGCGAGCGCCTCTCGCGTTTCCGCCGCGTGAGCTACCAGGCGCTGTCGGTGGCCGAAGCGGACGATGCCCTCAACGTGCCCGCGCGCATGCCGCCGGCCCTGCGGGTCTCCGCGCAATACGAGGATGCGGCGCAGGCGCTGATGCGGTTCATCGGCGAGTTCGACGGCCGCATCCTGTTCACGGCCGAATCCGCCGGCCGGCGCGAGCACATCCTCGAGCTGCTCCAGGGCCGGAGGCTCGGCGTGGAGCGCGTGGCGGGCTGGCAGGCGTTCCTGGAATCCGACGCGCGCCTCGCCGTGGCCGTCGCCCCCGCGGCCGCCGGCATGCTGCTGCCGTCCGCCGGGCTCGCAGTCATCGCGGAGCAGCAGCTCTTCGGCGAGCGGCCGAGGCAACGGGCGCGGCGGCGCCGCGCCGAGCGCGATCCCGAGGCCATCATCCGCGAGCTCAACGATCTCGCGGAGGGCTCCCCGGTGGTGCACGCGGAGTACGGGGTCGGCCGTTACCGCGGCCTCGTCACGCTGGAGACGGCCGGCATCACCGGCGAATACCTGTGCCTCGAGTACGCCGAGGGGGACAAGCTGTACGTGCCCGTCGGCTCGCTGGACCGGGTGTCGCGCTACACCGGGGCGGCGCCCGAGAACGCGCCGCTGCACCGGCTGGGGAGCGACCAGTGGGCGAAAGCGAAGCAGCGTGCCGCGAAGCGCATCCGCGACGTCGCCGCCGAGCTGCTCGACGTGTACGCGCGCCGGGCGGCGCGCCCGGGGCATCCGCTGCGCTGGCCGGAGGCGGAGTACCGGGCTTTCGAGGAAGGGTTCCCGTTCGAGCCGACCCCCGACCAGGCCCGCACCATCGACGAGGTCCTGGAGGACCTCGCCTCCGACCGCCCCATGGATCGCATCGTGTGCGGCGACGTGGGCTTCGGCAAGACCGAGGTGGCGCTGCGCGCCGCGTTCGCCGCCGTGCAGGGCGGCAAGCAGGTGGCGATCCTCGTGCCGACGACGCTGCTCGCCGAGCAGCACGCGCAGACGTTCAAGGACCGGTTCGCCGAGTGGCCGGTCCGCATCGAGGTGCTGTCGCGGTTTCGCGGCCGGAAGGGCACCGACGCGGTCGTTGCCGGCATGCGCTCCGGCGCCGTGGACATCGTGATCGGCACCCACAAGCTCCTGCAGCACACGAAGGACTTCAAGGACGTCGGCCTCGTCATCGTCGACGAGGAGCACCGCTTCGGCGTCCGGCACAAGGAAGCCATCAAGGCGCTGCGCGCCCAAGTGGACGTGCTCACCCTGACCGCGACGCCGATCCCGCGCACGCTGAACATGGCGCTCGGCGGCCTGCGCGACATGTCGCTGATCACGACGCCCCCGGCGCTCCGGCTGTCCGTGAAGACGTTCGTGAGCGAGTGGAACGACGTCGTGATCCGCGAGGCCGTCCTGCGCGAGATCAAGCGTGGCGGCCAGGTGTACTTCATCCACAACCGCGTGCAGGACATCGAACGCGTGGCGGAGCGCCTGCGCGAGCTCGTGCCGGAGGCCGACATCCGCATCGCCCACGGCCAGATGCCGGAGCGCGAGCTCGAGCAGGTGATGTTGGACTTCTACCATCGCCGCTTCAACGTGCTGCTGTGCACGACGATCATCGAAAGCGGCATCGACGTGCCGACGGCGAACACCATCGTCATCAACCGCGCGGACCGCTTCGGCCTTGCGCAGCTCCACCAGCTCCGCGGGCGGGTCGGGCGCTCCCATCACCGGGCGTACGCCTATCTCATCGCGCCGCCACGCGCCGCGATGACCGCCGACGCGATCAAGCGGCTCGAGGCCATCGACTCGCTGGAGGACCTGGGGTCCGGGTTCATCCTCGCGACCCACGACCTCGAGATCCGCGGCGCGGGCGAGCTTTTGGGCGAGGAGCAGAGCGGCCAGATCCAGGAGATCGGGTTCTCCCTCTACACCGAGCTCCTGTCGCGTGCGATCCGCTCGCTGCGCTCCGGAAAGGAGCCGAACCTGCTCGAGCCGCTCGAAGCGGGCGTGGAGATCAACCTGCACCTGCCTGCCCTGCTGCCCGAGGACTACGTGCCCGACGTGCACCTGCGGCTGATGCTGTACAAGCGCATCGCGAGCGCCGCCTCCCATGCCGAGCTGGACGAGTTGCAGGTCGAGCTGATCGACCGCTTCGGGCTGTTGCCGCCCGCCGCGAAGAACCTCATGCGCATCGCCGGCCTGAAGCTCGACGCCGCCGCGCTCGGCATCGAGAAGATCGACGCGTCGGCCGCGGGCGGCTTCCTGCAGTTCGGCCAGCACGCCGCGGTGGACCCGGCCGTGCTGGTCGAGCTCGTGCAGCGCAACGACCGCACCTACCGGCTGCAGGGCGCCGACCGGCTGCAGTTCCGCTTGGCAATGCCGGACGAGGAGGCTAGATTCACCGTCGTCGAGGACCTCCTGGCGAGGCTTGCCGTCGGCTCGCCGGCCGGCGTGAGCCGGGCGGCCGCAGGATGACAGGGAGGAGGCAATGCCAACGGACCGGATCGTGAGCCCTGCCCGGCGACTCGCCCGCTGCCCGCTGTCGCTCTGCGCGCTGGCGGCTTTCGCCCTGGCAGCGCCCCCGCTCCCGGCAGAGGAGCCGCTGCCGCCGGTCGGCGACGACGCCGCACCCGCGCCGGCCCCCGACTGGCCGCGCTACACCGTCGAGCTCATCGTGTTCGCCTACGACGAGAGCGCGTATGCGGGCGACGAGATCTTCGTGCCCGAGGTGCCGGAGGGCGATCCGTACGCACTGCCGGAAGGCGGCGGCGAGGCGATCCCGGTGTTCGGCGACCGGCCGCTCGACGGACCGGAGGCAACGGGCGACCCGGTGGCGGCCGGGGAGCGGGACGCGGCAGCCCCCGGGGAGGCCGGGGAGATCGCGGTCGACACCGAGATCTCGGGCCTCGACACCGACCTCGCCGACATCCCGCTGCGCGGCCGCATCGAGCTCACGCGCCTGCCGCCCGAGGCCTGGACGATGGACGGGATCTGGGAGCGGCTCGTGGCGCTCGACGCCTACCACCCGATCATGCGCACCGCCTGGACGCAGGCCACGCCGCCGCAGGCGGCCTCCCCGTCCATCCGGCTGCGGGCGCTCGGCGACCCGCCACCGGGCCTCGACGGCACCGTGACGCTGTACCAGGGACGCTTCGTACACCTGGGGCTCGACCTGACCCTGGACGCCGCGTTCGATCCCCGGCGGGTCGCGGACGCAAGCGACCCCGGGCGCGCCGCCACCGACCGCGCGATCGCGGCGAGCGGCCTGCCCGACGAGCCGGCGTTCGGCGACGCGCGCAGCCTGCAACCCGCGTTCCCGGTGCGCTATCGCATCGCGGAGGACCGCATCCTGCGCGACGGCGAGATCCGCTACTACGACCACCCGCGCTTCGGCGTCATTGCAAAGCTGACGCGGGTGCAGGAGCCGCCGGCCAGCCCGCTCCCTTGAACTCGGCGCGCCCGCGGGCGACGCTCACGCCTGCAGCAGGCGCTCCAGGAAGCGATCGGACCGCGCGCCCTCCGCATGGGGCTCGGCAAAAGCCGTGCGGCTGCTGACGGTGACGAAGCGCGCCACCTTCGAGCGCGGGTGATGGATGCCGAGCTCCCGCACCGCGGTCGCGATGCGCTCGGCGAACGCCTGCACTCCCGCCTCCTCGGAAGCGTGCGACAGCACGACGAGCAGGTCGCCGTCCGGGGTGCTGATCCGGCCCGCCACGTCGCTCGCACGCTTCAGGCAGCGGCGTATCGCCTGCGCCACGCGCCGCAGGCACGAATCGCTCGCGTGGCGCCCGAACACCTCGACATAGGCGGCGAAATCGTCGAGGGAGAACCCGATGAGCGCGAGGCGGCTCTTCTCGCGCGCCGCGACCGCCCAGTCGTGGGCGAGCACCTCGGAGAAGGCCGCCTCCGTGAGCAGCCCGGTGACCGGGTCGTCGCGCGACAGGTCGCGCAGCCGGCGCCGCGCACGGATCAGCGCCTGCTGGAGCTCCGCGTCCGTCGCCGCCGCGGGACCCGCGGGCACCCGGCGCCAGTAGCCCGCGAAGTAGCGGGCCCGGTTGTCGCCGGGCAGCGTCAGGGGTTTCAGCACGAGGAGGTACTCGCGGCGGGCGAGCTCCACCGGCAGCGCGTTCTCGTGGCCCGACCGCACGGTTTCGCTCACCTCGAGGGCGAGCTCGCGGCCGATGAGCTGCTCCATGACGTCGGCGAGCGGCCGGCCCGCCGCCGGCTTGTTGCCGGACAGGGTCGCGAACGCGCCGTTGCTGAGCACCACGGGCCAGTCCGGCCGATCGACCCGCGCCACGACGACCGGCTCCGCGAGGCCCTGGACGAGCTGCTCCAGGACCTCCGGCTGCACCGTGCGCAGGGCCGCGCTCACCGGCCGCCCGCCTCAGCCGCCGTCCACGAGGGCCGCTGCGAACCCTGCGCCGAAGAACGCCCCGAGCACCCGCAGCGCCCGTTCCCGGGCCGTGTCCGTCGCTGCCTGGATGTCCTCATGGATTCCCCGTTCTCCCCTGCCCGCCGCCCGGTTGACGACCAGCGACAGGCAGGCATAGCGCATCCCGAGCTCGCGGGCGAGCGCGGCCTCGGGCATCGCGGTCATGCCGATGAAATCGGCCCCGTCGCGCTCCAGCCGGTTCACCTCGGCCGCGGTCTCCAACCGCGGCCCCTGGGTCACGGCGTACACGCCGCCGTCGTGGCAAGCCACCCGGGCGGCGGCCGCGGCCGCGAGCAGCCCGGCCCTCAGCCGGCCGCAGAACGGCTCGGTGAAGTCGATGTGGTCGAGGGTAGCGGACTCGCCGTCATAAATACTGTGATCCCGTCCATACGTGTAATCGATGAGCTGGTCCGGCACGGCAAGCTCCCCGGGGGCATGGCGCGGGTGGACGGCGCCGACGGTGTTGAGCGCCACGACCACGGCCGCGCCGGCCATCTGCAGGGCCCGCAGGTTGGCGCGGTAGTTGACCCGGTGCGGCGGGATGACGTGCGGGTCCCCGTGCCGCGCGAGCAGCCACACCGGCTGCCCGCCGAGCTCGATGCGCCGCAAGGGCGCCGACGGCGGCCCGTAGGCGGTGGTCAGCGCGAGCGCCGGGGCGCCGGCCGCAAGACCGGCGAAGCCGCTGCCGGCGATGACCGCGAAGCGCAGGGCGTCGGGGGGCGAGCTCGCGGGCATCAGGCACCGAGCTCGAGCGCCGGCGGGTCGAGCAGGCTGCCGACCTGCTCCGCGGCGGCCTGCCACTCGTCGCTGGCGAGCAGCGTCTCGCGCAGCGGCGCCCCGGTGCCGTGCAGGCGCGCCAGCCGGACCAGCGAAGGCGGGTTCGACCAGTCGGCGAGCGCCGCGACCGTCTCCCGCGCGCCGGCGCGGTCGTTGCACGCCAGGACCATGTCGCAGCCGGCCTCGAGGGCGCGCCGCGCCCGCTGCGGCAGCGAGCCGAAACCGGCGGTCACGGCCCGCATGCAGAGGTCGTCCGAGAACACGGCGCCGTCGAAGCCGAGCTGGGCACGGAGCTGGGTGCCGATCCACCACGGCGAGAGGCTCGCGGGCAGCGGGTCCGTCTCCGGGTAGACGACGTGCGCGAGCATGACCCCCGCCACCGCGCGCCGCCCGATCAGCTTCTCGTACGGCCGCATGTCGTCCAGGAGGTCGCCGAAATCGCGCCGGTCCACCGGCAGCTTCTCGTGCGAATCGGCCACCACGGCCCCGTGCCCGGGGAAGTGCTTGGCGACGGCGGCCATCCCCGCGTCCTTCATGCCGCGGCAGAACGCCGCCGCGAGCTCGGCGACCGCGTCCGGCTCCCGGTGGAACGCGCGGTCGCCGATCACCTCGCTCACCCCGTAATCGAGGTCGACGCAGGGCGCGAAGGCGAGGTCGATGCCGCTCGCGCGGAGCTCGGAGGCGATGAGCCAGCCGGCCGTCCTGGCGAGCGCGAGGCCCCGCTCGCGGTCGGCGTCGTACTGCTGGCCCAAGCGCCGCATGGGCGGGATGCGGCTGAACCCGTCGCGGAAGCGCTGCACCCGGCCGCCCTCGTGATCCACGGCCACGAGCAGCGGCGGGCTGCGCACCGCCCGGATCGCGCCGACCAGGTCGGCGAGCTGCGTCGGCGAGGCATAGTTGCGGCTGAACAGGATGACCCCGCCGACCGCCGGCTCCGCGAGCAGGGCGCGATCCGCCGGCGTGAGCTCCAGCCCCTCGATGTCCAGCATGACCGGCCCCAGTGCCATGGCTGCGAACCCTTTTCTCAACAATATGCGCTAACTTGCCACGAATACTACACTTTGACGAAAAGTGCGATGGCCTCCACGTGCGCGGTGTGGGGGAACATGTCGACGATGCCCGCCGCCTCCAGCGCGTAGCCGCCGCCCGTGAGCACGCGGGCGTCGCGCGCCAGCGTCGCCGGGTGGCAGGACACGTACACGATGCGCGTCGCCCCGGTCCGCGCGAGGTGCGGCACGACCGCCGCGGCCCCGCTGCGCGCGGGGTCCAGGAGCACGCGCTCGAAGCCCCGGGCGAGCCAGGGCTCGCGCCCGTCCACGGCTGCGAGGTCCGCCACCTTGAACTCGGCGTGGTCGAGGCCGTGCGCGGCGGCGTTCTCGCGGGCCCGGGCCACCATGCGCGCCTCCCCCTCGATGCCGAGCACGCTCCGCGAGCGTCGGGCGAGCGGCAGCGAGAAGTTGCCGATGCCGCAGTAGAGATCGAGCACGCGGTCGCCGGGCCCCGGGTCGAGCAGCTCGAGCGCAGCGGCCACCATGCGCGCGTTGACCGGCCCGTTCACCTGCACGAAATCGGTGGCGCCGAAGCGCAGGCGCAGGTCCCATTGCGGCAACTCATAATAAAGGGGCTCCGCTGCCAGCGGGTACAGCGGCCGGACGGAATCGGGGCCGCCGGGCTGCAGGGCGATCCGCACGCCGTGCGCCCGGGCGAAATCGATGAGCTCCGCCTCGTCGGCGGGGCTCGGCGGGTCGAGCACGCGGAACACGAGCTCGGTGCCGTTGTCCGCCACGGCGGCCTCTATCTGCGGCACGCGCCGGCGGATGGAGAGCCGCCCGACCAGCTCCGAGAGCGGCCCCGGCAGGGCGTCGAGCGGCGCGGCCAGCACCTCGCAGCGGAGCATCTCCGTGACGTAGGGGGTGTGCCGCTCGCGAAAGCCCACCAGCACGCGGCCCTTGCCCGGCACGTCCTTGACGGCCAGCCGGGCGCGCCGGCGGTAGTGCCATTCACCGGCCTCGTCGTACACGGGCGGCAGCCAGCGCCGCGGGGCGACGCCCCCGATGCGCGCGAGGGTATCGGCGAGCGCGTCCTGCTTGAGCGCCCGCTGGTCCGCGACCGGCAGGTGCTGCAGCGAGCAGCCGCCGCAGACGCCGTACACGGCGCAGCGCGGCACCACGCGTTGCGGCGACGGTTCGAGCACGTCGAGCAGCTCCGCCTCGTCGAAATGGCGGTGCCGCCGGCGGCGCAGGATGCGCACCGTCTCGCCGCGCAGTGCGCCGGGGACGAAGACCTTCTTGCCGCCGATCGCCGCGATCCCCCGCCCGTCCTGGCTCATCGCGCCGACCGTGACGGTTTCGGGCTCGCTGCGCTTCACCCGCCCGGACTCCCCTGCCACGCCTCGAGAAAGCGCTCGAGGTGCGGCTTGCCGCTCAAGGCCAGCGCCGAGCGCACGACCTCGAGCTCGCGCGCGAGACCGTCGTCGTCGAGCCGTCCGCGCATGTATTCGAAGCGCAGGTACACGAGCCAGGTGTTGAGGACGTCGGTCTCGCAGTAGTGGCGTATGTGCTCGATGTCGCCCGCGAGCCAGCGGTCCCACACCGCGTCGCCGCTCATGCCGAGCTTGCCGGGGAACCCGAGCAGCACGGCCACCTGGTCCAGCCCGGCGCGGCCGCGGGACTGGAACCCGGAGAGCACGTCCATCAGGTCGAGGTGACGCCAGTGGTAACGGCCGAGGTAGTTGTTGTAGCGCCAGTCGCGGTCGCCGTCCCCGGTCTCCCAGTAACGCGGCGCGCGGACCTTGTGCTTGAGCGCCCGGTAGTGCAGCACCGGCAGGTCGAAGCCCGAGCCGTTCCAGGAGACGAGCGCGGGCGCGTAGCGCTCGATGCCGTCGAAGAAGCGCTGGATGATCTCGGCCTCACCCGCCTCCGGGTCGCCGAGGCTCCACACCCGGAAGCTGTCGTCGGTGCGCAGGGCCACGGAGATGGCGACCACGCGATGCAGGTGCAGCGGCAGGAACTCGCTGCCCGTAGCCTGCTGGCGCAGGAACGTCATGGCGCGCGCGACGTCGGCGTCCGGCAGGCCCTCGAGGCCCCACAGGACACGCCCGGTCTCGACGTCGGGAACGGTTTCGATGTCGAAAGCGAAACAGATCATCGGCAGGAATCAGGAGCCGGCGGGAGCGGTGGCCGAAGCCTGCATCAGGACCGCGAACGCCACCACGAAACCGCCGTCGTCGGTAAGGCTGACGTGCCCCTCGCCAACGCCCAGCCGCCGGCAGGTGCTCTCGCCGCGCTCGGAGAAGATGAGGTACGGGCGCCCCCAGTCGTTGTTCAACACCCCCACGTCACGGATCCACATGCCGTGGCGAAAGCCGGTCCCCATGGCCTTGACCGCCGCCTCCTTGGCCGCGAAGCGCATCGCGAGGAAGCGCACGGGCTGCTGCGTTCGCTCGTACAGGACGCGCTCCTCCGGCATCAGCAGGCGCTCGACGAAACGCTCGCCGAACCGCTTGAACGTCTCCTCGATGCGCGCCACCTGCACGATGTCCGTGCCGATGCCGAAGATCACGTCCGCCTCGCTTCCAGCATCAGGCGCTTCATCTCCCGCACCGCCTCGGCGATGCCGTCGAACACCGCGCGCGAGACGATCGCGTGGCCGATGTTGAGCTCCACGATCTCGGGAATGGCGGCGACCGGCTGCACGTTGTCGTAATTGAGGCCGTGGCCCGCGTGCACCTGGAGCCCGAGCGCGCGGGCCCGCGCCGCCGCCGCCACCACGCGCTCGAGCTCCGCCGCGCGCGACGTCTCGTCGGCGTCCGCGTACGCGCCGGTGTGGATTTCCACGACGGGCGCGCCGGCCTCGACGGCGGCTTCGAGCTGGTGCGGCTCGGGATCGACGAACAGCGACACCCGGATGCCGGCTGCGGCCAGGCGCCGGCAGGCCTCCGCGATCCTGTCGCGTGCCCCGGCGACGTCGAGCCCGCCCTCCGTGGTGAGCTCCTCGCGCCGTTCCGGCACCAGGCAGACGTCCGCAGGCTTCACGCGCGTGGCGAGGTCGAGCATTTCCGTCGTGACGGCCATCTCCAGGTTGATGCGCGTGGTCGCGACCCGGCCGAGCTCGAACAGATCCCGGTCCTGGATGTGGCGCCGGTCCTCCCGCAGGTGGACGGTGATGCTGTCCGCGCCCGCCCGCTCCGCGAGCAGCGCCGCGGCGACCGGGTCGGGATAGTCGGTGCCGCGCGCCTGGCGCAGGGTTGCCACGTGATCGACGTTCACCCCCAGTCGGAGCCCCGTCGCATGCTGGTTCGTCATTGCCCTCCACCGCTCCTTGCCAGGCGAGCATTATCCACGAACCCGGACCCGCTTGCGGAGCCCATGCCCCGGCACGGCGTCAGCCTGCCTCGTCCGGCCGCGAATCCGCAGGCACGGCGACGGCGCGGCGCATGTCCCGCAGCACGCGGCGGCTCTTGAGCTCCCTGCCCCCCAGGTGGAAGGTGAGCACCTCGCGCAGGAGCCGGCCGGCCGCCCGCAGCACCGCCGGCTCGGCGAAATTCCGCGCGTGAATGCCGAGGAGCTCCGCGCCGGTGAACACGAGCCGGCCCTCGCGCCGGGCGACGGGCACCGGGCCCTGCTCGAGCCGGTACTCGTAGGTCGAGCCCGGGTCGAGGGGCTCGCCCCCGGCCGCATCGCGCTCGAGATCGACGGCGAATCCGCACAGCCTCAGGAGGTCGAGCTCGAAATGGCGCAGCCGCGCGGCGACGGCGCGGCCGTCGCGCAGGCCCGTGACGGCCGCCGAATAGGCGTCGAACAGCTCCGGTTGCGGGTCGTGGCGGTGCAGCAGGTGCATCACGAGCTCATTCAGATACCAGCCGCCCATGAGCGCCTCGCCGGTGAGCTCGAGCGGCGTCCCGCGCACCTCGGCGCCGGTCAGGGTCCCGAGCTCGGAACGCGCGACCCACGACAGCGACAGCGGCAGGAAGGGCCGCAGCACGCCCTTCAGCCGCGACCGGCCCGAGCGGCTGCCGCGCGCGACGAGCGACAGGCGCCCGTGGTCGCGGCTCAGGACGTCGAGGATCCGGCTCGCGTCCTGGAACGGCCGGTGGTGCAGCAGCCACGCGGGTTGGTCCTGCACGCGCATCGCGGCCTACTCGTAGCCGAGCTTCAAGAGCTGCTCCTCGCTGTCCGCCCAGTTCTCCCTGACCTTGACCCAGAGGTCGAGGTGGACGGGGATCCCGTAGAGCGCCTTGAGCTCGAGCCTGGCGGCGCGTCCCGCCCGCTTGAGCAGCTCGCCGCCCTTCCCGACGACGATGCCCTTCTGGCTCTCGCGCTCCACCCAGATCAGCGCGCCGATGGTGAGCCGGTTCTCGTCGCGCTCGTAGCGTTCGATCTCGACGGTCAGGCCGTACGGCACCTCCTGGTGCAGGGCCAGCGTCAGCTTCTCGCGGATGATCTCGGCGGCACGGAAACTCTCGCTGCGGTCGCTCACGGCCGTGGCCGGGAAGAGCGGCGGCGATTCCGGCAGGTAGCGGCGCACGACCTCGACCAGCCGTGCGAGGTTGTCGCCGCGCCGCGCCGACACCGGCACGATCTCGGCGTACTCGAACTGCGCGGCGCGCTCCGCGATGGTGGCGAGGAGCGCCTCGCGCGGATGCACCTTGTCGATCTTGTTCAGCACCGCGATCACGGGGCACCGCGCGGCGGCCCTGATCCGCTCCAGCGCGCGCTCGTCCTCGGCGGTCCAGCGGTTGGCCTCGGACACGAACAGGAGCAGCTCGGCATCGGCGATCGCCGCGTCCGCCGCCCGGTTCATCAGGCGGTTCATCGCCTTGCGGGCGCGGCTGTGCATCCCGGGCGTGTCCACGAACACCATCTGCGCGTCCGGCTCGTTGCGGATACCGAGGATGCGGTGCCGCGTCGTCTGCGGGCGCGGCGTCACGATGCTGACCTTCGTGCCGACCAGCGCGTTGATCAGCGTCGACTTGCCGACGTTCGGGCGGCCTACGACCGCCACGAAGCCGGCGCGGAATGCGCCTGCCTCGCCCGCCATCGACGCCCCGCTAGCCATCCTCCACGAGCGCGAGCATCTTCGTCGCCGCCTCCTGCTCCGCCTGCCGCCGCGTGCGGCCCCGGCCGAGCGTCATCGTGTCCAAAGACGGGATGCGGCAGCTCACTTCGAAGGACTGGCGATGCGCCTTCCCGGTCACCGATTCGACGTGGTACGACGGCAGCTCGATCTGCCTCGCCTGCAATAGCTCCTGCAGCCGGCTTTTCGGGTCGCGGTGGGCGGCGGATTCCGGCAGCTCCTCGAGCCGCTCACCGTAGGCCCGGTACACGACGCGCCGCGCTTCGTCGAAGCCCGCATCGAGGTACACCGCCCCGAAGATCGCTTCCAGCGCGTCGGCGAGGATCGAGGACCGCTGCTGGCCGCCGGAGCGCCGTTCGCCGGGCCCGAGGATGAGGTGCTCGCCCAGGCCGAGCGCGGTCGCCACGGTGGCGAGCGTGCTGTCCTTCACGAGCGACGAGCGCATGCGGCTCAGGACGCCCTCGCTGGCCGTGGGACGCGCCCGGAACAGGACCTCGGACACGACGACGTCCAGCACGGCGTCGCCCAGGAACTCGAGGCGCTCGTTGTTGAGTCCCGCTGCACTCCGATGGGTGAGCGCCTGCCTCAGGAGCTCGACGTCGCGGAACTCGTAATCCAGCTTTTCCTTCAGCCAGGCGGTGGCGCGTTCCAAGGGCAGGCTCGCGAAATCGGGCCCTAAATTTTCGGCCAAGGCCGGGGATTCTTCAACGGCCGCCGCCGCGGCCGCCGCCTCAGCGCCGGATCTGCACCTTCTTGTCGAAGTGCACCGTGAAGGAGACGTTGCCGATGAACGGCGTCGTGTGGTCGTACACGGCCTCCACCAGGAAGCCGGCGCCGTTCGCCGTCACCTTGATGTCTCTCGCCGTTATCTGGCTCACGCTTTCCACCGAGAGGCGGCGGACCAGGGACGTCTGCAGCGCGGCACGCGAGGCGTTGTGGCCGTCGAATTCCTGCTGCAGCCCCTCCAGCACGCTCGCGATCTTCATGTAGTTGAGGTAGACCGGCGTGAGCCGGATGAACGCAAAAGCGAACAGCCCGATGAACACGGCCAGGATCAGAAAGCCGATCGTGGTCATGCCGGACTGCGCGCGCTGCCGCGCGTTCTGAATCTCGCCCCGTTTCCCCTTCCGGATCATGGCCTTTCTCCCGTTTTCCGGCGGCATTCTACGGCCGCCGGCAGGCGCCGATCAGTGACTGGCGCCACACTTTGTCATTCGATCTTCGCGCCGATCCGGCTCCAATCGGGCCATTCGAGGCCGTCCATGTGCATCCAGATACGGACGGCCTTGCCCACGAGGTTCTCTTCGGGAACGGTGCCGATGACGCGGCTGTCCTGGCTGTTGTCCCGGTTGTCCCCCATCATGAAGTACTCGCCCTCGGGCACCTTCCACTCCCCTTCCAGCGAAACCCTGTCGGACAGCAGTATGCGGTGCTCGCGGTCGCCCAGGCGCTCGATGTACGCCGCCTGCAGCCACTCCGGATCCGTCCCGGCCCGGCGCTTCTCGACCCGCTCGCCGTTCACGAACAACACGTCGTCGCGGTACGCGATGGTGTCGCCCGGCAGCCCGACCACGCGCTTGATGTAGTTGACGCTCGGATCCGACGGCAGGCGAAACACGACGACGTCGCCGCGCTCGGGCGAGCCGGTTTCGAGGATCTTCGTGTTCGTCACGGGCAGGCGCAACCCGTAAGCGTACTTGGTGACGAAAATGTAGTCGCCTTCCAGCAGCGTCGGACGCATCGAGCCGGACGGGATGCGGAACGGCTCGAACACGAACGAGCGGATGACGAGCACGAACAGGAGGACGGGAAAGAACGACCGCGAGTAGTCCACGACGGTGGCAACGGTCTTGCCGGGCCGGGCGCCGCTTTCCTCCCACCGCTTCCGGAGCCAGAACCTGTCCAGCGCGACGACCGCGCCGGTGAACAGGGTCAGCACGGTCAGTACCAGGGCGAGATCAATGTTCAATGTACTTGCTCACTTTTCGACTTTCAGCACGGCGAGAAATGCCTCCTGCGGGATCTCCACCGAGCCGATCTGCTTCATCCGCCGCTTACCCGCCTTCTGCTTCTCCAGCAGCTTGCGTTTCCGGGTAACGTCGCCGCCGTAGCATTTCGCGGTGACGTTCTTTCTCAAGGCCTTGACGGTGCTGCGCGCGATCACCTGGCTGCCGATCGCCGCCTGGATCGCGACGTCGAACATCTGGCGCGGGATCAGCTCCTTCATCTTCTCGACGAGCTCCCTGCCGCGCGCTTCCGCGCTGGCGCGGTGCACGATCAGCGACAGCGCGTCGACCCGTTCCTTGTTGATCAGGATGTCGAGGCGCACCAGGGGAGCGGGATCGAAACGCTCGAACTGGTAGTCGAAGGACGCGAAGCCGCGGCTCACCGATTTCAGCCTGTCGAAGAAGTCGAGCACGACCTCCGCCATCGGCATCTCGTATTCGAGCGCCACGTGGCTGCCCGAGTAGCGCATCTGCTTCTGCACGCCGCGCTTCTCGATGCACAGCTTCATCACTGCCCCGACGTGGCTGTCGGGCACCAGGATGCTGGCCGTGATGATGGGCTCGCGAATCTCGGCGATCTTGTTCGGCGGCGGCAGGCTCGACGGGTTGTCGACGCGGATCGTCTCGCCGCTCGTCAGGAGGACCTCGTACACCACCGTGGGGGCCGTGGTGATGAGGTCCAGCTTGTACTCCCGCTCGAGGCGCTCCTGCACGATCTCCATGTGCAGCATGCCCAGGAACCCGCAACGGAAGCCGAAGCCGAGCGCGGCGGAAGTCTCCGGCTCGAAGTGCAGCGCCGCGTCGTTCAGGCGCAGCTTCTTCAACGCCTCGCGAAACGCCTCGTAGTCGTCGGAGCTGACGGGATACAGCCCCGCGAACACGCGCGGCTGCACGCGCTTGAAGCCGGGCAGGGGCTCCGCGCAGGGCCGGTTCGCGGACGTGATCGTGTCGCCCACCGGCGCACCGTCGATGTCCTTGATCGCCGCGTTGAGGAAGCCGACCTCCCCCGTGCCGAGCTCCTCGAGCTCCCGCATCTTCGGCGTGAACACGCCGACGCTGTCGGCCGTGTACGTCCGTCCCGTCGACATGATCGTGATCTTGTCGCCTTTCCTGATCCGGCCGTTGACGACGCGCACGAGCGAGACGACGCCCACGTAGTTGTCGAACCAGGAGTCGATGATGAGCGCCTGCAGCGGGGCGTCCGGGTCGCCGGCCGGCGGCGGGATCTTCTTCACGACCTCCTCGAGCAGCTCTTTCACGCCCTGCCCCGTCTTCGCGCTGACCTGCGCCGCGCCGCGGGCCTCGATGCCGATGATGTCCTCGATCTCCTGCATCACCTTCTCGGGCTCGGCCGCCGGCAGGTCGATCTTGTTCAGCACCGGCAGCACCTCGAGCCCCTGGTCGATGGCGGTGATGCAGTTCGCGACGCTTTGCGCTTCCACGCCCTGCGCGGCGTCGACGACCAGCAGCGCACCCTCGCACGCCGCCAGCGAGCGCGAGACCTCGTAGGAGAAATCGACGTGCCCCGGCGTGTCGATCAGGTTGAGCCGGTAGAGCCGGCCGTCGTCGGAGCGGTAATCGAGGGTCACGCTGTGCGCCTTGATCGTGATGCCGCGCTCGCGCTCCAGGTCCATCGAATCGAGGACCTGGTCCAGCATCTCGCGCTCGTCCAGCCCGCCGCAGATCTGGATGAAGCGATCGGCCAGCGTGGACTTGCCGTGATCGATGTGGGCGATGATCGAAAAGTTGCGGATGTGCTGCATGAAGCCTCGATGCCGGCCCCGGCAGTCCCGGGCCGGGCCGGAAAACGGCGAAGTATACCCGCTCGACGCGGACCCACGGACGGCTGCACGCGCCGGCCGGGCCTGCCCCCGCCCGCTCCCGCCACGAAGGCTGCGCGGCGCGGGCTCACTCGGGCCGCGGCGCGAGGCTGCGCTCGAGGGCGGCCTCGTCCAGCACGTGCTCGCAGACGACCAGGCCGTCGACCGCCACCACCGGCACGCGGCTGCCGAACTCGTCGCGCCAGCGCGGCTCCGTGTCCACGTCGCGCAGCTCGAGTCGCGCCCGGCCGCGCACCAGGGGCACCAGCGATTCGAGCAGCACTTCGCACAGGTGGCAGCCGGGGCGGGTGTACACCGCCACCTCCGGCAGGCTCACCGCAGCCGGGCCGCCGCGGTCGGCACGCAGGCGGCTTGCGTGGCACGCCGTGCGAGGCCGCGACGGCCGCCGAGCGCGCCGGCGAAGAGCCCGGTGAGCGCGCCGGCGACGGACGCGAGCTCGCTGCCCGGCGCCCAGGCCCCGGCCGCGATCGTCCCGGCCACGAGCCCCGCGAGCGGCAGCCCGTACGCCAGGCCGGCAACGGCGAGCAGGCGGTCGGATTCGAGCTCGAGCCGGACCCGGTCGCCCGGGCGGAGCACGAGCCCCGGGGCGACCCGGGCGTCGATCTCCACCGGCCCGCGGCGGGAGAAGACCAGGGCACCGCAGCCGCGCCCGGCCGCGCAGCGGGCGCACGCCGCGGGCGTATCCACGCACACCCGCGCGCGCTCCCCTGCGACCGCGAGAACCGTGGCTACGCTCTCCATGGGGCCGGGCTCAGCGCCGGCGCATCGAGGTGGCGATGCGCTGCACCGTTTCGGAAGGGACCTCGCCGACGGCGGTCACCTGGTGCCCGCCGATCTGGGTGCTGAAGGAATTGGACGCCCCGAAAGCCGAGCGCCGGGCAATGCTCTGGTCCTCGCCCTCGGCGATGAAGACCGAGACGGTCGCGAGCCCGTCGCCGTACACGATGTGGGTCACCGGCTCGTCGTTGCCGGGCAGCCGCTCATCGCGGGTGGACATCACGCGGAAGCCGGGCGGCAGGTCGTCGCAGACCCAGTCGGTTTCGACCTCGCGCGCCCGCGCCTGCTGCGGCTCGCTGTACCACGTGAAGTTCTCGAGGTCGAAGGAAGGCTCGAGCTTCTCGTCCTTGCCGACCGGATCGAAGCTGATGTCGGCGAACTTGAGCTGCTCGATCGCCGTCCCGTCGGTGTCGACGAGCTCGGTGCGCAGCGGAAATGCCGTTTCGCGGTCGAGCCACAGGCGGTGGCCGAACCGGTACGCATCGTGCGGCCGGATCGCGATCAGGACGGACGGCCTCCCGGCCACCCGCTCCTCGCGCACGACGGACACGTCGTAGACGCCAGCGAACCGCCCGTCGCTGCTCGGCAGCATCGAGAACAGCGTGCTCTGGTCGTCCCATTCCTCGATCAGCACCGAGCGGCTGTCCGGCAAAATGCAATGGACCTCGTTGCCGATGCGAATGACCTCGAGCTGGCGCCCCTCCTGGCTCACCACGCGCTCGTTGACGACACCGTCGACGAGCCGGTGAACGACCTTGAGCGCCTGTGCCTCGCCGTCCTGTCGGCGGATGACCGTACCTTCGTACTCCAGCGTGGAGATCGCGGTGGACATGCGATCGAGCCAGTCGAGGGGACCCTGCCGTTCGCGCGCACCGGCGGCGGCGGCAAAGGCCAGCGTGCAGAGGGCGAAGAGGCAGGAGAGGCAGGTCGGGTCAGGCGCGCGTCTCATGGAAATGCCGCCACCCCCGATCGGGCCGGTTGCCGGTCGCGATCGTCATTCGCCATTGTCGTCGTCCCCGTCGTCCGGCTGCTCCCGGTTGTTCTCCTCGTTCCGCTGCCGCGGCGCTCTCGTCGGCTCGACCTCGACGAGCTCGCCGTGCCGGAGCTCGAGCGTTACGAGTCGGGTAAGAATACCATTCGGGCCGAGATCCGCGGAAGCTTCGCCGTGACGCACGTAATACTGCATGAGCGTGTCGCTGGGCCGCGCCGGCAGCGCTTCCTCGGGCCGCGGCTGCGTGTACGCCGCCCGGGTGGCGTCCGCCGACAGCGTCTCGCGGGTGGCGGTCGGGGGCTCCTGCAGCGTACGCAGGCCGACCACTGCCACGGCGGCCACCGAGGCGGCGATGGCAAACCCGGCGACGGGCTTCATCCAGCGTACAGGGCGCGGCTCGCGGGTGACGACGGTTTCGATCGGCGGCTCTTCTCCCAGCGCTCTCGCGATACGCCCGCGCAGCTCGTGCATCCCGGGCACGTCGCGCTCGCGCCGGATCGCCCGGCCGATCATCAGGTATTGCGCCACGAGCTGCCGCAACGCCGGATCCTGGCTCAGCCGCCGGAGCAGCAACTCGGTCTCGTTTTCGGGCAGCTCGCCGTCGACGAAGGCGGAAACCTGCATTTTGAGGGCATCGTTCATAGGTCACCCGCTCGGATCGATCCGGTCACGTTCCTGTCCAGTCGCTAGTCCACCAGGTTGCCGATCTTCTTGCCGATCGCATCCCGGGCACGGAAGATCCGGGAACGAACGGTCCCGACCGGACAGTCCATCGTCTGTGCAATTTCTTCGTAGCTCATGCCATCGAGCTCCCTGAGCACGATGGCGGTACGCAAGTCGTCGGGCAACGATTCGATCGCGCGCTCCACCGTTTCGTGGAGCTCGCGGCTCAAGGTCACGCCTTCGGGGGTATCGGTCTCGCGAAGCTTCGCGTGCAGGTCGAACTGCTCCGGGTCCTGCATGTCGAGCTCGACATCCATCGGACGACGGCGCTGTGCAGCCAGGTAGTTCTTTGCCGTGTTCACCGCGATCCTGTAGAGCCAGGTGTAAAAGGCGCTCTCTCCACGGAAGCGAGGCAGGGCCCGATAAGCCTTGAGAAACGCTTCCTGGGAAATGTCCAGGGCCTGGTCGGGGTCCCGCACATAACGCATGACAAGATTGACGATCTTGTGCTGATACTTGAGAACCAGTAGATCGAAGGCACCCTTGTCACCCTTCTGGACGCGCCGGACCAGCTGGGCGTCGGTGGAGTCACCCGCCATGCCGGCGCGCCCCGACCGGCAATTGCAGCCGCCGGCGGGCCCTTGGGCCGACCCCGCAATAGACCGGCCGCCTGTTGGAAAGTTCTCGGGTAGGTGCGTCGGACATCGACACTGTTTCGAGAGAAATGTGAACCCGTTCCGGCCATTCGCCTTGCGGGCCGCCCCGGTGGGTCGTCCACGGTGCGCGAATGGTATCAGCTTCTCGAGGGGCGGCCAAAATGGCCGCGGTGGCGCCAGATGACCCTGAGCCGCCGCCACGCCTCGCGCCCGCCGCGGCGCTCCGTGACGAGCTCGCCCCAGGACAGCCCGTCCTCGAAGCGCAGCCTGAGCCAGGCCATGCGGCGGCCGACGACGCTGCCCGGCAGGAGCTCCAGCGGGTAACGGAGATCGTCACCCACGCCGCCCCGCAGGCGTCCGTCCGCGCTCATGACGATCCGCTCGACACGCGAGGTGGCGCGGCGAAAGCGCCGGGCCTCGGCCCAAGCGGTACCGATCCAGAGCGCGAGCAACGCACCGCGGCAGATCGACGAGACGGGCAGCGAAACGAGCAGCGCCGCGCCCGCGGCGGCGGCGACGGCGAGCAGCGCGGCGACGACCCTCCGCGAGCGGGCGTCAGGCAAAATCTCGCTCTCGTACCCGGCGCACGACATCCGCGAGCGCCTCGTCCTCCACCGGCTCCCCGTGCAGAAGGTAGGCCACCAGCGCGGGATCCGGGAGCGCCAGAAGCGCGCGAAACGCCGATTTTTCCCCCTCGCCGGCAGCGGCGTAGCGCCGGTCGAAGTAGCCCTGCAGCAGCACGTCCAGCTCCCGCATGCCGCGCCGGCACTGCCAGCGGATGCGCGAGTCGCTCATCGATGCGATCTACAGCTGCCGCTCGACCAGCATCTTCTTCGTTTCCGCGATCGCGAGCGCCGGGTTCAGGCCCTTCGGACAGGTCTGGGTGCAGTTCAGGATCGTGTGGCAGCGATACAGGCGGTACGGATCCTCGAGGTCGTCCAGGCGCGAGCCGGCCGCCTCGTCACGGCTGTCGACCAGCCAGCGATAGGCCGCGAGCAGCGCCGCGGGCCCGAGGTAGCGATCCGCGTTCCACCAGTAGCTCGGGCAGCCCGCCGAGCAGCACGCGCACAGGATGCAGGAGGCGGGCATGTCGATCTTCTCCTGGTCTGCCTTGGACTGCAGGCGCTCGTGATCCGGCGGCGCCGGCGTCGCGGTCTGCAGCCAGGGTTTCACGAGTGCGTACTGCGCGTAGAACTGCGTCAGGTCGGGCACGAGGTCCTTGATGACCGGCATGTGCGGCAGCGGATAGACCTTCACCTCCTCGGGCAGGCCCTCGACCGTCTGTGTGCACGCCAGCGTGTTCTTGCCCGCGATGCTCATCGCGCACGAGCCGCAGATGCCTTCACGGCAGGAACGCCGGAACGTGAGCGTGGGGTCGATCTCGTTCTTGATCTTGATCAGGGCGTCCAGAACCATCGGCCCGCACTTGTCCATGTCCACGTCGTACGTGTCCATGCGCGGATTGGCTCCGCTCTCCGGGTCGTAACGGTAGACCGCGAACCGCCGGACGTTCGTCGCGCCCTCCGGCGCGGGATAGTGCCTGCCTTTCGTGATCCGCGAATGGGGAGGCAATCGGAACAGGGCCACTCGATCTCGCTCCTCGATCTTCAGTACGTACGCGCCCTGGGCGGGATCGGCTCGACCTCGTCGGTCATCGTCTGCAGGTTGACCGGACGGTAGTCGAACGACACCCGGCCCTCGGGATCGACGCGGCACAAGGTGTGCTTCAGCCAGTTGACGTCGTCGCGCTCCGGGTAATCCTCGCGCGCGTGCGCCCCCCGGCTCTCCGTCCGGTTGAGCGCGGACTCGATCGTCGCCGTCGCGTTGAGGAGCAGGTTCTCGAGCTCGAGCGTCTCCACGAGATCCGTGTTCCAGATGCGCGAGCGGTCTGCCAGGCGCACGTCGGCAAAGCTCCGGAACGTCTGCCGCAGGAGTTGGGCGCCCTCTTCGAGCACTTCTCCGGTGCGGAACACCGCGGCGTGCGACTGCATGATCTTCTGCATCTCGAGGCGTATCTCGGCCGTGGGCCGGCTGCCGTTCGCCTCCAGCAGCCGCTGCACGCGCTCGGCGCTCGCGACGCCCGCGTCTGCCGGCAGCGGCCGGTGGCGCGCGCCGGGCGACATCGTCTCGGCACAGAAGTGGGCCGCGGCGCGGCCGAACACTACGAGGTCGAGCAGCGAGTTCGATCCCAGCCGGTTCGCGCCGTGCACGGAAACGCAGGCCGCCTCGCCGACCGCCATGAGGCCCGGAACGGTCACGACCTTGCCGTCGCGATCGGTCGCGATCACCTGCCCGTGGTAGTTGGCGGGAATCCCGCCCATGTTGTAGTGCACGGTGGGCAGCACCGGGATCGGCTGCTTCGTCACGTCGACCGCGGCGAAGACCTTCGCCGTCTCCGCGATGCCCGGCAGGCGCTCGCGGATCACGTCCGGGCCGAGGTGCTCGAGGTGCAGGTAGATGTGGTCCTTCTCGGGCCCGACTCCGCGACCCTCCCGGATCTCGATCGTCATCGAGCGGCTCACGACGTCGCGCGAAGCGAGATCCTTGGCGTTCGGCGCATAGCGCTCCATGAAGCGCTCGCCCTCGGAGTTCGTGAGGTAACCGCCCTCCCCGCGCGCTCCCTCCGTGATCAGCATGCCCGGGCCGTAGATGCCGGTCGGGTGGAACTGCACGAACTCCATGTCCTGCAGCGGCAGCCCCGCGCGCAGCACCATGCCGTTGCCGTCGCCGGTGCAGGTGTGCGCCGAGGTGCAGGAGAAATAGGCGCGCCCGTAACCGCCCGTCGCCAGCACCACCTGGTGGGCCCGGAAACGATGCAGCCGCCCGTGCTCCAGGTCCATCGCGACGACGCCGCGGCAGACGCCGTCCTCCATGATGAGGTCGATCGCGAAGTACTCGATGAAGAACGTCGCGTCGTGCTTGAGCGACTGCTGGTACAGCGTGTGCAGCATCGCGTGCCCGGTGCGGTCGGCGGCGGCGCAGGTCCGCTGCGCGACGCCCTTGCCGAAGTGCGTCGTCATCCCGCCGAACGGGCGCTGGTAGATGCGCCCGTCCTCGGTGCGCGAGAACGGCAGGCCGTAGTGCTCGAGCTCGATGACCGCCCTCGGCGCTTCCTTGCACATGTACTCGATCGCGTCCTGGTCGCCGAGCCAGTCCGAGCCCTTGACGGTGTCGTACATGTGCCAGCGCCAGTCGTCCTCGCCCATGTTGCCGAGCGCGGCGCTGATGCCCCCCTGCGCCGCGACCGTGTGGCTGCGGGTGGGGAAGACCTTGGTGACGCAGGCGGTCGAGAAGCCCGCTTCCGCGAGGCCGAACGTGGCCCTGAGCCCGGCACCGCCGGCCCCGACCACGACGACGTCATAGGTGTGATCGACGAAATCCACGCTGCTCATCACGCGGCCGCCCCGAACGCGAGGTCGAGCACGGCGAACACCGCGGCGGCCGCGAGCAGCGCGTGCACGAACTTCGACAGGATGAGCGAGGTCACGCGCGCCAGCGGCTGGTGCACGTAGTCCTCGATGACGACCTGCACGCCCAGGCTCGAGTGCCAGGCGGCGGTCCCCGCCAGCAGGATCATGAGCACGGCGTTCAGCGGGCGATCGAGCCACGCGCGCACCGTGTCGTGGTCGAACCCGGGCAGCCGCATGAGCGCCACGAGCAGCCAGGCGCCGAGCAGCACGAGCGCCACCGCCGTCACGCGCTGGCGCCAGAAGTGCCCGGTGCCCGATTTCGCCGAGCCGGAGCCGAGCACGCGGCCCATCGGGGTACGGAAGGTCACGCGCGCCATGTCAGAAGGCGAGCCAGTAAACGAGCGTGAGGATCACGGACGCCGCGATGACGGTCCACCCGGAGGCATTGGCCTGCGGGATCTCGAAGCCGTACCCGAGGTCCCAGGCGAGGTGCCGGATCCCGTTCGCGAGGTGGAAAAAGAAGGCGAGCGTCAGGAGCGCGAGCAGCAGGCGACCGGGCAGCGACGCGAAAACGGCGACGAAGCGTTCCCAGGAGCCCGGGCCGGTGGCCGCCGCCACGAGGCCGGCGACGAGGACGACCAGGCCGAGCGACAGCAGGAGCCCCGTCAGCCGGTGCCCGATCGACACGACCATCGTCATGGGCCAGCGATAGATGAACAGGTGCGGCGACAGCGGCCGCTCGCGGGTTTGCATCGGGAGTGTTGCCTTGCGGATTCCTGTGCTCCGTTACGGTCCGAACGGCTCCGGGGTTATGATGTCGTTCCCCGGGCCGGCGCGCTCCCCTCTCGAACGGCCGGGCGCGCACCATGTATTCGGACAGCGCGCGAATTATGCCAGACTGCGCCGCCGCCTGCATGTCGGTTCCGGGAAGCGCCGGCCGCCGGACCGGGCGGGCGCTTGCATCGCGCGGGGTTCCGGGCATGATCCCGGACCGATGACCTGGAGCATGGACACGCCTTTCGCCGTCATTCGCTTCACCGGCGCGGACGCCGCCGACTTCCTGCAGGGCCAGCTCACCCAGGACGTGCGCGAGCTCGAGAGCGCCGGCGCCCGCCTCGCGGCCTGGTGCAATCCGCAGGGACGCGTGCTCGTCGTGGCGCGCCTCGTCGCGCTCGAAGACGGCATCGGCCTCGCCGTGCCCGCGAGTCTCGCCGACGCCCTCATCGCCCGGTTCTCCCTCTACCGCCTGCGCTCACGGGTGGAATTCGCGGCGGACGCGTCGGTGCAGGCGCTGGCGACCGCGGACGCGGGCGACCTCGCCCGCCTGGAGCAGGCCGGGCTGCGGCCGGCTCCGGGCGAGCGGACGCCTGCACGGCGCGCGCACGGCGTGGTCGCGCTGGCGCCGGGCGGCGCCGCGGGCTTCGTCGAGCTCTACGGCCGCGCCGCGGATCTCGAGCGCGCGGGCGTCGCGCGACCGCTGGACGGCGCCGGGTGGCAGCGTGCCCTGGTCGAAGCGGGCGTCCCGACCGTGCTCGAGGCGACCCGCGAGAAGTACACGCCGCACATGCTGAACCTCGACCGGCTCGGCGCCGTGAGCTTCTCCAAGGGCTGCTACACCGGGCAGGAAGTGGTGGCGCGCACGGAGCACCTGGGACGGGTGAAGCGCCGCATCGCCGGTTACCGGCTCGACGGCGGCACGGCGGCGCCGGGCGACCGGGTGCTCGAGGGCGACCGCGAGGTCGGCGAGGTCGTGAATGCCGCGGGCGACCGCCTGCTGGCCGTCGTGCCCGTCGAGCTGCACGCGGCCACGCTCGCCGTGAACGGCCGGCCCGCGCTCCCGCTGCAACGGGACTAGCGTGCGGCGCCGCCTACGAGGCGGGCGATTCCGGGCGCATGTGCGGGAACAGGAGCACGTCGCGGATCGAGGGCGAGTCGGTCAGGAGCATCGCCAGGCGATCGATCCCGAGCCCGAGCCCGGCCGTGGGCGGCATGCCGTACTCCAGCGCGCGGATGTAGTCCGCATCGTAGGTCATCGCCTCCTCGTCGCCCGCGCGCCGGTTTTCCGCCTGCGCACGGAAGCGCGCCGCCTGCTCGTCCGGGTCGTTGAGCTCGGAGAAGCCGTTGGCGAGCTCGCGGCCGGCAATGAACAGCTCGAAGCGGTCGGTCACGAACGGATCGTCGTCGTTGCTGCGCGACAGCGGTGACACCTCCGTCGGGTAGGCGGTCACGAACACCGGGTCCATGAGCTTCGCTTCGGCCGTTTTCTCGAAGATCTCCATCTGCAGCTTGCCGGCCCCGTAGCCGTCCTTCACCTCGATTCCGA
The DNA here is from genome assembly GCA_035304345.1 of Woeseiaceae bacterium. Lineage (GTDB taxonomy): Bacteria > Pseudomonadota > Gammaproteobacteria > Steroidobacterales > Woeseiaceae > IDS-8. The sequence goes on along the minus strand of DATGQE010000016.1, from coordinate 45,866 downwards.
GCGCGTCGGCGCGCGCGGCAAGGTAGGCGCGATCGCGCAGGCGCTCCCGGTCGAGATCGGGATTGAACTCCAGGATGACCTCCTCGAGCGTGCGGCGCGCGAACGGTGCGTCGAAGTCGTACTCCCGTCCCTGGTACGTGACCGAGCGGCGCCCGAGCACGGACTGGCACATGCCCTTGAGCATCGCTTCCGTGGTCTCCATGAGATCCTCGAACGTCGCATACGCCCGGTACAGCTCGAGCATCGTGAACTCGGGATTGTGCTGCGTCGAGATGCCCTCGTTGCGGAAATTGCGATTGATCTCGTAGACGCGCTCGAAGCCGCCGACGACGAGCCGCTTGAGATACAGCTCCGGCGCGATCCTGAGGTACAGCGTCATGTCGAGCGCGTTGTGATAGGTCTTGAACGGCCGTGCCAGCGCGCCGCCCGGGATGACCTGCATCATCGGCGTCTCGACCTCGAGGTAGTCCTGCGATTCGAGGAATGCCCGGATGTAGCTGACGATCCGGGCGCGCGTCCGGAACACCCGGCGGCTGCCCTCGTTCATGATGAGATCGAGGTAGCGCTGCCGGTAGCGGAGCTCCTGGTCCGTCAGGCCGTGGTACTTCTCCGGCAGCGGCCGCAGGCACTTGGCGAGCAGCCGCAGCTCGTCGACCTGCACCGTGAGCTCGCCCGTCTTCGTCTTGAAGAGCACGCCCTCTGCGCCGACGATGTCGCCGACGTCCCAGTGCTTGAAGTCCTCGTAGACGCCCGGCAGGCGTTCGCGCTCGAGGCGGAGCTGGATGCGACCGGTGCGGTCCTGGAGCTTGGCGAAGCTGCCCTTGCCCATCACCCGCTTTTCCATCATGCGGCCGGCCACCCGAACGCGCACGTCCTCTTGCGCCAGGTGCTCCGGCTCGTGCGCGCCGTAGGTGCAGTGCAGCTCTTCCGCGAGCGCGCTGCGGCGGAAATCGTTGGGGTAGGCGTTGCCCTCCGCTCTCAGTCGCTCGAGCTTGCGGCGCCGCTCGGCGATGAGCGCATTCTCGGGCTCGCTGTCCGACTTCACCGGTTCGATGCTCCTCCGTCCTGGCTGGTGACGAGAGACGATATCACAACGCAGCGCCGGAGCTCCGCTTCATGCGCCGGAGCCCGGCGGCTCGACGGACAGGAGCTCCACGTAACGGCGAACGATGGCGTCGGGCGCATACTGCTCCCGGTACAGCTCGGCCGCATTGCGGGAAAGCAGCACGTAGCGATCCCGGTCGGAGCGCAGCTCCAGGATCGCGCTCCTGAGCTCGCCGACCGAATCGACCGCGACTCCCGCCTGGCGGCGCTCGATGATGCCATCCGGGTCGAACGTGCTGACCACGGGCACCCCGACTTTCCACGCTTCGAGGAACGTCGTGGGAAAGCCCTCGACCGACGACGTGCAGCACAGCACGAAGGCACCGGCGTAGAACGCGGCGAGATCCTGCTGGGAAAGGCGGCCGTGCACGCGGACGTTGGCCAGCCGGGTGGCCCTCGCCACGAGATTCCTGGAGTAATCGGACGCCTTGTTGGCCGTTCCGACCACGTGAAACGTCGCTTCCGGCATCAGCTCGGCAAGCTCGAGCAGCCATTCCAGGCGCTTCGGCTCGACGACGCGGCCCACCCAGAGGACGTCGAAGCCGGCAAACGCCGCCTCCGCCCGGTCGAGGAGCCGCCGCCCGGCCAGGGTCTCGTCGGCCGCTGCCTCGCCATCGGCGCCCGGGGCCAGCGCCTCGAACGGCATCGCAATCACGCGTGCCTCCAGGCCGAAGTTGCTCCTCAGCATGGCAGCCTGGCTCTCGGTCTGCGCGACGACGTGGTGCGCCCGTCGCAGCCCCAGCGGATAGAGCAACCTTTCGTGCCTGCTGTCGATGCCGCGCAGCTCCTTTTCGCAATCGAGGTTGCTCGCGACACAGTAGACGAAGCGCGAACCGTTTCTCACCATCGCGCGGACGCCCGCGGCAACGGCGAACGTCTCGACGCCGGCCCCCATCTGCAGGTAATAGCGGGCGTTCGCCGACCTCATCGCGCGCCAGACGGCCGTCATTCGCGGGTGCAGCAGCCGCAGGACGGGCACACCGGCGTCCGCGTCATGGGCCTTCAAAACCGTGATGCCGTCGTGCACCTCGACGTCGTCCTGCCCCTCGTCATAGGTGACGAACGCCACGTCGAGGCCGCTGGCGCTCATCGACCTGGCCAGCGCGACGAACACGCGCTCGATGCCGCCCAGGTATTTCGGCACCGGCTTGCCGGCCAGGACGTCGTAGCATTTCAGGCCGACGAAGCAGAGGTCGAAGCGCCGGCTCACGACCGGTACTTCTCCAGCATGTCCCGCAGCGATTCGGCAAGCGCGATGCGCGGCTGCCAGCCCGTTGCTTCGCGCAGCTTGCGCGGATCGCCGTAGACGCGGTCGATGTCGTGGCGGCCGGCCTGTGCGGAGTCGCTCGCGATGTCGGGCATCGAATCGCCCAGCACGGCCGCCGCCGAGCGTACCAGGCTCCGGATCGAGACCGGCACCCCGGTGCACACGTTGTAGATCTCGAACGGGGCGGCCTTCTCCAGGATGTCGCAGTACGCCGCGACGGCATCGCGGACATCGATGAAATCGCGCTCCGGATGCAGGTTCCCGAGCTGCAAGGGCCGCGCTTTCGACGCCAGTTGCTCGCAGACGCGCCCGGCGACGAGGCGCGCGGGCAAACCCGGCCCGATCAGGTTGAAGGTCCGCGCATTGAAAACCGCGATGCCGAGATCCCGCCCCAGCGCAAATGCCAGGCGGGTTTGTGCCGCCTTGGATTTCCCGTACTCGGAGAAGCCGACCGCGAGGTCCTCTTCCGTGTAGAAGCCGCCCGCCTTCGGCAACAGCTCCGCGGACGAGCCGACGCACAGGAAGCGGCATTCCGGCAGGCGCCGCCTGCCCAGCGCGACGAGCAGGTTGTGGGTGCCCGCGAGATTGGAGTGCCACAGCTCCGCGACTCCGGCCGGCGGCACGGCACCGGCGAGGTGGAACACGCGGTCGGGCGGATACCGCTCGCACAGCGGATCGAGCTCCGGGGCATCGGCGAGGTCGACGCTGGCATAGGCGTCCACCGGGACGTCGCAGCTCGCGCGCCGGCCGAGCCCGACGATCGTGCCCTGCGGATCGCGCCGCCGGATCTCGTCAACCAGGAACCCGCCGGAAAAGCCGGTGACACCGGAAACCCAGGAGATCATTGAAAGGTGAACTTCGCTTCGTTCTCGTCGAAGTCGGCCTGGGCCTGCGCGTAATCATCCATGCGACCGATGTCGAGCCAGTATCCATCGTGCCGGAAGCAACAGACCTTGCCGCCGCCGGCGTGCACCTGGAGGATCAGGTCGGGCATGTCCAGGTACTCGCCCGGGGTGATGAGCGACCGTGCCTTCGCCGACAGCACGTTCACGCCCATGCTGACCTCGAAATCGAAAACGGGCTTCTCGCGAAAGCCGGTGAAGGCACCTTCCGCATCGGAGTCGACCACGCCGAAATCGATCTTCACCTCGCGCCGATGCACCGCGATGGTGACGTCGGCTCCCTGCTGCTCGTGGAAGCGGAGCACGTCCGCGAAGCTCAGCGTCGTGAGCAGGTCCCCGTTCAGGACGATCACGGTTCCCGATCCCAGGTCCATCTGGCCCAGCGGCCCGGCCGTGCCCAGCGGCTTCTCTTCCCGTGCATAGCGAATCGACAGCCCGAACTTCGAGCCGTCGCCGCATACCGCCATCACGAGCTCCGCGAGGTAGCCCGTGGAAATCGTGATGTCCCGCAAGCCGGAGTTCTTCAGCTTCTCGAGGAGTATCTCGATGACGGGTCTGTGGCCGAGCGGCACCAGCGGTTTCGGAAACACCGCGGTCAGGGGACGCAGGCGGGTACCTTTACCCCCGGCGAGGATCACCGCCTTCGTGTTCGCGAGCTCGTTTGCCGCCACGATTCCGCCCCCTGCCCTTTACACCACGTAGAGGTCGCTCTTGAACGCCTCGAGATTCTGCCGGATGAACTGAATCGTCTGCTCGAGGCCGCTCTCGAGCCCGACCTGCGGCTGCCATCCCATCAGTTCCCGGGCCTTGGTGTTGTTGCTGATCAGCCGCAACACTTCGCTGTTGTCCGGGCGAATCCGCCGGTCGTCCGTTTCGACCTGCAGCTCCCGGCCGAGCAACTTGCCGACCATGTCGACCAGCTCGCGGACGGAGCAGGCTTCACCGACACCGAGGTTCACGGTCTCGCCGATGACGCGATCCGACAACGACGCCGCCAGAAACCCGCGGGCGGTATCCGTGACGAACGTGAAGTCGCGTACCGGATCCAGGCTGCCGAGCTTCAGGCGATCCCTGGTCAGCGCCTGGGCGATGATCGTCGGGATGATGGCGCGCATGCTCTGGCGCGGGCCGAAGGTATTGAAGGGCCGCACCACCGTGACCGGCGTGTCGAAGCTCAGGTAGTAGCTCAGGGCCAGCTTGTCGGCCGCGATCTTGGTCGCGGAGTACGGCGATTGCCCGACCAGCGGATGCTGCTCATCGATGGGAACGTACTGGGCCGTGCCGTACGTCTCGCTCGTCGACGTGTGCAGGACCCGCTCGACACCGTGACGGCGGCTCGCCTCGAGCACGTTCAGCGTGCCGGTCACGTTGACGCTGACGTAAGAGGCCGGAGCGACGTACGAGTACGGAATGCCGATCAGCGCGGCAAGGTGAAACACCGCCGAGCAGCCTTTCACCGCGGCGTCCACCGAGTACGGGTCGACTATGTCGCCCGCGACGACCTCGACCTCGTCGAGGATCTCCTTGGGAAGCCACTCCAGGTTGTACCAGTTGTTGCTCGAGTTGTAATGGACGAATGCCCGCACTCGATAGTTTTCGCGAACCAGCAATTCGACGAGATGGCTGCCGATGAAGCCGCCGGCGCCTGTTACGAGTACCTGCTGGGACACTGCTCCCTCCGCGGATTGATTCTGTTCTTTATGGCACGAAATGACGGGGGCCCACAAGGAGACACCGCACAAAAGCCGCCGAAAAGTGCGGCGGCGCTGCGCGCCTCCCGACCGGCCCCGCTATGCCCCGCCGCTCTGCCGCGCCGGGCGCGATGAGCACGCGGCCGGGACGGTACAGTCGAGCGCCGGACCGGGCACTAGTATCCCTGCTTCAGGCTCGCTTCGATGAAACGGTCGAGGTCACCGTCGAGCACGGCCTGCGTATTCCCGACCTCGACCCCCGTTCGCAGATCCTTGATGCGGCTCTGGTCGAGCACGTAGGACCTGATCTGGTTGCCCCAGCCGACGTCGGCCTTGGAGCTCTCGACCTCGGCGGCCTTGGCGCGGCGCTTCTGCATCTCGAGCTCGTAGAGCTTCGCCTTCAGCTGCTTCATGGCGGTTGCCTTGTTCTTGTGCTGGGAGCGGTCGCTCTGGCACTGCACGACGATGTCGGTCGGCAGGTGCGTGATGCGGACCGCGGATTCCGTCCGGTTGACGTGCTGGCCGCCGGCGCCGCTCGCACGGTAGACGTCGATGCGCAGGTCGGAAGGATCGATCTCGATCTCGATCTCGTCGTCGATCTCCGGGGAGACGAAGACGGATGCGAACGAGGTGTGGCGGCGGTGACCCGAATCGAACGGCGACTTGCGCACCAGCCGGTGCACGCCCGTCTCCGTGCGCAGCCACCCGTAGGCGTACTCGCCCTGGACGCGGACGGTCGCGCTCTTGATGCCGGCGACCTCCCCGGGCGAGAGCTCGATGATCTCGGTCTCGAACCCGTGGTCTTCGGCCCAGCGGAGGTACATCCTGAGGAGCATTTCGGCCCAGTCCTGCGCCTCGGTGCCGCCCGCCCCGGCCTGGATGTCGAGGAACGCGTTCGCCGCGTCCATCTCGCCGCTGAACATGCGCCGGAACTCGAGCTCCTCCACCCGGCGCTCGTAGCCGTCGAGCTCGCGCAGGATCTCGGCGGCGGTGGACTCGTCCTTCTCCTCCTGTGCGAGCTCGATGAGCTCGCGCGCGTCGGCAAGGCCGCTCGTCAGCGTTCTCAGGCCGCTGACGACTTTCTCGAGGTCGGAGCGCTCCCGTCCCAGCGCCTGCGCGCGCTCGGGTTGCTCCCAGATGCCGGGCTGCTCGAGCTCGCGCTCGACTTCGGCGAGGCGCTCGGACTTTCCCTCGTAGTCAAAGGTACCTCCTCAGCGCCTCGACGCGCTCGACCAGCTCGGCGGTCTTGTGCTTCGCCTGGTTGATCGTTTCCATTGGCCGCTCTCGCGAAAAACGCGGCATCTTAGCATGCCGCGGTCCGCCGACGTTCGCGCCTCAGGACGCGGGCGGGAGGCCGGCGGGACGGCGCCAGAATCGCCAGCGATCGCCCCGACGGAGCTCCGCCCTGGCGCCGTCGGCGAACAGCAGCGTGAGGTCCGCGAGGGCACCCCTCGCCGTGGCGGCGCAGAGCGGCTCCAGAAGCTCGTGCGGATCGCCCGGCGGCGCGAGCGCCACGAACGCCTCGTGGCCGGCCGCGAGGCACTCCGCGAGGCCGCCCGGCCAGGCTTCCGCGCGAGCGGAGGCGCTGCGCCAGTAGCCGCGCAGGACCGGATCGTCGCTGAAGAGCGCGGGCAGCGCGCCGGGCGCCGCCTCGGGCGCGTAGCCGCCGCCCCACAGCCACAGCGCGTTCACCGGCGGGGCACCGGCCGCCGCCCGCCGCCGGTTGACCGCCGCGTCGTGCAGGCACATCTGCACCTCGGCGAGCAGGCGATGGTAATCCGGCGACGCGCCCGGCCGCTCGAGCCAGCGCTCCGGCGCCGCACCCTGGGCCAGCTCGGGCGACAGCGCCGCCACGGGAAGGGGTTCGTCAGCGAGCAGGTAGCCGACCCGGTCGACCGCGACGAAGCGGGCGCCGGCACCCGCGGTGCCGAGCTGCGCGTTCAGCTCCTCGAACGCTGCGTGCACGTCCTCCGGGCTGCGCAGGTCGGGCGGCAAGGCATGCAGGTAGAGCCCGTTCATCTCCGCCTGGAGCCAGACGGGATCGGCGGCGGCCGCCCACCGGCCGGGCAGCTCCCCGGTCTGCTCGAAATAGCGCAGCGCGGCGAGCCCGCCGGTCGCCGCCGGGCGCCCGAGCGCCTCGAGGATCCGCGGCAGCCACTCGCGGCCGCGCGCGCCGGTTTCCACGCGCGCGCGCTCGAGCCAGCGGCGCTGCCCCGGATCGACGATCTCGGCCAGGCTCGCGAACACCGCGACGACGGCGCGCCTGCGCCGCGGCCGGCCGGCCGGCCATTTTTCGGTTGGGGGCACCCTCTCGTTACCGACTTCGAAACACCTGCTCCGCCGAGGCGGGTATCATAGTCGCATGCAGATCTCCCGCGAGCCCCCCTCTGCCGTCACCGTGCGCCGCGTCGAACCGGGCGAGATCCGGATCGGCCGCGACACGCACCGGCACAACGTCGTGATCACGCCGGACGGCGAGGTGCATGAATGGTCCGGCGACGACGCGCGCCGGCTCGACGGGGGCGACATCGGCCGGCTGCTCGCGATGCGGCCGGAAATGGTGGTGCTCGGCACGGGCTTCACCCCCACCGTGCCGCCCCGCGATCTCGTCTTCGCGTTCGCGCGGGTCGGGGTCGGCTTCGAGTGGATGACCACGCCCGCCGCCTGCCGTACGTTCAACATCCTGGCGCAGGAGGAGCGCCGCGCCGCCGCCGTCCTGATCATCGAGCAGTAGCGCGCACCGCGCGCCGCTAGTCGAGCAGCGATTCGCCGCGGATGCCGTGGCTCTCCATCATGTCCTTGAGGTTGCGCAGGGCATCGAGCTGGATCTGGCGTACCCGTTCGCGCGTGACGCCGATCTCGGAGCCGATCTCCTCCAGCGTGAGCCGCCGGTAACCGTGCAGCCCGAAGCGGCGCTCGACCACGGCGCGTTGCTTCTCGGAGAGCTTGCCGAGCCAGGACTCCAGGATCGCCGTGACGCGCTCCTGCTGCACGCATTCCGCGGGCTCGGCTTCCGGCTCGGCCGCCAGCGTCTCCAGCGGGCCGCGCTCGTCATCCCCGCCGGATCCGATCGTGACCCGTTCGTGCAGGCCGATCAGCCGTTCGACCTCCAGCGGATCGCGGCCCATGTGCTCCGCGATCTCGGCGACGGTCGGGCTGGTCCCGTTCTCCTGGCGCAGCTTGCGCGCGGCCCGCAGGCAGGCGTTGATGTCCTTGATCACGTGGATCGGCAGGCGCACGGTGCGTGACTGGTTCATGATCGCACGCTCGATCGTCTGGCGGATCCACCACGTCGCATAGGTCGAGAAGCGGAAGCCGCGCTCCGGGTCGAACTTCTTCACGGCATGGATCAGCCCGAGGTTGCCCTCCTCGATCAGGTCGAGCAGGGGCAGCCCGCGGTCGATGTAGCGACGCGCGATCTTCACCACGAGCCTGAGGTTGCTCTCGATCATGCGCTGGCGCGCCGCCTCGTCGCCGGCGCGCACGCGACGCGCGAAGCTCACCTCCTCTGCCGCGGTGAGCAACGGCGACGCGCCGATTTCGTTCAGGTACAGCCGTGTCACGTCGAGCGTCGGCGTATCGCGGTCTTCCGCACGGTCCGGCAGCTCGTCCGCATGCGACAGCGCATGCAGATCGAACTGCGGCCCGATACCGCGCTGCTGTAGCTCCTTCCGGCCATTGGTCGTTCTTTGACGAATTACAGCGTTCACTCGCAAGGCTCCCTCGATGAAAGGCTGCGTACCTTTGAAAACGGACTGCAATGCGGGATCGCCCGATCCCGCCCGGATTCAAATCGACTTTAGGTGAGTACCCGGCGCCGGAAACGCCAGGTGTGAACGGGGCGCCGCGGTGTCCTAAGACGCGAACGCGAAGCGGGCGCCAGGCGCCCGGTCAGTTCTTCGCTTGTGCCGGCAGGTAATCCAACGGATCGACAGGCTTGCCGTTGCGCCGTATTTCGAAATGCAGGCGCGGCTCCCGACCCGGCCCTTCGCCCATCGTCGCGATGTGCTGGCCCCTTCCGACGGTCTCGCCCTCTTGTACCAGCAACGACGCGTTGTGCCCGTATGCACTGAGGTAGGTGTCGTTGTGCTTGACGATGATAAGCTGACCGTAACCGATTAGTCCACTGCCCGAGTACACGACCCTTCCCGCCGCCGCCGCACGCACCGGCTGGCCGTGCTTACCGCCGATCAGCACGCCGGTCCCCGTGCCGGGGCGCTCGCCGAACGGAACGACGACCTGCCCTGCCGTCGGCCACACCCACGCCGGCGGCGGCTCGGACGGCAGCGCGGGCAGCGATGCCGGCGCGTCGCTGCGCTTTGCGGGCGCCGGCGTCGCGGCAGGCGCGGTCTCGCGGCGGGCCGGGGTCGTGGCCGCGGCCTGCGCGCCGCCCGGGGGCGGGTACAGCTTGATGAGCTGGCCGGGAAAAATGAGGGAACCGTCCCCGAGGTCGTTCCAGCGCGCGAGCTCCCGCCAGTCCTTGCCGTAGCGCCAGGCGATGGTGAACAGCGTTTCCCCGGAGCGCACGATGTGGTAGTCGCGGCTGCGCTCGGGGCGCGGCGACGAGCCGCAGGCGGCGAGGCACAAGGCGCCGGCGACGAGGAGCGCGATCGCGAGCGTCGCCCGCCCGTGCGCGACCCGGTCGCGTTTCATCCGCCTGACAGCGCGACCCACCCGGCCCCGACCACCGCCACCGCCACGACGCCCCAGCCGATGCGCTCCACGTATTTCGGCAGCATCGTCGCCATGCGCTCGCCGCCCAGCACGATCAGCCCCGCCACCAGGTAGAAGCGCCCGCCGCGCCCGATCGCGGACGCGAGCAGGAACCCGGGGAACGTGAGCAGGGCGGCACCAGCCGCGATCGTGAAGATCTTGTACGGGATCGGCGAGAAGCCCGCGACGAACACCGCGAGCACACCGTAGCGATCGAACCAGGCCCGCGCTTCCAGGTAAGCCGGCCAGTAATGCGACTCCCGCAGCCACGGCTCGATGAGCTCGAACGCGAACAGGCCGATGAGGTACCCCGCCACGCCGCCGGCCACCGAGCCGACCGTGGTGATCGTCGCGAACCGCCATGCCTTGCGGCGCTCGGCCAGGCACATGGGCGCGAGCATGACGTCCGGCGGTATCGGGAAGAACGACGACTCGGCGAACGACATCGCCCCGAGGTAGCGTTCCGCGTGCGGATGGCGCGCCCAGGCGAGCACGCGCTCGTACAGCGGGCCGAAGATGCGCACCGTCAGCGGCGCTCCACCCGGATGGTCGGCGTCGCATCGTTCACATCGCCATGGCCGTGACGCGTCATGGACATTCCTATTTTCCCCTGACGAGCGGAACGAAGCTCACTCCGCCCAGCACGTATTCGCTGAAATGGTCGTCCTCGCGCACGATTCGGGTCAACTCCTGGCGCCCGGCGGGGCCGACGGGGATGACCATGCGGCCGCCCGGCGCGAGCTGGTCGAGGAGCTTGCGGGGCAGCTCGGACGCCGCGGCCGTCACGATGATCGCGTCGTAGGGCGCATACTTCGGCCATCCTTCCCAGCCGTCGCCGCGCCGGTACTGCACATTGTAGATGTCGAGATCGCGCAGCCGCTGCTGGGCGCGGCGCAGGAGCTCGGGAATGCGCTCGACGGTGTACAGCTTGCGCACCAAAGGCGCCAGCACCGCCGTCTGGTAGCCGCAGCCGGTACCGATCTCGAGCACGTTCGCCGGCGGGTCGAATCCCTCCAGCAGGCTCTCCGTCATGCGCGCCACCACGTAGGGCTGGCTGATCGTCTGGCCGAGGCCGATCGGCAGCGCGGTATCCTCGTACGCGCGGCTCGCGAGCGCCTCGTCGACGAACAGGTGCCGCGGCACGGCGCGGATGCGATCGAGCACGGCACGCGACCGGATGCCCTGTGCCTCGAGCCGGCGCACCAGCCGGTCGCGCGTGCGCGCCGACGTCATGCCGATGCCGCTCAGGTCCGCGCGGTGCCCGATCACGTCTCGAGCCATTCCGCGACGCGCGGCACCGCTTCGTGCCGCGTGAGATCGACCTTGAGGGGCGTCACCGAGACCGCTCCCCGCTCCAGCGCCTCGAAATCGGTGCCGGGCCCGGCGTCCTGGCCCGCGCCCGCCGGCCCGATCCAGTAGATCGTGCGTCCGTGCGGATCCTTCGAGCGCACGAGCGGCTCCGAGCGGTGGCGAAAGCCGAGCCGCGTCGCGACGATCCCGGCGAGCTCCTCGTAGGGCCGGTCCGGCACGTTGACGTTCAGGATGATGTCGCGCGACAAAGGATTCCGCTGCAGCCGCTCGACGAGCTCGCGGGCCACGCGCGCCGCCGTGTCGAAGTGGCGCGCGTTCTGGCCGACCAGCGACACGGCGATCGCCGGAAACCCGAGGAAGCGTCCCTCCATCGCGGCCGCGACGGTCCCCGAGTAAATGACGTCGTCCCCGAGGTTCGCACCGTGGTTGATTCCCGACACGACGATGTCGGGCTCGAAATCGAGGAAACCCGACAACGCGAGGTGCACGCAGTCGGACGGTGTGCCGTTCACGTAGTAACGGTTCTCCTCGACCTTGTGGATCCGAATCGGCGTGTGCAGGGTGAGTGAATGGCTCGCACCGCTGTGGTTGCGATCGGGCGCGACGACGACGATCTCGCCGATTTCCGCGAGTGCCCTGGCCAACGTGTTGATGCCGGTCGCAAGATATCCATCGTCGTTGCTGACCAGAATTCTCAAAAGTCCTCCCTCGATCTCTCGCGCGGCGCTCACTATACTCAATGTTCGCAAGTCGCCATAGCGCCGGGCTCCCGGTCGGCGGCGATCGCCAATCGGCAGGTCCTTCGCGACGTGGCACGGCAGAAAACGCAGTCCCCGACCGGCACGGAAGTTTCGCCCGAGGAGCGCGCGCTGTTCCGCCGCCACGTGGGGGATGCGCGCCCGCTCGAGCTCGACGTGCACCCGCCGCCGCGCCGCCGGCCCCCTCCCCGGGCCCGTTTCGCGCGCCGGGACGCGCAGGCGGTGCTCGAGGAAAGCCTCTCCCACGACCTCGAGGAAGCCGAGTCGCACAACGGGGACGGCCTGTCCTGGCACCATCCGTCCGTCGGCAGGAGGACGCTGCGCCGCCTCGCGCGCGGCGGGTACAGCGTGCAGGCCGCGATCGACCTGCACGGCATGACCGTCGTCGAGGCGCGCACCGCGCTCGCCGCTTTCCTCGCGGAGTGCCGCGAGCGCGGCTGGACCTGCGTGCGCGTGGTACACGGCAAGGGCCGCGGCTCGGGGGAGCGCGGGCCGGTGCTCAAGCTCAAGGTGAACCGCTGGCTGCGCCAGTGGGACGGCGTGCTGGCGTTCGTGTCGGCGCGGCAGGTCGACGGCGGCACCGGCGCCTGCTACGTCCTCCTGCGGCGGTCCTAGGCGCCGCGCCTCCCGGCTGCGCCCGCCCGGCGGCCCCTCAGTCGCGGGCCGGCACGACCTGGTAGAAGGTCTCGCCCTCGCCGATCAGGCCGAGGTCGGTGCGGGCCCGTTCCTCGGCCGCTTCGCGGCCCTGCTTGAGATTGACCACCTCCGCATCCAGGGCGGCATTGCGCGCGCGGAGCTGCTCGTTCTCGGCGCGCTGCGTGGCGACGGCCTCCCGGAGCGCCAGCGTCTTGCGATACCCGCCGTCCGAGAACCAGAGCTCCGCCTGCATCAGCACGGCCGCGAGCGCGAGCAGTCCGACGAGCCAGCGGAGATTGCCCACGGGCGGCCTCCTCAGCCCCCGACCGGCACCGGGAAGGCCTCGCGGCCGGCGTAACGCGCCGCCTGGCCGAGCGCCTCCTCGATGCGCAGCAGGCGGTTGTACTTCGCGATGCGGTCGGAGCGCGACAGCGAGCCGGTCTTGATCTGCGTCGCGGCCGTCCCGACGGCGAGATCCGCGATCGTGCTGTCGCAGGTCTCGCCCGAGCGATGGGACACCACTGCGCTGTAGCCGGCCTCGGTCGCCATGGCGATTGCATCCAGGGTTTCGGACAACGTACCGATCTGGTTGGGCTTGATCAACACCGAGTTGGCGATCCGCTCGTCGATGCCGCGGCGGATGATGGACGTGTTGGTGACGAACAGGTCGTCACCGACGAGCTGCACGCGCCCGCCCAGCCGCTCGGTCAGGAGCCGCCAGCCTTCCCAGTCGCCTTCGCTCATGCCGTCCTCGATGGTGACGATGGGATAGGCGTCGACGAGGCCGGCGAGGTAGTCGGCAAACCCCTCGGCATCGAACTCCCGGTTCTCCGAGGCGAGCCGGTAGCGGCCGTTCTCGTGGAACTCGGAGCTCGCGACGTCGAGCCCGAGCAGGATGTCCGTCCCGGGCGTGAAGCCCGCCTGCTCCACGGCCTCGATGATCGTGTCCAGCGCGGCCCGGTTGGACGGCAGGTCCGGTGCGAAGCCGCCCTCGTCGCCGACGGCCGTGTTGAGGCCCCGCTTCCTCAACACGCCGCGCAGCGCATGGAACACCTCGGCGCCGTAGCGCAGCGCTTCCGCGAAGCCGGGAGCACCGACCGGCAGGATCATGAACTCCTGCAGGTCGACGTTGTTGTCGGCGTGCGCACCGCCGTTGATGATGTTCATCATTGGCACGGGCATGGTCGTGCCGTCGCCCACGTAGCGGTAGAGCGGCTGCCCGGCCGACGCCGCCGCCGCCTTCGCGAACGCGAGCGACACCGCGAGCAGCGCGTTCGCGCCGAGCGCGCCCTTGTTCTCGCTGCCGTCGAGCTCGATCAGCCGCCGGTCGAGCGCGCGCTGGTCCGCGAACGACTGGCCGGCAAGGGCGTCGCGGATCACCCCGTTCACGTTCCCTACCGCCTTGAGCACGCCCTTGCCGAGATAGCGGCTCTTGTCGCCGTCGCGCAGCTCCACCGCCTCCCGGGTGCCCGTGGATGCACCCGAAGGCACGGCGGCCTCGCCGACCGCGCCGTCGGCGAGCCTGACTTCCGCTTCCACCGTGGGATTGCCGCGGGAATCGAGGATCTCCCGCCCGTGCACGTCGCTGATCGTGATCATCTGTGTCCTTGCCTGCTGCGGGCCCGCTCACGCGAGCCCGAATTCCGCTTCCTGGAAACCGTGTGCCTTCACCCGCTCGTCCAGCTCCTTGAGGATGCCGAGCAGCTCGGGCATACGCCCGAGGGGCCACGCGTTCGGGCCGTCGGAGAGCGCCCGGTCGGGATCCGGGTGCGTCTCCATGAACACCCCGGCAACGCCCGCGGCGACCGCTGCGCGCGCCAGCACCGGGACGAACTCGCGCTGCCCGCCGGAGGCCTTGCCCCGGCCGCCGGGGAGCTGCACCGAGTGCGTGGCGTCGAACACCACCGGGCACCCGGTCGTGCGCATGACCGCGAGGCTGCGCATGTCCGAAACGAGGTTCTGGTAGCCGAAGCTCACGCCGCGCTCGCACACGAGAATACTCCGGTTCCCCGTCGAGCGCGCCTTGTCGACGACGTTCTGCATCTCCCAGGGCGAGAGGAACTGCCCCTTCTTGATGTTCACGGGGCGGCCGGCGCTCGCGACGCGCAGGATGAAATTCGTCTGGCGGCACAGGAACGCCGGCGTCTGCAGCACGTCGACGACCTCGGCCACCTCGTCGATCGGCGTGTCCTCGTGCACGTCCGTCAGCACCGGCACACCGACTTCCTTGCGCACGTCCGCCAGGATCGCGAGCCCCTCGTCCATGCCCGGGCCGCGAAAGCTGTCCTTCGAGCTCCGGTTCGCCTTGTCGAACGACGACTTGTAGATGAACGGCATGCCGAGCGCCGCGGTCATCTCGCGCAGCGCGCCGGCGGTATCGATGGCCATGGCGCGGCTTTCGACCACGCAGGTCCCGGCGATCAGGAACAGCGGCCGGTCGATCCCGACCTCGAAGCCGCACAGGTTCATGCTTCGGCGACCTTCGGCAGCGCCCCCCGACGGTACTGCCGCGCGGCGGTGATGAAACCCTTGAACAGGGGATGGCCGTCGCGCGGGCTCGATTTGAATTCGGGATGGAACTGGCTGGCGATGAACCAGGGGTGATCCGGCAACTCGATGACCTCGACGAGATCGTCGATCGACAGACCGGAGAACCTCAACCCCGCCTGTTCCAGCACCTCACGGTAGTTGTTGTTGACCTCGTAGCGATGGCGGTGCCGCTCGTGGATCTCGGTCGCGCCGTAGACCTCTGCCGCCAGCGAGCCCTCCGCGAGCAGCACCTTCTGCGCGCCCAGGCGCATCGTGCCGCCCAGGTTGGAGTGCTCGTCGCGTTCCTCGACGTCCCCGGAGACGGTGCGCCATTCCGTGATCAGCGCGATCACGGGATGCTCGACGTTGCGGTCGAACTCCGTGCTGCCCGCGCCTTCGAGACCGACCACGTTGCGCGCAAACTCGATCACCGCGAGCTGCAGGCCGAGGCAGATGCCGAGGAACGGCACCTTGTGCTCGCGGGCATAGCGCACGGCCTGGATCTTGCCCTCGGTCCCGCGGTCGCCGAATCCGCCCGGCACCACGATGCCGTCCATGTCGCGCAGGCAGCCGGGGCCGTCCCGTTCGATGTCCTGGGCCTCGATGTAGTGGATGTTGACGCGCGTCCGCGTGTGTATGCCGCCGTGCAGCAGGGCCTCGGACAGCGAGATGTAGGAGTCGCGGAAATCGACGTACTTGCCGACAAGCGCGATGTCGACCTCGGCTTCCGGGTTGCGCTTGGCGGCGACCACGGCTTCCCACTCGCTGAGATCCGCGGGCGGGACGTCCAGCTTGAGCTGCGAGACGACGATCTCGTCCAGGCCCTGCGCGTGCAGCATGCCCGGGATCTCGTACAGGTCCTCGACGTCGATGGCAGAGATGACGGCCTTTTCCTGCACGTTGGTGAAGAGCGCGATCTTGCGGCGCTGCTCCGGCGGCAGCTCCTTCTCGGAGCGGCACACGAGGATGTCCGGCTGGATACCGATGGAACGCAGCTCCTTGACAGAGTGCTGCGTCGGCTTGGTCTTGATCTCCTGCGAGCTCGCGATGTACGGCACCAGCGTCAGGTGCACGTAGACGACGCGGTCGTGCCCGAGCTCGACGCCCATCTGGCGGATGGCCTCGAGGAACGGCAGCGACTCGATGTCGCCGACGGTACCGCCGATCTCCACGAGGCACACGTCCGCGTCGCCGGCGCCCCGCTGCACGCTCTGCTTGATCTCGTCGGTGATGTGCGGGATCACCTGCACCGTCGCACCGAGGTAGTCGCCGCGCCGTTCCTTCGCGATCACGCTCTCGTAGATGCGGCCGGTGGTGAAGTTGCTGTTGCGGCCCGTGGTGGTGCGCACGAAGCGCTCGTAGTGACCGAGGTCGAGGTCCGCCTCGGTGCCGTCCTCGGTGACGAACACCTCGCCGTGCTGGAACGGGCTCATCGTGCCGGGATCCACGTTGATGTAGGGATCCAGCTTGATCATGCTGATCTTGAGGCCGCGCGACTCGAGCAGGGCTCCGAGGGAGGCGGACGTGATGCCCTTGCCGAGGGATGACACGACGCCGCCGGTGATGAATACGTAGGATGTCATGTGTGCGCGCGGCGAAAACAACAAAGGGCCGGAGAAGGAACGACGACTGTCCGGCTCGTCCCTATCTCGCAACCCTTGGCTTTCGCGGACTTCCCGTCCTCGAGATTCAAAGACGGGGTTACACGTTATCAGATCGGGTGCGGCCACACAATGCGCGGGCCGGCGCGCCCGCCGCCTTTCGCACCCGATCCGCGCGCTCGCGCACGTCCGTCAGTGCAGCGGCGGCCGGTCCAGCCAGCGCACGACGTACCCTGGCGCGCTCCAGGCGTCCTCGGCGATCCAGGCATCGCCGACCGCGACGAGGCGATCGCCCGCGTACAGGAGCGGCACGAAGGCGCGCATCCAGGGCACCACGCCCGCTTCCTGGAAGAGCTTGCGCAGGGTGTGCGTGTCGCGGCGGCCGTGCGGGCGCAGGCGTTCGCCGCCCCGGCGGAACGCGATGCGCAGGCCGGCTTCGGCGAGGGCCGGCGCGATGCCGGCGCTCGCCCGTTCGAGCCGCAGGCGCCCCAGGCCCGGCCCGAGCGCGACCTCGCGCCCGTCGTCGCGCAACTCCCCGGCGGGCTGCGCGACGCGGTGCACTGCCGCGAGCACGTACACGTGCTCACGGTAGCGCCGGACCTCGGCCCCGTCCCAGTGCACGAGCGGCACGGCGTCGGGCGCCGCCGGCATCAGCTCGTGCACGATGCGCGCGAGGCGGGTCGCCGGCGGCGGCGGCAGGCCGAGCCGCCTGATCGCGTAGCGCAGCACGTTGCGCCGCCGCGCCTCGGACAGCCGCTCGAGCGCGGCGACGGGCAGCCGTGCCGGGTCGCCGCCCAGGTCCTCGAGATCCGTGGCGGCGAGCTCCGCGGCCAGCTCGGCGGCTTCCGCGAGCAGCCCGGCGCTCCGCGCGAGGCTGGCCGGCGCCGCGGGCCAGCGACGGCACAGCGCCGGCAGGATCTCGCGCCGCAGGAAGTTGCGATCGAAGGCGACGTCCACGTTCGAGGGGTCTTCGCACCAGTCGAGCCCGTGCGCCCGCGCATGCTGCTCGATCTCGGCACGCGGCACCTCCAGCAGGGGCCTGAGCAGCAGCGCCTCGCCGAGCGGGCGCCGCGCGCCGATGCCTGCGAGCCCGGCCACCCCGCTGCCGCGCAGCAGGTTGAGCAGCAGCGTCTCCGCCTGGTCGTCACGGTGGTGTGCCGTGAGCACGTGATCGCCGCGCCGGGCGTGCCCGGCGAGCGCGCGGTAGCGGCCCTCGCGCGCCGCCCCTTCCGTCCCCCGCGGATCGCCTGCCGGCACCTCGATGCGCGTGGCGAGGAAATCCACCTCGAGCGACGCCGCGACCCGGCGGCAGTGTTCCTCCCAGCGGCCGGCCTCCGGCTGCAGGCCGTGGTTCACGTGCAGCGCGAGGAGCGGCACGCCGTGACGCTCCCGCGTGAGCACGAGCGCGTGCAGGAGCACGGTGGAATCGAGGCCGCCGCTGAAGGCGACGACGTAGCGCGACGGCGGTTCCGGCGCGAGCTCGCGCAGGCGCCGGAGCAGGCGCTCCGCGATCACGGCGCGCCCCGCCGCGGAGCGGCGCCGGCCCGCAAGCTGGCACGATTGTTGCTGCACCCTGCGGTGCGCCGCCTCGTCCACACGCTCGAAGGTTCCCACATGACATCACCCGCCCGCCGGCCGTTCTGGCTGCCCGACCGCCCCCCGGCAACCTGGCCGGCCCTCGATCGCGACCTCGAGGTCGACATCGCCATCGTCGGCGGCGGCATCGTCGGCCTGACGACCGCCTGCCTGCTGCTCGCCAAGGGTCGCGACGTGGCCGTCTTCGAGGCGCGCCGCGTCGGCCGCCAGGCGACGGGGCGCTCCACCGCCAAGGCGACGTCCCAGCACGGCAGTCGTTACCGGCGCCTGCTCGACAGTATCGGCAAGTCGGGCGCGCGTCGCTATGCCTCGGCGAACGAACGCGCCATCGGCCGCATCCGCAAGCTGTGCGAAACCTTCGAGCTCAGTTGCGGGCTCGAGGCGCTGCCGGCGTACGTGTACGCCGAGACCGCGGAAGAAGCGGAGGCGCTCGAGGACGAGGCCGCCGCCGCGGCCGAGCTCGGGCTCCCCGCCGCCTGGCTCGACGACCTCGAGCTGCCGTTCCCGGTGAGCGGCGCGCTGCGGTTCACCGACCAGGCGCAGCTCGATCCGTATCGCTACCTGCTCGGCCTCGCGCAGGTCGTTGCCCGCGACGGCGCGCTTTTCGAAACCACGCGCATCGAGAACGTCGAGCACGGGGAGCCTTGCCGCCTGGCCGCCGGTGACGTGGAAGTGCGGGCGGAGCACGTCGTGGTCGCGACCCAGATGCCGGTGATCGGCGACGGCCTGTACTTCGCGAAGAACTTCCCGGTCGCGCACCCGCTCGCCGCGGCGCCGCTGCCTGAGCACGTGCACCTGGACGGCATGTACCTGGGCAGCGGCTCGCCGACGCACTCGTTCCGTACCGCGGAGCGCGACGGCCGGCGCTTCCTGGTCGCGGCCGGCGGCGAGTTCAGGACCGGCGAGGCGGAAGAGCAGGCGCGCATGGTCGAGGACCTCCTCGCCTTCCTTCGCTCGGGCTTCGGCATCGACTCGCCCACCCACCTGTGGGTCAACGAGGATTTCCGCCCGATGGACGATATCCCCTTCATCGGGCCGGTCGCCTCCTCGAAAGCGAACCTGCACGTGGCGGTCGGCTTCGACGCGTGGGGCATCTCGCAGGGCACCGCGGCGGCGGAGATCATCGCCGACCTGATCCTCGGCCGCGAGAACGAGGATGCCGCGCTGTTCGATGCGTCCCGGTTGCGTCCCGTCGCTGGCGGCCGCGAGCTGATCTCGGAGAACCTGAAGGCCGGCGCGCGGCTCGCCGGCGACCGGCTGTTCGGGCGCAGCGCGGGCACGCTCGCGGACATCGAGGACGGCGCCGGCGGCATCATCGAGCACGATGGCGAGCAGATCGCCGTCGTGAAGCGCGACGGCAGGATCGCCTCGGCGGTTTCCGCCGTGTGCACGCACCTGGGGTGCATCGTCGGCTACAACCCGGTCGACCGCACCTGGGACTGCCCCTGTCACGGCTCGCGTTTCGACCTCGACGGGACGGTTCTCTCGGGACCCGCCGTCGCGCCGCTCGCACCGAAGGACGTCACGGGTGCGGCCGCCGCGGAGGCGGAAACCTCCCGGTGAAGCTGCTCGTCACCGGCGCAACCGGCATGCTCGGCTCCGCGACCTGCGCGCGCGCCGTCGCCCGGCGCCACGAGGTCGTCGCGGTGGTCCGGCCCGGGGCACGCCGGCGACCGGCGGGCGTGGCGCGGGTCGTGGAAGCCGATCTCGCGCGCGCCGACCGGGCCTTCTGGAGCGCCGCGCTGGCCGGCGTGGACGCGGTGGTCAACTGCGCGGGCGTGCTGCAGGCCGGCGCACGCCAGGCGCCCGAAGCGGTGCATCACCGTGGCATCGCGGCGCTGTTCGAGGCGTGCGTGGACGCGGGCGTACGCCGCGTCGTGCACCTGTCCGCGATCGGCGTGGACCGCGGTGCGCGCTCGCCGTTCTCGGCGACCAAGCTCGCCGGCGACCGGGCGCTCGCGGCGCTCGATCTCGACTGGGTGATCCTGAGGCCCTCGGTGGTGCTCGGGCCGGGCGCCGCCGGCGCCGGCGCGCTCGTGCGCGGCCTCGCCGTGCTGCCGGTGCTGCCGCTGATGCCCGGCATGGGCCGGCTGCAGGTCGTGCAGGAGGACGAGGTCGTGGACACGATCCTGCATTTCGCGGACCCGGCCGCCCCGGCGCGCCTCGCGCTGGAGCTCGCGGGACCGGAGCAGCTCGAGCTCGCCGGGGTCGTGGCGGAGTACCGGCGCTGGCTCGGCCGCCCGCCCGCGCGCCGCGTGCGCCTGCCGCGCTGGCTCGCCGCGCTCCTCTTCCGGCTCGGCGATGCCGCCGGCCGCCTCGGCTGGCGGCCCGCGCTGCGCTCGAACGCCGCCAGGGAAATGGTGCGCGGCGCGACGGGCGACCCGTCGGAGTGGCGGCGGCTGACGGGCACGCCGCCGCGCACGCTCGCGGAAAGCCTCGCCGCCCGGCCGCCCACGCTGCAGGAACGCTGGTTTGCGCGGCTCTTCTGGCTGGAGCCGGTGGCGATCGTCGTGCTCGCGGGCTTCTGGATCGGCACCGGCCTCGTCTCGCTCGGCCCCGGTTTCGACATCGGCACCGAGCTGCTGCGGATGGCCGGGCTGCCCGCGCTGGCCGCGCCGGGCGTGATCGCCGGCGCGCTCGCCGACATCGTCGTCGGCGCAGGCATCCTGTACCGTCCCGTCGCGCGGCCCGCGCTCGTCGGGGCCGTGCTCCTGTCGCTGTTCTACATGGCGACCGGCACCGTCCTGATGCCCGAGCTGTGGCGCGATCCGCTCGGCCCGATGATGAAGATCTGGCCGATTCTCGCGCTCAACCTCGTCGCGCTCGCCATGCTCGACGAGCGGTGACGACGTATTTCCTGCTCCGGTGGCTGCACGTGATCGGCGCGTCGGTGCTGCTCGGCACCGGTGCCGGCATCGCGTTCTTCATGCTGCTCGCGCACCGCACCGGCAACGCGGTCGTCATCGCGGGCGTGGCGCGCATCGTGGTGATCGCCGATTTCCTGTTCACCGCGACCGCGGTCGTCGCCCAGCCGGTCACCGGGATCGCACTCGCGTCGCTGCGCGGCTATCCCCTGCTGGAAGGCTGGATCGGCCTTTCGATCCTGCTGTACGGCTTCGTCGGGGCGTTCTGGCTGCCGGTGGTCTGGATGCAGTGGCGCATGCGCGACCTCGCCCGGGCCGCCGCCGAGCTGGACGCGCCGCTGCCGCCCGCGTACCACCGCCTGTTCCGCCTCTGGTTCTGGTTCGGCTTCCCGGCGTTCGGCGCGGTGCTCGCCATCTTCTGGCTCATGATCCGCAAGCCGGCGCTCCCCTTCTGACGGCTACCGGTTGCGGACCGCGGCGAGCTTCATTCCTTGAAGCGGCCGAACGAGGCGAGGCGCGCGGCGCGCTGCTCGAGCAGCTCGTCGAGCCCGAGCCGCTCGAGGTCGTCGAGGTGCTTGATGAGGGCGTTGCGAATGACCTCGGCCATGCCCTTCGGGTCGCGGTGCGCGGCGCCGAGCGGCTCCGGCAGCACCTCGTCGACCAGGCCGAACTCGCTCAGGTGCTGTGCCGTGATGCGCATCGCTTCCGCCGCTTCCGCGGCCTTCTCGGCGCTCTTCCACAGGATGGAAGCGCAGCCCTCCGGCGAGATCACCGAGTAGACGGAATACTGGAGCATGAGCAGGCGGTCCGCCACCCCGATCGCGAGCGCGCCGCCGGAGCCGCCTTCGCCGATCACCACGCTGACGATGGGCGTGCGCAGCCGCGACATCAGGTACAGGCTGGAAGCGATCGCCTCGCTCTGGCCGCGCTCCTCCGCGCCGATCCCGGGATACGCACCGGGCGTATCGATGAAGGTCACGACCGGGAGCTGGAACTTTTCGGCCAGCCGCATGAGGCGCTGCGCCTTGCGATAGCCTTCCGGCTTCGGCATGCCGTAATTGCGGCGCACGCGCTCCTTGGTGTCGCGCCCCTTCTGGTGCCCGATGAACATGATCGGGCGGCCGTCGAGCCGGCCGATGCCGCCCACGATCGCCGGGTCGTCCGCGTACATGCGATCGCCGTGCAGCTCGCGGAAATCGGGCGCGAGCACGTCGAGGTAGTCCAGCGTGTAAGGCCGCATCGGATGGCGGGCGACCTGCGCGATCTGCCAGGACGAGAGCTTGGAGAAAATGCTCTTCGTGAGGCCTTCGACCTTGTCCTTGAGCTTCCCGATTTCCTCGGAGAGGTTGATCTCCGAGTCGTCACCGACCATGCGCAGCTCGGCGATCTTCGCTTCAAGCTCTGCGATCGGCTGCTCGAAATCGAGGAATTTGAGGTCCATCGGCTTCCCTGGTCGCCGGCATCCCGGCGCAACGGGCGATCACTCTACACAACGGCCCGGAGCGGTCGCAAACACGAACGGCCCGGCGGCATCACCGCCGCCACGCACGTCCGACCGCCTTCGGCCGGGTTCCCGCGCACCCTACACCGTGTCGCGCACCGGGGCATAGACGAGCCGCACACTGTTGCGGCCCAGAAGCTCCGTCAGCTTCTCGCGCAACTCGCGGCTCGGCCGCACGCTCCACTCGGGGCCGAGGGTGAGCCGGGCGGCGGCCGCCTCGCCGACGTAGTGCACGGCGATGTCGCAGCTTCCCTCGCGATAGGGCAGCAGGATGTCGTGCAGCCTGGCAAGCAGGTGCCGGCCCTGCCCGTTCGGCAGCAGCGAGAGGACCATGCGCTTCGCGCGTGCCTCGATGACCTTGTCGATCGGCTGGACCTGCCGTGCGTTGAGCTGCCAGCCGCCGATGAACTCGTCGTACCGGAGCGTGCCGGAAACGACCACGATCTCGTCCTTGGCGAGGAGGTGCCGGTATTCCTGGAAGGCCTCGCTGAACAGGCTCACCTCCAGCCGGCCGCTGTCGTCGTCCAGCGTGACCGTCACGCGGTTGCCGCGCTTGCGCACGTCCACGACCAGCCCGGCGACCGTGGCCTCGCGCCGCTGCGCGTACGGCCGCTCGCCGGCATCGGGCGGCGGCAGCTCGGCCGCGAGGTCGGCCAGGCGGGCGTCGACGAAGTACTGCGCATCCTGGCGCACGGCGTCGAACGGGTGGCCCGTCAGGTACAGCCCGAGGGCCTCCTTCTCGTGCGCGAGGCGCTCGCGCTCGCTCCACTCCGACAGCTCCGGCATCGCTGCCGCGGCCGCGGGCTCGGGCGGCGCCGCCAGGCCGAACAGGTCGACCTGCCCGGCAGCCGCGGCGCGCGCTTCCTGCTCGGCCAGCCGCAGCGCCTCCGGCAGGCGCTCCATCATCGCGCGCCGCGGCGTGCCGAAATCGTCGAACGCCCCCGCCTTGATCATGGCTTCCAGCGCGCGCCGGTTCACTTTCTCGAGATCCACGCGCCGGCACAGGTCGTCGAGGTCCCGGTACGGCCCGCCGCGCTCCCGCTCGGCGATGAGGGCGTCCACGACGCCACGCCCCACGCCCTTGATGGCGCCGAGGCCGTACAGGATCGTCTTCTCGTCAGACACGCTGAACTGGTAGCCCGAGCGGTTGATCGACGGCGGCAACAGCGTGAGCCCGAGGCGCCGGCAATCGTCCTTGCACACCACCAGCCGGTCGGTGTTGTCGATGTCGGCACTCATCGCCGCCGCCGTGAACGCCGCCGGGTAGTGCGCCTTCAGGTACGCGGTCTGGTACGAGAGCAGCGCGTACGCCGCCGAGTGCGACTTGTTGAAACCGTAGCCGGCGAACTTCTCCATGAGGTCGAAGATGTGGCTCGCCGTCGCCTCGCTCACCCCGCGCTCGCAGGCGCCCTTCACGAACACCTCGCGCTGCTTCGCCATCTCCTCCGGCTTCTTCTTGCCCATCGCGCGCCGCAGGAGATCGGCACCGCCGAGCGTGTAGCCCGCCAGCACCTGCGCGATCTGCATCACCTGCTCCTGGTACAGGATCACGCCGTAGGTCGGCCTCAGCACCGGCTTCAGGTCGGGATGCAGGTAGTCGATCTCGGTTCCGCCCGCGCCGTGCTTGCGGGCGATGAAGTCGTCCACCATGCCGGACTGCAACGGCCCGGGGCGGAACAACGCCACCAGGGCGACGAGGTCTTCGAAGCAGTCGGGCCTGAGCCGCTTCACGAGATCGCGCATGCCGCGCGACTCGAGCTGGAAGACGCCGGTCGTGTTCGGCAGCGGCGGCACGCCCGAGCAGTCGCGCAACAGCTCGAACGTTTTCTCGTCCTGCATCGGGATCGCGCTGATGTCGAGCTTCGCTTCCGGGTGTGCCTCGTTCACGATCTTGACCGCCCAGTCGATGATCGTGAGCGTCTTCAGGCCGAGGAAATCGAACTTGACCAGCCCGGCGGCCTCGACGTCGTCCTTGTCGAGCTGCGTCACGGCGTGCTCGCCGCCTTCTTCGCAGTAGAGCGGCGTGAACTCCGTCAGCGGTGCCGGCGCGATGACGACGCCGCCCGCGTGCTTGCCCGCGTTGCGCACGAGCCCTTCCAGCGAGCGGGCGAGGTCTATGATGGCGCGCACCTCCTCGTCGTCGCGGTACATCGCGGCGAGCTCGGGCTCGCTGTCGAGCGCCTTGTCGAGGGTCATGCCGATCTCGAACGGCACCTGCTTCGCGATGCGATCGACGAAACCGTAGGGATGGCCGAGCACGCGGCCCGCGTCGCGGATGACCGCGCGCGCGGCCATGGTGCCGTAGGTGATGATCTGCGATACGCGATCGCGGCCGTAGCGCTCGGCGACGTAGTCGATCACGCGGTCGCGACCTTCCATGCAGAAATCGATGTCGAAATCCGGCATGGAGACGCGCTCGGGATTGAGGAAGCGCTCGAACAGCAGGTCGTGCTCCAGCGGATCGAGGTCGGTGATGCCGAGCGCCCACGCGACCAGCGAGCCCGCGCCCGAGCCGCGCCCCGGGCCGACCGGGATGCTCTGCTCCCGCGCCCAGCGGATGAAGTCGGCGACAATCAGGAAGTAGCCGGCGAATCCCATCTGGCAGATGACGGCCAGCTCGTCCTCCAGCCGCTTGCGGTAGGGAGCGGAGCGGACCTGCACCTCGCTCTCCTCCCAGCCCTCCGCGGCCTGCTTTTTCCGCAGCACGCGTGCGAGCCCCGCTTCGGCCTCGGAGCGCAGGTACGCCTCCGTCGTGTGCCCTTCCGGCACCGGGAACGCCGGCAGGAAGGTCCGGCCGAGCTCCAGGTCGAGATTGCAGCGGCGCGCGATCGCGAGGGCATTCGCACACGCTTCGGGGACGTCCTCGAACAGCGCCGCCATCTGCGCGCCGTCCTTCAGGTACTGCTCGCGGCTGTAGGCGCGCGGGCGATCCGTGTCGGCGAGCGTCCGCCCCTGCTGGATGCAGACCCGCGCCTCGTGCACGTCGAAATCGGCGGCTGCGAGAAAGCGCACGTCGTTGGTCGCCACGACCGGCAGGCTGCGCTCGTGCGCCAGCACGAGGGCACGGTCGACGTACTCTTCCTCGCCCGGGCGCCCGGTGCGCACGAGCTCCAGGTAGAAGCGCCCGTCGAAGCACGCCTGCCAGAACCGTGCCCGGCTCGCGGCGAGGTCCGCGTGCCCGGCGAGCAGCGCACGCCCGATGTCGCCCGAGGTCCCGCCGGACAGCGCGATCAGTCCCTCGCAGGCGTCACGCGTCAGCCACTCCCGGTGCACGATCGCCGTGCCGCGCCGCTGGCCCTCGAGCCACGCGCGCGTCACGAGGCGAGCGAGGTTGCGATAGCCGTTGCGCGACTGGCACAGGAGCACGAGCGAGTCGGTCCGCGTATCGTCGGCCGGGTCCGCCACCTTGAGGTCCACGCCGATGATCGGCTTGATACCGTGCGCGAGGGCCTGGCGATAGAACTTCACGAGCCCGAACAGGTTGCCCTGGTCGGTCAGCGCCACGGCGGGCTGGCCGAGCGCGACGCAGCGCTCCATGAGCGACGGAATCCGCACGGTACCGTCGACCAGCGAATATTCCGTGTGCAGGTGCAGGTGGACGAATGGCGTGGGCATCAGCGGCGGCTGGTCGCGGTGCCGGTGGCGCCCGGCCGGATCGCGGCGCGCCCGCGCGCCGCAGGCCGCGCTGCCGAACCTCTACGCGATGCTGTGTGTATTGCTCCCCTGCCCGATGTCACGCCGCCAGCTCGAGGACTGCCCTTGCGGCGAGGCGGTCCGCACCCCTCGCCAGCCGGCTCCGCAGTGTAGCAAATTCGCGGCCGATCGCCGCCCGTCGGGCCGGGTCCGCGAGCAGCGCCTCGACGGCCCCCGCGAGGGCCGGCGGGTTCGCCTCGCCCTGCACGAATTCCGGCACCAGCGGCTCGCTCGTGAGCAGGTTCGGCAGCGTGATGTGCCGCACCTTCACGAGCCTGAGCCCCTTGGCCAGGGCATAGCTCACCGGCGCCAGCCGGTAGGCGGCGACCATCGGCCGCCCGATCAGCGCCGCCTCGAGCGCCGCCGTGCCCGACGCGAGCAGGACGACGTCGGCCGCCGCCATCGCCGCCTGTGCCTCGCCGTCCCGGACCCGGAATGCGTCCGCGACGCCCGCGCGCGCGAGCATGGGGCGGAACATGGCGGCCAGCTCCGCGCGCGCCATCGGCGCCACGAAGCGCACGCCCGGCCGCCGCGAGAGGAGCTCGCGGCAGGCGGCGGCGAACACGGGCCCCAGGCGCAGCACCTCGCTGCGGCGGCTGCCCGGGAGTACGGCCACGACCTCGGCGTCGTCCGGAAGCCCCAAGAGGGCGCGCGCCGGCGCCGCCGGCCGGCCGCCGGCCAGCTCGTCGGCGAGCGGGTGGCCGACGAACTCCGCGGCCTGGCCGTGCGCGTCGTAGAACGCCTTCTCGAACGGCAGCAGGCACAGCACCTTGTCGGCGGCGCGCGCTATCTTCTCGAGGCGCCAGGGCCGCCATGCCCACACCTGCGGGCTCACGTAGTGCACGGTACGAACCGGGGCGGACTTCTTGAGCGCGATCTCGAGCCCGAGGTTGAACTCCGGCGAGTCGATGCCGACGAACACGTCCGGCGGCGCGGCCGTCCAGCGGCGCACGAGCCGGCGCCGCAGGGCGAGCAGCCGCGGCAGCTCCTTCAGCGGCTCGACCAGCCCCATGACCGCGAGCTCGTGGGAGTCGGCCAGCACCTCGCAGCCGGCGGCGCGCATCGCGGGGCCCGCGACACCCTCGCAGGCGGCGCCGGGCTCGAGCGCGAGGAGCTCCCGCACCAGCCCGGCCCCGAGCCGATCCCCGGAAGCCTCGCCGGCGACCAGTGCGACGCGCACGCGGCCCATGGGTCAGCGCGTCAGGCCGCGTTCCGAAGAGCGCAAGGAGTCGAGGAAGACGCGGAGCTCGGGCTGGGTCTCGGCGAGCCGTTCGATTTCCGCGATCGCATCGACGAGCTTCAGTCCCTTGCGATAGACGATCCGGTAGGCATTCTTGATGTTGCCGATCTGCTCCGGGGTGAAGCCGCGACGCCGGAGCCCCTCGCTGTTGATGCCGCGCGGCTCCGCCGGCTGCCCGGCGATCATCAGGTAGGCCGGCACGTCGCGGTTGACCCCGGCGTACATGCCGAGGAAGGCGTGGTCGCCGATGCGGCAGAACTGGTGCGCACCGGAGAAACCCGCGAACGTCACCCAGTCGCCGACGTGGACGTGACCGCCGAGCGTGGCATTGTTCGCGAACACCGTGTTGCTGCCGATCCTGCAATCGTGCGCGATGTGCACGTACGCCATGATCCAGTTGTCGTCGCCGATCACCGTCTCGCTCTCGTCCTGCACCGTGCCACGGCTGATGGTGCAGTACTCGCGGATCGTGTTGCGGTCGCCGATCGTGAGCCGGGTGGGCTCGTCCCGGTACTTCTTGTCCTGCGGATCGTCGCCGATGGAGGCGAACTGGTAGATGCGGTTGTCTTGCCCGATCCGCGTGGGTCCCTTGACCACGACGTGGCTCGCGATGCGCGTCCCCGCCCCGATCTCGACGTGCTCGCCGATCACGGTGTAGGCGCCGATCTCCACGCCTTCGCCGATGATCGCGGAGTCCGCGACGATGGCCGTCGGATGGATGCGGGCGGAGGTGCTCACCGCGCGGCTCCCGGCGCGCACACGATGCCGGCGGTCACGGCGACCGCCGGGCCGACGCGGGCCTCGCAGTCGTAGAACCACACGCCGCGCCTGACGGTCTTCACGACCGCGCGCAGCTCGAGCGTGTCGCCGGGGGTCACGGGCCGCCTGAAGCGCGCGTTCTCGACGGACGCGAGGTAGTAGACGAGCCCCGGATCCCGTTCCTTGTGCGTCATGTAGGACAGCACGCCACCGGCCTGCGCGAGCGCCTCGATGATCAGCACACCCGGCATCACCGGGCGCCCGGGGAAGTGCCCCTGGAAGTACGGCTCGTTGATCGTCACGTTCTTGATCGCCGTGATCGACTTCCCCGGCGTGCACTCCGTCACCGCGTCGATCAGGAGGAACGGGTAACGATGCGGCAGGAGCGCCATGATCCCGGCGCTGTCCAGCTTGTACGCGGTATCGCTCACGGGTCGCGGTCTCCCCCCTCCAGCTTGCGGATGCGCCGCACCAGCTCGTCCAGCCGGCGGAACCTCGCTACCTTCCGCTTCCACTCCTTGTCCTTCTCCGCGGGGAAGCTCCCCGTGTAGAACCCGGGCTCGCGGATGTCCTTCGAGATCATCGTCGCGCCGCCGACGACGACGTCGTCGCAGATCGTGATGTGGCCGACCACGCCCGCCTGGCCCCCGAACATGCAGCGCCTGCCGACGACGGTGCTGCCGGAGATGCCCGACAGCGATGCCATGGCGGTATGTTCGCCGAGGCGCACGTTGTGCGCAATCTGCACCAGGTTGTCGATGCGCACGCCGTTGCCGATCACGGTGTCGTCGATCGCGCCGCGATCGACGGTGGTGTTGGCGCCGATCTCGACGTCGTCGCCGATCTTCACCCCGCCCACCTGCGGCACCTTGACCCAGCCGCTGTCGCTCATCGCGTTGCCGAAGCCGTCGGAGCCGATCACGGCTCCCGGGTGCACGATGCAGCGCTCGCCGATCACCACGTCCTGCACCAGCGTCACGTTGGCGTGCAGGCGCGTGTGCGCGCCCACCGTGCAGCGCGGCCCGACCACCGCGTTCGGACCCACGGCCGCGTGGTCGCCGACGACTGCCTCGTGCCCGATCACCGCGTGGGGCCCCACGTGTGCGGTCGGGGCGATGCGCGCGGAGGGGTCCACTACCGCGGTGGGATGAATGCCGGGCGGCAGCGCCTCCGGGGGATGGAGGAGCGTCGCGATGCGCGCGAACGTCACGTACGGCTCCGTCGAGATGAGCGCGTTCACCGGGCAGTCGCCGGCGTCCTCCTCGCGCAGCACGACGGCACCCGCGCGCGTTCCCTTGAGATCCTGCCGGTAGGCGGGATTGGAAAAAAAGCTCAACGATTCGCCGTTCGCGTTCGCAAGCGTCGCGACGTGCGTGACCGTGACCGCGGGATCGCCGGCGAGCTCACAGCCGAAGCGCGTCGCGAGGTCACCGAGTGTTGCCCGCATGCCGAGGTCCGTTGCCAACCCTTTCACGCATCATGCCGGTGTGGTTCGCCGTCCGGCAAGGCATACGGGCCCGTGCCGGCGGCACCCGGACCCGCGGAATGCGCGAACTTGCGAATCCGGACGCGCCCCGGTCAGCGCCCGCGGTTGTTGCCGCCCGACTTCTCGAAGTTCTCCTGCATCGCTTCGAGCACGGCCTCGGTGATGTTGACGGCCGAGCTCGCGTACAGGACGCCGTCACCCATGATGAGGTCGAAGCCTGCCCGCTGCGCGTAGTCCTGGACTTCCTTGAGCAACGACCGCTGCAGGTTGCCGATCTCCTCGTTGCGCCGCAGGTTCAGGTCTTCGCGGAACTCCTCCTGCATGCGCTGCAGGTCGCGCTGCATGTCACGCAACTCGCGCTCGGTGTTGCGCCGCTCGGTCTCGCCCATGACGGCCGCATCGCGGTTCGCCCTTTCCGTGGCCTCTTCGAACTCCTTCTGTTTCGCGAGTATCGTCCTCTGCCGCGGGGCGAACTCCTCCTGCAGAGCCTCCATCGCCACCTGCGCCTGCGGCGACTGCTCCATCAGCACGTTGATGTTGACGACGCCGATTTTCACTTCCTGCCCCAGAGCAGGCACCGCCAGGGCGGACAGGACCAGGACAGCGAACGTCTTGTACATCGATTGGCTTTCGATACTCATATTGTCATCCATTCATCAAAATGCCTGCCCGATCGAGAACTGGAAGCGCTCGATCTCGTCTCCGTAGAACCGGTCGTTCCCCTTGTACTCGTTGAGCGGATAGGCATAACTGAACCGGAAGAACCCGAGCGGAGCGAGCCATTCGATGGAAACACCTACGGAGGTCTTGAGCTCTTTGAAATCGGGCTCGTACTTCACCGGACTCCCCAGCTTGTCGGTGAACTCCACCTCGCCGGTGTTGAACACGTTGCCGATGTCGTAGAACAGGCTGGCCCGTGCCTGGCTCCTGAATTTCTCGGGAAGCGGGAGTATAAGCTCAACCTGGGTCGCGACCAAGGCATTGCCGCCCCACGGCCTGCCGAAGCTGTCACGCGGCCCCAAATACGATTCCTTGTAACCCCGCACCGACTCGGGGCCCCCGCCGAAGAAGTGCTTGTAGGGCGGCAGGGCCGTGGTCTCGTTCAGTCCCTCGCCGTAGGCCAGCTCGGAGTTGACCCGGAGGGTCCAGGGCCCGTAGACCGGGATGTACTTGGTGAAGTTGTAGCGGGCCGTGAAGTACTCCACCTCGCTGCCCGGCGCCGTCACGGAGAAATACAGGCGATGCCGGGTGCCGCGGTCCGCGAAGATCGCCCGGTTCCGGCTGTCGAAGCTCCACCCGCCGAGGAGCTCGAACGTGTAGAAGTCGGTGCCGAACGCACTGGTCCCGCCGAAGTTGTCGAAAGGGTTGCCGTTGTTGAGCACCCAGTCCTGGAGCTGGGTCGGGCTGTTGGGCGAGGCGAGCAGCTCTGCCTGCTGGTACGCGATGCCGAACGACAGCGTCTGCAGCTCACTGATCGGGTAACCGTACTCCAGCGACGCCCCGAGGCTTTCCGTCGAGAAGTCGGAGCCTCCCGAGATGAGCGCCGTGCTCTCGCGATAGTTGAGGGACACCGTGCGCTGCACGTTGTTCTCGGTCACGTACGGATCGGTGTGCGAGAGGTTGTAGAGCTTGATGAACCTGCCCGAATTGGCCGTGAGCGCCACGCGGTTGCCGGTGCCCAGGAAGTTCGTGTGCACGATGCTGCCGTTCAGCATGAACTTCTGCGACTCCGAATAACCGATGCCGCCGGTGAACTGCCCGGGCATGCGGTACTTGATGGTGAAGTTCACGTCGACCAGGTCGGGGCTCCCCGCCACCGGCACGTTCTCGACTTCGACGCTCTCGATGTACGGCAGCCGCTGCAGGCGGATCTTGGAGCGGTCGATGAGCCGGTTCGACAGGTAGGCGCCCTCCTGCTGCCGCAGCTCGCGCCGCAGCACCTCGTCGTCGATCTCGTCGACGCCGAGGAAATTGATCCGGCGGACGTACACCCGGCTCTTCGCGTCGACGAAGAACGTCACCGCAACCTGCTTTTTCTCGCGGTCGAGCTCCGGTACGGGCTCGATCTCCGCGTTGGCATAGCCCTCCTCGCCGAGGCGGAACGACATCAGCTCCGCCGACTGCGTGAGCAGCCGCAGGTTGAACGTCGATCCGGGCTCCACCAGCACGAGCCGCCGGAGCTGCTCCTCCGGCACGACGAGGTTGCCGACCAGCCGGATGTCGGAGATCGTGTAGCGCTCCCCTTCGTGGATGTTGATCGTGACGTAGATGTCCTTCTTATCCGGGGAGATCGCCACCTGCGTGGACTCGATGCGGAAGTCCGCAAAGCCGCGGTCCATGTAGAACGAGCGCAGGGTCTCCAGGTCCCCGGAGAGCGCCTCCTTCGAGTAGCGGTCGTCCTGGCGCAGCCACGACAGCCAGTTCGCGGTGTCGAGGGTGAAGCCCTCGCGTATCTCTTCCTCGGGGAAGCTGTGGTTGCCGACGATGTTGACCTGGCGAATCCGGGCGCGCTCGCCTTCCTTGATGTTGATCTTGATGCGGACCGTGTTGTTCGGGCGCTCCTCGACGTCGGCGTCGATCTGCACCGCGTACTTGCCGCGGTCGTAGTACTGCTCGCGCAGGAACTGCTGCACGTTGTCCAGCACCGAGCGGTCGAACGTCTTGCCGCGCGCGAGGCCGACGTTGCGCAGGCTCTGCATCAGGTCCTCGGTCTTGATGTCCTTGTTGCCTTCGATCGTGAACTGCTCGATCGAAGGCCGCTCCTTGACGGCGATCACGAGCGTGCTGCCGTCACGCCGCATCTCGATGTCGTCGAACAGGCCCTGCGCGTACAGGGCCCGAATGGCTTCCTGGATCCGCTGGGCATCCACGGTGTCGCCCACGTTGATCGGCAGGTAGTTGAACACCGTGCCTTCGGAAATGCGCTGCAGGCCCTCGACCCGCATGTCCCGCACCACGAATCCTTCCTGGCCCAGCGCCGCCACCGGGGCGAGCAGGCAGGTCACGAGCAGCCAGGCATGCCAACGCCGTGGAATACGAAAGGCGAATGCGAGCATTTTCAGCCGAGGAACCTTGCGATGTCGTTGTAAAAGGCGAAAGTCATGAGCAAGAGCAGCACCACCAGCCCGATCTGCTGCCCGATGATCTGGGCGCGCTCCGAGAGCGGGCTCCCCTTCACCAGCTCGATGAGCTGGTACACGATCTGGCCGCCGTCGAGCACCGGGATCGGCAGCAGGTTGAGCACCCCGAGGCTCAGGCTCACGAGCGCGAGGAAGCTCACGAACACGTCGGGTCCCTGGGCCGCCGACGCCCCGGCGTACTGCGCGATGTTGAACGGGCCGCTCAGGTTCCTGACCGAAACGTCCCCGACGACCATGCGGGCCAGCATGCGGACCGTGAACACGGTGGTCTCGACGGTGCGATCCAGCGACGCGGCCAGCGCACCGACCGGGCCGTAGCGGCGCTCGTAGTACAGCTCCCGCGGGGTCTCGATGCCGACGCCGAGGAAGCCGCGCTCCTCGCCCGCGACCTCGCGGGCCTCGATCGTGACCTCGAGCGTCAGGAGCCGCCCGTCGCGGTCGACCTCCACCGGCACCGTGGCGCCCGGCCGCGCGCCGACGAGGCGGTGCAGGTCGCCGAGGTCGGCCACCGGCTCGCCGGCCACGGCGACGATGCGGTCACCGGCCTCGATCCCGGCGGCCTCGGCCGCCCCGCCCTCGTTTACCGACGCGACCACCGCCGGCGGCTGCCAGGGACCGAAGCCCAGCGCCTCGTGCAACGGCACGTCGGGGTTGGTCAGCCGCGCCGCGTCGCGGCCGACGTCGATCACGAGCTCGCGCTCCTCGCCCTCGCGCTCGACCACGAGCGGGATCTCGCCGTCGCCGACCATCTCCTCGAACATCGCGATCAGCGCGGCCTGCCAGTCCGCGACCCGCCGCCCGCCGACCTCGAGCAGGCGATCGCCGCGCTCGAGCCCGGCTTCGGCCGCATAGCTCGCGGGGCGCACCTCCCCGACCGTCGGCACCATGCTGGGCACGCCGACCACGAACAGCGCCCAGTAGGCGAGCACGGCGAACAGGAAGTTGAACCCGGGTCCCGCGAGCAGCACGGCGATGCGCGCCGGCACCGGCCGGCGGGTGAACGCCCGGTCGCGGTCGGCGGGGTCGACCGGACCTTCACGCTCGTCGAGAAACTTGACGTAACCCCCTAGCGGAATTGCGGAAATCCAGAATTCGGTGCGGTCCTTCCCGAGCACGGTGCTCCACAACGGCCGGCCGAAGCCGATGGAATAGCGCAGCACCTTCATGCCGCACCAGCGGCCGACCAGGAAATGCCCGAGCTCGTGCACGGCGACCAGCAGGCTGATCGCCACGAGGAAGGCCAGGATGCTCAAGATTGCGGCGCTCATGCAACAGGGAGGAACGGCAACGGGAAGGGCCTCACGCCGGCCGGGCGGGCAACCGACGCCGCCACGCAACGGTCAGCCAGCGAATTCAGACTGAGCGGAGCCGGGGCAGTTCCGGGCAGGCGGGCACGGCCGGGACGGAACGCGAGCGACGCCGCCATCACACGAACCCCATCCAGCCGATCCCCAACGTGAACAACGGGGCCGCCGCCGCGACGCTGTCGATGCGGTCCAGCACCCCGCCGTGCCCCGGGAACAGCTTGCCGCTGTCCTTCAGGCCGGCATTACGCTTGAACATGCTCACCGTGAGGTCCCCGACGATGGACAGGGTCGCCACCGCGAGGCAGAACGGCACGACGACGGCGATGTCGAGCTCGAGCCAGTAGACGCTCGCGAGCACGAGCACGACCACCACGGCCGACAGGCCCCCGATCACGCCTTCCCAGGTCTTGCCGGGGCTGATGTTGGGGGCGAGCTGCACGCGCCCGAAGCGCTTGCCGGTGAAATAGGCGCCGATGTCCGCCGCCCAGACGATGACGAGCACGAACAACAGCACCGCGGGCTTCAGGCTGTAGAGGGAAATCAGCGCGATGTAGGCCGGTATCATGACCAGCGCGCCGCAGATCCAGCCCACCGGCCGCGCGATGCGGGTCGGCCAGAAGAAGGCCCAGACGAGCGCCGCGAACCACCAGGCGAGGCCGATCCTGAGCACCACGTCGAAGACGACCTCGCGCGGCACCCAGCGCGGGAGCAGCCAGCCTGAGACCAGGATCAGGACGCCGATGCCGGCGACGTAGGCGAGGCGTGCCGCCACGCTCTTGAGCGACAGGAAGCCCGACCACTCCCAGGCGGCAGCGAGGAAGAAGGCCGCGATCAGGAGCTCGGCGGCGAGCGGCGGCAGCACGAACAGCACGATGAGCAGCGCGGCGGCGGCGACGATCGCGGTCAGGATGCGCTCTTTCAACATCGTTGCCGCCCCTTGCCGGCGCCAGCGGACGCCCGCATCAGGCCACCCCGACCTGCTCGCCCGTATGGCCGTAACGGCGCTGGCGGCGGGCATAGTCCGCGAGCGCCCGGTCGAACTCCTGCTCGTCGAAGTCCGGCCACAGGCATTCCGTGAAGCACAGCTCCGCGTAGGCGAGGTTCCACAACAGGAAATTGGACACGCGCTGCTCGCCGCCCGTGCGGATCAGGAGGTCCGGGTCCGGGGCCGGCGCGAGCGCGAGCTCGGCGGCAAAGACGCTGTCGTCGATGTCGTCCGGGCGCAAAGATCCCTCCACCGTGCGCGCCGCCAGCCGGCGCGCGGCCGTCACGATGTCCCAGCGGCCTCCGTAGGCCACGGCCACGGTCAGCTTGAGGCCCTCGTTCGCGCGCGTGCGCCGCTCCGCCGCCTCGATCCGGCGCACCAGCCGGGGCGAGAGCTCGTGGCGCGCGCCGATGAACCGGAGCCTCACGTTGTTACGATGCAGGTCGTCGATTTCCCGTTGCAGCGCTTCGAGAAAAAGGCTCATCAGCCCGCCGACCTCGTCGGCCGGCCGGCGCCAGTTCTCGCTGGAGAACGCGAACAGGGTGAGCCACGCGATGCCGCGCCGCGCCGCATGCTCCACGGTGCGCCGCACCGCCTTCGCCCCGGCGCGGTGCCCGGCATGCCGCGGCTCGGACCGGCGCGTCGCCCAGCGGCCGTTGCCATCCATGATCACGGCGACGTGCGCGGGAACGCGCGGGATCTCGGCCGACGGGTTGCTCGGTTGCCTCGTCAACGCCCCGTCTCAGATTTCCATCAGGTCGCGTTCCTTGTCCGCGAGCATGCGGTCGATCTCGCCGATGAACCGGTCCGTGATCGCCTGGATCTCCTCCTGCCCGCGGCGCTCGTCGTCGGCGCCGATGAGCTTCTCCTTGAGCAGGTTCTTGAGATCGCTCAGGGCGTCGCGGCGGATGTTGCGCACCGCCACCCGCCCGTTCTCGGCCTCCTGGCGCACGATCCGGATCATGTCCCGCCGCCGCTCCTCGGTGAGCGGCGGAAGCGGCACGCGAATGACCGAGCCCGCCGTCGCCGGATTGAGGCCCAAGTCCGAGGTCATGATCGCCTTCTCGATCGGCTGCACCATGCTCTTGTCCCAGGGCACGACCGTCAGCGTCCGCGGATCCTCGACGTTGACGCTCGCCACCTGGCTCAAGGGCACCTCGGAGCCGTAATACGGAACGGTGATGTGGTCGAGCAGGCTGGTGTGGGCGCGGCCGGTGCGGATCTTGGTCAGCTCCTGGCGCAACGACTCGACGCTCTTCTTCATGCGGGCCTGCGCGTCTTTCTTGATGTCATCGAGCACGGTCGTCCACTCCTTTCGGCCTCGTGCGTGGGGCGCGTGTTCCGGGCCGCTCGGTCAATGCGACGGCAAGTCACACCTCGAGGACGTCATGCGGTCACCAGCGTGCCGACGTTCGGGTCGGTCATCGCGCGGATCAGCGCGCGGTCCTCGGTCATGTTGAAAACGCGCAATGGTAAATGATTGTCGCGGCACATCACCACGGCCGTCGCATCCATCACGTTCAGCTTGTCCGCGAGCACCTTGTCGAAGGAAACGGTGTCGTACAGCGACGCCTTCTCGTTCTGCCGCGGATCCGAGTCGTAGACGCCGCTCACCTTCGTCGCCTTGAGAAGCACGTCGGCGCCGATCTCGATCGCGCGCAGGCTCGCGGCGGTGTCGGTGGTGAAGAAAGGGTTGCCGGTGCCCGCGGCGAGGATCACGATGCGACCTTTCTCCAGGTGGCGCACCGCGCGCCGCCGGATGTAGTCCTCGCAGACCTCGTGAATCTGGATCGCCGACATGACGCGGGCATGCTCGTCGATCTGCTCGAGCGCATCCTGCAGCGCCAGCGCGTTCATCACGGTCGCCAGCATTCCCATGTAGTCGCCGGTGGCGCGGTCCATCCCGGCACCCGCGAGGCCGGCACCGCGGAAGATGTTGCCGCCGCCGATCACGATCGCCACCTCGACGCCCATGCGGCGGACCTCGGCGACCTCCCGCGCGATCCGCCGGATCACGGCAGGATCGATGCCGTAGTCGAGCTCGCCCATGAGCGCCTCGCCAGAGAGCTTCAGCAATACGCGGCGATAGAGTACCGGGGCGTCGCTCATCCTTCCTGCCTTCCTCGGTGTGCCGCGCCGGACGGACCTGTCGCGGCCGCGGGCTTACGCGTGCGCCTGCATTCTAGCCCGGACCATGCACGAATGCGCATCGGCCTTCCGCCCGGCGGAACCGGCCCGCGCCGGGTCGGCACGGCCGGGGTGCTCGCCGTACTTGCCGGCAGGCGGCCGGCGGCGCCCGCCGCGCGCTGCGCACAGCGCTTGCCGGGTGTATCCAAGGGCTGGTGGGCTCAGCCCCCGGGGGCGTCGCCGCTGCCGGCGCGCACCTGCGCCATCACCTCCTCGGCGAAGTTCTCCTTCTTCTTCTCGATGCCCTCGCCGAGCTCGTAGCGCACGAACGCCGTGACCCGGGCACCCGCGTCCGCCAGCAGCTTGCCGACGGTCACGTCGGGGTCCTTGACGAACGGCTGCCCGACCAGGGTGATCTCCTTCAGATACTTGCCCAGCCGGCCTTCCACCATCCGCGCGACGATGTCGTCCGGCTTGCCGGACTCTTTCGCCTGCTCGGTGAGCACCGCGCGCTCCCGCTCCAGCACCTCCGCCGGCACGGCCGACTCGTCGAGGTGTGCGGGATTGGTCGCCGCCACGTGCATGGCGAGGTCGCGCGCGAGCTCCGCCGTGCCGCCCGCCAGCGAGACGAGGGCGCCGATGCGGTCTCCCGGGTGCAGGTAGGCACCCAGGTGATCCTCGGCCGTGAGGCGCGCGAAGCGCCTGACCGAGATGTTCTCACCCACCTTGGCCACGAGCTCGGTGCGCGCCGCTTCCACCGACCGCCCGTCCGGCAACGTGGCGGACGCGAGCGCGGCCACGTCGTCCACGTCGCCGTCGAGGACCAGCGCCGCGACGGCCTGCGCGAACGCCGCGAAGTTCTCGTCCTTGGCGACGAAATCGGTTTCGGAATTGACCTCGACCATCGCGGCCCGCTTGCCGTCGGTCGCGATCACGACCCGGCCGTCCGCCGCGACGCGGCCGGATTTCTTTTCCGCCTTAGCCTGGCCGGCCTTCCGCAGGTACAGCACGGCCGCTTCCATGTCGCCGCCGGTCTCCGCCAGCGCCTTCTTGCAGTCCATCATGCCGGCGCCGGTCCGGTCGCGAAGCTCCTTCACCTGTGATGCGCTGATCGGCATCTCGCTCTCCCGTTCAAATACTGTGATCAACAGGCACCGATGGCGGGCCGCGGTCGCCTCGACCCGGCCCCGGGGTGCCGCCCGGGGGCGGCCGTCCAGCGGCCGCCCGAGGTGGGTTTCAGCCGCGCTCGCCCGCGGCGCCGGCCGCTTCCGCCGCCGCCGTGCCGGCGCTTTCCTCCGGAGGAACGCCCGCGCCGGGCTCCGGTGCCGCGCCCTCGGCGGGCTTCGGCAGGTCCTCCGCCTCGGCATCCGGCACCGACGCGCTGACGCCGTGCTGGGCGGGCTCGACCTCGCCGCCTTCGCCCGCCGTCTCGTCGGCGTCGGCCTTCCGCCGCGCCGGCGCCTTGCGGGCGGTGCGTGCGGGCTTCTTCGCGGCCTTCTTCTTGCGCCCGGTCGCCCTGCGCGGGCGGCCCTCCTCGTCGAGCTCGACGAAGTCGTCCTCGCCGAGCTGCACCTCGGGCAGGGAGGCCTTGCCTTCCTCGACCGCGTCCGCGATCAGCTTGGCGTACAGCTCGATCGCGCGCATCGCGTCGTCATTGCCGGGGATGACGTAATCGATGCCCTCCGGCGAGCAGTTGGTGTCCACCACCGCGACCACCGGGATGCCGATCTTGCGCGCCTCGCGCACCGCGATGTTCTCGTGCTCCACGTCCACCACGAACAGCACGTCGGGCAGCGCACCCATGTCCTTGATGCCGCCCAGGCTGCGCTCCAGCTTTTCCCGCTCGCGGTTCAGCCTGAGCACCTCCTTCTTGGTCAGCATCGCGGTGCCGCCCTCTTCCGCCATCTCGGTGAGCTCCTTGAGCCGCTTCACCGACTGGCGGATCGTCTTGTAGTTCGTCAGCATGCCGCCGAGCCAGCGGTAGCTGACGTACGGCATGCCGCAGCGCTCCGCGTGGCGGCGGATCGCGTCGCGCGCCGAGCGCTTGGTGCCCACGAACAGCACGGTGCCCCCGTCGGCGACGACGGCCTTGATGAAGGCGTACGCCTCCCGCGCCATGGGCAGGCTGCGCTCGAGGTTGATGATGTGGATCTTGTTCCGCTCGCCGAAGATGTAGGGGGCCATCTTCGGGTTCCAGTAGCGGGTCTGGTGACCAAAGT
This sequence comes from Woeseiaceae bacterium, assembly GCA_035304345.1. GTDB lineage: Bacteria > Pseudomonadota > Gammaproteobacteria > Steroidobacterales > Woeseiaceae > IDS-8. The sequence continues at coordinate 6,437 of DATGQE010000016.1, read as the reverse complement.
GCACGCCAGCTTCCAGCATCTGGCGCATCGTGACGTCCGTCATGTTGTCTCCCGGGTTGAGCCTCCGCACACCCCGAACCGCAACCCCTCGCGGGGCACCCGGCGGCACGTGTCGGTGTGCGTGTGGATTGATTGCCTGTACGGCGCGCGCTTTATACCATACCCGATTGCGCCCGAACAACGTGGGAGGGCCCCACCGCAGACCGGCCCGCGGCGCGGGAACCCGGCTCCGGCCGGTGCCCGCCGCACGTCCTTTCGAGCCCCATGCAGCCATGCGGACAGCACGACTTCCAGTTGGAATGACCGTCACCATCAAGTCGCCTGAGGAGCAGGACAGGATGCGCGTCGCCGGGCGGCTGGCGGCCGACGTGCTGGACATGATCGCACCGCACGTGCAGCCGGGGATCACGACGGGCGAGCTCGACCGCATCTGCCACGAGTACATCGTCAACGAGCTGGACGCCATCCCGGCGCCGCTCAATTACCGGGGCTTCCCGAAATCCATCTGCACCTCCGTGAACCACGTGGTGTGTCACGGCATCCCGGGCGACAAGAAGCTCAAGAGCGGTGACATCGTCAACATCGACGTCACGGTCATCAAGGACGGCTTCCACGGCGACACGAGCCGCATGTTCGCGGTGGGCAAGGTCGGCATCCAGGCGGAACGCCTCATGCGGGTGGCGCACGAGGCCATGTGGCGCGGCATCCGGGCGCTGGGCCCCGGCCGCCGCCTGGGGGACGTCGGCCAGGCGATCCAGGACTACGTCGAGCAGCACCGCTTTTCGGTCGTGCGCGAGTACTGCGGGCACGGCATCGGGCGCGGCTTTCACGAAGATCCGCAGGTGCTGCACTACGGCCGTGCCGGGACGGGGATGGAGCTTGTGCCCGGCATGACGCTGACCGTCGAGCCCATGATCAACGCCGGGAAGCGGCACGTCCGCCTCCTGCCCGACGGCTGGACGGTCGTGACGAAGGACCATTCACTTTCCGCGCAATGGGAGCACACCGTGCTGGTCACGGAAGACGGGTTCGAAGTGCTGACGCTCGGCGCCGCCGAGCGTTGAAGAGCACCTCCGCCATGCCGCCGCTGCCCGCCGCCCGGACCGGCGGTCCCGCCGCGGTCGATCCCGCGCTGGCCGCCCTCGCGGACTGCCTGGACGGCAGCCGTCCCGAGCTCGCCGCCTGCCGCGCCGCGTTGTCCGCGGCCTCCGCCAACCTGACGGAGCGCTTCCTCGCCGGGGAGCCGGTGGCCGCGCTCGTCCGCCTGCGGGCCCGCGTCGTCGACCGCCTCCTCGTCTCGCTGTGGGAGCACTACGCGGCGGGGCTGCCGGACGCCGTCGCCCTGCTCGCCGTCGGGGGCTACGGGCGCGGCGAGCTGCACCCGCATTCCGACGTCGACATCCTGCTGCTTTCCGAGGCGACGCCCACGGACGCCGCCCGGCAGGTGCTGGCGGCGTTTCTCGCCGCGCTCTGGGACATCGGCCTCGAGGTCGGCCACAGCGCGCGCACCGTCGCCGAGTGCCGTGAGCAGGCCGCGGCCGATCTCACGATCGCCACGACGCTCATGGAGGCGCGGCTCCTGTCGGGGCCGCCCGGGCTCGCACAAGCGCTCACGCAAGCGATCGAGCCGCCCGGCATCTGGCCCGCGGACGCCTTCTTCACGGCGAAGCGCCAGGAGCAGCTCGAGCGCCATCACCGTTTCGAGGACACGGCGTACCGCCTTGAGCCCAACGTCAAGAGCTCGCCGGGCGGGCTGCGCGACGTGCAAGTCATCGGCTGGATCGCGCGCCGCCACCTCGGCGCGCAGAGCTTCGAGGACTTGGTCGAGCAGGGGCTTTTGACCCGCGAGCAGCTCCGCTCGCTGATCGAAAGCCGCGATTTCCTGTGGCGCGTGCGCTTCGGGCTGCACGTGCTCACGAACCGGCGCGAGGACCGGCTGCTGTTCGACCACCAGGTCAGGCTGGCGCGCATGCTGGGCTACGAAGACGCGAGCTACACGCTCGCCGTCGAGCAGTTCATGCAGCGCTACTACCGCACCGTGATGGAGCTCAGTCGCCACAACGAGATGCTGCTGCAGCTCTTCGAGGAAGCGATCTTCCACGATCCCGCCGCAGCCCCGCAGCCGCTCAACGAGCGTTTCGAGGTGAAGAACGGCTACCTGCAGGCGGTGGACGACGACGTGTTCAAGCGCGATCCGTCGGCGCTGCTCGAGCTGTTCCTGCTCCTGCAGCAGCACCAGCACGTGCGCGGCGTCGGCGCGCGGACGGTGGGCCTGATCCGCAGCCACCTGTACCTGATCGACGAGGAGTTCCGGCAGAATCCCCGCAACCATCGCCTGTTCCTCGAGATCCTGCGGGCGCCCGTCGGTGTCACGCACCAGCTCAGGCGCATGAACCGCTACGGCGTGCTGGGGCTGTACATCCCCTCGTTCGGCCGCATCGTCGGCCGCATGCAGTACGACCTGTTCCATGCCTACACGGTGGACGAGCACACGCTGTTCGTCGTCGGCAACCTGCGCCGCTTCGCGCTGTCCCGCTACGATCACGAGTATCCGCACTGCAGCCCGCTGATGCAGTCCTTCGAGAAACCGGAGATCGTCTATCTCGCGGGACTGTTCCACGACATCGCGAAAGGCCGCGGCGGCGATCATTCGGAGCTCGGCGCGGTGGACGCCGAGGCGTTCTGCCTCGAGCACGGCATGAGCCGCTACGACGCCCGTACCGTGGCCTGGCTCGTGCGCAACCACCTGATCCTGTCCACGACGGCGCAGAAGAAGGACATCGGCGACCCCGCCGTCATCAACGAGTTCGCCGCCGCCGTCGGGGACAAGGCTCACCTCGATTACCTGTACGTGCTGACGGTCGCAGACGTCCGCGGCACCAACCCGAAGCTGTGGAACTCGTGGAAGGCGACGCTGTTCCGTGACCTGTACGAGGCCACCGCGCGGGCGCTCAGGCGCGGGCTCGAGAACCCGATCGATCGTGACGAGCTGATCCGCGAGACCCAGGACGCCGCCCGCGCGCTCCTCGCGGAGCGCCGCCTGCCGGAGGCGCGGCGGCGGCGCGTGTGGCGGCTGTTCACGGAGGATTACTTCCTGCGCTACCGCGCCGAGGAGATCGCCTGGCACACGGCGTTCCTGGCGGCGGAGGACGGGACCCCCGGCAACGCCCGGATCGCCGTGCGCCGCCAGCCCGACGGCGAGGGGCTCGCGGCGGTGATCTACACTCCGCGCACCCGGCGCACCTTCCCGCACGCCACGGCGGCGCTCGACGAGCTCGGCATGACGATCGTCGATGCCCGCATCGTGCCGATCGCCAACGGCTACAGCATCGACACTTATATATTCATGGAGCTCGACCCCCGCATCGAGGTCGACGAGGCCCGGCTGCAGAAGATCCACCGGGCCCTCGAGCGGGTCACGGCCGCGACCCCCGCGCGGGTCGCCCCGGTCTCCCGCCGGGCGCCGCGGCAGGTCCGCCTGTTCACGACCCCGACCACGGTGGAGTTCGAGCTCGACGCCGCCAACGGGCGCACGGTGATGGAGCTGACGGCCGGCGACCGCCCGGGCCTGCTCAGCACGGTCGGCCAGGTGTTCATGGACCTCAAGGTCGACATCGAGGCGGCGAAAGTCATGACCATCGGCGAACGGGCCGAGGACGTGTTCTACGTCGTGGACGGGAACGGCGAGCCGCTGGCCGAGGCAACCTGCCGGGAGCTGGAGGCCCAGCTCGTCGCCCGGCTCGCCGCGCAGACCTGAGAGGAGGCAATGGAAGAGCTCGCACGCAGGATCGAACTGGCATGGGAACGCCGCCTGGACCCGGACTTCCGCGAGACCGGGGACCGGGCCGCCGTGCGCGAGGCCGTCGCGCTGCTCGACTCGGGGGAGCTCCGCGTCGCCGCGCCGGCCGACGGCGCCTGGCGCGTGTGCGAGTGGGCAAAGAAGGCGGTGCTCCTGTGGTTCCGCCTGCACGACAACCGGGTCGTCGAAGGCGGGCACACCCGCTTCTACGACAAGGTGCCGCTCAAGTACGCGGGCTACGACGAAGCGGCCTTCGCACGCGACCGGGTGCGGGTCGTGCCGGACGCGGTCGTGCGCTACGGCGCTCACGTGGCCGAGGACGTGGTGCTCATGCCGAGCTACGTCAACGTCGGCGCCCGCATCGGGCGCGGCACCATGGTCGACACCTGGGCCACGGTCGGGAGCTGCGCGCAGATCGGCGAGAACGTGCACCTGTCCGGCGGGGTCGGCATCGGCGGCGTGCTGGAGCCGCTCCAGGCCGCACCCACGATCATCGAGGACGACTGCTTCATCGGCGCGCGTTCCGAGATCGTGGAAGGCGTCATCGTGGAGCGCGGCTCCGTGATCTCGATGGGCGTCTACATCGGGCAGAGCACGCGCATCTACGACCGCCGCACCGGCGAGGTGAGCTACGGGCGCGTGCCCGCCGGCTCCGTCGTCGTGCCCGGCTCGCTGCCGTCGGCGGACGGACGCTACGCGCTGTACGCCGCCATCATCGTGAAGCAGGTCGACGAGAAAACGCGCCAGCGTGTCGGCCTCAACGCGCTCCTGCGCGATCTCGACTGAACATGCCTGCCAAAGCTCCCCCGCTCACCCTGTACGGGCTCGCGAGCTGCGATACGTGCCGCGCGGCCCGGAAATGGCTCGACGACCACGACATCCGCTACCGCTTCCACGACCTGCGCGCCGACGGGCTGGAGGTGCAGATGCTCGAACGCTGGTCGGATCGTATCGAGTGGCGCAAGCTCGTGAACACGCGCAGCATCACGTACCGGCGGCTGCCCGAGGTCGACCGCGAGAACATGACCTGGACGCGGGCGCTCGCGACGATGCTCGAGCACCCGACCCTGGTCCGCCGGCCCGTGCTCGAGCACCGGCGCTTCATCGCGGTCGGCTTCCAGCCGGCGGAGTACGCCGCGATCTTCGCGCGGCTCGGGAAGACGAAATCTCGAGACCCGGGTGCATGAGCCCCGATCCGCTGCTCACGCTGGTATCCGACCTCGTCGCGCGGCGCTCCGTCACGCCGGAGGACGCCGGCTGCCAGGCGCTGATCGCCGCGCGGCTCGGCGCTCTCGGGTTCCGTTGCGAGTCGCTGCCGTTCGGGGAGGTCACGAACCTGTGGGCGCGCCGCGGCACGAACCCGCCCGTGTTCTGCTTCGCCGGGCATACCGACGTGGTGCCGCCCGGCGACGAGGCCGCGTGGCAGTCGGACCCGTTCACGCCCGTGCTGCGCGACGGCAAGCTGTACGGGCGCGGCACCGCGGACATGAAGGGCAGCCTCGCCGCGATGGTGTGCGCCGTGGAGGAATTCGTCGCACGGCACCCAGGGCACGACGGCAGCATCGCCCTGCTCCTCACCAGCGACGAGGAAGGCCGCGCCCGCGACGGCACACTGAAGGTCATGGAGACGCTTGCCGCGCGCGGCGAGACGATCGACTGGTGCGTGATCGGCGAGCCCTCGAGCGAGCGGACGCTGGGCGACACGATCAGGATCGGCCGCCGCGGCTCGCTGTCCGGCATGCTGACGGTGCACGGGGTGCAAGGGCACGTCGCGTACCCCGACCTCGCCGACAACCCGATCCGGCGTTTCGCGCCGGTGCTCGCCCGGCTCTATGCCACGCGCTGGGACGAAGGCAACGAGTACTTCCCGCCGACCGGCTTCGAGGTGGTCTCCCTGTCCGCCGGCACCGGCGCACCGAACGTGACCCCGGGCGAGCTGTCGGCACGGTTCAATTTCCGTTACTCCACCGAGTGGACGCACGAAGCACTCCAGGCGCGGGTGGAGGCGATGTTGCGCGAGCACGGGCTCGACTACGAGCTCAGGTGGCACCTGTCGGGCAAGCCGTTCCTCACCCGGCCGGGCCGGCTGACGGACGCGGTCGCGCGCGCGGTCGAGGAGACGACCGGCACGGCACCCGCGTTCTCGACCGGCGGCGGCACCTCCGACGGGCGCTTCATCGCCCCGCACGGCGTCGACGTCGTGGAGCTCGGCCCGGTGAACGCCTCCATCCACAAGATCGACGAGCACGTCGAGGTCGCCGACCTCGCGCGGCTCGCGACCGTGTACACCCGCATCCTCGAGCTCCTGCTGCTCCCTTGAGGCGCACCGCGCGCGACCGATCGTGGCACCAGCCTCGACCACCGGCGGAGCCGCGACCCCGCCTCGGTGGCGTATTCACGGTCGCGTGCAGCGCTCTGCGCTCCGCGGACGAACCCGCCCCCGAGCATCGTTCATGCCCGGCCACCGGCCGCCCCGCGGAGCCGTGGCCGGGGGGTGTCCCTGGGGGAAATAAAGCGGACCGAGGACACGGCGGAGCAGCGCGGCGCGGGACGTACCCTCTGCGCCGATGCCCGCGCTGCTCCGCCGTGTCCGCATGGGAGCCATTCCCCCAGGGACACCCCCCGGTCGCGGCGGAGC
>DATGQE010000015.1:0-11902 GCA_035304345.1 Woeseiaceae bacterium | reverse complement strand
GCGCGCATCGGCACGGTCGGGGCGACCGGCCGCGTCACCGGTCCCCACCTGCACTTCGGCACCTACCTGAACGGCACCGCCGTAGACCCCGCCCTGCTCCTCGCCGCCCCCTAGCGCACGCACCCGCGACGGCCGGCCCATCCACGGTCGATGCCGTTCCTACGCAACGCTCCGTGCGCACCGCGATCGTTCGGTCTCGCCCGTCAGCATCGTTCACGCACGTCCCGGCACCGCACCGCGGAGCCGTGACCGGGGGGTGTCCCTCAGTCGTCGTAGCCCAGCGGGCGCTGCAGGCGACGATAGGTGCCGTCCGGCTGCCGCTCGAACACGTTGCAGCACGCCATCTCGCCGCCGTAGATGTGCAGGGACACGGCGACGGCGTCGTCACAGGCATTCGAGATGCTGTGGTACTCGTAGGGCGGAATCAGGCACCCGGCGCTGCCGACGCCCGCGACGTAGGAGTTGCGCGGCTCGAAGCGAAAGACGTCGCCGGAGCGGCCGACGAGCTCGTACTGCTGCACGTCGATGCTGCCGACCCAGACGCCCTCCACGCACCACATGCCGGAGTGGTCGTGGATCGGCGTGCGTTGCCCGGGGCCCCAGGTCATGACCACGATCGAGTAGTTGCGCTCGCGGTCGCGGTGCACCAGGCGCCGCGCGTAGTGGTCGGGGACGCTGCGGGTGAGTGCGGGGGGCAAGTCGATGCGGCCGGTGCGCAGGAGACGGCACAGGTCGGCCTTGATGGATTCCACGGTCTCGGTGACATCGGATTTGTCAACGGCCGTGTCCACCAGCCCGATCAGCTCCCGCAGCCCCGTGAACGGCAGCCCGGCCGAGGTCCCGGTGTGGCTCATGGCTTCCATTGTACTCCCCCGCCGCATGAGCGGCATTCAGGCCGGCGAGAGCGCCCTCTCCCGCGCCGGCGACGGACAACTCTCGAACCAGTTGCAGATGACGGGCCGGAACGCGTCCATGTCCGCGAGGAACGAGTCGTGGCCCTTGATGCTGTCGAGCTTGACGAAGCTCACCTCTTCCACGACCTCGCGCAGGCCCTCGGCGAGCTCCTGCTGCTGGTGCAGCGGGAACAGTATGTCGGAGGTCACGCCGATGACGAGCGCGCGCTTGAGCTTCAGCCGCCGGAACCCGGCCCTGAGCGAGCCGCCATGCTCGGCCAGGTCGAACAGGTCCGACGCGCGGGAGAGGTAGAGGTAGCAGTTCGGATCGAAGGCGCCGGTGAACTTGAGCGCCTGGGCCTCGAGGTAGGATTCGACCTCGAACTCGATGCGGAACGGGTCGTTGTTGTCGCCCTCCAGCGTCGTCACGCGCTCGCGCCCGAAGCGCCGCTCCCACTCGATCGCGGAGCGGTAGGTGATCATGCCGAGCTTGCGCGCGAGCCGCGGGCCGATCACCGGCGGGTCGTCGGGATCGTAGTTCCCGCGCTGCCACTTGGGATCGCGGCGGATCATCTCGCGTTGCAGCGAGCGCACCGCGATCGCGAACGGCAGCGCGCGCGTCGCCGACGAGATCGAGACGAAACCCTCCGAAAGGCCCGGGTACTTCACGCAGAACGCGAGCGCGCTCATGCCGCCCATCGAGCAGCCGATCGTGGTGTGCAGGCGCTCGAGGCCCAGCGCTTTCACGACCTCGTACCCGCCGGCCGCCACGTCCTCGAGCGACAGCACCGGGAAATCGAGCCGGTAGCGCTCGCCCGTGGCCGGGTTGATCGACGCGGGACCGGTGGAGCCGAAGCAGCTCCCGATCGAGTTCACGCAGATCAGGAAGTACTCGTTGGTGTCGATCGGCAGCCCGGGCCCGATCATGTCCTCCCACCACCCTGGCGACGGGTTCGCGGGCGACGAGGCGGCGTGGGCAGAGGGCGAGAGGCCGGTGAAGAGCAGAATGGCGTTGTCTCCGCGCCCCTTCAGCTCGCCCCAGGTCTCGTAGGCCACGGTCGGCGACTCGAGCCACCCGCCGCGGTGCATCGGGAAGCGGCCTTCGACGCGAATGGTGCTGCTCGGGATCCTCATGCGCGCGATTCTACCGTGCCGCGCCGCCAAAACCCGCAACGCCGCGGGATCCGTCGACCACGGCTCAGCGCTTGGCGTGGCGGAACAGGCGCTTCCGGCGGCGCTTCTGCCGCGGCGTGAGCTTGTTGCGCCGGCCCTGGTAGGGGTTCTCGCCGGTCTTCAGGACGAGGCGAATCGGTGTCCCCGTGAGATCGAACGCCTTGCGGAAGCGGTTGACGAGGTAGCGGCGATAGGCGTCGGGCAGGTGCTCCGTCTGCTTGCCGTGGACGACGATCACGGGCGGATTGCGGCCGCCCTGGTGGGCATAGCGCAGGCGGATGCGCCGGCCCCGCACCAGCGGCGGCTCGTGCGCCCGCACCGCGGCTTCGAGCTCCCGCGTGAGATCCGCGGTCGGCAGGTCGCGCATCGCCGCGCTCCACGCCCGCTCCGCGGCCGGGAGCAGGTTGCCGACGCCGGTGCCGTGCTGCGCCGAAATCGTGTGGCGCTCGGCGAAATCGAGGAACGGCAGCCGCCGCTCCATCTGTTCCTTCACCCGCCGGCGCTGTTCCTCGGAAAGCCCGTCCCACTTGTTGGCCGCCACCACGAGCGCGCGGCCGCGCTCCACCACGAGGCCCATGAGGCTCACGTCCTGCTCGGTCACACCTTCGCGCGCATCGAGCAGGGCGATCACCACGTTCGCCTCCTCCATCGCCTGCAGCGATTTCACGACGCTGAACTTCTCGATCGCGTCCTGCACGCGCGCACGGCGGCGCAGGCCGGCCGTGTCGACGAGCACGTAACGGCGTCCGTCGCGCTCGAACGGCACCGCCACGGCATCGCGCGTCGTGCCCGGCTCGTCGTAGACGAGCAGCCGCTCCTCGCCGAGCAGGCGGTTGACGAGCGTCGACTTGCCCACGTTGGGCCGCCCGATCACCGCCACCCGCAACGCGTCCTCCGCGGCCTCCTGTTCCGGCCCGGTCGCTCCCGTTTCGGCGAACGGCGCGAGCACCTCGGCCATGAGGTCCGCGACCCGGTCGCCGTGGGCGGCGGAGATGGCGAGCGGCCGGCCGAGGCCGAGCGCGTGGAACTCCGCGGCGGCAACCTCCGCGTCCAGCCCTTCGGTCTTGTTGACGACGAGGTGCACCGACCTGGCATGACGGCGGGCGAGCTCCGCCACGTGCTCGTCGGCGGCCGTGAGCCCGCTGCGGCCGTCGACGAGGACGAGCACGACGTCCGCCTCCTCGAGCGCGCGCACCGTCTGGCGCGCCACGAGCTCGCCGACCCCCTCCTCGCCCCCGGCCAGGCCGCCGGTGTCGACCACGATGTACGGCACCGGGCCGACTTTCCCGTAGCCGTACTGGCGATCGCGCGTCAGGCCGGGGTAGTCGGAGACCAGCGCGTCGCGCGAGCGGGTCAGGCGATTGAAGAGCGTCGACTTGCCGACGTTCGGGCGGCCGGCGAGGACGACGACCGGCAGCATGGCGTCACGGCCTCCGTCCCGCCCGGGACGGGCTCGGGAAACCTGCGGAGCCGGGCGCCGCCATGCGGGTCACCGGCCGCGGTCGCCGGTGGCCGCGGCCTGCTCCGGGCGCTCGATCGCGAACGCGGCGAGGCGGCCGCTTTCGCTCTGGGCGAAGAGGCGATCCCCGACCACGACGGGCGCGGCCGAGAGCATGCGCTTGTCGATCCGCTCGCGCGCCACGGGCGAGCCGTCCTGCGTGGAGAAGAAGTGCACGTAACCCTCGAGGTCGCCCACCGCCACGACGCCGTCCCAGACGACCGGCGCGGTCGGCTTGCGGCGCAGCAGCGCGTCCTGCCGCCACCGTTCCGCGCCGGTGCGCCGGTTCAGCGCGATCACCTCGCCCGTGTCGCTCACGATGTAGACGTTCGCGGCATCCGCGGCGAGGCCGACGTGCGTCGAGATGTCGCGCGCCCAGAGGATCTGCCCGGACTCGACGGCAAGCGCCGCCGTCTGGCCCTGGTAGCCCGTGGCGTAGAGGTCCTGCCCCACCACGGCCATGGTCCCGTCGATGTCGGACAGGCGCTCGAGGTCGGAGCGGCCGGAGGGAGGCGACAGCACCACCTCCCAGCGGGTCTGGCCGTCGTGCAGCCCGGTGGCCACCACGCGGCCGTTGTCGAAGCCGGCAATCACGGTCGTGCCCGCGACCACGGGCGGCGCCGATCCCCTGAGGGTCAGCGGCGGCAGGTTCTGCTCGAGGGTCCAGCGTTCACTGCCGTCGAGCAGCGAGTGCACGCGCAAGGTGCCGTCGATCGTGTAGGCCACGACGGAACGGTCCGCGATGATCGGCGTGGCGACCGATTCGCCGCCGATGAAGCGGCGCCAGACCTCGCCGCCGTCCTCGGCACGCAGGCACACGAGCCAGCCGTTGCTGCTCGCGACGACGACGCGATCGCGGCCGGCACCCGGTCCCGCCGACAGCGGCAGGTCGAGCCGCACCTGCCAGAGGCGGCGCCCGTTCGCAGGATCGAACGCGGTCACGCGCCCGTCGCGGCTCGCGGCGTAAACGCGCTCGCCGTCGCCGGCCGGCGCCAGCGCGAGGCGCAGGAACTCCGAGCCGCCACCGACGTTCGCCGACCAGGCCCGCTCGACCGGCAGCGTCGCCTTGAGCTCCTGGAGCGGCTTCGGCTGCAGCGCCTCGTCCTCCTCGTCCCCGAAGATGCCGCAGCCCCCGAGCACGAGGGTCGCGGCCGCCAGGGCGAGCAGCGGGCGGCAGGTCTTGCGTTCTCCCGTCACTCGCCGTCCTCCGGCACCGGGTCGTTCGACGGCGGCGGCGTCCCGGCCGGCTCCTCGGTGCCGGCGGGCTCCGCGGTGCCGGCGGGCTCCGCGGCGTCCTCGCCCGCGGCTGCGCCGCCGGCGTCTTCCGCGGCGCTCCCGGCCTCGCCGGCCGGCGGCAGGTCGTTGAGCTTCATGCGCACCAGCGCCGCGTCCACCGTGCGCGCCTGGGGATTCTCGGCCAGCGCGCGCAGGTACGCCTCGCGGGCGTCCTCGACGCGTCCCATGGCCGTGTACGCATCGCCGAGCGCCTCGGCATAGCGCGCTGCGAACGCCGTGTTCCCGTGTCCCTCGAGCAGCGCCGCGGCCTCCTCGGGCTTGTCCTGGTACATGAGGATCCGCGCGAGGCGCAGGCGCCCGACCAGCGCGATTTCGTCCGCGGGGCGGTCGGCGTTCACGAGCGCCTCGAGCTCGCGGGCCGCGTCCCGGTCACGCCCGAGATCCATGTACAGCTTGGCCATGGCGAGCCGCGCCTGCGCCGCGTACACCGTCTTGGCGTACTCCGCCTGCATGCGCTCGTTCTTGGTGCGCGCCGCCTCGACCCGCAGGTCGGCCACGTCCTCCACCAGCGACTCGTAAAGCGCCGAGGCCTCGCCCGCCGACTGTGCCTGCTCGTGCTCCCACCAGCGCCAGCCGATGAGCAGCACCACGCCGAGCACGATCCCGGCCACGATGTACAGGCCGTTCTCGCGCCACCAGTTGCGCAGGGCCTCGATCTGCTCTTTTTCCGAAACTAATCCGTCCACCGGTCCTGCCTTCGTCCTCTCCCAATGATGCGCCGCGCCCTCGTGCCGTCTCCGGCGGCCGCGTCGCGCCTCGTTCCGCTAGCCCTGCCCGAGACGGGCGACGAGCGCGTCGCGCACCGCCCCCAGCGGCACGCTCACCTGCTCTTCGGCGGTGCGCAGCGGCTTGAGCCCGACCTGGCCGCTCGTCACCTCGTCCTCGCCCAGGATGAGCGCGAACCGGGCGCCGCTTTTGTCCGCCCGCCTGAGCTGCGCCTTGAAGCTGCCGCCCTCGAGGTTGGACTCCACGGCCAGGCTGCCGTCACGCAGCGTCTCGGCGAGCTCGAGCGCCTGTGCCTCCGCGCGTTCGCCGACCGCGACGATGAACACGTCGGGCACGCGCGTCGGCGCCTCGCCGCCGCAAAGCTCGAACAGGGCCACGAGCCGCTCCACCCCCATCGCCCAGCCGATGGCCGGCGTCGGGCGCCCGCCCAGCAGCTCGACCAGCCCGTCGTAGCGCCCGCCCGAGCAGACCGCGCCCTGGGCGCCGAGCGCGTCGGTGTGCCATTCGAACACCGTCCGATTGTAATAGTCGAGCCCGCGCACGAGCCGCGGGTTGACGCGGTAGGCGACGCCGGCCGCATCCAGGAGCTCCCGCAGGCGGCCGAAGTGCTCCGCGGACTCCGCATCGAGGTAATCGAGCATCACGGGCGCCTGCTCGATGAGCGGCTGCATCTCGGGGTTCTTGCTGTCGAGGATGCGCAGCGGATTCTGCGTGAGCCTCCGCAAGCTGTCCTCGTCGAGGCGGGAGCGCGAGTCCTCGAAGTACTCGACCAGGGTGGCGCGGTAGGCGCGGCGCGTCTCCGCCCCGCCCAAGGAATTGAGATCGAGCGCGATGCGTTCCAGGCCGAGCGCCTGCCACATGCGCGCGCACATGATGATCATCTCGGCGTCGATCGCCGGGCCGGCGTAGCCGAGCGCCTCGACGTCGATCTGGTGGAACTGGCGATAGCGTCCCTTCTGCGGCCGCTCGTAGCGGAACATCGGCCCGGCGGTCCACAGCTTGCGCCGCTGGTTGTGGAACAGCCCGTGGGTGATGCCCGCGCGCACGATGCCGGCGGTCGCTTCCGGCCGCAACGTGAGGCTCTCCCCGTTGCGGTCCTCGAACGTGTACATCTCCTTCTCGACGATGTCGGTGACCTCGCCGATCGAGCGCCGGAAGAGCTCGGTGAACTCGAGCAGCGGCAGGCGGATCTCCTCGTAGCCGTAGCTCTCCACCACGTCGCGGACGAGCGTTTCGACGCGCCGCCAGACGCGCACGGTGTCCGGCAGCAGGTCGTTCATGCCCTTGACCGGTTGCGCGCGAATCATGGCGAAGCGTCCCCGCGGATCGTGAGCCGGGCGGTTTCACCGCGCCGCGCCGCTGCCGGCACCGGGTAGGGCACCCCGTTCACGGTGAGGGTCGCGTGGGCGAAATTGCCGAGCAGCACCTGCAGCGGCGGCACGCCCGTCACCGACACCGTGTCGCCGGCCTTTCCCAGCCCGAAGAACAGGCGGTCGCCGGCCGCGTCCGACACCTCGGTCCAGCAGTCCCCGCTGAAGGCGAGCACCAGCGCGACCTCGCCGGGCGCCGGGCGCTCGGGCACCGTTTCCGGGGACGTCGCAGACGTCGCGGACACGGCGGCCGGATCGGCCGGTGCATCGGCCGGTGCATCGATTGCCGCGGCGGGTGCGGACCCGGCCTCCGCGTCGTCCTGCCCGCCGGAAAGCTCTGCCGCCGGCAGGGCAGGCTCCTCCGCCGCTGCCGGGGCGGCCGTCGCCGGACCTTCCGCGGCCTGCCGGTCGACGGCGGGGGCCGGCCGCTCCGCCGGGCCGACGCGGCCGAACAGCGCGCCGGGGTCGCCGCCGGTCCACACCCACAGCCCGCCTGCCGCGAGCGCGAGCACCAGGATCGCGGCGAGCCACGGGCCGGCGGACGCCTCCCGCGGCGTCGCACGATGGCGCGGCACGATGGGCGGCGCTTCGTCGCGCTCGTCGAGCTGCCGGTAGCCCGCGAGCACCGGGTCCGCGGCGATGCCGACGATCTCGGCGTACTTGCGCAGGTAGCCCTTCACGAACACCGGCGCGCCGAGCTCCTGGAAGCGATTCTCCTCGAGCGCCACGACCTTGGCCGGGTCGAGGTGCAGCTCGTTCGCGATGTCGTTGAGCGACAGCTTGCGCAGGCGACGCGCGTCGGCGAGCTGCTGGCCGGCGAGCGGCTGGTCCCGCCCCTCCCCGGCGGCAATCGTCGACTCGTCTTGCATGACCGCTCAGCCCGACTGCAGCACCTGGCGCGCCTCGATCGAATTCGGGAACTCGCGCAGGAGCTGGTTCTCGTAGTCGGTGCGCGCGCGATCGTCCCCGAGCGACCGTTCGATCTGCACCGCGAGGAACAGCACTTCCGCCGTCGGCTTGTTGGCCGCCAGGTAGCGCTGCAGGAACGCGCGCGCCTGCAGGAACTCCTGCTTGCGGTACATGACGAGGGAAGCCTGGATCAGTGCCTCTCCATAGGCCGGGTTCTCCTGGAGGGCACGCCTCAGGTAGCGTTCCGCGCCGTCGAGATCGGCGGACGTCGCGAGGCACACGCCGGCGTTCGTGAGCGTGACCTCCGGGTCGTTGTTGTCCGGGGAGCCGGCGGCGCGCTCGAAATGCGAGACGGCGTCGTCGTAGCGTTTCTGCCCGCAAAGCCATACCGCGTACGCATTGCGCACGACGTGATCGCGAGGCGCCGCCCGCACCGCCTTCTCGTGGTGCTCGGCGGCGAGCCGGGAGTTGTCCAGGCGCTCGTAGGTGAGCGCCAGCACGGAATGCGCGATCGCGAGGTTGCGGTCGAGCTTGACCGCCCGCTCGAGCCGGTCGCGCGCGAGCTGGTAATTGCCGTTCTTGAAGTAGCGCGCACCGAGCTGGTAGTACTGCTGGGCCGCCTCGCGGTCGTCCACCTCCTTCGGCGCGTTCGTCGTGGTCGATACGCAGGCCGCCAGCAACGTCGCGACGGCAAGGCCTGCAAGCAACTGCTTCGCGGGAAGACTGTTCACGCCGTGGCCACCTTCGGGTTCTTTTCGCTCAAGCGGGTCCGTATCCGGTCGCTAACTTTACCAGCCAACTGCCCGCAGGCTGCATCGATGTCGTCACCACGGGTGCGGCGCACGGTCGTGACGAGGCCGTGCCGGCGCAGCCGGTCCTGGAACGCGGCCACCGCTTCCGGGGGGGAGCGCCGGAAACGCGTGCCCGGGAAGGGATTGAAGGGAATCAGGTTGACCTTCGCGGGCCGGTTCACGAGCAGGCGCGCGAGCTGCTCGGCCTGCGCCTCGGAGTCGTTCACGCCGGCGAGCATGACGTACTCGAAGGTGATGAAGCGCCCGGCATGCCGGGAGGCGTAGCGCCAGCAGGCATCGAGCAGCTCCGCAATCGGGTGGATGCGGTTGATCGGGACCAGGCGGTTGCGCAGCTCGTCGTCCGGCGCGTGCAGCGACACCGCGAGGGACACGTTGCACTCCTGGCCGAGGCGCTCGATCCACGGCACGAGGCCGGAGGTGCTCACCGTGACCCGCCGCCGGGACAGGCCGTAGGCCCGGTCGGACAGCAGGAGCTCGAGGGCGGGCACGACCTGGCGATAGTTCGCGAGCGGCTCGCCCATGCCCATGAACACGACGTTCGTCACCGCGGGCTCGCCGTTGGCGCGCCGCGGCAGCGTGCGGTTGGCATGGCAGACCTGGCCGATGATCTCGGCCGTGGTGAGGTTGCGGTTGAATCCCTGGGCGCCGGTCGCGCAGAACGCGCAGTCGAGGGCGCAACCGACCTGCGAGGAGATGCACAGCGTGCCGCGCGCCGGTTCGGGGATGAACACGGCCTCGACCGCCTGGCCGGCCGCGGCGGAGAACAGCCACTTGACGGTGCCGTCGGCAGAGCGCCTTTCGGCGATCACCGGCGGCAGCCGCACCTCCGCGATGCGCTCCAGCCGCGAGCGCAGGGTCAGCGACAGGTCGGTCATCGCGTCGAACCGGTCGACGCCGCGCCGGTGCATCCAGGCGAGCAACTGGCGGGCGCGAAAGCGCTTCTCGCCGATGTCCGCGAAGAACGCCTCGAGGCCGCTTTCGGTCAGTCCCAGGAGGTTCGTCGTGTTGCCGTCTTTGTGCATAAGCTCGGGGCGTTCGGGTCCTGGAGACGAGACCGGTCCGCGCCGCCCGGGTCGGCTTCCCGGCGACCTGCCACGCCGGACGACGCTCCGGCGCGCCGACTTCCGTTCAGCGCGTTCTCGGGCAGATGCCGCCGTCGGCGAAAAAGAATGCGATCTCGCGCGCGGCGGTTTCGGGCGCGTCCGACCCGTGCACGACGTTCTCCTCGATGCTGGTCGCGAAGTCCGCGCGGATCGTCCCCTTGGCCGCCTCCGCCGGGTTCGTCGCGCCCATGATCTCGCGGTTCCGGCGCACCGCGTCCTCGCCTTCCAGCACGAGGACCATGACCGGGCCGGACGTCATGTAGCGCACGAGGTCGTCGTAAAACGGCCGCTCCCGGTGCACGGCATAGAACTCGCCGGCTTCCTCTTTCGTGAGGTGGGTCATGCGCGCGGCGACGATCCTCAAGCCGGCTCGCTCGAAGCGGCCCAGGATCTCGCCGATCAGGTTCTTCGCGACGCCATCCGGCTTGATGATCGAGAGCGTCTGCTCGACGGCCATACGTGGGCTTCCTCGTCCTTGACTGGTGATCGGGCAGCCGACACGCAGGCCGGCCGTATGTAAACCGTTAATTCTAGGGGCGATGCCCCGGCGAGGCAATCGCGCCGGCCGAACGTTCGGATCAGACGCTGAAGCTTTCGCCGCAGCCGCATTCGCCGGTGACGTTCGGGTTGCGGAAGCGGAACGCCTCGTTCAGCCCTTCTTTGACGAAATCGACCTCCGTGCCGTCGATGAGCCTGAGGCTCTTCTCGTCCACCACGACCTTGATCCCGCGGTCTTCGAAAACGACGTCTTCGGGCTCGATCTCGTCGGCGTAATTGACGACGTAGGCGAAGCCGTTGCAGCCGGTCTTGCGCACTCCCACGCGCAACCCCAGCCCCTTGCCACGCGCCCCGAGATACTGGCGGACCCTTTCTGCCGCCGGTTCAGTCAGTGTAATCGCCATCTCGATCGTTGGTCAGTTTTCCCTCTGATTCGTTCCCGTGTTCCGTTTTCTCCAGTTGCCCGGCAAGCGCGAGCAACGCGTCCTCGAGCAGCAGGATCCGGCCCGTTTTCTCGACCGGCACCGCGAGCTCTTCCATCAGCGCCTGCGTTTCGAACGCTCGCAGCGCCGCCGCCGGGCGGCCCTCATATGTCTCACATGCGGCCTCGGCCGCCGCGATCAAGTGCGGGCAGCCGAAGCAGCGGAACCGGAGCGCCGTGACGACCCCGTTCCCGGCGGCCGCCACGATCCGGATCCGGCAGCCGTTGCCGTCGGCGGCCTCCGCCGCGGCGGCCACAGCATACCCCGGCGGCAGGTCGCCGGCATGGGCCGGGTTCGCAAAGCGGCTCCGGACCGCCGGGGCGTAGGGCTCCGGGGAGGTCATGCCGAGGCGACCGCGGCAGGCGGCATGATACGCCGCAGGTGCCGGACCGCCTGCCGGTAACGCTCGACGGCGAAATCCACGTCCGCCTCCGTCGTGCCGTGCCCGAAGCTGAAGCGGATCGCGCTCTGCGCGAGCGCGTCGCTGCGCCCCATTGCCCGCAGCACGTACGAGGGCTCGCCGCTGAGCGAATTGCAGGCCGACCCGGTCGCGACGCAGAGCGGCTCGAGGGCCAAAAGCAGGCTTTCGCCCTCGATGCCCTCGATGCTGACGTTGAGGATGCCGGGAAAGGCATGCGCGGGACCGCCGTTGCGCACGATCCCCGGGATGTCGGCGAGGCCGCGCCACAGGCGCTCGTTCAGCGCGGCATAGCGTTCGAGGTCGGCGGCCATGCGCTCGGCGGCCAGGGCGGCCGCGGCGCCCAGGCCGACGACCTGGTGCACCGGGACCGTGCCGGGGCGCAACGCCCGCTCCTGGCCGCCGCCGAACAGCACCGGCAGGAGCTGCACCTCCGGGCGCGGGGCGACGTACAGCGCACCGACGCCCTGCGGACCATGGAACTTGTGCGCCGTCAGCGACAGCAGGTCCACCGGCAGCTTTTCCAGGTCGAGCGGCAGCTTCCCCACGGACTGGGCGGCGTCGGTGTGGAACAGCACGTTGCGGCGGCGGCAGAGCGCACCGAGCTCGTGGATGTCCTGGATCACGCCGGTTTCGTTGTTGACGTGCATGACGGAAACGAGCTGGGTGTCGGGGCGCAGGGCCCGCTCCAGGTCTTCCGGCGCCAGCCGCCCGTCCGGGCCGG
>DATGQE010000014.1:0-56417 GCA_035304345.1 Woeseiaceae bacterium | reverse complement strand
AGGGCCGCTGGACGCATCACGGATGGGGCACCACCTGCCCCTTGATGCCCTCGCCCGCGAGCCGCGCGGCGACCGCTTCCGCGCTGGCGCGATCCTCCTGCGGGCCCACGCGCACGCGATGCACCTCGCCGGACGCCGTCGAATGCCGGCTCAGGAACGCCGCGTAACCCTTCTCGCGCAGGCCGGCCGCCAGCCGATCGGCGTTCGCCTTGTTCGAGAAGCTGCCGAGCTGGACGGCCCACATGCCGGTCGCGGAGGCGGCCGGCGCGGCTGCCGGTGCCGCCGTCGCCTCCCGTCCGCCGTCCCCGGAGAGCGCGCTGCGCGCGGGCTCGGCCGGCGTGCTCGCCGCGACCGCCGCTTGCGGGCCGGCCCCGGCGGCGCTCGCCTCGCTCGCGGCGGCGGCGGTTTCCTCCTTCGCGGCCGTCGCGGCGCCGGTTTCTTCCTCGCCGGACGCCCCGGCGCCGGCGGATGCGGGCTCCGCTTCGGGCCTCGCGTTGCGGGCGGAAGCGACCGGGTCCGCGGCAGGCTGTGCGCGGCGTCCCGCGTCCGGCGCGGGCGCTTCAGGCATCGGCTGGTCGCGGTCGCGGTCGAGCACGACCGTGCGCCGCGCCCCGGGCTCGCGGCTCTGGCCCGGCAGCGTGACGGGCTCGCTGATCGTGCGGCTTTCGGGCGGCGGACCGTCGAGGAATACCGGCACCACGAGCACGACGATCGCCACCAGCACGACGGCGCCGACGATGCGTTCCTTGAGCGCGCGGTCCATTCGGTTGTAGAGCGTTCCCCAAGACGTGCGGCGCGAGTATATCGCAGCTACCCGGCGGTTCGATCCCCGTGCAGCCATTCGAGCGCCGGACCGACCGTGTAGAAGGAACCGGTGACGAGCACCAGCGTGTCGGCGCTCGAGTGGCGGACGGCATGCTCGAGCGCGTCCCCGGGCGTGTCCATGACAAGGCACGGCCGGTTGCATTCGTCGGCGACGAGCGCCGCGAGCGCCGCGGGATCCGTCCCGCGCGGGCTGTCGGGCCGCACCGCGATCCAGCGATCGATGCGCGAAGCGAGTGCCCGCACGACGCCGCGGGCGTCCTTGTCCTCGAGCACGCCGATGATCGCGAGAACCGGACCGGGATGGCCGAGCTCGTCGAGCAGCGACGCGAGCACGCGCGCCGCGTCGGGGTTGTGCGCCACGTCGAGCAGGAAGCGCCGGCCGTGCTTCTCGAGGCGCTGGAAACGCCCGGGCAGGGCGACGTCGCGGAGCGCCGCGCCGACCGTGTCCGGTGCGAGCGCGCCGATCGCCTCCATGACGGCCAGCGCCGCCGAAGCGTTCGCGAGCTGCACTTCGCCGAACAACGAGGGCGGCGGCAGGCCCTCGATGACGGCCTCGCGGCCGCGCCAGGACCACGTCGGGTCGTCGCCCTCCTCGCGGGTGTACCGAAAGTCCCGGCCCGCGACCCGGAGGTCCGCGCCCAGCCGTTCCGCTTCGGTCGCGATCGCCTGCGGAACCGACGCCGATCCGAACACCAGCGGCTTGCCGGCGCGCATGATGCCTGCCTTTTCCCGCGCGATCGTCTCCACGTCGGGACCCAGCCATTCGCAATGGTCGAGGGACACGTTCGTGATGAGCCCGGCGTCCGGCTCGACGGCGTTCACCGCGTCCAGGCGCCCGCCCATGCCGATTTCCAGCACCGCTACGCTCACGCCTGCACGCGCAAACACCACGAGCGCGGCGAGCGTGCCGTACTCGAAGTAGGTGAGCGGCACGCCTGCGCGCACGGCCTCCACCGCCTCGAAGGCGGCGACGATGGCGGCGTCGTCGGCGGGCACGCCGTTCACGCGGATGCGCTCGTTGTAGGTGAGCACGTGCGGCGAGGTGTAGCAGCCCACCGTGTCGCCGCGCGCCCGGAACAGCGCCTCCAGCAGCGCCGAGCACGAGCCCTTGCCGTTGGTGCCGGCGACGTGCACGACGCGCGCCGGGGGCGGAAGCGCGAGCCGCTCCTTGACCTCGAGCACGCGCTCGAGGCCGAGCTCGATCTCCCGCGGGGAGAGCGTTTCGAGCCAGGCAAGCCAGTCGTCGAGGTGCCCGCCGTGCGGGCGATCGGGAATGGTCATTCGCATGCAACCGGCAGGCATCCGCGCGGCACGAGAGTCGTCGTACGCCCGACCAGGGCCGTCGCCCGCCGAGGACTCCCGTGCACCGCGAGCCTGCGCGCGAGGCGGCTCAGGCGGCTTCGGCGGCCGGCGCCGGCCGGCGTGCGAGCTTGGCGAGCAGGTCGGCGATCTCGCGGCGCATCCGGCGACGATCGACGATCATGTCGATGGCGCCGTGATCGAGCAGGAACTCGCTGCGCTGGAAGCCCTCGGGCAGCTTCTGGCGGACCGTCTGCTCGATGACGCGCGGGCCCGCAAAACCGATCAGCGCCTTGGGCTCCGCTATGATGACGTCGCCCAGCATCGCGAGGCTGGCGCTGACGCCGCCCGTGGTCGGATCGGTGAGCACGGAGATGTAAGGTACGGCCAGCTCGCCGAGCTTCGCGAGCGCGGCCGACGTCTTCGCCATCTGCAACAGGGAGAACAGGGCTTCCTGCATCCGCGCGCCGCCGCTCGCGGAGAAGCACACGAGCGGCACCCGCCGCTCGGCGCTCACGGCGACGGCCCGCACGAAGCGCTCGCCGACCACCGAGCCCATCGAGCCGCCCATGAACGCGAACTCGAACGCGCAGGCCACCACCGGCTGCCCCATCAGCATGCCGGTCACCGCGACCAGCGCGTCCTTCTCGCCGGTTTTCTTCTGCGCCTGCGAGAGCCGGTCGCGATAGCGCTTGCTGTCACGGAACCGGAGCGGGTCGAGCGGCTCGAGCCCCGCCGCGATCTCCTCCTGGGAATCGGCATCGAGGAACCAGTCGAGGCGCTGGCGTGCGCCGATGCGCATGTGGTACTCGCATTTCGGGCACACGTTGAGGTTGCGCTCGAGCTCGGTGCGGTAGAGCTGCGCGTCGCAGTTCGGACACTTGATCCAGACGCCCTGCGGCACGGAGCGCGTGCGCTTCTCCGTCTTGATGCGCGAGGGCATCAGCTTTTCGAACCAGCTCATGCGGGCATCATAAACGATCCGCCCGGGGGCGGACATTGCACGGCCTCACACCGGGAGCGCACATCGCCGCCGCCAGCGACGACCCCTGGCACCGGCGGAGCCGAGAGGGCCTCCCCCGGCCACACCTCCGCCTCAGGTAGCGAGCCCAACGTGCTTAGGGGATGGGGGCGTCAGGGGCGCTCGGGCGCACCGGCGGAAGGCCGAAGTGCGGCGGGTATTCCACCGCGACCAGCGTCAGGCCGTGCGCCGGGGCGGTGATGCCGCCCTCCCGCCGGTCGCGGCTCTCGAGCACGGCGGCGGCCCACTCCGGCGGGCGTTCGCCCGTGCCGACGGCCGCGAGCACACCCACGATGTTGCGCACCATGTGCTGCAGGAACGCGTTGGCCGTGGCCTCGATCGTCACCCAGTCGCCGCGGCGCACGATCTCGATCGCGCGCACCTCGCGGCGCGGCGTTTTCGCCTGGCAGCCGGCGGCGCGGAACGCGGAGAAGTCGTGCTCGCCGATGAGGCAGGCGGCCGCGGCGCGCATCGGCTCGACGTCCAGCGCGCGGTGCACCCACCATGCACGATCGCGCCACAACGCCGAGCGCGTCATCCGGTTCAGGATGAGGTAACGGTAGGTCCGCGCCCTCGCGGAATAGCGCGCGTGAAAGTCGTCCGGCACCGGGACGGCCCACAACGCGTTGACGTCGGGCGGCAGGTGGCTGTTGGCGCCGAGCACCCAGTTGCGCGGGCTGCGCTCGGCGCGGGTATCGAAATGCACGACCTGCGCGCTCGCGTGCACGCCAGCGTCGGTGCGGCCGGCGCAGGTGGCCTCCACGGGCGCGTCAGCGACCGCCGACAGCGCCTCCTCGACGCGCTCCTGCACGCCGATGCCGCTGTCCTGCCGCTGCCAGCCGTTGTAGGCGGTGCCGTCGTACTCGATCCCAAGGGCGATGCGCATCGCGCGGATTATGCCGGAGCCCGCGCCCCGCCGGGTCGCAGGAGCATGCCTCGTCCGCGCGGCGCGCTCAGGCGGGCAGCGAATCGATCAGCTTCTGCGCCTGCTGGCGCTGCCCGGCATCGCCCTCCTCGAGCACCTCCTCGAGGATGCTGCGGGCACCCTCCGGGTCGCCCATGTCGACGTAGGCGCGCGCGAGGTCGAGCTTGGTGCCGACCTCGGTCATCGTGCGCGCCTCGTGCAGGTCGTCCGAGAGCTCCTCCGGCGACAACGCCTCCGTCGCACCGCCGTCGCCGTCGTCGGCCAGCAGGTCGTCGAAGTCGAGGTCGACGATGCTCTTCGGGCGCGGGCGCTCGACCGTCGCATCGTCGCGCGGCTGGTCCACCGTGTCGCCTTCGCTGACACGCAGCGCGGCCGTGAGGTCGTCGAGGTCGACGTCGAGGTCGCCGTCGGCCGAGAGCTTCGGCACGCGGCCGGTCGCATCGCTGTCGAACGCGGACTCGTCCAGCGCCTCGGTCTTGGCGAAGTCGAAATCGGTATCGAGGTCGCGGCTCGAGAGAGCGGCCGTGGCGACGTATTCCTCGTCGTCGATCCGGGCCAGCATCGTCTGCTCGTCGTCGCCGATGGTCGCCTCTTCGTCGTCGTTGATGACCTGCGTCTGGCCGGTGGCCTCGAACAGCCTGGCGTCGAGGTCGAGATCCGTGTCCTCGGCGCCCTGCGGCACCGCCGGATTCCTCCCGGTCGCCTCGTCGGCCGCCTCGAAGCTCGCCGAGAGCCGGTCGAGATCGTCGTCGTCCAGTCCGAGGTTGCGGCCGGTGGCCTCGTCATCGTCGTTCGCCGCCAGCACGCCGCTCTCGGTGGTGGCGTCGAGGTCGCCCAGGCCGCCCGCCACGTCGTCGTCGAGATCGGCGAGGCCGGAGGCCGCGAGGTCGGTCAGGTCGAGGCCCAGGTCGTCCAGGTCGATCTCGGCCGTCTCATCCGTCGCGATGCTGTCCTTCTTGCCCGCGAACACCGACGGCTGCTCGATCGTCGGGGTCTCGATGGTCCGCTCGATCGTCGGGCTTTCCACGGTGGGATCGAAGTCGGTGCGCTTCGCCATCTCGCGCGTGGTCGAGGCGCCCGTGTCGAGCTCCTCGTCGAACACGAAATCGATGCTGCTTTGCTCCGTGTCCGGCGCCGCGAGGTCGACGATGTCGCTGACCTGCCCGTCGGGACCGCCGGCGAAATCCATGTCGAGCTCGGCCGCGCCCTCGTCGAGCGTGAGGTCCACGGCCTGCGTTGCGCCCGCCGCGCTCGCGCCGGAGAACAGCCGGTGCTCGGCGGCGATCTGCCGCCCCATGATCACGATCTTGTCCCACTCCGGCGTCGTCTCGCCGCCGAGCTGGTCGTGCAGCCGGCTGGCCGCATCCACGAACGCGTCCCGGTTGCCCCAGACGAAGTAGATCTCGCAGAGCTTCGCCATCAGGTCCGTGCGCTCGGGCTCGACGGCGAGCGCGCCGTTGATGAGGTCGGCAGCCTGGTCGTAGAGGCCGTAGGCCATGTGGAAGTCGGCCTCGGCCAGCGGATCGGACTGGTCGAGATTGACCGCGGTCTCGCTGCTGAACGTGTCCTCGAGGCTCGGCATGGTGCCGGTCTCGGCCGTCGTGTCGACGGGAGCGGCCGCCGCCGGCCGCGCCGCACCGGCACGCTGCTGCTCGACCACGACGATCGCGCTGTCGTCGTCGCGCGCCAGGGCGCGCAGGCGCTCGGTCGAGGCGCGCGTCTCGCTGTCGATCTCCTCGTCGGCGTCGAGCGCGTCCCAGACGCCCGTCGTCTCGTCGTCCGCCCGCCCGGCGGCGCGCTTCGCGAGCCACACGAGCAACCCGAGCACCACCAGGAGCACGCCGCCCAGGATGCCCCAGAAGCTCGTGAGTATGTCGACCACGCGGTCGACCAGCCCGGGTTCCGGCTCGGCCCTGCGCACCGGCGGAGCCGCGGTGCGGGCCGGCGGCGCCGGCTCGGCTGCGGCGGACGGCGCTTCCGTCGCCGCCGGCTCGGCCGGCTCGTCGTCGGCGAACACGCGCTCCTCCGTCTCCGCGACCGGGGCCGCGGCGGCCGGTTCAGCAACTTCCGCCGGCTCGCCGGTCGCGACCGGTTCCGGCGCGGCGGTTGCCGCTGCCTGCGCGGCGCGCAGGCGCTCGAGCTCGGCCCGCAGGCGGGCAAGCTCGTCGTCGCGGACCTCGAGCAGCGACTGCTGCTCGGCGATCCTCGCTTCGAGCTCCGCGATGCGGGCGGCCGCGGCGCTGCCGCCGTCGGCGGCCGCCTGTCCCCGGCGGCCGGCGGCACCCGCGTCGCCGAGCTCGCCTTCGTCCGGCGGCACCAGCGTGAGCCGCGGCTCCACGCGCGCGGCCGCGCCCGGCAGCCCGTAAGCCGCGTTGTGCTCCGCGACCGTGCGCAAGGCGTCGGCGCGGCTGATGCGGAAGATCTCGTCCGCGGAGGGCACGCGCAGCACGGCCCCCGCGCGCAGGCGATTGATGTTGCCTTCGAAGGCCCCGGGGTTCGCCTGGAAAATGGCCAGCATCGTCTGGTTCATGC
The DNA here is from genome assembly GCA_035304345.1 of Woeseiaceae bacterium. Taxonomy (GTDB): domain Bacteria; phylum Pseudomonadota; class Gammaproteobacteria; order Steroidobacterales; family Woeseiaceae; genus IDS-8. The sequence continues at coordinate 49,815 of DATGQE010000014.1, read as the reverse complement.
TCGCGAGGCCGCCGGGCCGCACGCGCTCGGCGATGCCCCAGAGCGTATCGCCGCGCTGCACCAGCACTTCCTGGGCGCCGAACGACGCGGTGCGATCGCCGGCGACCGGCTCGCTGCGCTCGGCCGGGGCCGGCGCCGGGCGGCTCGCCGGCGCGGGGCGCTCGATGCGGCCGCTGTCGGCCGGCTCGGCGCGCACCGGCGCCTGCGCGCTTCCGGCACGCGCGGCCGGCGGCGGTGCGAACACCGGCGGATCGAGCAACAGCGTGTACTCGCGCAGCAGCCGCCCTCGCGGCCACGACGCTTCCACCAGGAACGTGACGAACGGCTCGGTGACCGGCTCGGTGGACGAGACGCGGATGACGCCGCCGCTGCGCGAGGGCACCACGGTGAACTGGAGACGGGTGAGGAACAGCGAGCGCTGCAGGCCGTAGCGCTCGAACGCTTCGGCCGAGGCGAGCGCGACCCGGAGCTCGGCGAGCTCCTCGGGGGTCGGGGATATCAGTTGAATCTCGGCACGGAGCGGTTCGTTCAGGGCGGAGTTGAGCCGGATCTCGCCGAGGCCCAGCGCCAACGCATCGCCCGCGAGGAAAAGGCCCAAGACGAGCCACAGGCGATCGGGTCGTAACGACATAATGGTTTTCTCCAGCTCCCCTGTTGCCTTTTATCGGAAGGATGCCCCTTCCCTTTCGTCAGCCTCGCGGATTCCCCCGGCCCGGAACGCGATCCTGCTTTCGAAAACGCTCGTCGGGTCAGGCTCCGGATGATAGCTTACAAATGGTTTTTCGCCAAAATTTCAGCAATTTGGACGCTGTTTGTAGCAGCGCCCTTACGAATGTTGTCGGCCACGATCCACATGTCGAGCCCGAGCGGATGACTGATGTCCTCGCGGATGCGGCCGACCCACACGAGGTCGCGACCCGAGGCCTCGGTGACCGCGGTCGGGTAGCCCCCGGCCGTGCGCTCGTCCATGACCCGAACGCCCGGCGCGGCCGCGAGCAGCTCGCGCGCTTCCTCGGCCGTGATCTTCCTTTCGGTCTCGAGGTGCACGGCCTCGGAATGTCCGTAGAAGACGGGGATGCGGACGGTGGTCGCGTTCACCTGGATGCTCTCGTCGCCCAGGATCTTGCGCGTCTCCCACACCATCTTCATCTCTTCTTTCGTGTAGCCGTTGTCCTGGAACTCGTCGATGTGCGGCACGGCGTTGAACGCGATCTGCTTGGCGGGGCCTTCCATCTCCAGCGGCCGCCCGTTCAGGAGCGTCGTGGTCTGCCGCACCATCTCTTCCAGCGCACGGCGTCCGGCACCCGAGATGGCCTGGTACGTCGTCACGTTGATCCGCCTTATGCCGACCGCGTCGTGGATCGGCTTGAGCGCCACCACCATCTGGATGGTCGAGCAGTTCGGGTTCGCGATGATACCGCGGGCACGGTAATCGGCGATGCGCTCCGCGTTCACCTCGGGCACGACGAGCGGCACGTCCGCTTCGTAGCGGAACTTCGACGTGTTGTCGATCACGACGCAGCCGGCCTCGGCCGCTTTTGGTGCGTATTGACCCGATACGGACGCACCCGCCGAGAACAGCCCGATCTGCACGCGCGAAAAATCGAAGCTGGCGAGGTTCGAAACCCTGATCGTGCGCGCGCCGAAGCTCACTTCCTGTCCTTCCGAGCGCTCGCTGGCCAGTGCGTAGATCTCTCCCACGGGAAACTGCCGCTCCGCCAGCACGGCGAGAACGGTCTCCCCGACGAGGCCGGTCGCTCCCACGACCGCGACGTCGTATCGCTCTCTCATCCTTTTCGTTCGATCCTTATGTTCAATGGCACGATTATGCAGGAATGCGGCAGCGGAAATGACGACCGTTCGACATTTCCGGACATTCGCGGCGTGACGCGGATCACATCGCTGCGATCACATCCGCGTTCTGCCCGCGATGCCGCAGGTAATGATCCATCAGGACGAGCGCCACCATCGCCTCGGCAATGGGCGTGGCGCGCAACCCGACGCAGGGATCGTGGCGCCCGGTGGTCACGATCTCGGTTTCCTTGCCGTGGACGTCGATCGTGCGCCCCGGGGTGCGGATGCTCGACGTCGGCTTGAGGGCGATGCTCGCCACGAGGTCCTGGCCGGACGAGATCCCGCCCAGGGTGCCGCCCGCGTCGTTCTTCTCGAAGCCCGCCGCGGTGATCTGGTCGCGATGCTCGCTGCCGCGCTGCGCGACGGCGGCGAAGCCCGCTCCCAGCTCGACGCCCTTGACGGCGTTGATGCTCATGAGGCCTTTCGCGATGTCCGCTTCCAGCTTGTCGAACACCGGCTCGCCGAGGCCGACCGGCAGGTTGCGCGCGACGATCGTGATCTTCGCACCGATCGAGTCGCCCGCTTCGCGCAGGCGATCGATGAAGGCCTCGAGCTCCGGCACCCGCGCGGGGTCCGCGCAGAAGAACGGGTTGCGGTCGACGTAATCGAGGTCCGTCGCTTCGAGCGGAATCGGGCCGAGCTGCGAGAGGTAGCCGCGGATCTCGACACCCAGCCGCTCGCGCAGGTACTTGCGGGCGATCGCGCCCGCCGCCACCCGCATGGTCGTCTCGCGCGCGGACGAGCGGCCGCCACCCCGGTAGTCGCGGATGCCGTACTTCTGGTGGTAGGTGTAGTCGGCGTGCCCCGGCCGGAAGCGATCCTTGATCCCGGCGTAGTCGCCGGAACGCTGGTCCGTGTTCTCGATCAGCAGGCCGATCGGCGTGCCGGTCGTCAGGCCTTCGAACACGCCCGACAGGATACGCACGGCGTCGGGCTCCTTGCGCTCGGTTGTGTGGCGGGACTGGCCGGGCCGCCGGCGATCGAGGTCGCGCTGGATGTCCGCCTCGGTCAGCGCCATGCCCGGGGGACAGCCGTCCACGACGCAGCCCATCGCCGGACCGTGACTCTCGCCGAACGTCGTGACGGTGAACAGAACTCCGAATGTATTACCGGACATGGCGCCGTCCCTCGTGCGATTCGGCGATGAAGGCGTGCTGATACTCCACGAGCTCGCCCCGCGTCAACAGGAACACGCCGCTGCCGCCGTGCTCGAGCTCGAGCCAGGTGAACGGCACCGCGGGGAAGCGCCGCTCGAGCGCGTCGCGGCTCGCCCCGACCTCCGCGACGAGGATGCCCTCCTCTTCCAGGAAGTCGCCGGCGGCAGCCAGGATCGGCACGATCGCGTCGAGCCCGTCGTCGCCCGCCGCGAGGCCGCGCCGCGGCTCGTGGCGGTACTCGGGCGGCAGGCGATCCATCTCCCCGGCATCCACGTACGGCGGGTTCGCCACCACGAGATCGTAACGGGGCGCCGGCACCTCGGCCGCGAGCGCGGCGAAGAAATCGGAATGCACCAGCCGCACCCGCGCCTCGAGGCCGTGGCGCTGCACGTTGATCGCCGCCACCGCGAGGGCGTCCCGGTCGATGTCCACCGCGTCGACGCGCGCGCCGGGAAACGCGTGCGCCAGCGCGATCGCGATGCAGCCGCTGCCGGTGCCGAGGTCCAGCGCGCGGCGCACGCGGCCCGGATCGATCCACGGCCGGAAGCGCCGGCCGATCGGCTCCGCCAGCGGCGAGCGCGGGACCAGCACGCGCTCGTCGACGTAGAGCTCGTGCCCGGCGAACCACGCCTGCCGGACGAGGTAGGCGACGGGGATGCGTTCCTCGATGCGGCGCGCCACCAGCGCGTCCAGCATGCGGCGCTCCTCCGGGGCGACCGGGCGCTCGTAGACGCCCGGCGCGTCCTCGTGGCGCAGCTCGAGCGCGGCGAACACGAGCCAGGCGGCCTCGTCGATCGCGTTGTCCGTGCCGTGGCCGAACGCGAGCCCGGCCGCGTCGAAACGCGCGGCCGCCTGGCGGACGTAATCGCCGACGGTGATCCGGATATCCTGCGACATGGGCGGCGCAGCCTAGCACGAACCGCGGGGCGCCGGCGGGGCGATTTCGGTGCGGAAGCGCGTAGAATGGCGGCCCATGACCGGTGCCAAGCCCCTCGTCGCCGTCCTGCTCGTCGCCGTCGTGCTGGGCGGCCTGTCGTGGCTCGCGGTGCGCTCGCTGAGCGGCCCGGAGGAGCCCGAGTTCGCCACGGTGCTGCCGGAACGGCGCCCGCTCCCCGAGTTCGCGCTGGTGGACCACAACGGGGAGCCGTTCACCCGCGAGCGCTTTCTCGGCCGCACGAGCCTGGTCTTCTTCGGCTTCACGCACTGCCCGGACATCTGCCCGGCGACCCTGGGAAAGCTCGCGAGCGCGCGCCGGCAGCTCGACGCCGCGGGCGCCCCGCTGCCGCAGATCGTGATGGTGAGCGTGGACCCCGAGCGTGACACGCCCGAGAAGCTCGCCGCCTACGTGAGCCACTTCGGCGCGGACATCGTGGGCGTGACCGGACCGGAAGAAGAGCTCCTGGCGCTCACGGAGCCGCTCGGGATCTGGTTCGAGAAACAGCCGCTGGGCGAGAGCTACACGGTCAGCCACTCGACCGCCGTCCTGGTGGTGAACCGCCGGGGCGAGCTCCAGGCGCTGTTCGGCACGCCGCACCGCGTGGAGTCTTTCGTGCACGACGTGCCGCTCCTGATGGCGTCGCGGTGAGGCAGCTCGGCGGCTTCCTGCTCGCCGGGCTCCTGCTCGGCGGTTGCGGCGCGGACGACGGCGAGCGCGGGCTCGCCGCGCACGACCTGACCGTGCTCGCGCCGCTGCCCGGGCAGGAAGCGGCCGTCGCCTACCTCACGCTCGTGAACGACGGCACGACACCGGTCGAGGTCACCGCCGTGACGAGCCCGGAGTTCGCGGACGTCCAGATGCACGAGACGGTCTTCGGTGACGGCGTCGCCGAGATGCTGATGATCGACACGCTGACCCTGGCGCCGGCCTCGACCGTCGAGTTCACGGAGGGCGGCCGCCACCTGATGCTGATGCAGCCGCGGGTGGCGCTCGCGCCGGGGGACGACGTGACGCTGGAGTTCCATTACGGGACAGAGGAGCCGCTCAGCGTCAGCGCCCCGCTCGAGCCGCGCCCGGGCTTCGACTGACGCATGCCGCTCGATTCCGTGGCCGGGCGCGCGTTCCTCCTCTTCCAGCGCCTCCTCCCGCAGCACCTCTCGACGGCCCTCTTCCGGCGGCTCGCCCACGTGCGTATCGTGCCAGTCAAGAACGCGCTGATCCGCGCGTTCGTTCGTGCGTTCGACGTGGAGCTCGAGGACGTGGACCGGGCCGTGCCGGACGGCTTCGAGCACTTCAACGCCTTCTTCACGCGCGAGCTCGCGCCGGGGGCGCGGCCGGTCGATCCGTCCGCGACGGCCGTGGTCTCGCCCTGCGACGGCACGACGAGCGCCGCCGGGCGCGCCGAGCGGGGCCGCCTGTTGCAGGCCAAAGGATCGTATTACGGCCTCGACGATTTGCTCGCGACGGATCTCGACGAGGCGGCCGCGTTCGAGAACGGCGAGTTCGCCACCTTCTACCTCGCCCCGTACGACTATCACCGCGTGCACAGCCCGCTCGCGGCGGAGCTCGTTTCCGCGAGCTACGTGCCCGGCGCGCTCTACAGCGTCAACGACCGCACGGTGCGGCTCCTGCCGCGCCTGTTCGTCCGCAACGAGCGCCTCGTGCTGCGCTTCCGCACGGCAACCGGACCGATGATCGTGGTGCTCGTCGGCGCCCTCAACGTCGGCAGCATCACCACGCCGTGGACCGGCACGGTGCGCCCCCGCGCGCGCGGCGTGGTCGAGCGCCTGCCGATCGACGGCGCGCCCCCGGCGGTCGCGAAAGGCGAGCTGATCGGGTGGTTCAACATGGGCTCGACCGTGATCGTGCTGCTGCCGCCCGGTACCTGCGAATGGCGCGACGACCTCGTGCCGGGAAAGCGCGTGCGCATGGGCGAGGCGATCGGCCGGCTGCGCGTGGCCGTCGCGGAGCACCCGGCGTGATCGACTGGCGCCCGTCCTGCACGGTCGAGGCGGCGCGCCGCCGCGCGGACATGCTCGGCCGGGCGCGTGCGTTCTTCGCCGCGCGCGGCGTTCTCGAGGTGGAGACGCCCATCCTCTCGCCCGCCGCGGTGTCGGATCCCCATCTCGAGAGCGTGACGGCGAGGCTCGCGCTCGACCCGGAGCGGCCGCGCTGGCTGCGCACCTCGCCCGAGTTCGCGCTGAAGCGGCTGCTGTGCGCGGGCTTCCCCGACGTCTACGAGATCGGGCGGGTGTTCCGCGACGGCGAGCGCGGCGCGCGCCACCAGCCGGAATTCACGATGGTCGAGTGGTACCGCCACGGCTTCGGCCTCGCCGGGATCGTGGCCGACACCGTCGATTTCGTGCACGCCGTGCTCGACACGCGCTTCGCCGGCGCGCCCCGGACGCTCGATTACCGCGAAGCGTTCCGGCAGCACGCCGGGCTCGATCCTGTCGACGCCCCGCTCGAGGCCCTCGCCGCCGCCGCGGGCGCGGATGTGCGCCTGCGCGCCGCCCTCGGCGACCGGCGGGACGACTGGCTGGACCTCGTGCTCGCCACGCGCGTCGTGCCGTGCTTCGCGCGCGACCGGCTGACGGTGCTCCGGCACTATCCCGCGAGCCAGGCCGCGCTGGCGCGGATCTGCCCCGCCGATGCGTCGGTCGCCGACCGCTTCGAGGTGTTCTGCGGCGATCTCGAGCTCGCCAACGGGTTCGTCGAGCTCGCCGACGCCGACGAGCAGGCCGCGCGCTTCGAGGCGGACCAGGCGCGCCGCGCGGCCGCCGGCCTGCCGACGCGCCCCGTCGACCGGCGCCTCCTCGCCGCGCTGCGCCACGGCCTGCCGCCCTGCGCCGGGGTGGCCGTCGGCTTCGACCGGCTGGTCATGCTCGGCGAAATGACGGACGATATCCGAAGCGTGCAGACGTTTCCTTTCGAAGACCCCTGCTGACCGCCGTGATGCTCCAGGAAACCGCCGTCGATTACGCGACGCTCGAGCGACAGCTCCGCTCGCTCATTGCGGACGAGCCGGATCCGCTCGCGAACACCGCGAATTTCGTCGGGCTGCTGTACAACGCGCTGCCGGAGGTGAACTGGCTCGGCGTCTACGTGCTGCGCGGGGAGGAGCTGGTGCTCGGACCCTTCCAGGGCAAGCCGGCCTGCGTGCGCCTGCCGCTCGGCCGCGGCGTCTGCGGCAGCGCGGCGGCGGCGCGCAGGACCCTGCGGGTGCCGGACGTCCGGGAATTCCCGGGGCACATTGCGTGCGACCCGGTATCGCTCTCGGAGCTGGTCGTGCCCCTCGTCGTCGGCGAGCGCGTGCTCGGGGTGCTCGACATCGACAGCCCCCGCACCGAGCGCTTCGGCGAGGAGGACCAGGCAGGCGTCGAAAGGCTGTGCGCGGCCTTCGTCGACGACCTGTCGACGAAGATCGCCGACGGCTTCATTTGACCCGGGCGACGTACTCCCCGGTCCGCGTGTCGACGCGGATCACCTCGCCCTGCTCCACGAACAGCGGCACCCGCACCACCGCCCCGGTCGCGAGCTTGGCCGGCTTGACGCCGCCGCTCGCGGTATCCCCGCGCACGCCGGGATCCGTCTCCACGATCTCGAGCTCGACGAAGTTCGGCGGCGACACGAGCAGCGGCACGTTGTTCCACAGCGTCACCTGGCACATTTCCTGGCCGAGCAGCCACTGGCGTGCGTCCGCCACCGCGCGCTCGTCCGCCGCGTACTGCTCGAACGTGTCCGGGACCATGAAGTGCCAGAACTCGCCGTCGGTGTAGAGGAACTGCATTTCCGTATCGACGACGTCCGCCGCGGGCACGCTCTCGCCCGACTTGAACGTCCGCTCGATGGTGCGGCCGGTCTTCAGGTTGCGGATCCGCACGCGATTGAATGCCTGGCCCTTGCCGGGCTTCACGAACTCGTTCTCGACGATCACGCAGGGATCGCCGTCGAGGATGATCTTGAGGCCGGAACGGAATTCGCTGGTGCTGTAGTTCGCCATGGGGAAAAGCTTTCGAAGGCGGCGGATCGAAGCGGCGTATGATACCGGCTGCCTCCGCACGACGACAGGCTCCCCGCCCGCCGCCGCGGCGCCCAAGCGTAGGTAGTTCACGCAGCGGCCGAGCAGCGTGATGCCCGTCACGGTCCGGACGAGCGCCAGCGACTACCCTGTGACGGCTGCATCGCGCCGCCCTTTTTAAACCAACTACTTGCGTTTTCCGGCTCGGATTCCGGGGGATTTCGTTGAACGACAGCCAGAGCATCTCGATCGCCGTCCTGACCAGGAGCCAGGACGACGTCGAGCTCGTCAACCGCATACTCCGGGCCGCCGGGCACGCCGCGCACTGCCACTGGGTTCCGGCTCCCGCGAGGCTGGACGAGACCCTGGAAGCGCAGCCCGTCGAGATCATCATCGTCAACCAGGACCGGTACCCGGACACGGTCCGGCAGATCATCGAGCAGAAGGAGGCGTTCGTGCCGGAGGTGCCGGTGATCGCCGCCGCGGCCCGGGTGGACGAAGCGGCGATCCAGAAGGCCATGCAGCAGGGCGCCTGCGACCTCGTCTCGCTGGGCAACCCGGCACGCCTCCAGGCGGTGGTGACGCGCGAGCTGCGCGCGTTCCGCATCGAGAAGGCGCTGAACTCGACGATCAGCTCGGCGACGGAGTATCGCCGGCAGCTCCACGATTACATGCAGGGCTCGACGACGGCCATCGCCTACATCCAGGAGGGCATCGTCACCGACCTGAACAACGCGTGGCTCGACATGTTCGGGATCCCCGACAAGCAGGAAGCCGTCGGCCTGCCGCTCATGGACATGTTCGCGGAGGAGAGCCGCGCGGCGGTGAAAGGCGCGCTGGTCGCGACCGTCAAGGGCAAGTGGCAGCGCGGCGAGAAGCTGGAGGCGAAGGCGCGCCTGCGTAACGGCGTCTCCACGATCCAGATGGAGCTGCAGCTCGTCGATTTCGACGACGGGCCGCACGTGCAGATCCGCGTCCTGCCGCAGGCGCAGGAGGACGAGCCGACCAGGCGCGTGCAGGAGGCCCTGAAGCGCGATCCCACGACCCTGTTCTTCCATCGCAACCAGTTTCTCGAAAAAACCGCCAAGCGGCTGTCGAACAAGCCGAAATCGGGTTTGCACGCCCTGGCCTGGATACAGCCGGACCGCTTCTCCGACCTGCGCAAGACGGTCGGCATCGTCGCGAGCGAAGAGATCCTCGCGCAGCTCGCGGAGGAGGTCCGCAAGCGCATGAGCCCGCGGGACATCGCGGGACGCTTCGAGGGCACGGTGATCCTCGCGCTCCTCGAGCGCGGCAACGAGCGCGACGCGGAGGTCTGGGCGCGGCATCTCGTCGAGCACCTGCGGGAGGTCGATTTCAAGGTCGGCTCCCACACCGTGAACCTGACCTGCACCGTCGGGGTGTGCGCGGTCAGCGGCGTGTACTCGAACATGGAAGAGCTCGTGGCGGCGGTGGCCGAGGCGCACGCGAGCGGCAAGAAGAGCGGCGGCGACTGCGCGTTCCTCACGGAATCGACCGACATCGACACCCGCATGCGCAAGTACGACGAGATCTGGGTGCGGTACATCAAGTCGGCGCTCATGGAGAACCGCTTCCGGCTGGCGCAGCTCCCCATCGCCGGCCTGCGCAGCGACACGAAGCAGATGTACGACATGCTCGTCCGCATGCTCGACGAGCAGGGCAACGCGGTGTTGCCGTCCGACTTCCTGCCGGCGGCCGAGCGCAACAACCTGATGAAGACGATCGACCGCTGGATGATCACGGCCTCGCTGGACTTCTGCGCCGAGAACAAGGCCGACCAGGTGTTCGTCCGGCTGTCGCGGCAGTCGCTCCAGGACGGCACCCTGTTCGAGTGGCTGAAGAAGGAGCTCGGGAAGCGGCGGCTGCCGGCGGCCAGCCTGTGCGTGCAGTACCCGGAAGAGGAAGCCGCCAAGCAGATCAAGGCGATGCGGCAGGTCGTCGGGCAGTTCCGCTCGCTCGGGGTGGCGTTCGCGCTGGAGCACTTCGGGGTCGAGAAGAGCCGCTTCCAGATCCTCGACATCCTGAAGCCGGACTACATCAAGATCGACGGCGAGCTCATGCACACGCTGACCAGCGACATGCGCATGCAGGAGAACGTGCGCCAGGTGGCGGAAGCCGCCGAGAACCGCAAGATCCTGACGATCGCGGAGCGCGTGGAGAACGCGAACGCGATGGCCGTCCTGTTCCAGCTCGGCGTGCATTTCATGCAGGGGCATTACGTGCACGAGCCGGAGGTCGTGCTGCAGGAGCCTCCCGGCGTGTCGCAGACCACGCTCGAGGCCATCGCCGGCTCCTGAGCGCGGCCCGCACGCTCGGGCCCGGGCGAGGCGCGTGCCGCGTGCGTGCCTCGATCGCCGGTCGCTTGCGGCGCGATGTGACGCCGTTCACATTTCCACCTCCCCCCGGCGGCGGCCCCCGAACCCGATGCCAAATCTGGAACGGGTTCGCTTCCACCCGCGCCGCGGCGCCATTTCAATATCGGCATTCACCGTGGCGAGCGACGACCGGAGACACGGAGTGGGTGCACAGTCGGGAAACGGGAGCGGCCGCAAGGCGAAGCGGAGCAAGGGTCGGGCGACGGTGAGCACGCCGCGCCTGGTGATGCCGGCACTGGCGGCGCTGGGCATCGGCGGGATCGGCGGCATCGCCGGGCCGGCCGCCGCCCTCGAGCTCGGCCCGGTGCGCGTGGATTCCCTCCTCGGCGAGCCGCTGCGCGCCAGCATCGCGTTCGCCCTGAGGCCCGAGGAGCAGATCGCGGCGCACTGCGTGCGCGTTGCACGCGGACCGTCGGCGAGCGGCCTGCCCTCGCCGGGCCCGACCTGGGTGAGCGTGCGTGACGGCATGATCCACCTGGTCGGCGAACGCCCGCTGGCCGACCCGCTCGTCGGCTTGCAGGTCATGATCGACTGCCCCTACACGCCCCGCCTGGCACGCGAGTACACGGTGCTGCTCGATCCGCCGCGCACCGTCGAAGCGGAGCCGCGTGTCGCGGCCGCCGTGCCCGCCGCCGCCGTGCGCGAGCCGGAGGTCGCGCCCGCCGAGCCGCGCCCGCGCCGCAGCGCCACTGCGGCACCGGCCATCCCGCCCGCCGCCACCTACCGCGTGCGCCCCGGGGACAGCCTGTCGGGCATCGCGGCACGCCTCGAGAATCGTCGCGTCGGCCTGTGGGCCGCGGTGGAGCGACTGTTCGACGAGAACCCGCAGGCCTTCATCGACGGTGACCTGAACCGGTTGCGGGCCGGCGCACTCCTGCGCATCCCGGCAGACGTCGTCGCGCTGCCGACGGACGAGGTCGCGCCGGTCGCGGCCCGGGCGCCGCTCGCAAGCGCGAGCGCCGCAGCCGCCGCCGACGCGAGCCCGGCGCCCCGCGTGGCGGCGCCGGCTGCCGCCGCCGCGGATTCCGCACCCGCGGCCGGCACCGCCCGTGCCGGCGGGGAATCGGTCGCGGAGGCTCCCGCCGCGGCCGAGGCGCGACCGGCAGCGGCCGAGGCGGCACCGCGGCCGGGCGACATCCTGGTCGATCCGGCAGGGTTGTTCGTCACGCCGATCGAGGACGAGGTGCCGCCGGCGGAACGGGCGATCGCCATGCCCGAGGTCTCCGGAGCCGACGGCCTCGTCGTCCCCGCGGGGGACGCGGGCGCCGGCCGGTCCTGGCTTTTCTGGCTGGCAGGCGGCGGCATCGCGCTCCTGGCCGGGCTCGGGCTCTTCGGCCGCCGGCTCCGCGAGCGGTTCACGGGTGGCCGTCACCTCGTGTTCAACCTGCCCGGCGAGGACGTCGCGGAGGACGTGCCCGATGCCGATGCCGAGCACGACCCGGCGCAGCTCGAGGTCGACTTCCGCTTCGACGACGACGCCACGGAAGCGCGCATCGTGCGCGTGGACGCCGACCTCGACGACGGCAGCGGCTTCCAGGAGGGCGGCGACATCGACGTCGCCCAGGACTTCGGGTTCGCCGATTCCGGCAACCTCGAGCTGGGGCTCGACCTCGACCTCGCGGAGGAGCCGGCCGTCGCGCCTCACAGGACCGGGGAGGTCATCGTCGAGCAGGAGATTCCGCCCGGCAGCACGACGACCAGCGAGTACGACCTGTCGATGATCGTCGACGCGACGCGGCAGCCGCTCGACGACGACGACGACACCGAGAAGGACCTGCGCGCGGTCGAGGTCGGCGAGGCGGTCGGCGAGACCGAGGACGACCCCTTCACCCTGAGCCACGCCGTGGACTACAAGATCCTCGAGCAGGACTACGAGGACGAGCTGACGGCGACCCAGGCCCTCGCCCGCGAGCTTTCCGAAGCCGCCCGCGACCTCATCGGCGAGCCGCCCGCCGCCGGGGGCGAAAGCCTGCACGAGCTGCCGACGGTCGAGATGCCGAAGCCCGGCGAAGAGGACACGGCGAAGATGCCGCAGGCGCCGGCCGAGGGCGACACCGTCGAGATGATCCCGGCCTCGGAGATTGCCGAGCCCGGCGACACCGACGTCAACGAGACCGTGGTGGACGCCCACGAGGCGGGCAACGACCCGTCGGCCACGCTCGAGGTCGAGGCGGCGACCGTGGACACGAAGAAGCTCAAGGTCTCGTAAGCGCGCCGCGCGCGCCTTGCGACGCCCGGCAGGAGCGCGCAGCGCGCGCTGCTGCCGGGGGGATTCCCGGGGCGTGCGGGCCGGGCGCTACGGGGCGGGCGCCAGGCGCTCGACCTTGCGCCAGCCCTTCGGCAGCAGCGCGCCGCGGCGGCCGCGCTCGCCGTAGTACGGATCGGTGTCGTCCCACTTGATGGTCATGACGCGCTTGTCCGTGTGCACCTGCAGCCCGGCGCCTTCCGGCACCACCGCGATCGCGACCAGCTTCTCCTGGCCCGCCGCGTACTTCTTCGACGGGATGCCGATCAGGCGGTTGCCGCGCCCCTTCGCGAGCTCGGGCAGCTCCTCGAGCTCGAACAGCAGCAGGCGGCCGATGGAGCTCACGGCGGCGATGAGGCACTCCGCGTCCGCCGGGACGGGCGCCGGCACCACTACCCGGCCGCCGGGCGGAACCTTGAGCACGGACTTGCCGCTCTTGTTGCGCGTGACGAGGTCGCCCAGCGTCGCCACGAAGCCGTAACCCGCGTCGCTCGCGAGCACGACCTTCGATTCCGGCTCGCCGATCATGGTGCCGCAGAACTCCGCCCCGTCAGGCGGGTTGAAGCGGCCGGAGAGCGGCTCACCCTGGCCGCGGGCCGAGGGCAGCGTGTGCGCGCCGACACTGTAGACGCGGCCCGTGCTGTCGATGAACATCGCGAGCTGGTTGCTCTTCCCGCGGGCGGCCGCCAGGAACTCGTCGCCGGCCTTGTAGCTCAGGCTCACGGGATCGACGTCGTGTCCCTTCGCCGCGCGCGCCCAGCCGCGCTTCGACAGCACGATGGTGACGGGCTCGCTCGCCACGAGCTGCGTCTCGTCCAGCGCCTGCGCGGCCTCGCGCTCGACCAGCAGGGTCCGCCTGGCGTCGCCGTAGGCTTCGGCGTCCTCCAGCAGCTCCTGCTTGATGAGCGCCTTCAGCCGCGCGGCGCTCTTCAGCGTCTTCTCGATGAAATCGCGCTCCTCACCGAGCTCCTTCTGCTCGGCGCGAATCTTCATCTCCTCGAGCTTCGCCAGGTGCCGCAGCCGGAGGTTCAGGATGGCTTCCGCCTGAGCGTCCGAGAGCCTGAACTTCTTCATCAGCACCGGCTTGGGCTCGTCCTCCTTGCGGATGATCGCGATCACCTCGTCGATGTTGAGGTACGCGATCAGCAGGCCGTCGAGCACGTGCAGCCGGTCGTTGACGATCTGCAGCCGGTGATTGAGCCGCCGCCTGACCGTCGCCTTCCGGAATTCCAGCCATTCGCTCAACAGCTCGACGAGGTTGAACGTCCGCGGGCGGCCGTCCAGCCCGACCGCGTTCATGTTCACCCGCACCGTGCGCTCGAGCGACGTCGTCGAGAACAGGTGCGACATGAGCTGCTCCACGTCGACTTTCGACGATTTCGGCGAGATCACGAGCCGGATCGGCTCCTCGTGGTCCGACTCGTCGCGCAGGTCGTCGACGAGCGGCAGCTTCTTCGCCCGCATCTGGGCCGCGATCTGCTCGAGGACCTTGCTGCCGGAAGTCTGGTACGGCAGCGACGTGATCACGATGTCCCCGTTCTCCTTCTTGTACGTGGCGCGCAGGCGCAGCGTGCCGTTGCCGGTCTTGTAGATCTGCCGGATCTCGCTCTTCGGCGTGATCAGCTCGCCGCCGGTCGGGAAATCCGGGCCCTTGATGTGCTTCATGAGCTGCGCGACCGTCGCGTTCGGGTCGTCGATCAGGTGCACCAGGGCGCTCGCGACTTCCCGCAGGTTGTGCGGGGGGATGTCGGTCGACAGGCCGACGGCGATGCCGGTCGTGCCGTTCAGGAGGACGTTCGGCAGCCGGGCCGGAAGCACGACCGGCTCTTCCAGCGTGCCGTCGAAGTTCGGCACCCAGTCCACCGTGCCCTGCCCGAGCTCCGCGAGGAGGCTCCGGGCGTACGGCATCAGGCGGGCCTCGGTGTAGCGCATCGCCGCGAACGACTTCGGATCGTCGGTCGAGCCGAAGTTGCCCTGCCCGTCGACCAGCGGGTAGCGGTACGAAAACGGCTGCGCCATCAGCACCATGGCCTCGTAGCAGGCCGTGTCGCCGTGCGGATGGAACTTGCCGATCACGTCGCCGACGGTGCGCGCGGATTTCTTGAACTTCGCGCCCGCGGACAGCCCGAGCTCGCTCATCGCATAGACGATGCGCCGCTGCACGGGCTTCAGGCCGTCGCCGATCTGCGGCAGCGCGCGGTCCAGGATCACGTACATCGAGTAGTCGAGGTACGCCTTCTCGGTGTAGTCCTTGAGCGCGAGCTGCTCCACGCCCTCGAAATTCAACTGGTTCTGTACTTCAGCCATCGGTTGTCTCTCTCACCCGGTACTCGCCATGCAGGCGACCGGTATGCGGCTGGTAGAGCCGCGGTGGCACCAACCTTCGGGACCGCATCGTTCACGCGCGTGCGACGCCGACCGCCCGGCGGAGCCGCATCAGACTTCCGCGAGGTTGCCCTTCGTTTCGAGCCAGGTACGCCGGTCGGCGGCCCGCTTCTTCGCGAGCAGCAGGTCCAGCACGTCGTCTGCTCCGTCCCTGCCGTTGACGGTGAGCTGCACGAGCCGTCGCGTGTCGCGGTGCATGGTCGTCTCGCGCAACTGCTGCGGGCTCATCTCGCCCAGCCCCTTGAAGCGCGTCACCGTCACCTTGCCGCGCTTGCCCTCCGCCTCGATGCGGTCGAGGATGCCCTTGCGCTCGGCGTGATCCAGCGCGTAGTACACCTCCTTGCCGACGTCGATCCGGAACAGGGGCGGCATCGCCACGTACACGTGACCGGCCTCGACCAGCGGCCGGAAGTGCCTCAGGAACAGCGCGCAGAGCAGCGTCGCGATGTGCGCGCCGTCGGAGTCCGCGTCGGCGAGGATGCAGATCTTGTGGTAGCGCAGCTTGCTCAGGTCGGTGCTGCCCGGATCCACGCCGAGCGCGACGCTGATGTCGTGCACTTCCTGCGAGGCGAGGATCTCGGCCGTCTCCACCTCCCAGGTGTTCAGGAT
The DNA here is from genome assembly GCA_035304345.1 of Woeseiaceae bacterium. GTDB lineage: Bacteria > Pseudomonadota > Gammaproteobacteria > Steroidobacterales > Woeseiaceae > IDS-8. The sequence goes on along the minus strand of DATGQE010000014.1, from coordinate 34,211 downwards.
CTTGCCGCGCAGCGGCATGATCGCCTGGGTGGTGCGATCCCGCGCCTGCTTGGCCGAGCCGCCCGCGGAATCGCCCTCCACGAGGAACAGCTCGCAGAGCTCCGGCTGCTGCGACGTGCAGTCGGCCAGCTTGCCGGGCAGCGCGGGACCCGAGACGACCTTCTTGCGCGTCACGGCGCGCGCCGCCTTGAGGCGCACCTGCGCGCGCGAGATCGCGAGTTGCGCGATCTGGTCGCCCGTCTCGGGATGCCTGTTCAGCCACAGCGAGAAGGCGTCCTTGATGGCGCCGGCGATGAACGCCGCGGACTCCCGGGACGAGAGGCGCTCCTTCGTCTGTCCGGAGAACTGCGGGTTCTCGAGCTTCGCGCTCAGGACGAACGCCAGGTTGTCCCACACGTCCTCCGGGGTGATCTGCACCCCGCGCGGCAACAGGTTGCGGAACTCGCAGAACTCGCGCAGGCCGTTGGTGAGGCCGGTGCGCAGCCCGTTCACGTGCGTGCCGCCCTGCGGCGTCGGGACGAGGTTCACGTAGCTCTCGGTGACCGGCTGCGCCTCCTCCGTGAGCCAGGTGAGCGCCCAGTCCACGGCCTCGGTCTTGCCGCTCAGGCTGCCGGCGAACGGCGTCGCCGGCAGGTGGGCCGCACCGCCGATCGCCTCGAGCAGGTACTCCTCGAGGCCGCCGGAGTAGAGCCACTCGACCTGCTCCTTCGGCTTTTCGATGTTGAGCCGGACGAGGAGGCCCGGGCACAGCACGGCCTTCGCGCGCAAGGCGTGCTTCAGCCGCGACACGGAGATCTTGGGCGAATCGAAGTACTGCGGGTCGGGCCAGAAGCGGATCGTGGTGCCGGTGTTGTTCTTGCCGACCGTTCCGACCACCTCGAGCTTGCCGCGCTTCTTGCCGTTGGCGAAGCTCAGGTTGTGTTCCTTGCCGTCCCGGCGGATCCACACTTCGAGGTTCTTCGACAGCGCGTTCACGACGGACACGCCGACGCCGTGCAGGCCGCCCGAGAAGCGGTAGTTCTCGCGGTTGAACTTGCCGCCCGCGTGCAGCCGCGTGAGGATGAGCTCGACCCCCGGGATTTTCTCCTTCGGGTGGAGATCGACCGGCATGCCGCGCCCGTCGTCCGCCACCTCGACGGACCCGTCGGCATACAGGGTGACCTCGATGCGCTTGCAGTAGCCCGCGAGCGCTTCGTCCACGCTGTTGTCGACGACCTCGTGGACGAGGTGGTTGGGGCGGGACGTGTCCGTGTACATCCCGGGGCGGCGGCGCACGGGCTCGAGGCCGCTCAGGACCTCTATGTCCGCGGCGTCGTAGCGCTTTGCCATGTTTTACCCAAGCCCCGGCGAATGCACGGGCGGCATTCTAGCAGGATGACGCGAAAAATTTAGCGGCGTTTCGCGGCCGCGAGCGGCCTTTGTGGCTGCCGGAGCGCGCATCGGTCGCGCGCGATGCGCGCTCCGGCCGGGGGATCGGGACGGTCAGGCGAGGTCGGCGATCAGCGACGCCCGCACGTTCTCCGGGACCGGCCGCACCTCGGCGGTGTAGCGCGCGTGGTCGATGCCGGCGGCGAGCGGCGCCCCGGCCTTCAATGCCTCGATCTGCGCCGGCGGCAGCTCGAAGCGCATGAAGTGCACGGCGGAGGTCTTGTCCTCGGTGCTGCGCTCGAGGTCCTCGTCGGCGATGGCCCGGATCTTCTCCGCCTCGCCGACCTGCAGCCAGACGCAGTCCTCGATGCCGACGAGCTCCCTCAGCTTCTCCCGGCGGACGGCGACGTCCGGGTATTCGATCATGAACGTCGCCTTGAAGTTGCTGCCGTCCGGGATCAGCGGGTTGTACGCGTTGAGCTCGTCCTCGATGCCCTCGGGCTCGAAGATCCGCTCCGCCCGCAGCATCTCCTGGACCTGGTACTGCATGGTCAGCCGGTCCTCGAAGTAGAGCGTCGCGTTCGGTCCCAGCGGCAGCCGCCGGTTCTGCTTGTGCTCCATCACCCTGGCGCGGAACTCGCCCCGCATGCGGGCGTACTCCTCCAGGCTGTACAGGTCCTCGCGTGTCAGCTTTTCCATCATCGTCAGATTCCGTAAGCCAGGCGCAGCAGCCCCAGCGGGTGCTGCGCATGATGTCCCTCGAGCCCCTGCGCGATCTGCTCGGCCGCCATGGGGCAGTCGCTGATGAAATGCGCCGCGCCGCTTTTCTGCACGCGGCCGACGACAGGACGCGCGATCTTCTTCGAGATTTCGTGGAACTCCTTCTTCACCGCATAGGTGCCGTCGTGCCCGGAGCAGCGCTCGATGGCTTCGACCTCGGTGTCCGGCACGAGCTGCAGCAGCTCGCGCGTCTTCAACCCGATGTTCTGCACGCGCAGGTGGCACGGCACCTGGTAGGCCACCTTGCCGAGCGGCCGGCCGAAATCCGTGCGCAACTTGCCCGCGCGGTGGCGCAGCATCAGGTACTCGATCGGGTCGAACGTGGCGTCGCGCACCCTGGCGACGAGCTCGTCGTCCGGGAACATAAGCGGCAGCTCCTGCTTGAACATGAGCGTGCAGGACGGGATCGGCGTCACGATGTCCCAGCCGCGGTCGACCCAGGCCGCGAGCACCGGCACGTTGGTCTCCTTGTAGCGCGCGACCGCCTCGAGATCGCCGAGCTCGAGCTTCGGCATGCCGCAGCAGACCTCCTTCTCGGCGAGCGCGACCGGGATGCCGTTGTGCTCGTACACCGCGACGAGATCCTCCGCGAGCGAAGGCATGTTGCGGTTGCCGTAGCAGGTCGTGAACAGCACGACCTTGCCGCGCGTGTCCTCCGTGGGCTCGGCCGCGGCACCGGTTTCCTTGCCGTGCTCACGCAGCTTCCGCCGCGCGGTCTTCGAATGGTATTGCGGCACCGGCGCTTCCCGGTGCACGCCGAGCGTCTTCTCCAGCAGCTTGCGCGCCGCCGGATTGCGATTGGCCGCGTTCACGGCCTCCACGACCACCGGTATGCCGGCGAGCTTGCCGACGGCGTCGGTGGAGCTCAGGATGCGATCGCGCCGGCTTGCTCCCTGCTTTTTGAAGCGGGCCGCCTTGGCGCGCAGCATGAGGTGCGGAAAGTCGACGTTGAACGGATGCGGCGGCACGTACGGACATTTCGTCATGTAGCACATGTCGCACAGGTAGCAATGGTCGACGACTTCCCAGTACACCTCCTTCGGGACCGAGTCGAGCTCCATCGTCTCCGATTCGTCGATGGCGTCGAACAGGGTCGGGAAAGCGTGGCACAGGTTAAAGCAGCGGCGGCAGCCGTGACAGATGTCGAAGACCCGCTCCATCTCCTGCATGAGCGCGGGCTCGTCGTAGAACGCGTCCGAACGCCAGTCGATCGGGTGGCGCACGGGCGCCTCGAGGCTGCCCTCGCGCGGTGCGGTCGACATCGTCGCCTGTCTCGTCTCTGCGTCGTTCATTGCCGATGTTCGCTGTCGCTGCTGCCGGTGGTCGCCGGCTCGTCATCCAAGAACGGTCGGGCCGCGGGTGCGCAGCGCTCCCGGCGCAGGCCGCCCGGAAGCGCCGGCTCCACTGCCCTGCCCCGGCGCGCGGAGCCGTTCATGAACGATGAGCGCTGCGCGCGCACGGCAGCGCAAGTCGCTGCCGTGCGCGGCGAGGCCGGATTACTGGTCCAGCGAGTCGAGCGCCTTCTGGAAGCGGTTGGCGTGGGAACGCTCGGCCTTGGCGAGCGTCTCGAACCAGTCGGCGATCTCGTCGAAGTTCTCTTCGCGCGCCGTCTTCGCCATACCCGGGTACATGTCGGTGTACTCGTAGGTCTCGCCGGCGATCGCGGACTTCAGGTTGAGCGCCGTGTCGCCGATCGGCAGCCCCGTCGCCGGGTCCCCGACCTCCTCCAGGTACTCGAGGTGGCCGTGCGCGTGGCCCGTCTCGCCCTCGGCGGTCGAGCGGAACACGGCGGCGACGTCGTTGTAGCCCTCGACGTCGGCCTTGGCGGCGAAATACAGGTAGCGGCGGTTCGCCTGCGATTCCCCGGCGAACGCTTCCTTGAGGTTGGCCTCGGTCTTGGTGCCCTTCAGTGACATGGTCTTACCTCTCCATCGATGCCATGATTTAGACTAAGTCTAACCAAGGGCACTCTAAGCCTCGTGACGGGCGATGTCAACGGCGCGGCCAAAGGGCCCGGCGCGCTGCGCCGGCATTTGACCCCGCCGGCAGGGCGCGTTAGCGTAGCGCGCCTTTCACGAAGCCGGCGGCGCCATGGCGGAAGACAAGCCCTTCGATCTCGAGCAGTCCCTGAAGTCCCTCGAAGCACTCGTGGAGGAGCTCGAGCGCGGTGACCTGCCGCTCGAGCGGGCGATGCAGAAGTTCGAGGAGGGCATTCGCCTCACCCGCGCCTGCGAGGCCGCGCTCAAGGACGCGGAGCAGCGCGTCGAGATCCTGCTGAAGAACGCCGGCGGCGAGGAAGTGCTGCGGGAGTTCGAGGTCGACGACGGCAGCTCGTAAGGTCCGCCCTCCCCGGACCTCCTCCCCGGATCGAAAAAGGCCCGGGAGCGGGACCCCGCTCCCGGGCTCGCAGGCGCCAGGAAAGCCCTGCCCGGTGCCGGCCGCCTAGTCGAAGCGGACGGCCGAAGACGTCGAGCAGCCGGTCGCCACCAGCTCGCCGTCCATGTCGAAGGTCTCCGCGTAGCCGCCGGAGGTGAAGCTCATGCCGTTCTTGTGCAGGAGGACTTCGTGGCGGACGATGCGCCAGCCCGTCGCGTTGCCGCCCGCATCGAACATGTAGAACTTCTGGGCGAACTCGTACTGGTTGCCGCGGATGTGCCGCCAGTAGCCGAGGTGGGGGGACGCGAGCGCCGGGTCGAGCGAGTTCGCGTCGAGGAAGCTCCCGTCGGCGGCGAACAGGTTCATGGCCTCGAAGCTCGCGAAGACGACCGGCCCGGGGACGTTGCCCGGCAGGCAGTTGGTGATGTTGACGTGCGCGGTCCAGACGCCCGTGATGCGTTTGCCCGCCCCCTGCCCGGCGAGGGCCGCGGGTTGTCCCGCGAGCAGCAAGGCGGCCGAGAGCGCCAGCCAGCGGCCGGCGCAACTAATGGATGTCCCGTTCATGAGTGATCTCCCGGATTGTCGTAAGGGTCCCTGCCGCGCAGCGGCGGCGGGACGACCTTTCTAGGGGCAGTCGGGCACGGATGTAATTAGAATTCCTGAAACCTTCTGGGATTTTCTGAGGGTGCCCGCCTGGTGAGCGCCGAGACGGCCGAAATCTGCGAGTTCCGCGGGTACCGTTTGGATCTCGTGCGGCGCCGGCTCCTCGATCCCCGGGGTGCGCCGGTGGCCCTGATGCCGAAGGCCGTCGAGACGCTCGCGTATCTCGTCACGCACGCGGGCGAGACCGTCGGCAAGGAGGAGCTCCTGGAGGCGGTCTGGCCGGGGACGGTCGTCGAGGAGAACAACCTCACGCAGAACATCTCGTCCCTGCGCAAGGCGTTCGGGGAACGGCCGGGGGAGCACCGGTTCATCGTCACGATTCCGGGGCGCGGTTACCGCTTCGTCGCGCCCGTCCGCCGGCTGGAACCGTCCCCGGAATCGCCTGCCGCACCGAAAAGGATGCCGGTGCCGCCGCGCCTGCTTGCCGGCGTGGCGGCAACCGTTCTCGTCGCGTCCGCGGTGACCGGGTGGCGGCTGACGTCGCCGGGCGACGACCCATTGCCGCCTCACCCCCAGTCCATCGCGATCCTGCCGTTCAAGCCGGTCGTCGACGAGCATCGCAACGAAGCGATGGAGCTCGGCATGGCGGACAGCCTGATCATGGAGCTGAGCCGCAGCGAGCACCTCATCGTTCGCCCTCTGAGCGCAACCCGCCGCTTCGTCGACCTCGACCAGGATCCGCTCGCGGCGGGCCGGGCACTCGACGTCGACGCGGTCGTGGACGGGACGCTCCAGATCGCGGACGGTCGCATCCGGGCTTCCGCGCGCCTGCTGCGCGTCGCCGACGGCCGCCAGCTCTGGGCCGGGAAATTCGACGAGGAGCTCTCGAGCACCTTCCAGGTGCAGGACGCGATCGCGGAGCGGGTCGCCGAAGCGTTCGAGATCGGCCTGAATCCGCGTGCGCCGCGGCAGACGGAGAACCTGCGCGCCTACGAGCTTTACATGCGTGGCCGGGTGCACGCGTTGCGGCTCGTCATGCCCGAGGCCCGTCGCGGCATCGAGTATTACGAGCGCGCGATCGCGGAAGACCCCGCCTACGCCCTGCCCTACGCCGGAATGGCGGATGCGCTGCGCGCGTTGGTGCTGAGCAACGACGCGCGGCCCGCGGAAATCGCGCCCCGCGCGAAAGCCGCGGCCGAGCGCGCCATCGAGCTGGCGCCCGACGTTCCCGAGGCGAACTATGCGCGCGGCATGATCGCGTTCTGGTTCGACTGGGACTGGGAGGCCGCGGAGAGCTACCTGGAGCGCGCCGTCGAGCTGGCCCCGAACGATGCCGACGCCCACATCTACCTTGCGCACCTGCACATGAACCTGGGGCGCAAGGCCGAGTCGCTGGCACACGCGCGACGCGCGGTGGAGCTGAATCCCGTCAGCCCGCTGGTCGCCGCGCTGGAAGGGCAGTTCCTCGGGTTGCTGGGCGAGCACGAGGCGGCGCTGGAGCGGCTGCAGGCCGTCGTCAGCCTGGAGCCGGGCTTCTGGCTGGGCCATCACCTGCTCGCGATCGCGATGGTCAATGCCGGCCAGCTCGAACGGTCGCTGGCCGAGAGCGCCGAGGCCAAGCGGCTGTCGCCGGTGCAGACGTACTCGGACGCGGTGACGGCGATTGCGCTCGCACGGCTGGGCAGGACGGACGAAGCCGCCGCGATCCTCGAATCGCTGGCGGCGCAGGCCCGGGACACCTGGGTGCCGCCGTATCACATGGCGCTGATCGAGGCGGCGCTCGGGCAGCACGACGCGGCGCTCGCGAGGCTCGAGAGCTCGGTGGCGGTACGCGACGTCCGGATCGTGTACCTGAAGATCGACCCGGCGTGGGACGGCCTGCGGGCCGACCCGAGGTTTCACTCCCTCATGCGCCGCGTCGGGTTCTGACGCGCGCTTGCCTCACCGGACGCGTCCGGCCGATCGCGGCCGTCGCCGCACGGTCCGCGAAACGATGCGAGCTCGAGGAGACGCCGGCACCGGCGCCGGCTGCGGGTCTCAGGTGTTCGCCTGGCGGCTGCTGTCGCCCTGCAGGCGCGTGATCAGGGTACGCAAGAAGACCTTGTTGAAGCGCAACTGGCAGGAGGACGACACCTGCTCCATGAGCGTCGAGCTCACGCGCAGGATGGTGACGTTGCCCGCGGCGCGGATCGAGGCGGTGCGCTTGGCACCGCGGACGTAGCTCGTCTCGCCGAAGCAGTCGCCGTTCGACAGCATGCCGAGGCGCTTCCCGTTCGCCTCCACCTCCGCGTTGCCCGACACGATGATGTAGAAGCGATCGTCCATCTCGCCCTCGCGCACGATCTCCTCGCCGTCCTTGTACTCGTGCCAGTCGCTGGCACGCAGCACCTCCCAGATCTCCGCGTGCGAGAACTCGTGAAAGAACGTGAGCGTGCGAAGCAGGTCGAAATGCTCCTGGTTGTCGAGGCTGTCGTACTTGGCCCTCAAATCCTTGTGCACGCGCGTGAGATCGGCGGCCAGCGCGTTGCCGCTGGGGCAGCGCTTCGCCGGATCCTTCTGCAGGCACATCGCCACGACGTGCTCCAGCTCTTCCGGGAGGTCGTCGCGATACGTGTGAATCGGCGGCGGTGTCGCGTACACGATCTGGTGCAGCAGCTTCGAGAGGTTGTCGGCCCGGAACGGCCGAAACCCGGTGAGCAGCTCGTAGAGCACCGCGCCGAGGGAGTAGATGTCGGAGCGCGGCGTCAGCTCCTCGGACTGCACCTGCTCGGGCGACATGTAGCTCGGCGATCCCGCGATGCCCTCGATCCGCGAGATCTCGGAACCGGACACGATCGCGATGCCGAAATCGATGATGCGCACGTCGTTGTCGGTCGTCAGCATCACGTTGCTGGGCTTGATGTCGCGATGAATGACGCCGCGTCCGTGCGCATAGTGCAGTGCCTTGGCGCACTTGTAGATGATCTCGACCACGTCGTCGACGCGCAGGAGGTTGTCCGGGCGGCAGTAGGCGGCAAGGGTGCGCGCGCCCTGGATGTGCTCGGTCACGACGTAGTACTTGCCGTTCTCCTCGCCCGCGTCGTAGATCGGCAGGATGTTCGGATGCTGCAGCATGCCGACCATGTGCGCTTCGTTGAAGAACATCTTGCGCGACACGCGCGCGCGATCCGGGTCGGAATCTTCTTCGATGTTGTAGACCTTGATCGCGACGTCGCGACGATAGTAGGGATCGTGCGACAGGTACACCGTGCCCGTGCTGCCCTTACCTACCTTGTTGATGATGACGTACTTGCCGATCTTCTGCGGTACGTCTGGCGAGCGCTTCAGCTCGGTCACGTTGCTGGACATAATGATCCAAGAACGGTCAGGCCATCAGCCACCCGCCCATAGCTGAAATCACGGCGGCATACAGCGCGGCTGCGAGGTCATCGAGCATAATTCCCGCGCTTCCGGACAGTCTGTGATCCAGGTCCCGAATCGGCCATGGCTTCCAGATGTCGAACAGGCGAAACGTGGCGAAGGCCAGTAACCACGCGGGTATGGACGCGGGCACGGCAAGCAGCACGAGATACATCGCCGCGATCTCGTCGATGACGATGCCGCCGTGATCGTGAACCCCGATGCGCCGCGCGGCCGCGCCGCTCGCGAGGAATCCGCACAATAAGAGCACGACGCCGATCGCGCAGCGGACGGCGAACGGGGCCGGCAACGCCGCGGCCGCGAGCAGCACCGCGAACGCCGAGCCGAACGTGCCCGGCGCGGCGCGCAGGAGACCGATCCCGAAACCGGACGCCACGAGCACGGCGGGATGGCGCAGCAACCCGGGATCGAGGGCCCGGTGCGACTCCGCGTCCGCCGCGTTCGTCATCGGAAATGACGCCAGCCCGCGTCCGAGAACTCGACCTCGTGCCCTTCCCGCACGAGCCCGAGACTCTCGCCCGCCGTCACTTCGCCGATCCTCGTCACCTCGACGCCGTGCCGCGCGGCGGCGGCCCGGATGTCGGCCTCGCGGGCCGGCTTTGCCGTGAAGCACAGCTCGTAGTCTTCGCCGCCGGTCAGCGCGAGCCGTTCCGCCTCGTCCTTGCCGAAGACCCGCACCAACGGGGCGGAGCACGGCAGCGCGGCGACGTCGATCCGCCCGCCGGCGCCGCTCGCGGCGAGCAGCTTCTCTGCATCGGCGAACAAGCCGTCGGAGACGTCGATCGCGGCCGTGGCGAGCCCCGCGAGATCGGCCGCGAACGCCGCGCGCACGTCCGGGCGGGCGAAGCGCGCGATCAAGTAGCCGCGATCCTGCTCGCCGGCGGCGACCGGATCGCCGCGGCACAGCGCGAGGCCGCCGGCGGAATCCCCCGGCGTGCCGGTGACCCAGATCGCGTCGCCCTCGCTGGCGCCGGAGCGGCACAGCACGCGCGCGGGATCGACCTCGCCGGTGACCTGCACGCTCAACACGATGTCGCGACCGCGCGTCACGTCACCGCCGACGAGCGCAACGCCGTAACGCTGCGCACATTCGAACAGGCCGCTCGTGAACGCGCCAAGCCAGGATTCGTCGGCCTCCGCGAGCGTCAGTGCGAGCGTCATCCAGCGCGGGCGTCCACCCATCGCGGCGACGTCGGACACGTTCACGGCAACGGCGCGGAACCCGACGTCCGCGGGAGAAAGGGCAGCCGGCCAGTGCACGCCTTCCACCAGCGTATCCACCACCGACACCAGCGCGCACCCCGGCGTGGCCGAGAGCACGGCACCGTCGTCGCCGATGCCGACCAGCACGCCGCTGCCCTCCCCGGGCGGCCGCGCGAAATAGCGCCGGATCAGCTCGAACTCATCCATCGGAGCGCCGCCCCGGGTCGAACGGCCTGAGCTCCGCCGCCGCCCGGTCGAGCACCGCGTTCACGAACTTGTGCCCCTCCTCCGCGCCGAAGCGCTTCGCGAGGTCGACGGCTTCGTTGATCACGACGCGGAACGGAATCTCGGGACGGTGGCGCAGCTCGTAGACGCCGAGCAGCAGGATGCCGCGCTCGACGGGGTCGAGCTGCGCGACCGGCCGGTCCGCGAACGCCGCCACGTCGGCTTCGAGCGCCTCCTGCTGCGAGACGATCGCCTCGAGCGCCTCGTCGAAGAACCCGGTGTCCGCGCGCTCGTACCCCGGGCGAGTGCGGAACTGCCGCAGGAGCTCCGCGCGGTCGTGGCCCGCGAGCTGGCGCTGGTACAACGCCTGCACCAAAAGCTCGCGAGCCCGCCGGCGCGCGTTCGTGTCGGACCTGCTCATGGTGGCATCAAGCGGCTCACGGGGGAAACGGGATCGCGCATGGGAGGGGTAGGTTACCGCGTAGCCGCACGCATTGCGCGCGGCGGGCGGCGCGGCGGCGCGCGGCCCGTCCGGCCGCGCGGCTGCTACGCCAGGCGCCGCAGCAGGTTGACCATCTCGAGCGCCGCGAGCGCCGCTTCCTCGCCCTTGTTGCCGGCCTTCGTGCCGGCGCGCTCGATCGCCTGCTCGATCGTGTCCACGGTCAGCACACCGACTCCGACCGGGATGCCGTGCGCCCGCGACGCGGCCACGATGCCCTGGATGCACTGGGCGGAGACGTGCTCGAAATGCGGGGTCGCGCCGCGGATGACGGCACCCAGCGCGACGATGGCATCCGAGCGCCGGGTCGCGGCCACCTTCTCGACCGCGAGCGGCAGCTCCATCGCGCCGGGCACCCGGACGAGCTCGAGATCGGCATCGACGGCGCCGTGGCGCCGCAGGCAGCCGATCGCGCCGCGTATCAGCGCATCGACGATCGTGTCGTTGAACCGGGAGGCGACCAGCGTGAACTTCGCGTCTCGGGCCGAGAGGTCTCCTTCTATCGTTTTTATCGTGTACATGCCTTGCCTTTGTCTGGGCGGCCCGCAACGCCCGCGACGGGCGACGCGCCGACGTCAGCCCTCCACGTACTCCGTCACCTCGAGGTCGAACCCCGAGAGCGCGTGCATCTGCTTCGGCGCGGACAGCACGCGCATCCGCTGCACGCCGAGGTCTTTCAGGATCTGTGCGCCGACGCCGTAGGTCTTCAGGACCGACTCGCCCTTTTCGGGCGGCGGCTGCTCCGCGGTCGGCCGTGACAGCGCGCCCACCGCGTCCATCAGGTCGCGCGGCGTCTCCTTGCCGCGCAGCACGACGACGATGCCGGCCTCCTCGCGCGCGATGCGGGCGATGGCGGCATCCAGCGGCCAGCCGAGGATCGGGCTGTGCACGCCGAGCAGGTCGCCCAGCGTGTCCTGGATGTGGACGCGCACGAGCGGCGCCGGCACCGCCGCGATGTCGCCCTTGACGAGCGCGAGGTGCACGGTGCGGTTCACGTGATCGTCGTAGCAGAAGAGCCGGAAATCGCCGTGTTTCGTGCTCACCGGCTGCTCGGCGATGCGTTCGACGTAGCGTTCTTTCTCGAGGCGGTAGCGGATGAGATCCGCGATGGTCCCCATGCGCAGCCCGTGCTCGCGCGCGAAACGCTCGAGGTCCGGGCGCCGCGCCATGCTGCCGTCCTCGTTCAGGATCTCGACGATGGCCGCCGCGGGCTCGAAACCGGCGAGGCGCGCGAGATCGCAGCCGGCTTCCGTGTGGCCGGCCCGGGTCAGCACTCCTCCGGGCTGGGCGACGACCGGGAAGATGTGGCCCGGCTGCGTGAGGTCCTCGGGGCGCGCATCGGGCGCGACGGCGACCTGCACGGTGCGTGCGCGATCGTGCGCGGAGATGCCGGTCGTAATGCCCTCCGCGGCCTCGATGGAGACGGTGAAGTTCGTGTCGTGCCGCAGGTCGGTGCCGTCGACCATCATCGGCAGGCGCAGCCGGGCCGCGCGTTCCCGCGTCAGCGTGAGGCAGATCAGGCCACGGCCGTAGCGCGCCATGTAGTTGATGTGCTCGGGCCGCACCTTCTCGGCGGCCATGACGAGGTCGCCCTCGTTCTCGCGGTCCTCGTCGTCGACCATGATCACCATCCGCCCGGCGCGGATGTCGGCGATGATGTCATCGATGCTGCTGAACGGCGACTCGGCGGCCGGGTGAAGTTTCGGTTGGTTACGCATGACCCTGTGCTCTCCGGGGCTCGTCCGCGGCATCCTCCGCCCGGGCACCGCCGAGCAGGCGTTCCAGGTAGCGCGCGACGAGATCCACCTCGACGTTGACTCGTGTGCCGGGCGCATAGGCGCCGGCGATCGTGTGCCCGGCCGTGTGCGGAATGATATTCACCTCGAAGGCACTGCCCGATACCCCGTTGATGGTAAGGCTGATGCCGTCGACGCACACGGAACCCTTGCGCGCCAGGTACCGGGCGTACTCCGGCGGCACGGCGATCGTCATCCTGAGCGAGCCGCCCTCGGGCTCCACCCGCTCGATGCGCCCGACGCAATCCACGTGGCCGGACACCAAGTGCCCGCCGAGCCGGTCGCCGAGCGCGAGCGCGGGCTCGAGGTTCACGCGGTCGCCGGGACCGAGCGTGCCCAGCGTGGTGACCGCGAGCGTTTCCGCGGAAACGTCGGCGGCGAACCCTTCGGCGTGACACTCGGCGGCGGTGAGGCAGACGCCGTTCACCGCGACGCTGTCACCCGGCGCGAGCCCGGCGCCGCCGAGCGCGGGCGCGCGCACGACGAGGCGCAGGTCGCCCCCCACCTGCGGGTGCAGGCTGTCGATCTCGCCGACGGCTTTGACGATTCCGGTGAACATCCCCTCACTCCCGGCCCGGCAACTGCGAAACCGGTCGTGCGGTGATCCGCAGGCAGGTGCCTACGCGGCGCACGTCTTCGAGCTCCAGCGCCACGCGATCGGCGAGCCGCGAGAGCCTCGGTGTGGTGAACATCCGCCGGGTTTCGCTGCCCATGATATGCGGGGCCTGATAAATCACAAGCTCGTCGGCCAGGCCGGCCGCCAGCAGGGCCCCGCAGAGCGAGGGTCCGGCCTCCACCAGCACGTCGTTGATCGCGAGCTCCGCGAGCTTCGCCAGCATCGCGGGCAGGTCGACCCGCCCCTGGCCGTCCGCCAGGCGGTACACGGCGGCGCCGCGGGCTTCCAGCCGCTCCCGGCCCCGGTCGTCGGCGCAGAACACCGTCACCGGTCCGCGGACCTCGAACAGCCGCGCTTCCGGCGGCGTCTCGAGCCGGCTGTCCACCACGACGCGCAGGGGCTGCTCGCGTACCCGGTCGCCGTCGCGCACGGTGAGCAACGGGTCGTCGGCGAGCACCGTGCCGGCACCGGTGACGATCGCGCCGGAAGCGGCGCGCCAGCGCTGCACGTCCGCGCGCGCCGCCTCGTCGGTGATCCAGCGGCTTTCGCCGTCCAGCATGGCGGTGGCGCCGTCGAGGCTCGCGGCGATCTTCAGGCGCACGAACGGGCGGCCGCGCTCCCGGCGGGAGAAGAAACCCTCGTTCAGGCGCCGGGCCTCGGGACGCAGCAGGCCCGCCCGCACGCGCAGTCCCGCCGCCTCGAGCACGGCGTGGCCCGACTCCGGCCCGTGCGGGGACGGGTCCTCGTGCGCGTACACCACCTCGGCGACGCCCGCCTCGATCAACGCGCGCGTGCACGGGCCGGTGCGCCCGGTGTGCGCGCACGGCTCGAGGGTGACGTAGGCGGTCGCGCCCTGCGCCCGCGCCCCGGCCGCGGCCAGCGCATTCACCTCCGCGTGCGGCTCCCCGGCCGCGCGGTGCCAGCCCTCGCCGACGATCTCTCCCCCGCGCACGAGGACGCACCCGACGCGCGGGTTCGGGTGGGCCGTCGTGAGGCCCTTCCGCGCGAGCGCGAGCGCGCGCGCCATGTAGCGGTGATCCGCGGCGCTGAATTCGCTCATCGCTTGCCGGGCGGCAGATCGTCGAGCAGGGACATCTGCTCCTTGTTGCCCGCGCCGGAAATCTCCTGCAGCCGCTGGATCTCCTCCTGGAATTCCGTCACGTCCTGGAAGCGACGGTAGACGGACGCGAAGCGCACGTAGGCGACCTCGTCCAGCGCGCGCAGCTCCTCCATCACGAGGTCGCCGACGAGCCGCGACGGCACCTCGCGCTCGCCCATGGTGCGCAGCTTGTGCACCAGGCGCCCGATCGCCTGCTCGAACTCGTCGGCGGCCACCGGCCGCTTCTCCAGCGCCCGGATCATGCTGTTGCGCAGCTTGTCCTCGTCGAACGGCTGGCGCGTCTTGTCCGACTTGATGACGCGCGGCATGACGAGCTCGGCGGTCTCGAAGGTCGTGAAGCGCTCGTTGCAGTCCAGGCATTGCCGACGGCGGCGGACCTGGCGGCCGTCGGCCGCCAGGCGCGAGTCGATCACCTTGGTTTCTTCGTGGCTGCAGAACGGGCAGTACATGCGCGGTCGACGGTACCCTGGTCAGCGGACATTATCCCCGAGCCCGCGCCGCGGAGCAGCCCGGCCGCCGGGCCGGCCGCCCGGCACCTCGCGGCCGGCGATGCCGCCGTCGCGCCGGCCCCGCCGCCCGCCGCTGCGCGGGTCCTTACCGGTAGACCGGGAAGCGCTGGCAAAGCTCCAGCACCTGCCCGCGCACCCGCTGGATCAGGACCTCGTTGTCGAGATCGTCGAGGATGTCGCAGATCCACCCGGTCAGCCGCCGCGTCTCGGCGAGCCCGAAGCCGCGCGTGGTGATCGCCGGGGTGCCGAGCCTGAGCCCGCTGGTGACGAACGGCGAGCGCGGATCGCGCGGCACGGTGTTCTTGTTCACCGTGATGTTCGCGCGGCCGAGGGCGGCATCGGCGTCCTTGCCGGTGATCCCCTTGTCGATCAGCGAGACGAGCAGCAGGTGGTTGTCGGTGCCGCCGGAGACGACGTGGTAGCCGCGATCCAGGAACACCTTGGCCATCTCGCGCGCATTGTCCAGCACCTTCCTCTGGTACTGGCGGAACTCGGGCTGCAACGCCTCGAGCAGCGCCACGGCCTTGGCGGCGATCACGTGCATCAGCGGCCCGCCCTGCAGCCCCGGGAACACGAGCGAGTTGAGCTTCTTCGTGACGGTCTCGTCCTCGCGCGCGAGGATCAGGCCGCCGCGCGGGCCGCGCAGCGTCTTGTGCGTCGTCGTCGTGACGACGTGGGCCACCGGCACCGGATTCGGGTAGAGGCCCGCGGCCACGAGCCCGGCGACGTGCGCCATGTCCACCATGAGCCAGGCGCCGACCGAGTCGGCGATCTGCCGGAAGCGTTCCCAGTCGAGGACCCTCGAATAGGCCGAGAACCCGGCGATGATCATCTTCGGGCGATGCTCCCGGGCCAGCGCCTCGACCTGCCCGTAATCGACGAGCCCCGTGTCGGCGTCGACGCCGTACTGGATCGCGTTGAACAGGCGCCCGGAGAAATTCACCGGCGCCCCGTGCGTCAGGTGGCCGCCGTCCGAGAGGCTCATGCCGAGGATCGTGTCGCCCGGCTCGAGCAGCGCCAGGCAGGCCGCGGCGTTCGCCTGCGAGCCGGAATGCGGCTGGACGTTGGCGAAATCGGCACCGAACAGCGCCTTCGCCCGCTCGATCGCGAGCGACTCGACCACGTCCACGTACTCGCAACCGCCGTAGTAGCGCTTCCCCGGGTAACCCTCGGCATACTTGTTCGTGAGCACGGACCCCTGCGCCTCGAGCACGCGCGGGCTCGCGTAGTTCTCCGACGCGATCAGCTCGATGTGCTCCTCCTGGCGGCGCGTTTCGTCGGCGATCGCCTGGAACAGGTCGGTGTCGAACTCCTCGATGCTCGGGGTCTCGGCGTACATCGCAGAGGGGTCTCCTGGGGTTGGGGGATGAGCGGTCCGCGCATCTTACCCGCCCGGCCGCCGTCAGCGCGAGCGCGCACGAGGGCCGGGCGGCAGCGACCGCAGCCTGCGGAGCCGCGACCGGGGCGCGCGCGGGTCACTCCCGCCCGGCGAGGGACTGGACGACGCGCGTCCAGGCGCGCGCGAGGTTGCGGCGGTCGTAGCCGCCGCCGCCGGTGGCCACGATGCGGCCGCCGGCGTGGCGGCGGGCCAGGCGGACCAGGTCGCGGGCCGCCTGGGCGTGCGCCTCCTCGGAGTAGCGCAGGTGCGTAAGCGGGTCGCCCGCCAGGCTGTCGGCACCGCACTGCAGGACGATGAATTCCGGCGCCGCGTTGTCGAGGTAATCGAGCACCCGCTGCCACTCGCGCCGGAACGCCTCGTCGTCGGCCCCGGGCGGCATCGGCACGTTCAGCTTCGTGCCCTTCGCGCGGCCGACACCCGTCTCGTCCGCCGCGCCCGTGCCCGGGAACAGGAAGCGTCCGTCCTCGTGCACGTCGGCGAAAACGACGTCCGGGTCGTCCGCGAAGCCGTAGTAGACGCCGTCGCCGTGATGGGCGTCGATGTCCACGTAGGCCACGCGGCGCAACCCGTGCGCGCGGCGCAGGTACTCGATGGCGACGCCGCAGTCGTTGAACACGCAGAACCCGGATGCCGCGTCGCGCGCCGCGTGATGCAGGCCCGCGATCGGCACGAAAGCGCTGGCGGCCTCTCCGCGCATGACCGCATCGACGGCCGCGAGAGTCGTCCCCACGACGTCGGCGGCCGCCTCGAACACGCCCGGGAACGCGGGCGTGTCGCCCCCGTCCAGGAAACCGTGGCCCTCCGCCGATTTCCGGGACACGAAGTCGATGTACTCCGGCGTGTGGAACAGCGCGATCTCGTCCACGGACGCGCGGCGCGGCTCGGCGTAGCGGACGGCATCAGGCAGCCCGGCGGCGGCGAGCTCTGCGTGGAACACGTCGTGCCGGTCGGGGCCGAACGGGTGGCCGTCGCCGAAGCCGTAGCGCGCCAGCGCGCTGCCCCGGTAGACGAGCACCGGGCGTTCGTCGGGATCCTGGCTCATGGCGGCCTGTTTTCTCGCGGCAGGTTGCCGGATAATGCGCGGTTCCCATTAAACCGGTGAACCATCGAGGACCTCCGGCAACAGGTCCTCATTACGGAAGTATGGCGCAATACATCTACACAATGAACCGGGTGGCGAAAGTCGTGCCACCGAAACGGTACATCCTGAAGGACATTTCGCTGAGCTTTTTCCCGGGAGCCAAGATCGGCGTCCTCGGCCTGAACGGCGCCGGCAAATCGACGCTGCTGCGCATCATGGCCGGGGTCGATCGCGAGCACGAGGGCGAGGCGCGCCCGCAGCCGGGCATCAGGATCGGCTACCTGCCGCAGGAGCCGGAGCTCGATCCCGCCAAGAACGTGCGCGAGAACGTGCAGGAAGGCGTCGCCGAGACGGCCGCCCTGCTGGAGCGCTTCAACGAGATCAGCATGAAGTTCGCCGAGCCGCTGAGCGACGAGGAGATGAACGCGCTGCTCGAGGAACAAGGGAAGCTGCAGGACGCGATCGACACGGCCGGCGGCTGGGAGCTCGAGCGCAAGCTCGAGGTCGCCGCCGACGCGCTGCGGCTGCCGCCCTGGGACGCGAACGTGACGACGCTGTCGGGCGGCGAGCGCCGCCGCGTCGCGCTGTGCCGGCTCCTGCTCTCCGAGCCCGACATGCTGCTGCTCGACGAGCCCACCAACCACCTCGACGCGGAGTCGGTGGCCTGGCTCGAGAGATACCTCGAGGAATATCCCGGCACCGTGGTCGCCGTCACCCACGACCGCTATTTCCTCGACAACGTCGCGGGCTGGATCCTGGAGCTCGACCGCGGGCACGGCATTCCGTGGCAGGGCAACTATTCGTCCTGGCTGGAGCAGAAGGAGCAGAGGCTCGCGCTCGAGGAGCAGAGCGAGCAGGCCCGCCGCAAGGCGATGCAGGTGGAGCTCGAGTGGGTGCGCTCGAATCCGAAAGGCCGGCAGGCGAAATCGAAGGCACGCCTGCGCCAGTTCGAGGAGCTGGCCTCGCAGGCGTACCAGAAGCGCAACGAGACGAACGAGATCTACATCCCGCCCGGCCCGCGGCTCGGCGACGTGGTCGTCGAGGCCGAGCACGTCCGGAAGGCGTTCGGCGACAAGCTCCTGATGGACGATCTCACGTTCTCCCTGCCGCCCGGCGGGATTCTCGGCATCATCGGCCCGAACGGCGCCGGCAAGACGACCCTGTTCCGCATGATCACGGGCGACGAGAAGCCCGATTCGGGCACGATCCGGCTCGGCGACAGCGTGAAGCTCGCCGCCGTCGACCAGTCGCGTGCGAGCCTCGACGACGAGAAGACGGTCTGGGAGGAGATCTCGGACGGCCAGGACGTCATCCGCGTCGGCAACTACGAGACGCCGTCGCGCGCCTACGTCGGCCGCTTCAACTTCCGCGGCACCGACCAGCAGAAGAAGATCGGCCTGCTCTCCGGCGGCGAGCGCAACCGCGTGCACCTCGCGAAGGCGCTGAAGGCGGGCGGCAACCTGCTACTGCTGGACGAGCCGACGAACGACCTCGACGTCGAGACCCTGAGGGCGCTCGAGCAGGCGCTGCTCGAGTTCCCGGGATCCGTGATCGTCATCTCCCACGATCGCTGGTTCCTGGACCGCATCGCGACGCACATCCTCGCGTTCGAGGGCGACAGCAACGTGGTGTTCTTTCCCGGCAACTACAGCGAGTACGAAGAGGACCGCAAGCGGCGGCTGGGGGCGGATGCCGGCACGCCCCACCGCATCCGCTACAAGCGGCTCACCGCGTGAACGTGCTCGTCGCGATCGCCGCGGTCGCGGGGGTCGCCGCCCTCTTCTTCCTGTCGCGCACGGTAACCTGCACCCGGCAGGGCCGGGTGCTGCGCGCGGGAGGAGCGGGCGTCGGCACGCTCGCTTCCGCCGCGGTCGCGACCGCCGCCGTGCTGCTCGCGGTGTCCTACTACGGCTACGAGCGCCTCACGGCAGAGCAGGTAGTCGCGGCCCTCGCCTTCCGCCAGACCGGTCCCGACACGTGGCAGGCGCGCCTCATGGTGGAAGGCGAGCACGACCGCACGTTCGAGCTGCGGGGCAACGAGTGGCAGCTCGATGCGCGGCTCGTCACCTGGAAGCCGCCGCTCACGATCCTCGGGCTCGACCCGATCTACCGGCTCGAGCGGTTGAGCGGCCGCTATACCGAGATCGCCCGCGAGCGCAGCGAGATGCGCACGGTCTACGCGCTGTCGGAGCCGGGCCCGTTCGACGTGTGGTCCGTGGCGCGCCGTTTCCCCGCGCTGACACCCGGCATCGACGCGCACTACGGCAGCGCGACGTACGTGCCGATGGCCGATGGCGCACGCTTCGAGGTCAGCCTGAGCCGCGATGCCCTCATCGCGCGGCCGGCGAACGCGGCGGCGCGCACGGCGCTCGGGCGCTGGGCCGGCGGCGACTGACAAGGCCCGGAGTGATTATGTCCAACCGCCCGGGGACCGCGGCAACGTAGGCTATACTCGCTCGTGCCTGCTGCGCTTCGAACAACACGAGAACACGCAGCAGCCTGCAACAAGAAGAAGCATGACCGTCACCATCGAGCGAGACAGGCGCCTGCACGACAGCGACCGCGACGAGTTCGGTCTCGAATGTCCCTATTGCGGCGTCTATGCCCACATGACCCCGCAGGCAGTGCCCGACGTCGAAGCCGTGCTGAAGCACCGCCCGAAGCACGTCGGCGTCGTCTACCAGTGCGACGCCTGCCGCGCACCGGTTTTCCTGCGTTTCGCCGTGAAGGCGTTCGGGGCGGACCGCGTCGAGCTCTACCGCAACTTCCTGGAGCTGGAGCGCCCTAAAGAGCGCTTCCCGTTCTCGTACCTGCCGGAAGCCACGGAGATCCTGTTCCGCGAAGCGCTGTCGTGCTATTCGCACAACAACTTCAATGCCTTCGCGTCCATGTGCCGCCGCACCGCGGCCAGCGCATTCGCCGCGCTCGGGGAAGGCGGCAAGCTGCGCGCCTTCGACGAGGTGCTGGCGGCGCAGCGTATCGCCGAGATCGACGACGACACCTTCGCGCCGATCAAGCGGGTCCTGTTCGAATCCGAAGGTGAGCACGACCTGCCGCTCCTGAACCGCGCCCAGGCGGGCGTGCTGCTGGAGGTCGTGAAGGACATGCTCTACCAGTGCTTCGTCCGGCGCGGCAAGCTGTCCCGGGCGATCAAGGTGCGCCGCTTCTTCGTGCAGCAGGCCAACGGCACGCTGGACGCCTGATCCGCGCCGCCGCCGGCGCCTGGCTCTTTTCTCTTGTACGGGCTGCCGCTAGGCCAGTGCCTTGCGGGCGTTGCGGAAGAGGCGCAGCCAGGGGGAGTCGTCGCCCCACTCCGCCGGGTGCCAGGAGAGCTGGGTCGTCCGCACGCTGCGTTCCGGGTGCGGCATCGTGATCGTGACGCGGCCATCGGCGCTCGACAGGCCGCAGATGCCCTCCGGCGAGCCGTTCGGGTTCGCCGGGTAGCTTTCCGTCGCGCGGCCGTAGTGATCGACGTAGCGCAAGGCAACGAACGGACGCGCCGCGGCGCGCTCGGCTTCGCTCGCGAACACCGCGCGTCCTTCGCCGTGCGAGGAGACGATCGGCAGCCGCGAGCCCGCCATTCCCGCGAGCCACAGCGAAGGGCTGTCGCCGACCTCGACCAGGCTGAGGCGCGCCTCGAACTGCTCGGAGACGTTGCGCGCGAACGTCGGCCAGTGGTCGGTGCCGGGGATGATCTCCTTCAGCCGCGCCATCATCTGGCAGCCGTTGCAGGTGCCGAGGGCGAGCGTGTCGCCGCGGGCGAAGAAGGCCGCGAACGCGTCGCGCGCGCGGTCGTGGTAGAGGATCGACTTCGCCCAGCCGCCGCCGGCACCGAGCACGTCGCCGAACGAGAAGCCGCCGCAGGCGACGAGGCACTGGTAATCCGCGAGCGTGTCGCGGCCGGAGAGCACGTCGCTCATGTGCACGTCCACCGGCTCGAAGCCCGCGCGCAGGAAGGCGGCCGCCATCTCGTACTGGCTGTTCACGCCCTGCTCCCGCACGATCGCGACGCGCGGTCGCGCGCCGCCGATCGCCGGTGCCGCGACCGTCTCGGCCGGGTCGAACGTGAGCGCGACGTTGAGCCCCGGATCCTGGCGGTCGAGGATGCGGTCGTACTCCTGTGCGGCCGTGTCCGGGTTGTCGCGCAGGGCCTGCATGCGGTAGCTCGTCTCCGACCAGCTTCGCTGCAGCGCCACCCGGTCGAAGCGTGCCAGCACCGCGTCGTCGTGACGGATCGTGAGCGCATCGTCGTGCTCGACCCGGCCGATCTCCACCCAGCCGAGCCCGCATTCCTCGAGCGTGTCGCGCACCGCGGAGAGGCGGCTGTCCGCTACCTGCAGCACGGCACCCGCCTCCTCGCTGAAGAGCTGGGCGAACACGTCGTGCTCCGAGCCTGTGAGCGTGAGCGAGGCACCGAGCCGGCCGGCGAACATCATCTCGGCCACCGTGGCGAGCAGGCCGCCGTCGGAGCGGTCGTGGTAGGCGAGCACGAGGCGGTCGCGGCGCAGGCGCTGCACCGCGTCGAAGAACCGCACCAGCCGCGAGGCATCCGCGACGTCCGGGACCGCGCCGCCGAAACGCGCGTACGCCTGGGCCAGGCAGGAGCCGCCGAGGCGGTTCGCACCGCCGCCGAGATCGACGAGCAGCAGCCGGCTCGGCTCGTCCACCCGCCGCAGCTCGGGCGTCAGGTGCGAGCGCACGTCCGACACGGGGGCGAACGCCGACACGATCAGCGACACGGGCGCCACCACGCGGTGCTCGCCGGCGTCGTCGCGCCACGCGGCCTGCATGGACAACGAGTCCTTGCCGACCGGGATCGCGATCCCGAGCTCGCGGCAGAACGCCGCGACCGCCTCGACGGTGTCGTAGAGGCGCGCGTCCTCGCCGGGATGTCCGGCCGCCGCCATCCAGTTCGCCGAGAGGCGCACCTTGCCCAGGCCGTCGATCGCCGCGGCCGCGATGTTCGTGATCGCCTCCGCGACCGCCATGCGCCCGGACGCGGGCGCGTCCTGCACCGCGAGCGGCGTGCGCTCGCCCATGGCCATCGCTTCGCCGGTCACGCTCTCGAACGTGCTGGCGGTGATGGCGACGTCGCTCACGGGCACCTGCCAGGGGCCGACGAGCTGGTCCCGCACCGACAGGCCGCCGACGGTGCGGTCGCCGATGTGGATGAGGAACGATTTGTCGGCCACGGCCGGGAACCCGAGCACCCGGTGCACCGCCTCCTCGAGCTCGATGCCGGCGAGATCGAGCGCCGGCTGCGGCGTCGGCGTGCGCGCCACGTCGCGCGTCATGCGCGGCGGCTTGCCGAGCAGCATCTGCATCGGCAGGTCGACGGGATCGTTGCCGAAGTACGGGTCGCTCACCACGAGCCGCCGGTCGTCGGTGAGCGTGCCGATCACCGCCATCGGGCAACGCTCCCGGGCGCAGATCGCCGCGAAGTCGTCGAGGCGCTCGGGCGCGATCACGACCACGTAACGCTCCTGCGCCTCGTTGCACCAGATCGCGAGCGGCGACATGCCGGGCTCCGCGCTCGGGATCGCGCGCAGGTCGACACGCGCCCCGAGGGAGCTGTGGTCCACGGCCTCCGGCACCGCGTTCGACAGGCCGCCGGCGCCGACGTCGTGGATCAGGAGGATGGGATTCTCGCGCCCGAGCGCGACGCAGCGGTCGATCACCTCCTGCGCGCGCCGCTGGATCTCCGGGTTGCCCCGCTGCACGGAGGCGAAATCGAGCTCCTCGGAGCTCACGCCGCTCGCGAGGCTGGAAGCCGCACCGCCGCCGAGCCCGATGCGCATCGCGGGGCCGCCGAGCACGACGAGCCTGGCGCCGGGCGGCACGTCGCCCTTCACGGCATGCTCCGCGCGCACGTTGCCGACGCCGCCCGCGATCATGATCGGCTTGTGGTAGCCGCGGATCTCGCCCGGCGGCAGTCCCGGCGGCCGGGCTTCGAACGTGCGGAAGTACCCGCACAGGCCGGGCCGGCCGAACTCGTTGTTGAACGAGGCCGCGCCGATCGGGCCTTCCAGCATGATCTCGAGGGCCGACGCCATGCGCGCGGGCGACGCGAGCCCGGATTCCCACGGCCGCGCGAACCCCGGGATCGACAGGTGGGAGACGCTGAAGCCGGTCAGCCCCGCTTTCGGCTTGCCGCCCAGCCCGGTCGCGCCCTCGTCGCGGATCTCGCCGCCGGCGCCGGTGGCCGCCCCGGGGAACGGGGCGATCGCCGTCGGATGGTTGTGGGTCTCGACCTTGACGAGGATGTGGACGGGCTCGTGCACGCCGTGGTAGCGCCGGTCGCGCGGCGAGACGAACAGCCGCTCCGCCTCCCATCCCTCGAACACGGCGGCGTTGTCGGCGTACGCCGAGAGGATGCCCTCCCCGGCCGCGTCCGTCGTGCTGCGGATCCGGTCGAACAGCGAGCCCTGTTGCGGCTCACCGTCGATGATCCAGTCGCCGCGGAAGATCTTGTGCCGGCAGTGCTCGGAGTTCGCCTGGGCGAACATCATGAGCTCGACGTCGACGGGATCGCGGCCGAGCCGGCGATAGTGCTCCTCGAGGTAGTCGATCTCGTCCGCGGACAGCGCGAGCGCGAGCGCCTCGTTCGCACGCAGCAGCGCCGCCTTTCCTTCCGTCCCCAGCGGGATGCGCTCGAACGGCTCGGGCTCGTGCGTCTCGAACAGCGCGCCCGCCTGGCCCGAGTCGGTCATCAGCGCCTCGGTCATCGGGTCGATCAGCCGCGCGCCGGCACGGCGCAGGGCGTCGGCTGGCACCGGTTCCCGCACGCCGAGGGCGTACCAGATGCCGCGCTCGATGCGCTGCACGCACTCGAGCCCGCACGCGCGCGCGATGTCGGTCGCCTTGCTGGACCAGGGCGAAACGGTGCCGGGCCGCGGCACGACCAGCAGGCGCGCCGCGTCCGCAGGCAGCGCGGGCGCCGCACCGGCGCCGAGCAGGGCTTCCAGGCGCACGCGCTCCTCTTCCGTCGGCTCGGCCTCGAGGGCGACGAAATACGTGAAGCGGGCGTCCAGCGACGTGATGCGGGAGTCGACCTCCGCGAGGCGGGCCAGCCGCCTCGCGAGGCGAAAACCGGACCACGCGGCCTCGCCCGGGAGTTCCAGGAGTGCTCGGGGCTTCAGGTCGATTTGCCTCCGCCGCCGGGGGTGTAGACGTGCACCGGGAACTGGGCCACGTTGCCGCCCTCGAGCTTCGAGATCTTGCTGGTCCCTTCCTTCTCGACCTCGTCGATGCGGATCACGGCGTGCAGCGGTAGGTAGGTGCGCTTCACGCCCGCGAACTCCGACTTGATCTTCTCTTCGGAAGGATCGACGACGACCGAGCTGCGCTTGCCGAACACCAGCTCCTCGATCTCGACGAACCCGAACAGGCTCCCGTGGCCTACCTGGCGGGCGTAGACCTCGTAGACCTGCCCCTGGCTCAGGAAGACGACGCGGTAAAGTCGCTTGGTGCTCATCGCTCCTTCCGTATCACGCGAAACGCGCGCCAGTCTACCCAAAAAAACGCGCACGGGTAGCCGTGGCGCGCCGCCCGCCGGTCACCTGTATGTGAGACAAAAAACCCATAAGGACATCGACAACGATGACCGAGGTTAAATCGAATCTGTGAACTGCTTGGCAGTTCCCCTGCCCCTTTCCCTGCACTATGGCCGGATGCCGGCGGTGGCACCGCCGGGCGTGCCGGCCCGTCGACCGGAGCGGGTGTCACGATGCCCTTGCAGATCGAAATTACGAGCGAACACAAGGACCTGGTCGGTGACGACTACGTCCGCCGCTTCGGCCCGGAAGGCGGCACGATCGGCCGTTCCCTGGAGAACGACTGGATCCTGCCGGATCCGGACCGCTTCATCTCCGGCCGGCACGCGACTATCGACTTCCGCGCGGGAGCGTACTACCTCGCCGACACCAGCACCAACGGCGTGTTCGTCAACGACGAGGAAGAGCCGATCGGCCGCGGCAACCCCAGGCGGCTGTTCGACGGCGATCGCCTGCGCATGGGCGACTTCGAGTTCCTGGTGCGCATCGACGAGGGCGAGGAAATCGAGGTTCCGCCGCCCTCGCCGATGTCCGTCGTGCCCGACCATCCCGAGCTGCGGCTGCAGGAAGAGAAGATACGCTCGGGCATCCAGCTCATCGACGAGGAGGAGCTGACCGGGGAGGCGGCGTTCCAGCGGACCGTGTTCGGCCGGACGACGCGGCGCATGTCCCCGGCGAAGGTCAACGGCGCCGCGCGCCCTGCCGCGGCGCGGCCGGCTGCCCCGCCGCGCAAGCCTGCGCGCCGCCCGGCGCCCCCGCGCCCGAGGCGGGACCCGGGCACGCTCACGGCCGAGCAGCTTTTCGAGGATTTCCTGGCCGGGCTCGGCATACGCCGCTCCGAGCTGCACCCGGACGTCGACGCGTCCGAGGCGCTGCACACGGCCGGCCAGGTCCTGCGCGAATTCGTGACCGGAATGGTGGAGCTGCTCATCGCCCGCGCGAACCTGAAGAGCATGTTCCAGCTCGACCAGACCACCGTGCTGCCGCGACACAACAATCCGCTCAAGCTGTCCGAGAACACGGACGAGCTCATCAAGCAGCTCCTCGTCGGCAAGGCAGGCGAGTACCTCGGGCCGCTCGACAGCGTTCGCGAAGTGTCGCGCGACCTCAAGTTCCATCACGACGCCGTCGTGCAGGCGATGACCGATGCGCTGGAGGAGTTCGGCCTGCGCTTCCATCCCGGGGAGCTCGCGGAGGGCTTCGACGCGACGGGACGCAAGCCGTTGCTCGGCGCTTTCGGCAAGCTCAAGTACTGGCAGCAGTACTGCGAGCTCTACCCGATGCTGGTGGAGCCGGCCGTCGGGCCGTTCCCCAACATCTTCGCCGAGGCGTTCGTGCGGGCCTACGAGAAGAGCATCGCCGACGCCAAGCGCCTCGACCGCGACGACAGCGAAGCCGCGTAACGGCGCGCGGGCGCGTTACCGGTTCTGCCGGTTCTCGATGAGGTCCTGGACCACGCTCGGGTCCGCGAGCGTCGACGTATCGCCCAGGTTCGCATAATCGTTCTCCGCCACCTTGCGCAGGATGCGGCGCATGATCTTGCCCGAGCGCGTCTTCGGCAGGCCCGGCGCCCACTGGATGAAATCCGGCGTGGCGATGGGGCCGATCTCCTTGCGCACCCAGTTGCGCAGCTCCGCGAGCAGCTCGTCGCTCTGCGCGACGCCTTCCATCAGCGTCACGTAGGCGTAGATGCCCTGCCCCTTCACCTCATGCGGGCAGCCGACGACGGCGGCCTCCGCCACCAGCGGGTGGGCAACGAGCGCGCTCTCGATCTCGGCCGTGCCCATGCGGTGCCCGGAGACGTTGAGCACGTCGTCCACGCGGCCGGTGATCCAGTAGTACCCGTCCGCCTCGCGCCGCGCACCGTCCCCGGTCATGTAGTAGCCCGGGTAGGTGGTGAAATACGTCTCCACGAAGCGCTGGTGATCGCCGTAGACGGTGCGCATCTGGCCGGGCCAGCTATCGGTCAGCACGAGGTTGCCGGTCGCCTCGCCCTCCAGGCGGCGTCCCTCGTTGTCGACGATCGCGGGCCGGATGCCGGGGAGCGGCTTCGTGGCCGACCCGGGCTTCAGCTCCGTGGCGCCCGGCAGGGGACTGATCAGGATGCCGCCGGTCTCCGTCTGCCACCAGGTGTCCACCACGGGGCAGCGCTCCTCGCCCACCACGCGGTAATACCATTCCCACGCCTCGGGGTTGATCGGCTCGCCGACGGTGCCGAGCAGCCGCAGGCTCTTGCGCGACGTGCGCTTCACCGGCTCGTCGCCGAAGCGCATCAGCGCCCGGATGGCGGTCGGGGCCGTGTAACAGATGTTGACCTGGTGCTTGTCGCAGACTTCCCAGAAGCGCGACGGCGTCGGGTAGTTCGGCACGCCCTCGAACATCAGCGTGATGGCGCCGTTGGCCAGGGGTCCGTACACGATGTAGCTGTGGCCGGTCACCCAGCCGATGTCGGCGGTGCACCAGTAGACGTCGCCCGGGTGGTAGTCGAACACCCACTTGTGCGTCATCGCGACGAACACGAGGTAGCCGCCGGTCGTGTGCAGAACGCCCTTCGGCTTCCCGGTCGATCCCGACGTATACAGGATGAACAGCGGGTCCTCCGCGTTCATCTCCTCGCACGGGCATTCGGCGTCGACTTCCCGCTCCAGCTCGTGCAGCCAGACGTCGCGGCCGTCCACCCAGTCGACGTCCACCCCGGCGTGGCGGACGACGAGCACGTTGCGGATCGTCGTCACGTCCGGGTTCGCGAGCGCCTTGTCCACGTTCGACTTGAGCGGGATGTCCTTGCCGCCGCGGATGCCCATGTCGGCGGTGACGACGATGGACGAGTCGCAGTCGCGGATGCGGCCGGCGAGCGCGTCGGGCGAGAAACCGCCGAACACCACGGAATGGATGGCGCCGATGCGCGCGCAGGCCAGCATCGCGACCGCGGCTTCGGGAATCATCGGCATGTAGATCGTGACCCGGTCGCCTTTCTGCACGCCGAGCTTCTTCAGCACGTTCGCGAACCGGCAGACGCGCTCGTAGAGATCCCGGTAGGTGATCTTCAGGTCGTCCCCGGGATCGTCGCCTTCCCAGATGATCGCGACGTCGTCGCTTTTCGCCTCGAGGTGCCGATCGACGCAGTTGTAGCAGGCGTTGAGGGTGCCGTCGTAGAACCAGCGGATGTGCACGTCGTCCCTGGCAAAGGAGACGTCCTTCACCTTGCTGAACGGCTTGATCCAGTCCAGGCAGCCGGCCTGCTCCGCCCAGAATCCCTCGTTGTCCTCGATCGAGCGACGGTACATCTCCTCGTACTTCGCCGCGTCGATCCACGCCCGCGCCGCCGCGGCTTCGCTGACCTCGTAGATCTTCGTCATGGTTCTGCCTTCATTGTTTTCCAGTTTCCGGCCCGCTCGATCTTCCGGCGAGCTCGAGCACGCGACGTGCCCTTTCCTCGTGCGGGCGGTCCAGCATTCTGCCGTCGAGCCCGACCGTCCCGGCGCCGGGGTGCGCCTCGAAGGCCGCGACGACCCGCCGCGCCTCTTCGATCTCCTCGGCGGTCGGCGCAAACGCTTCGTTGATGACCGGCACCTGCGCGGGATGGATCGCGAGCATGCCGGAGAAGCCGTCACGGCGCGCGTCAGCCGCGTACCGGGCGAGACCGTCGAGGTCACGATAATCGGTGTACACCGTGTCGATCGCCGGCACCCCGGCCGCCGCGGCGGCCAGCAGGCACAGCGACCGGGCCAGCTCGTAGGGCGGCCGCCAGCGCCCGTCGTCGAATCGCGTGGCGGCGGCGCCGAGCGCGGCCGAGAGGTCCTCGGCGCCCCACGTCAGCCCGGCGAGCCGCGGCGTCTCCCGCGTGTAGCCGTGCACGGCGAGCACCGCTTCCGGCCGCTCGGTCACGATCGGCAGGACGCGCGTCGCGCCTGACGGCAGGCTCGCCTCCTGCTCGAGCTCCGCCAGCCTTTCGGAAAGCGTGACGACATCGGTGGCCGCGCGCGGCTTGGGCAGCACGATGCCCGCGGGTGCCGCGGGCACGACCGCTTCGAGGTCGAGCAGCGCGTCGTCGGTATCGATCGGGTTGATGCGCACCCACAGCGACGGCCGCCGGCGCGCAGTGAGGAAGGCCTTGGCGATCTCGCGGGCCCGCGGCCGCGCCTCGGCCGCGACGGAGTCCTCGAGGTCGAGGATCAGCGCGTCGGCATCCAGCGAGGCGGCTTTCTCGAGCTTCTTCTCGCTGTCGGCCGGGACGAAAAGGAAGCTCCGGATCACGTCGGCTTGCGCAGCATCAGGGCGCTTCGCTTGCAGATTCCGACCAGCTCACCGTGCTGGTTGAAGGCGCGGTGACTGAAGACGACGATGCCGTTCTCTGGCCGCGAGCGGCTCTCGCGCAGCTCGAGCACCTCGGTTTCCACCCGGATCGTGTCGCCATGGAAGAGCGGCTTCGGGAAACGGACCTCGTCCCAGCCCAGGTTGGCGACGGTCGTGCCGAGCGTCGTGTCCCCGACCGAGATGCCGACCATGAACGCGAGCGTGAGGCAGCTATTGACCAGCGGCCGGCCGAACTCGGTCGTCTTGCAATATTCGGCGTCAAGGTGCAGCGGGGCCGGATTGTGGGTCAGCGCCGTGAACCACACGTTGTCGGCTTCCGTGATGGTGCGGCGGATCGGGTGCCGGAACACCTGTCCCACCTCGAATTCCTCGAAATAAAGCCCCGGCATCTGGTCTCTTGCGCTGCGCCTGGAACGGCTCACTGGAACGGCCGACTGGAACCGCTCATGATAATGCCGGGTCCCGGCCAGGCAAAATCGCGCACCGCCCCGGCCTGCCTGCCCGTTCCGGGCAGGGGTCGTTGGCAGGCGGCCGCCGTACGCGTATATGCTTGCCCCGGCGGGGACGAGCTCCGCGGCAAGGCCCGAAAAAGAATGAAAGGACGGACAATCGAGATCGGCGGACAACCGGTAGCCCCGGGGACCCGCAGGACCGTCGAGCTGCCCGTCGCCGCACTGTACACGCACACGCACCTGAACATCCCGGTGCACGTGGTGAACGGCCGCCGGGACGGGCCTACGCTGTTCCTCACGGCAGCGATCCACGGCGACGAGCTCAACGGGGTCGAGATCATCAAGCGGGTGCTGAAGCGCGACATCCTGAAGGGCCTGCGGGGCCGCATCCTCGCCATGCCGATCGTGAACGTGTTCGGCTTCATCGACCAGTCGCGCTACCTGCCCGACCGGCGCGACCTGAATCGCTCGTTCCCCGGCCGCGGCTCGGGCTCCCTCGCCGCGCGGCTCGCCCACATGGTGACGACGGAAATCGTGGCGAAGGCCGACTACGGCATCGACCTGCACACGGGCGCGGTGCGCCGTACCAACCTCCCGCAGGTACGGGCCGACCTTTCGGACCCGACCGTGCGGCGCATGGCGGAGGCGTTCGGCGCGCCGGTCGTCATCGACGCGCATCCGCGCGACGGCTCGCTCCGGCAGCACGCCGGCGAGGTCGGCGTGCCCACCGTGCTCTACGAAGCCGGCGAGGCGCTGTCCTTCGACGAGCTCTCGATCCGGATCGGCGTTCAGGGCATCATTCGCGTATTGCGGGAGCTTGCCATGCTGCCGCCGCTCGAGCGCTCCCGCCGGGCGCCGAAGTCCATCTACACCAATGCGACGACCTGGGTGCGCGCCCCGATGAGTGGGCTCATCATATCGCGCTGCCGCCTCGGCCAGCAGGTGCGGAGCCACCAGGTGCTGGCGCGGATCGGCGATCCGTTCGGCGAAGTGGAAGTGGACGTCACGGCTTCCCAGGGCGGGATCGTCATCGGGCGCAGCACGTCGCCGCTGGCACACGAGGGCGATGCCCTGTTCCACCTGGCGCGCTTCGACGACACCCGCGGGGCGAAGGCGACGGTGGAGGAGTTCCAGCTCTCCAATGGCGTGGACCACAACTGGGGCTGAGGGCGTGATGCCGGGCGAGAGCGGCTTGGTCACCGTGGGGTGGCGCGAATGGGTGAGTCTGCCGGACCTCGGGATCGCCCGCCTGAAGGCGAAGATCGACACCGGGGCCCGCACGTCGGCGCTGCACGCGTTCCACCTCGAGCCGTTCGAGCGCGACGGCGTGCAATGGGTACGGTTCAAGCTGCACCCCCGGCAGCGCCGCACGGACATCGAGGTGGTCTGCGAGTCGCCCGTCATCGACCGCCGCGTGGTGACCGACTCGGGCGGACACCGGGAGGCACGGTACGTGATCGAAACGACGGTGGAGCTTCCGGGCTTGCGCTGGTGCGCGGAGGTGACGTTGACGGCGCGCGACGACATGCGGTTCCGCATGCTGCTGGGCAGGACGGCGCTGAACGGCCGCATGCTGGTCGACCCGTCGCGCTCCTACCTGACGCGGCGGCCGAAGCGGCCTCGGGGCACCTAGGACCCCGCCGGGCCGGCCGGATGGCGGCGCCCGCCCTGCCCGCCTCCGCCCGGCCGGGTGGTTTTCGGGCGCCATGTGGCCGCCCGCGAAGCGGCCTCCTACAATTCGCTCCTTCCGCCTAAACCGGGCGGCCAATACCGGGCCACCCGGCTGCACACGAACCATGGACAGCAGGCGCTGATGAAGATCGGGATCCTGTCGCGGAACCGCAAGCTGTATTCCACCCGCCGGCTGGTGGAAGCGGCGGTGGCTCGCGGTCACGAGGTGCGGGTGATCAATCACCTGCGCTGCTACATGAACATCGCGAGCTTCAAGCCGAGCATCCATTACGACGGCGAGATGCTGCCGCATTTCGACGCCATCATTCCGCGCATCGGCGCGTCCGTCACGTTCTACGGCGCGGCGGTGGTGCGCCAGTTCGAGATGCTCGGCACGTTCTCGCTCAACGAGTCCGTGGCGATCTCGCGCTCGCGCGACAAGCTGCGCTCGCTGCAGTTGCTCGCGCGACGCGGCATCGGCCTGCCGGTCACCGGCTTCGCGAACTCCCCGGACGACACCCAGGACCTCCTGAACCTGGTTGGCGGTGCGCCGGTGATCCTGAAGCTGCTCGAAGGCACCCAGGGGCGCGGCGTGGTGCTCGCCGAAACGCGCAAGGCGGCGGAAAGCGTCGTCGAGGCCTTCCGCAACCTGAACGCCAACTTCCTCGTCCAGGAGTACATCAAGGAAGCGGGCGGAGCCGACATCCGCTGCTTCGTGATCGGCGACAAGGTGGTGGCCTCGATGATGCGGCAGGCGCAGGAAGGCGAGTTCCGCTCGAACCTGCATCGCGGAGGCACCGCGAAGCTCGTCAAGATCACCCCCGAGGAACGCTCGACCGCCGTCCGCTCGGCGAGGATCATGGGCCTCAACGTCGCGGGCGTGGACATCCTGCGCTCGAACCACGGGCCGGTCGTGCTGGAGGTGAATTCCTCGCCCGGACTGGAGGGGATCGAGCGGGCGACGGGCAAGGACATCGCCGGCATGATCATCGCCTACATCGAGAAGCACGCGAAGGCCGGCAAGACCCGCACCAAGGGCGCCGGGTAGGCCCTAACCCGCCACTGCGCCCGTGCAGGGGCGCCGTACGCCGTGTCCTAGCGCACGGGCTCGTGGCCGCGGGCTTCCTGGCGGCGCTCGCCGAGCCAGCCGCCGAGCACGCCGGCGAGGAACGGCACGAGCGCGCTGCCGATCAGGTTCCCGATCGAGAAGTTCTGCCACACGAGCAGCGCGAGCAGCACCGCCAGCGCCGCCGAGATGCCCGGCTCGAGGATCGTGCGCCCGGCGGACTTCACGCCCACGATGAACCCGCCGATCACGAAGATCAGGAAGTTGACCAGCGCGAGCATCGCCATCTGCCCGGCGCCGAGGTCGACGTCCTCCATGCTGGTCGCGCCCTCCACGCCGGGCCCGAGAAACGGCGCGAGCAGGAGGCCGGCCACGATGTTGAGGGCGACCATGATCAGGACGCCGATGCCGATCCATTTCCAGTCGAGATTGCGTGACATGCGCGGCTCCTCTGCGAGACGGGAGGAGGGCATCCAGGGGCTGGCGGAGAGGGTGGGATTCGAACCCACGGTACGGTCACCCGTACACTTGATTTCGAGTCAAGCCCGTTCGACCACTCCGGCACCTCTCCCGTGGTCAGCTAACCTTACACCAGAAACGCGAACCCCGGCGCTGCGGCCGGGATTCTGTCAAATCGCCGCCGGGAAGCGGCGTCCGGGGCGCGATTATACCGTCATCCGCCGCCGCGTGGTGGCCCGGGACCGGTGCAACCGGCCGGAAGTCACTGAATCGGGCCGCGAGCTGGGGTAGCCTTTAGGGAGCGGCAGAAACACACTTGAGGGGACTCGATTTGCGCCCGTGGGTCTACGCGCTCATCGCCGCGTTGCTCAACACCTGCTCGGAAACGCCTCCCCTGCTCGACCAGATCCGCGAGCGTGGCGAGCTGCGCGTCGTCACGCGCTATTCCCCGACGACCTACGAGATCGGCCCGGAGGGGCCGCAGGGGCTCGAATTCGACCTCGTGAAAGGCTTCGCGGAGGAGCTCGGCGTCACGCTCGTGATCGACACGGTGGATGCCGTGTCCGAGGTGCTGCCGAAGCTCCTGGCGGGCGAAGCGGACATGGCCGCGGCCGGGCTGTCGGTCACGGATTCGCGCCGCGACTTCGTGGATTTCGGCCATCCCTACGCCACGAGCGACATGCATCTCGTCTATCGCCTCGGCACCGGCAGGCCGCGCGGCATTGCCGACCTCGTCGGGCGGCAGATCGAGGTAGTCGCGGGCAGCAGCCACGCGGACATGCTGGCCAGCCTGGCGGCGCAGTTTCCGGGCCTCGAGTGGAAGGAGACCGCGGACGCCGAGGTTGCCGAACTGCTCGAGAAAGTCGCCAAGGGCGAGATCGATTACACCATCGCCGACAGCACCATCTTCAACATCCAGCGGCATTTCTACCCGGAGCTCCGGGTGGCGCTCGACCTGCGCGTCGCCGACCCGGTCGCCTGGGCGTTCCCCAAGGGCAGCGACCGGCTGCTGGCGCTCGCGGACGACTACCTGATCCGGGCCCGCCGCCAGGGAACGCTCGCGCAGATCGAGGACCGCTACTACGGACACGTCGAGCGCTTCGACTACGTGGGCACGCGCGCTTTCATCCGCCACTACAAGGGCCGCCTGCCGCAGTACCGGAAGCTGTTCGAGCAGGCCGGCGAGGCGTACGGCATCGACTGGCGGCTGCTCGCCGCCATCGGCTACCAGGAATCGCACTGGCGGCCGCAGGCGGTGTCGCCGACCGGGGTACGCGGCATCATGATGCTGACGCGGGCGACGGCGGAGTACCTCGCGATCGAGGATCGCGTGGACCCGGCGAGCAGCATCTCCGGCGGCGCGCAGTTCTTTGCCGAGCAGCTCGAGCGCCTGCCGGAATCCGTGCCGCAGCCGGATCGCACGTGGATGGCCCTGGCGGCCTACAACGTCGGCTTCCTGCACCTCATGGATGCGCGCCGCATCGTGGAGTGGCAGGGCGGCGATCCCGATTCCTGGATCGACGTCAGCGAAACGCTGCCCCTGCTGGCCCGCGAGCGCTGGTACTCCAAGGTCGATCACGGGTATGCACGCGGCTGGGAGCCGGTGCTGTACGTCGACAACATCCGCAACTACTACAACATCATCTGCTGGCTGACCGAGAACGAGGCCGAGTCCGAAGCGCTGGAGACGCTGGAAGC
>DATGQE010000013.1:0-48145 GCA_035304345.1 Woeseiaceae bacterium | reverse complement strand
GGAAACCCGGTCAAATACTGTCCTGATTTTGCAGTATCCTGCCCGCATGTCCCTGGACCTGTTCCATCCCGCCGTCCGCGGCTGGTTCCGGCGCCGCTTCGACGCGCCGACTGCGGCGCAGGCGGCCGCGTGGCCGGCGATTCGCGGCGGCGGGCACACGCTGCTCGCGGCGCCGACGGGCTCGGGCAAGACGCTGGCGGCATTTTTGTCCGCCATCGACGAGCTGGTGCGCGAGGGCGAGATGCGCCCGCTGCCGGACGAAACGCGGGTGCTGTACGTCTCGCCGCTCAAGGCGCTCTCGAACGACATCCACAAGAACCTCGAGGAGCCGCTCGCCGGCATCCGTGACGAGCTGCTCGCCTCCGGCAAACCCGACGTCGAGATCCGCGCGCTGGTGCGCACCGGCGACACGCCGCAGCACGAGCGCGCGAAGATGCGGCGCACCCCGCCGCACATCGTGGTGACGACGCCGGAGTCGCTGTTCATCCTGCTCACCTCCGAGTCCGGCCGCGCGATGCTGTCCTCGGTGCGCGCGGTGATCGTCGACGAGATCCATGCGGTCGCCGGTACGAAGCGCGGCGCGCACCTCGCGCTCTCGCTCGCGCGGCTCGACGCGCTGTGCGCGAAGCCGCCGGTGCGCGTGGGCCTCTCCGCCACGCAGAAGCCGATGGAAGCGGTCGCACGCTTCCTCGCCGGTGCGGAGGATTGCACGATCATCGACACCGGCCACCAGCGCGAGCGGGACCTCGCCCTCGCCCTGCCGCGCTCGCCGCTCGAGGCGGTGATGGCCAACGAGGTGTGGAGCGAGCTGTACGACCAGCTCGCCGAGCTCATCGCCGGGCACAGGACGACGCTGGTCTTCGCCAACAACCGCCGCCAGTGCGAGCGTGTCGCGCGCCATCTCGCCGAGCGCATCGGCGAGGACGCGGTCACCTCGCATCACGGCAGCCTGTCGCGCAAGCACCGGCTGGACGCGGAGCAGCGGCTGAAGGCCGGGCAGCTCCGCGCGCTGGTCGCGACCTCTTCGCTCGAGCTCGGCATCGACGTGGGCGACGTCGACCTCGTGTGCCAGCTCGGCTCGCCGCGGGCGATCGGCGCGTTCCTGCAGCGCGTCGGCCGCGCCGGCCACGCGGTGCACGCGACGCCGAAGGGACGGCTGTTTCCGCTCACGCGCGACGACCTCGTCGAATGCGCGGCGCTGCTCGACGCCGTGCGCCGCGGCGAGCTCGATCGCCTGTCCCTGCCCGACAAGCCGCTCGACGTGCTCGCGCAGCAGATCGTGGCGGAGGTCGCAGGGCGCGAATGGAAGGAGGACGAGCTTTTCGAGCAGTTCCGCCGCGCGTGGCCGTACCGCGAGCTGGCCCGCGAGGAGTACGCCGCCGTCGTGCGCATGCTGGCTGAGGGCTACACGACCCGGCGCGGCCGCCGCGGGGCGTACCTGCACCGCGACGCGGTGCATGGCATGCTGCGCGCGCGCCGCGGGGCGCGCATCACCGCGCTCACGAACGGCGGCGTGATCCCGGACCAGTTCGACTACGACGTGGTGCTGCTGCCCGAGGGCGTCAAGATCGGCACGCTCAACGAGGACTTCGCGTTCGAGAGCCTGCCCGGCGACATCTTCCAGCTCGGCAACACCTCGTACCGCATCGCGAAGGTCGCGCAGGGCAAGGTCTTCGCGGAAGACGCGAAAGGCGAGCCGCCCAACATCCCGTTCTGGTTCGGCGAGGCGCCCGGGCGCACGGAAGAGCTCTCGCGCTCCGTGAGCCGGCTGCGCGCGAAGCTCGACGACCTGCTGATCGACGGCGAGGGCGCCGCGCTCGACTGGGCGCAGGGCGAGCTCGGCCTTCCGGAAGCCGCCGCGCGCCAGCTCGTGGAATACGCCGCCGCCGCGCGCGCCGCGCTCACCGTGCTGCCGACGCTCGAGACGATCGTCTTCGAGCGCTTCTTCGACGAGACCGGCGACCAGCATCTCGTGATCCACTCGCCGTACGGCTCGCGCATCAACCGCGCCTGGGGGCTCGCGCTCCGCAAGCGCTTCTGCCGCAGCTTCAATTTCGAGCTGCAGGCCGCGGCGGACGAAAACACGATCGTGCTCTCGCTCGGCGCCACGCACAGCTTCGACCTCGAGGAGGTCACGCGCTACCTGCACTCCGCGAGCGTGCGCGAGGTGCTGACGCAGGCGCTGCTCGATGCCCCCATGTTCGGCACGCGCTGGCGCTGGAACGCGAGCATCGCGCTCGCCGTGAAGCGCAACCTGAACGGGCGGCGCGCGCCGCCGGCCTTCCAGCGCACCGACGCCGAGGACCTGCTCGCGGTCGTGTTCCCGGACCAGCTCGCGTGCGCGGAGAACCTCACCGCGGGCTATCGCGAGATCCCGGATCACCCGCTGGTCACGCAGACCGTGAAGGACTGCCTCGAGGAGACGATGGACGTCGACGGGCTCGTCGCGCTGCTCGAGCGCCTCGAGCGCAAGGAGGTGCGCATCGTCTGCCGCGACCTCGCCGCACCGTCGCCGCTCGCGTTCGAGATCCTGGGCGCCCGGCCGTACGCGTTCCTCGACGACGCGCCCGCCGAGGAGCGGCGCACGATGGCGGTGCGCCAGCGGAGCGTGCTGTCGGTGGAGGACGCGGCGGCGCTGGGGCGCCTGGACGCCGAAGCCATCGGCCGGGTACGCGCCGAAGCCTGGCCCGAGCCGCGCACCGCGGACGAGCTGCACGATGCGCTCCTGGTCGCCGGTTTCCTCACGGAGCGCGAGGGCGAGGAAGGGCGCACCGCCGGCCTCGAGTTCGGCTGGCAACACCTGTTCCGCGAGCTCGCGGAAGCCGGCCGCGCGGCGCGTTTGCGGGCGCCGGGCGGTACCACGCTGTGGATCGCGGCCGAGCGGCTGGACTGGTTCCGCAGGCTCTGGCCCGGCATTGCGGCGGAGCCCGCGATCGAGGCCATCGCCGATCCCGGCGTCGCCGATGCGGACGCCGTGCTGCGCGAGGTCGCGCGCGGCAGGCTCGAGATCTCGGGTCCCGTGACGGCCGCCGCGCTCGCGGCGCCGCTCGGCCTCGCGCCGGACGCACTGCAGCCGGCGCTGCTCGCGCTCCAGGCGGAAGGCTTCGCGATGCAGGGACGCTACACGGGCGCCGCCGAAGTCGAGTGGTGCGAGCGCGGGCTGCTCGCGCGCATCCATCGCTACACGCTGAAACGCCTGCGCGCAGAGATCGAGCCGGTCTCGCCCGCGGCGTACTACCGCTTCCTGCTCAACTGGCAGTACGTGACGGGCGACGCGATCGAGGGGCCGGAGGCGCTGGCAGCCGTGCTCGAGCAGCTCGAAGGCTTCCCGGCGGCGGCCGCCGCGTGGGAGTCGAGCCTGCTCCCGCTGCGCATCGCGCACTACGGCCCGGACCTGCTCGACCGGCTGTGCAACGCGGGGCGTTTCGTGTGGACGCGGCTCACGCCGCGCGCGCAGGCGGCTGCAGGCGAGAGCCCGCGCAGCCCGGTGCCGGTGCGCAACACGCCGATCGCGTTCGTGCCGCGACCGCACATGAAGTACTGGCGGGCGCTCGTGCCCGACAACGGCAACGAGCCGCTCGGCAGCGCCGCCGAGCGCGTGCTCGAGAGCCTGCGCGAGCACGGCGCGCTGTTCTTCGCGGACGTCGAGGAAGCGAGCGGGCTGCTGCACAGCCAGGTGGAGACGGCGCTCGCCGAGTTGGTCGCGCGCGGTCTCGTCACCGCCGACACGTTCGCCGGCCTGCGTGCGCTCATCACGCCCGACCTGCGGCGCGCCGATACGCGGCGGCAGCGTCGCCGGGCGCGGGCCGCCAGCGTGGAGGACGCGGGACGCTGGTCCCGCGTGTTCACGGGCGGCGGGAACGCCGGCGACACGGGTGCGGGTGACGAGCACGTCGCACACCTCGCGGGCGTGCTGCTGCGCCGCTACGGTGTCGTGTGCCGGCGCGTGCTGGAGCGCGAGCCCTTGTTGCCGCCCTGGCGGGAGCTGCTCTACGCGTTCCGCCGCATGGAAGCCCGCGGCGAAGCGCGCGGCGGGCGGTTCGTCGAAGGCCTAAGCGGCGAGCAGTTCGCCCTGCCGGAGGCGGTGGGTGCATTGCGCGAGGCACGCCGGAACGAGAGCATGGAGCTCGTCATGCTCTCGGCCGCCGACCCGTTGAATCTCGTCGGCATCGTCACGCCGGGGCCGCGACTGCCGGCGATTCCCGGGCATCGCCTGTTGCTCAGGAACGGCGTGCCGATCGCCGTGCGCCGCGGCAAGCTCACCGAGTTCCTGAAGGACGTTCCCTCCGCGGAGGAGTGGGCGTTGCGCCGCCGACTCATGGGTCCGCTGGCCGCCCCCGCCGCCCCCGCCGCCCGTTCGCTCTGACACCGGCCGTTCCCGCGCCATCGCCGCGGCGATGGCGCGGGTGGGGCGCCTACGGCGTGTCAATCGTCGTCGTCATCGTCATCGTCGTCGAGATCGTCGTCGTCGTCCGGGTCGTCCTCGTCATCGTCCAGCATCTGGCCGCGGATCTCGCCCATCGGGAAGGCATCGGTGTGCACGTTGGCGTAGATCAGTCCGTCGCGCATCGCGAAGGCGAGCGACACCAGGTTGTTCACCGGCCGGCCGATGACCTCCGTGCAGTCCTCGCCCGTGTAGTCGTCGTTCGTGAGCGAGCCGCGGATGCGCCGGCCGTCGAAGCTGAGCTGCCCCGGGTTCACGAGCCCGAACACGATCGGTCCGTTCTCGCCGGGTCGCCCGCAATGGAAGTGCGCGGCGCTGAAGGTGTTGCTCAGCCCCTCGATGACCAAGTTGACCTCGAGGGCGCGGAAGCCCTGGTTGAAGTCGGCGCTGATCCTGCCGATCGCCGGACTGCCGGTGCCGCCGGGCACGAAGTTGTCCTGGTCGTCGACGACGACTTCCTGGTCCCCGGTCAGGGTGGCCTCGAAGTCCCAGTCGTCGGCGAGCGCCGTGCCGGTGGCGCCGAGCAAGGTCAGGGGCAGGGCGGTGGAGATGGCCTTGAGGCCGGATGAGCCGTTCATGCGCGATACCTCCCGCCGCCGCGGCTGCAGCGGCTGACAGGTCGGCGCCCAAACGAAACCCCCGCCACGGGCGCTGCCGAACCTGGTAGAGCGCCCGCGACGGGGAGTACTTCAAGCATAGTGGAAAGCTCATCCGTTCGCCGGGCGTCATACCCACCGGTTATATGCGCGCGTGACAAACGTCACCCGCAAGTCTTGACGGCCGGCACTGGCGCCTCCGCCCCGGTCTGCGCAGGCTGGCGGCGCGGCTCGAAATCGACGCAGTGATGCTACGCTGAAAGCAAAGACGAACGAGGGGGTCCGGGGATGAAGCGCTGGGTCCACGCGATCCACCGCCGCCTGCTGCCGCCCGATCCGAAGATCGGCTGGCTGCCGTACCTGTGGCTGGCGTACACCGGCTTCTTCTTCATCAAGTACCTGTGGGAGGACGCCGGTCCCCTCGAAGGCGTGGCCCTCGCGCTGACGGTTCCCGCGTTCCTCGCGATCTACTTCAATGCCTACTGGCGCTGCGGCTGGGAGCTCCTGCCGACGCTCTTCGCGCTCGGCACGCTGGGCACGCTGTGGGCGCCGCACAACTTCGGCGCGAACATGTTCTTCATCTTCGCCTGCAGCTTCGCGGGCTGGATCGGGCCCGCCAGGCGCTCCGTGCTCGCGGTCAGCGGGATGGTCGCGTGGGCGATGGCGGTGGCCTGGCTGCTGCAGCCGCACGCGGGATTCTGGGCGCCCGTTCTCCTGTTCGGCCCGATGGCCGGAGCGATCTGCATCTTCGATGCGAGCCAGGCGCGCCGCGCGGCGGCGCTCAGGCTGTCACAGGAAGAAGTGCGGCAGATGGCGCAGGTGGCCGAGCGCGAGCGCATCTCGCGCGACCTGCACGACCTGCTCGGTCACACGCTGTCCGTGATCACGCTGAAGTCCGAGCTCGCCGGACGCCTCCTTAAGAGTGACCCCGAACGGGCCGCCGCGGAGATCCGCGAAGTGGAATCGGTCTCGCGCGCCGCCCTCGCCGAGGTGCGCGAGGCGATCACCGGCATGCAGACTCGCGGGCTCGCGGGCGAGCTCGAGCACGCGCGCATCGCCCTGAAGGCGGCAGGGGTCGCGCTGACGGTCGACGGTCCGCCACCGGAGCTCACGCCCGCCAACGAGGCGGTGCTGGCGATGGTGCTGCGGGAAGCGGTGACGAACGTGATCCGACATGCGCAGGCGCGCCGTTGCCGCATCGTGTTCCGGGACGAAGGCGGCGACACGTTCGTCGAGGTGCACGACGACGGGCGCGGCGGCAAGCCGGTGGCAGGCGGCGGGATCGAAGGGATGCGCGCGCGGCTCGCGGCCGCCGGCGGCCGGCTCGAGGTCGCCAACGAGTTCGGCATGCGCTTGCGCGCCTGGCTGCCGGGATGAGCATCCGCATCGCCATCGCCGAGGACCAGGCGCTGGTGCTCGGCGCGCTGTCCGCGCTCCTCGAGCTCGAGCACGACATGAACGTGGTCTGCCAGGCGAAGACCGGCGCCGAAGCGCTGGCGGCGCTCGGCTCGCTGGGGGCCGACGTGCTGCTGACCGACATCGAGATGCCCGGCATGAGCGGGCTCGAGCTCGCGGCCGCCGTGCGGCGCGAGCATCCGGCCGTCCGCGTCATCATCGTCACGACGTTCGGCCGCGCGGGTTACCTGCGGCGCGCGCTGGATGCCGGCGTGTCCGGCTACCTGCTCAAGGACGCGCCGGCGTCGGAGCTCGCGAATGCCATCCGCCTGGTGCACGCGGGAGGACGGGCCGTCGCCCCGGAGCTCGCCGTCGCCGCCTGGGGCGAGGAGGATCCGTTGTCCGAGCGGGAGCGGCAGGTGCTGAAGCTCGCGGGCGAAGGCAGGAGCGGCGCCGAGATCGCCGCCGCCCTGCACCTGTCCGAAGGCACGGTGCGCAACTATCTTTCGGAGGCCATCGGCAAGCTCGGCGCCGCGAACCGTATCGATGCGGCGCGCATTGCGCGCCGCAAGGGATGGCTCTGATCGGAAACGGGGTGACACACGTCACCTGCAATCGATGACGGCTGACACTGCCGCGCCAATCCGCGATCGCCGAGCATTGCCTGCATGCAACGGACACGCAGGACAACGATCATCATCGCGCTCTCCCTGCTCGTCGCCTGCGCGGGTCACCCGGAGCGGACGTCGTACGCGGTCGACGATTTCCGTGCGCGCTGGCTCGATCGCTTCGAGGCGGACTCGCGCGCGTGCCGGCATGCCGGCGGCACGATCGTGCAGGACCGCCACGAGCCCGGCTCGATCCGGCTCGGGAATGCAGCTCCGGAGATCGGTACCCGGTACTGGTGCGTCCGCCATTGAGCGGACTCGTCAGCTCCAGTACCAGCGATCGAAGGGCAGCGTTTCGGTGCGCGTTGCCGTGCTTCTCGCACCGGCCGGGAACCAGGCGAGGTCGCGGCCTTCGCCGCGGGGCGATTGCGCACAGCGGGCGCGTACGCCGCGCAATCCGAGCTTCTTCACGCGCGCGCCGATCGGCTGGCATTTCGCGCGCGGGACGACGCGACCGCTGGAATCGTGCGGGTAGGTTGCGGGCAGGCCGGCGCCGCGCACGCCGGCCGGCGTGTGCACGTCGCAAACGTCCTGCGCACGCGGCAGCCGGGCTCCTACCAGCACCGGCGCATGCTCCGGGCGCAGGTCCTCGGGCTCGTACGGCCAGCGCGCGATGAAAGCGCGCAGGTTGAAGCGCGCGGTCACGCGATCCTCGTTCAGGTACAGCGTCGGGAAGCTGTCGGGCGGGTTCCAGCGGCCCCCGCGCTTCGCGGCGAAGGAGGGATCGAGCGGGTTCTGCCACGCGGGGTCGGCGATGCGCCACCACGTCCAGCCGTCGGCCAGCCGCTCGCGCCGGAGCGGCACCTCAGCACCCCGCGCGCGGCACTAGCCGTGCGCCTCCTCGAAGCGGAACATGTCGCGGCAGGCGCCGAGCAGGGCCCGCGTGTCCCCGGCGGCGAGCAGGTCGAGCAGCGACCGGCCGCCGAGCTCGGGCACCGGCCGCCGCACCACCGCGGGGATGCGGTCGCGCTTCAGGTAATGCACGAGCAGGTCGGTCGCCGCGGCGAGATCCGCCACGGCCTGTGCACGCTCGGCCGGCACGCCCTGGGTGAGCCACTTGCTCAACGCCTGGCGCGTCACGCCGAAACAGCGGGCCGCCTCGGAGCGGCTCAGGTCCCACACCGACAGCACGCGTGCGAACGACTGCGCGGCGCGATGACGGTCGAGCGACGCGGCAAACTCGTCCAGCCAGTGCCGGTCGTCGCGCTGGCGCGCGGCGAGCGTGGCGGCCGCTTCGCGCGGCGGAAGGTCGGTGATGCGGATCCGGGCGGGGCGATTCATGCCCGCAACCATAACGCAACCGCAACCAGGCGTCAACCTGCGGTCGCGCGCGATGCGCGCTCCTACCAGGTGTATTGCAGGTGCAGCGCGAGCTGCCGGCCAGACGCCGGCGTGCCGGGGAACGGCTGGTAGTCGCTGTCGGTGACGTTGTCGGCGATGAGCGCGAGCGCGACACCGTCGCCGTCGGGCGGCTCCCACGCGACGCTGGCGGAGACGAGCATGGCCTCGCTGCCGCTCGTGCGCAGGGGATTGTCCCGCTGCGCGCGATACTCCGCATCGATCCGCCAGCTCGTCCGTTCGGTGGCGTGCCACGTCGTCGCCAGCGTGGCGCGGTGCCGCGCGTAGTTCAGGGCGTAGAAGCTCGCATCGACCTCGGCGCTGCCGAAGTCGGGCTCCTTGTCCAGCCACGTGTAACCGCCCGCGACCTCGAGGCGCTCCCAGCGGCGGGCGAAGAGCGCCTCGATCCCCAGCACGTCCGCATCCAGCGGGTTCGCCTGCCGCGCGAGAGGGGCTGCCCGGCTGTAGGTCCAGTCGACGAGATCGTCGTCCGTGCGCCGGAACACGGTGAACGTTGCCTCCAGGTCACTCGCCTTCCAGCCCGCGGACAACGCGAGCTGGCGCGCCGTTTCGCGCCCGAGGTCCGGATTGCCCCCGAAAAGCCCGGCGGGCCCCGACTTGAGCGCCGTGTAGCCCGGCACCTGCGTCGTGACCGCGTACTCGAGATCGAGCGTCACGGGACCGCGCTCGAGCACGACGCCGACGAGCGGTGATACCTCGCTGCCGTCGCGATTGGAATCGTCGAGCGTCAGCCCGGCGCGCAGCGTCACGCGGGCGTCCCCGGTGTCGAGCACGCCGACC
The DNA here is from genome assembly GCA_035304345.1 of Woeseiaceae bacterium. Classification (GTDB taxonomy): domain Bacteria; phylum Pseudomonadota; class Gammaproteobacteria; order Steroidobacterales; family Woeseiaceae; genus IDS-8. Next base: position 38,903 of record DATGQE010000013.1, on the reverse strand, counting down.
GAGGGCATGACGCCGAGCTTCAGGTAGCGGCGCGTGTCGAAGTCGCCGTTCGTGAGGTCGGTGGAGCGCACGAGCTCGTCCGCCGTGAGCTGCCCGCCGATGCGCCAATCCACGCGGCCGGTCGTGAACAGGCCCTGGAAGCCCGCTGCGCGTACCACGGTCTCGTGCTCGAAAGCGCCGGGTACGCCGGACTCTTCCGTGAGGCGGTCGAAATCGTAGTCGTCCTCGAGGCGGCGATGATAGGCGCCGACCTGCAGCCATCCGCCGGCCAGGTCGACGCGATGGTTCATCAGCACGAGCGTCGTCTTCGTGTGGTCCGTCTCGAGCAGGTTGGCGAACCCCGTGTACGCGCCCGGCCAGCCGTAGAACTTGTCCTGGTACGCGAGCAGGAGGTCCGTCTGCGCCGCGCCGGTTGCACGCTGCAGGTGCACGTTGTAGCGCGCGAAGTCGTGATCGCCGGCCGGCTGGCTGCCCTCGCCACGCGAGAAGGCCACCGATGCCGCCGCCGCGAGCGTGGCATCGGCACCGGTCTCCCGCGTGCCCGCGACCCGCAGGGACTGGTAGCGCAGAACATCGCTGCCCGCGCCGAGTGCGATCGTACCGGCCGCGGTGACGGCAGGGATCGCGTAGGCGATCGTGGCGACATTCGAATTGAAGCCGGCGATGGCGTTGTCGCTGCCGGTCAGGAGTGCCGGCGACGAGAGGAACGCGGGATCGATCGGCAGCTCCGCGGTGTAGTGGCCCGTTTGCGGATCCGTGATCGTGACCGCGCCGACGGCGATGCCGGTGTTCTCGAACACACCGCCGCGCACGGTCACGTCGGCCTGGCCTTCGGCGACGCCCCGGGACTGCAGCTCGGTGCGGGCGTCGTAGCGCCACAGCGTTGCAGGCGCCGGAAAGCTGCCCGCGGGTTGCGTGTTGGCCACGCGGGTGGCGCTGACGACGATCTCGGCCGGCGGCTCGTCCGCCGCGACCATCCCGGTATTCGCCACGTCCGCGGCGGCGCCGAGCACGAGCAGGATCATGTCGCCTGCGGGAAACTCTGTCGGGATGGTCGCGGTCGTGCCCGATCCCTGTGCATCGCCTCCCCCCGTGCATCCGGAAAGGGCGCGAGTATCAGGTAGCGACCCACGATGCGCAAGCGGCGGCGACCGCACGCCGGGTCGCCGGCACCGGATCCGTCACACCTGGCGTACTTCGGTTTCGAGCTCGATCTCGCCGTTCAGGGAGTTCGTGATGAGGCAGTTCTCTTCGGCTTTCTCCAGCAAGCGGTATGCCCGCTTCTCGTCCGTCCCTGCGGGTACTTCCAGCGTGGCGCGTACGAGGTAACGCACGAACTGCATGCGGCCGTCCCGGCGGTCCAGCGTGCCCTCGACCTCGCAGCTCACGAAGCGCCAGTCGAACTTCGACGCTTTCGCCACGCTCTTGAAGGTGAGCACGAAGCAGTCGGCGATCGCGGCGACGAGCAGCGTCTCCGGCGACCACTGGGTGCCCGGTCCGCCGAACTCGGCCGGGGATGCCGATTCGAGTCGTGCGAGCCCGGGGCTCGAGAGCGCCACGAAACCTTCGGGGGTGGACGCGGCGCCCACCCGGTAGAGATGGGGCAGTTCCTGCATTTTCTGGCTCCAGCAATTAGGTGGCCGGCGTCTTTACCCAAATCTGGACGGGATATCCCAGATTTGCAAGCGCAAGCCGCGCGCATTGCGTGCGACCGGTTCGGTGCTCGGCCGACGCGACATACCAAGCATATTCGACTTTCGCCGCTGCGCGGCTGTCGCGGGCGCGAGGCGCGGTCGACGTTCCGGTCGCGCGCGAGGCGCGCTCCCGCAGTTAGAGGAGCTCGGCGAGGATGCGGGCGGCGCGGCCGGCGCCGTCGGCTTCCACCGGGCGGTACTCGACCCGCTCGCCGACGTGCGCCGCGACGGCGGCCGCGAGGTGCTCCGGGGTCGCCTCGTCCCAGGTCATGCGATGGCCGGCGCGGTGACGGCACAGCCGGTGGTGCACGTGAAAGGTCTGCTCGAAATGATGCCGGAGCGGCACGTAGATGAACGGCGTGCGGCAGGCCGTGAGCTCCATGCACGTCGTGAGCCCCGATTGCACGATCGCGAGGTCGCAGGCGGCGAGGTGGCGATAGAGCTCGTGCACGTAGCCGTGCACCTCGAGCCCGTCGCGGCGGCGAAAGCGCGCAGGGTCGATGCGCGGCCCCGCGATCGCGATCATGCGCAGCTCCGGCACCATCTTCTTCGCGGCGGTGAACGCGTCGATCACGCGCTCGAGCAGGCAGTTGCCGACCCCGGAGCCGCCGACGGCGACGACGCACACTTTCTCGTCCGGCCGGTACCCGAGCGCCGCGCGCAGCGCCTCGCGCTCGCCGAGCTCAGCCGGATCGAAGCCGGTGATGTAGCCCGTGAAGCTGTAGTGCTCCTCCGTCCATTCGCGGATGGACGGCAGCCCCGGCCCGAAATCGTCCTCCACGATGTCCTCGGGATTGCCGACGAACAGCGCGGCGTCGCGCACGCGCGGGTAGCGCGCGATGTGCTCGATCATCTCCGCGTTGTAGTCCGCGGTGAGGAATGCCTCGCGCTCGCCGCCGTCCGGCATCGGCAGCCAGCCGACGAAATCGGTCGACCACGCGTAGGCGAAGCGCTTGAGCTCCGGATTCTCGTGCAGGAAGTAATCGACGTCCCACGCCTCGTCGGCGACGACGAGATCGTAGGGCGTCTCGCGCACCACGTCATGGAACACCATGAAATCGGCGAGCAGGATCTCGTCCATGCGCCGCCACGCCTGGAAGCAGTGCAGGTCGTGCTCGTGCGCCTCCGCTTCGATGTGCGCGGACTCGCTCGCGAAATGGCGGCTCGCCGGGTGCACGTGCTCGCCGTAGGCCTCGAGCACCTGCGTCACCGGGTGCTGCGCGAGCCACTCGACGCGGACGTCCGGATGATGGCGGCGCAGCGCCTGCACGGTCGCGAGATCGCGCCGCACGTGCCCGAGCCCGATCGGCGACGAGAGGTACAGCACGCGGCGCTCGCGGCTGCGCCCGCGCGTCCAGCGGGGCTTCAGCGCGGTCCGGCCTGCGCGGCGGTCGACGAAGCGCCCGATCAGGCGGTTGACCTTCACCGGGTCGCGCGCGAGCGGGATGTGGCCCGAGCCTTCGAGCAGCACGAGCTCGCCGCCGGTCGCCTTCGCGAGCGCTTCTCCCCGCGCGGCGGGAATGATCGCGTCCCCGGTGCCGTGGATCACCAGCACCGGCGTGCCGCGCACGCGGCGGCACCACTCGAGGCAGGTCTCGGCGTCGGGCGTCGAGCGCGCCTCCGCCACCAGCACCCCGGGTGTCGTCTCGAGCGCCCAGCCCATCGCGTCCTCGCGCTGCTTCGTCGAATGCGGCTCGTTGAAGCACTTCGAGAAAAAGAACTCGAGGAAGTCCTCGTAGTGCTCGAGCCAGTACTTCGCGTTGTATTTCTCCCAGCCCTGCGCGTTTGGCGGCGGCTCCTCCCAGAAACGTTCCATCGCACCCCGGCGGTACTCGCCGACCGGCGGCAGCGGCGTCGCCGGGCCGATGAACACCTGGCCGAGCACGCGCTCCGGGTGGTCCGCCGCGAGCTTGAGTGACCAGTTGGCGCCGCGGGACAGCGAGACGAGCACCGCCTTTTCCGTGTCCGTCGCGTCGAGCACCGTGTGCGCGGCGGCGGCAACCGGGCCGGGGCCGTAGGCCGCCGGATCGAGCGGCCGGTCGGAGCGGCCGTTGCCCGGTCCGTCCAACGTGACGACGCGGTAATGCCGTGCGAAGTACGGCACCTGCATCTTCCAGAAACGCGAGTGCACGATGGTCCAGGTCGGCAGCAGGAGCAGCGTGGGCGAGCCGGAACCGAACACCTCGTAGCCGATGCGCACGCCGTCGATGACGACGTGGCCGCTGCGGTCGGGGTAGCGGGCGCGCACGTCAGCTCTCGCGCGTGCCCGATTCGACGGCCTTGATGACGTCGCCGAAGCGCCGCAGCGCGGCACGGCAAGGCAGCTCCGTTTCCGGCACGCCGAGCAGCAGCATCGATTCCGCGCCGAGGAACGCGAGGCCGACCAGCGCGGCGATCTCCCGGGGCCGGAACGGCCCGACCGGGCCGTACTCGGCGAAGAAGCGCTCCGTAACGCTCGTCAGCAGGCGGAACCAGCCGCGCAGGTCATGACGAACGGCGTCGGCGATCTCCTCGTTGGACCAGCCGGCCGCGGCCATCTCCTGCAGCACGCGCACGTACCCGGAGCGCAGGTCCTCCTCGAGGTAATCGCAGGCCTGCTCCCACTGGCGCCACAGCGGCCGGTCGTCCTCGTACATCGCCTGCTGGCGCCCGAGCAGGCGTTCGTTCTCGCGCCCGAGCAGCGCGAGCACGAGTCCGTGCTTGGAGCCGAAGTGGTAATGGAGCTGGCTCAGCGCGACGCCCGCCCGTTCGGTGATGCGGCGCGTCGACAGTTGGGCGAACCCGGTCTCGAGCAGGCATTGCCGGGTGGCGTCGAGGATGGCGTCGCGGACGTCCTGGCTGCCCTCGACTTCGCGGGCGGTCGTGGCCATGGGAGTGCTCCGCGGGATCGGTCGAGCGACCGAGCCATGGTGCGCCCGGCGCCCGCTCCCGGTCAAGCACCGTGGATATCGGGCCGCCCGGCCCCTCGGCCCGGTCCGCGGGCGCGCAAGAGCTCGAACGCGGCCGCGCCCTGCAGCAGGTCCACCGCCGCGTGCGCGACAATCGGCAGCCACAGCGAGCCGGACAGGAGGTAGAGGACCGCGAACGCGGCCCCGCCGGCTCCGGTGCGCAGCGCGTAGCCCGGTCCCTGGTAGCCGTGCCCGATCCCGAACACGATCGAGGAGGCGACGACCGCCGCCCAGAGCGGCAGGAACAGGGCGAAATACCAGATCAGGAATCCGCGGTAGAGAATCTCCTCGACGATGCCGGCCGTCACCGACAACCAGGCGAAATGCCGGTAGTCGCGCTTCGTCCGCGGCAGGAAGTGCACGAGGTTGCCGAGCTGCGCGACCTGCCGCGCGCGCTCTGCGTCGGACAGGCGGCGCGCGCTCCGCCAGGCGTGGACCAGCACGCCGACGAGCACGAGCACTAGCACGCAGCCGGCCAGGAACCCGGTGCCTCCCGGCGCGACGAGGCCGAGCGGAGCGGCGTCGCGTCCCAGTGCGATCCAGGCCGCGGCGAACACGGCCAGCGTGCCCCACTGCACCGCGCCGGTGCGCGTATACAGCTGCACGCGATCGGTGCCCTCCTGCAACGCGATCAGGCGGCGGAACGCCACCACCGTCCAGACCGGCTGGATGACGGCGAGCAGGACCGCGAGCGCGTGATCGAAGGGGTGCAAGGCGATCTCAGTCGTCGATCTCGACCTGCTTGGTGCGCCCCGAGTGGCCGCTCTTGATGCGGATGCGGGATTTCGGCACGTCGAAGTACGCGGCGACCAGCCCGACGAGCTCGGCGTTGGCCTTGCCTTCGGCGGGCGGCGACTTGAGGCGGGCGTGGAAGCCCCCGTCGGCGGCCCGGACGAGCTCGCTCGCCCGGGCATTCGGTTTCACCTTGACCAGGATCTTCTTCATGAATCCCCGCGGTGCCGGCCGCGCGAGGCGAGCTCCTACCTGTCGATGACCGTCAGCTCGTCCAGCAGCCGCTCCGCGTCGTAGACCTTCTCCAGCGCCTCCAGCATGATCGCCGCGTTCACGGCGACGGTACGGTTCAGCGCCGGGTCGAACCAGTAGGAGCCGGCGATCGAGTGGATGTTGCCGTCGAACGCCAGCCCGACGAGCGCGCCGTCCGCCGCGATGACGGGACTGCCGGAGTTGCCGCCGGTGATGTCGGTCGTCGCCACGAAGTTGAACGGCGTCCCGGGGTCGAGTCGTTCGCGGGCTTGGTCCCAGCTTTCCGGCAGCGCGAACGGCGGCTGGCCGGTAACGCGCTCGAACAGGCGTGCGGTGCGCGTGAACGGGGCGACCGGCTCCCCTTTCTCCATCCAGCCCTCGACGGCGCCGTAGGTCACGCGCAGCGTGAAGGTCGCGTCGGGGTAAATTTCCGTGCCGTAGGTCCGGAAGCGGGCGTCCGCGATCATTTCCTCGCCGCGGGTGATCGGTGCTTCGACCTCGTCCTCGTAGCGCCGGCGCAGCGCGCGCGCCTCGTCGTCGATGGCCAGCGCCAGCTCGATCATCGGGTCTTCGCTGGCCCTGACGGCCGCGACACCGCCTTCCCACAGCTCGCGCCGGTAGTCCACTTCGTCGAGTCGCGTCGCGTCGATGAGCGCCGCCGCACGCTGGGCGGGCGAGGCGTCGGCGAGCACGTCCTTCACGTGGCGGCTGTCCGGGCCCAGGTACTCGCGCATCTTGTCGAGCGAGAACTCGAGCGTCAGCTTCTCGTAAGCGCGGTCGATCGGGCGCTCGGCGAAGAGCCGCGCCTCCACGGTCGGCAGCGCGGTTTCCGTGTACCCGCGCAGGCGCTCCTCGTTCGGCTTCTCACGCTCCGCGGTGCCGCGCACGATGTCGCGCGCGTAGCCGAACAGGTCGCTCTGGAACGCGGCCGCCTCCTCGATGAACAGGTGCTCCTCGTACATGTTGCGGTGTGCCTCGACCGCGTCCTCGATGAGCTTCCAGGCATTGCCGTAGCGCTCCGCGAGCTCGGGGTCGTTCATCACGGCTTCGCGAAGCTCTCGTTCGGCCGCCGCTTTCTGCGCCATCATGTCGTCGTTCAGCAGCGCCTTGAGCTCGTTGCGTCGCACCTTGATGCCGTTCTCGATGCCGAGAATGCGCTGCTGCACGGCGCGGGCCGCCGCGTCGCTCGTGTTCGCCCACGCGAGCATGCGGCCGCGGAGCTCGGCGTAGCGGACGAGCCACATCGGGTAAGCGACGTCCCGCAGGAGCTTGAGCTGCGCCAGCGTGAGCTGCCGGGACGTGGTGCCCGGGTGGCCGGTGACGAACACGGGTTCGCCCGCCTTCGGCCCCGCGCGGCGCCAGGCGAAGTGGTGCGGCGTGTCGGCCGGCCGGCCGTTCTCCCAGGCCCGCAGGAACGACATGTCGAGGCACCAGCGGGGAAAGTTGAAGTTGTCCGGGTCGCCCCCGAAAGCGGCGATCGCGAGCTCCGGCGCGAACACGAGGCGGACGTCGTCGTAGCGCTTGTACTTGTACAGGAAGTACTGCCCGCCGTTGTAGAGCGAGACGGCCTCGCAGCGCAACTCGCCGCCGGAGGCCTTCACGCAGGCCGACTCGAGCCGGGTGAGCGCCGCCTTGCGCGCTTCGTTGGCTTCCGGCCCTTCGAGCCCGGCGATGGCATCGGCGACCTCGTCCGTGACGTCCTCGAAGTCGACCAGGACGGAGACCTGCTGGCCCGGGCAGCGCAGCTCCTCGTCCTCCGAGCGGGCGTGGAATCCCGTGTCGGACAGGTTGCGCTCGTCCGAGCTCAGGTTCCGGATGCAGCCCCAGACGCAGTGATTGTTCGTCAGGATCAGGCCGTCCGCCGAGGCGAACGATCCGGTGCAGCCGTTCTCGAGCCGCACCGTCGAAAGCTGCGCGTGCCGCAGCCAGTCGCCGTCGATCCGGACGCCGTACTTCGCGGCGACCGCCTCCGCCGGGAAGTTGTCGACGGTCCACATGCCTTCGTCGGGCAGCGCGGCCGCCGGCAGCGCGAGCGCCGCGGCGGCCGAGGCATACAGCAGCGTGCGGCGGAGAGCGGGCGGTCGGTTCATGGCACTTTCACCGTAATGGGCGATGCACCGCATTCCAGCAGACGTGCCGCGCCAGCACAACGGCCCGTCGCGAGCCCGGCTCGCCGGAACCGGAAGCTCACGCCGACGCCGAAGGCATGCTGGTCGATACCGGTGATGCCCGGTTCCTCGAAGCGGATCCGGCCATAGTGCGCGTCGAGCCCGGTCCTTCGACGAAAAACCAGCTTGCGCGATGCCTGCCTACCTCGCGGTTTCGAGCAGGGCGAGCAGGCCGGCGAGAAGCTGGCGCGGCGAGGGCGGGCAGCCGGGGATGTGGAGATCGACCGGCACCACCTTGGAGACGCCGCCGACGACGGCGTAGCTGCCGGCGAACACGCCGCCGTTCGCGGCGCAGTTGCCGACGGCCACGACCCACTTCGGGTCAGGCGTCGCGGCATACGTGCGCTCGAGCGCCTCGCGCATGTTCTTCGTCACGGGGCCGGTGACCACCAGCACGTCCGCGTGACGCGGCGAGGCCACGAAGTGCAGCCCGTAGCGCTCGAGGTCGTAGAACGGGTTATTCAGGGCATGCAGCTCGAGCTCGCAGGCGTTGCAGGAGCCGGCATCCACGGCCCGGATCGACAGGCTGCGTCCGAGCCGTTCGCGTGCGCGGCGGTTCACCGCTTGGGCGAGCTCGGCGAGCGCGTCGGGATCCGGCGCCGGCGGCGCCTCGGTCACCGGTCCTTTCAGCAGGCTGTCGAACAGGAGTCTGCGCATGTCGGATCAGAGGTCGTGCCCCGAGTACGAGCAGTTGAACGACTTGTTGCACAACGGGAAGTCCGCGACGATGTTGCCGTCGATGGCGGCCTCGAGCAGCGGCCACTGGAACCACGACGGATCGCGCAGGTGGCAGCGCTCGATGCGGCCGGACGCGACCCTGACCCAGGCGAGCACGTCGCCGCGGAAGCCTTCGACGAGCGCGAGGCCCTCGCCCGCGCCGGCAGGCAGCGTGACCCACAGCTCGCCCGGGGGCAGGCGCTCGAGTATCTGCCTGACGAGCGACAGGCTCGCGTCCACCTCGAGCATGCGGATGCGCACCCGCGCGTCCACGTCGCCGGCCTTCAGCACCGGCACCGGGAACGCGAGCCGCGTATACGGCGGGTAGGCTGCGAAACGGCGCGCGTCGAAGGCGCGCCCCGAGGCACGCCCCACGAAGCCGCCCGCGGCGTACCGCGCGGCGAGCCCGGGCTCGAGGATGCCGGTGCCGGCGGTGCGGTCCTGCAGGGAAGCCGTGTTCTCGTACAGCTCCGAGAGCGCGGGGAAGCGCCGCTCGATCTCGTCGATCACCGCGGCAATCGCCGCGAACCCCTTGCTGTCGACGTCGCCCACGATGCCGCCGGGCACGATGCGATCGCGCATGAGGCGATGCCCGAACGCCGCATCGGCCGCGCGCAGCACGCGCTCGCGCAGCACGCCGCAATGGGCGTGCAGGATCGCGAACGCCGCATCGTTGCAGACGGCCCCGATATCGCCCAGGTGGTTCGCGAGGCGCTCGAGCTCGGCCATCAGCGCGCGCAGCCAGTGCGCGCGGGGAGGCGCCTCGACCCCGAGCGCGGCCTCGACGGCGCGCGAGAAGGCCAGTGCGTAGGCCACGGTGCTGTCGCCCGAGCAGCGCCCGGCGAGCTCCGCCCCGCGCATCAGGTCGGCACCGGCCAAAAGCTTCTCGATGCCCTTGTGCACGTAGCCCAGGCGTTCCTCCAGCCGCACCACGGTTTCGCCGTTCGCGGTGAACCGGAAATGACCGGGCTCGATGATGCCGGCGTGGACGGGGCCGACCGGGATCTGGTGCAGGCTTTCGCCTTCCGCGGGCAGGAACGGGTAATCCGCGCCGGTCGCCGGGACCTCGGTTGCCGCGCCATGCGGCTGCAGCACGCCCCAGCGGTCGTGGTCGAGCCACGGGCGCGTGTCGGGCAGGCCCACGGGCTCGTAGCCCCAGAGGTCGCGGATCGCCCGCTCGAGGCGCAGCGCCGGCGGGTGCACGGCGGCGAGCGAGTCGAAGCGTCCGTCGGGGCACTCGAGCGTCGCGACCAGCAGTCCCTCGGCGTCGGCCAGCGCGGCGTGCACCCTGCCGGTGTCGCCCCACAGGCCGAGCAGCGCCCACTGGCCCTGGGCGAGCTGGCGCCCGAGCCGGCGCCACAACGCCGCATCGACGACGATGCGCGGCCAGGGCTCGTGGCCTGGCACCTGGCCGCAAGCGTCGGCGAGCTCCGCGAGGCTCTCGAATGCCGGTATGGTGCGCGTCATCCGAGCAACCCCGCGACGTGATCGAACCAGGCGACGAGCGGCGGCGGCAGCCATATGCCCGCGATCGCCACCAGCACGAGGTGCGCGTACATCGGCGCGAACGAGACCCCGGCGCTCGCGGTGCCGCCCCGCGGCTCGCCGAAGGCAAGCCCGTTCAGGCGCAGGAGCAGCGCACCGAAGGCCACCAGGATGCCGGCGACGAGGAGTACCGCCAGCAGTGGCTCGCGGGCGAACGTCGAGCTCACGAGCAAGAACTCGCTCATGAAGATGCCGAGCGGCGGCAGGCCGGCAATGGCGACCACGCCGATCACGAGCCCCCAGCCGAGCCACGGGTGCGTTACCGTCAGGCCGCCGATGTCGTCGATCTTCTGCGATTTCTTCACCTGCGCCACGTAGCCCACGCCGTAGAAGATCGCCGATTTCGTCAGGCTGTGCATCACCATGTGCAGGAGACCGGCGAAGTTGGCGAGCGGTCCGCCCATGCCGAACGCGAACGCCATGATGCCCATGTGCTCGATCGACGAGTAGGCGAACAGCCTTTTGACGTCCGACCGGCGATACAGCATGAAAGCGGCGAAGACGAGCGAGGCGAGCCCCATCCAGACGAGCAGCGGCCCGGGCGCGATCGAACCCTCGTTCCCCGCGAGCAGCATCTTGAATCGCAGCAGCGCGTAGAGCGCCACGTTGAGCAGCAGTCCCGAGAGCACCGCCGAGATCGGCGTCGGGCCTTCCGCGTGCGCGTCGGGCAGCCAGGCGTGGAGCGGCACGAGGCCGACCTTGGTGCCGTAGCCGAGCAGCAGGAACACGAACGCGACGTTGAGCAGCGCCGGGTCGAAGGCCGCAACGTGCTCCACGAGCACGCTCCAGACCATGGCGTCTGCCCCCTCGCCCACGACCGGGCGCGCGGCCATGTAGACGAGGATCGTCCCGAACAGCGCCAGGGCGATGCCGACGCTGCCCAGGATGAAGTACTTCCACGCGGCCTCGAGCGCCTCGTGGGTGCGGTAGATCCCGACCATGACCACGGTCGTCAGGGTGGCGATCTCGATCGCAACCCACATGAGGCCGATGTTGTTCGCGAGCAGCGCCAGGTTCATCGAGAAGATGAGGAGCTGGTACATCGCGTGATAGAAGCGCAGGTAAGTCGGCGTGAGACGGCCGGTCCCGAGCTCGTAGCCGATGTAGCCGGCGCTGAACACGCTGGTGGTGAAGGCGACGAACGTGTTGAGGACGATGAACACGATGTTCAGCTCGTCCACCAGCAGGTAGGTGCCGTGCACCGGCAGGTCGGCACGGAACAGCGAAGCGGCCGCCACCAGGGTGGCGAGCGAGGCCGCGATGCTGAGCCGGGAGGTGAGCTTGTACCCCGGCAGCAGCGCGAGCAGCACCGCCGCTCCGAGCGGCACCGCGAGCACGAGCATGAGCGCCTGATCCGGCAGGCTCATGCGCGTTCTCCCCGGTAGCGCTCGAGCGCCGCCACGTCCACGGTGTCGAAGCGCTCACGGATGCGGAACAGGAAGATGCCGATCACGATCAGGGCGATCAGGACCGAGAACGCGATCGAGATCTCCACCACCAGCGGCATGCCCTGGGCCGCGGACGCGGCGAGCATGAGCCCGTTCTCCATCGACATGAACCCGACCACCTGGCTCACCGCGTTGCGCCGCGAGACCATGAGCAGCAGCCCGAGCAGCACGACCGCGAGTGCGAATGCCAGGTCCTGGCGGGCGAGCGGGTCGGCGCCGGTCGTGACCTGCAGCATCACCACCATCGAGAGTGCGACCAGCGCGATGCCGACCAGCATCGTGAGCCCGATGCCCACGACGGTTTCGATCTCGCGATGGATGCCGAGGCGCTGGATGATGCGGTGCAGTGCCATCGGCACGATCAGCCCCTTGAACACCACCGCGATCGCCGCCGTGACGTACAGGTGCGGCGCGTGCTGGATGTACGCCTGCCAGGCGACGGAAGCCGCGAGCGCGAAGGCGTGCAGCGCGAACACGTTGAGCAGCGCGGACAGCCGGTCCTGGTAGAGCTGCACGAAGGACAGGAGCACGAGCAAGGCCGCGAACAGGTGCGCAACTTCGAACGCAAGTCCGTCCATCACCCTTCTCCCTTTCCCTGCAGTGAGCACCGCGCGCGACCCGGGGCGCGATCCGCGACGGCGTCGTGCGCGATGGGCGCTCCTTCACGGCTCATCACAGCGTCCTCGTGAGGAACAGGAGCAACGTGCCGAGCAGGCCGAGCATCAGCGCCGCGCCAAGAAACTCCGGCACGCGGAACACCCGCATCTTCGCGATCACGGTCTCGAATACCGCGAGCAGCAGGCCGGCTGCCGCCATCTTCAGCGCCCAGGCCGCGCCCCCGGCCGCGAACGCGGCGATGCCGCCGTCTGCCGTCGCGAGTCCCCACGGGAAGAACACGCTGGCGACGAGCGACGCGTACAGGAGCAGCTTCACGGCCGCCGCGAGCTCGATCATCGCAAGATGCCGGCCGGAGTACTCGAGCACCATGGCCTCGTGCACCATCGTCAGCTCGAGGTGGGTGGCGGGGTTGTCGACCGGGATGCGTGCGTTCTCGGCGATGGCCACCATGACCAGCGCCACCAGCGCGAAGCCCAGCGTCACCCGCAAGCCGACCTCCGGCGAGGCCATGAACTCGGACACGGTCGCGAGCTGTGTCGAGCCCGCGATGAGCGCGACCGGGAACACGATCAGCAGCATCGCCGGTTCCGCCAGCGAGGCGATCATCGCCTCCCGGCTCGAGCCGATGCCGCCGAAGCTTGTGCCGACGTCCATGCCGGCAAGCGCGAGGAAAAAGCGCGCGCTGCCGAGCAACGCGACGATGGCGATGAGGTCCGCGGTCCAGGAGAACACGAGGCCGGTGGCGAACGTCGGCACGAGGCTCGCCGCCACCCAGATCGTGCCGAACACCAGGTAAGGCGTCGCCCGGAACAGCCACGAGGCGTTCTCGGCGAGGACCGCTTCCTTGCGCAGCAGCCGGTAGAGGTCGCGGTAGGGCTGGACGAGCGGCGGACCCTTCCTGCGCTGCAGGCGGGCGCGCACCTTGCGTACGAAGCCCGTGAACAGCGGTGCGGCACCGAGCACGAGCAGCATCTGCACGAGCTGCACCGCGAGATCGCCCAGCGTGCCGAGTATCACAGCCACAGTGCGAGCACCGAGAGGAGCGCCACCAGCGACACGAACACCAGCGTGAGATAGCGGCGGATGGTCAGGAACTGGAACCGGTTCAGCCGCTGCGCCGCGTGACCCACGGCGAGCGCGACCGGGGCGTAGAACGTCTCCCAGGCGACGTCCCTGAGCTCCACGTGCAGGCGCGCGGGGCGGCGGTCGCCCGGGGCGGGCATGGTCACGTGCTCGCGGGCGCGGAACACGAGCGTGCCGAACACGCGCCGGATGGGCTGTGCGAAGCTGCCCGCGGTGTACTGCGTGCGCGGGTCGCTGTCCGGGAACCCGCAGTCCCACGCCGCCCCGCGGCGGAGCCGGCGCGACGCGAAGCGGTGCACGAGGAGCGCCGCGAGACCGGCCGAGGCGGCGATGAAGGCGAACAGGAGCAGCCCGTTGTAGGAGCTGCGGCCTTCCGCGATCGGCACGAGCGACAGCCAGGGCCCGTTGCCGCCGGACGGCGCCTGCACCGGCAGGCGTGCGCCGACCAGCGCCTCGCTCACGGGCGCGAGCGCGTCGACGACGATCGTCGGCAGCAGGCCGAGCAGGAGGCAGAGCGCGGCGAGCGCGAACATAGCCGTGAGCGAGAAGCGATCGGTCTCGCGGGCGTTCGATGCCGCCACGGAGCGCGGCCGCCCGAGGAACACGATGCCGAAGGCCTTCACGAAACAGGCCGCCGCCAGCGCGGCGGACAGCGCGAGCAGGCCGCCGACCGCGGGCACGGTGAGCTTCAGTCCCCATTGCGGCAGGTCCGGGCTCTGCAGGATCGCCTGGAAGGTGAGCCACTCCGAGGCGAAGCCGTTCAACGGCGGCAGCGCGGAGATTGCGACGCAGCCGACGAGGAAGGCCGTGGCCGTCAACGGCATGCGGTGGATCAAACCGCCCTGCCGCTCCATGTCGCGCTGGCCCGTGGCGTTGAGGACGGCACCGGCGCCGAAGAACAGCAGGCTCTTGAACAGCGAATGGTTGAGCACGTGGAACAGGGCGGCGGTGAGCGCGAGCGCCGCGGCGAGGCCCATCCCGTTGGCCCCGAACGCGAGCGCGAGCCCGAGGCCGATGAAGATGATGCCGATGTTCTCGACCGTGTGATACGCGAGCAGCCGCTTGAGGTCGTGCTGCATGAGGGCGTAAAGCACGCCCAGCACCGCGGTGGTGCCGCCGACGGCGAGCACCAGCATGCCCTGCCACCAGCTCACGCCTCCCAGCAGGTCGAAGGTGATGCGCACGAACGCGTACACCGCGACCTTGGTCATCACGCCGCTCATGAGCGCGGACACGTGGCTCGGTGCGGCGGGATGGGCGAGCGGCAGCCACGCGTGCAGCGGCACCACGCCCGCCTTGGAGCCCGCCCCCAGCAGGGCGAGGAAGAGCACCAGCGCAGCCAGGGTCGGTGTCTGCGCGTGCCCGCGGATGACGCCGAAGGCGTAGCCGCCGTCGGCGCCCGCGAGCAGCCCGAATGCGAGCAGGAGCGCGAGCGTGCCGAAGCTCGCCATGACGAGGTACACGTAGCCCGCGTGCAGGTTGCCCTCCCGGCGATGGTGCGCGACCACCAGCGCCCAGGAGGCGAGCGACATCGACTCCCAGGCGAGCAGGAACGTGAAAGCGTCGTCCGCGATCACGACGAGGTTCATGCCGGCCAGGAAGGCCGCGTAGAAGGGGAGCACGCGCCCCGGCGCCTGCTCGTGGCGGCCGTAGCCGAAGGCGTACAGGCTCGCGATCGCGCCGCCCAGGTTCACGACCAGCAGGAAGAACGCTCCCAGCGCGTCGATGCGGAAGTGCGCCCCGGACCAGGGCAGCCCGACCGGCAGCGAGAAGACGGTGGGTGCCCCGCCCGCAGCGGCGCGCACGAGCTCGCTCGCGCCGACGGCCGCCCCGAGCGCGCACGCGACAAGGCACGCGCCGTACACCAGCGGCACGGCAGCGCGCCGGCCGGCCGCCACGGCCGCGGCGACGGCCGTCGCCAGCAGCACCGCCGCCACGACGAGCACGCTCATGCCGCCACCCGCACGCAGCGCAACGCCGACGGGATACGTCTACGGAGACGGTTGCAGAAACCGCACGCCACGGCCGCCGCCCTTGCTTTCCTCGCCCTCGCCGATCAGCTCGATACCGAGATCGTTCAGTCCCTGGATCACCTTCATGAGCGATTCCACGTTGCCGCGAACGACGCCTTCGCTGGCCTCCATCCGCTGGATCGTCGGCACCGAGAGACCGACGGCGGCCGCGAGCTGGCGCTGGTCGATGCCAAGGAGCGCCCGCGCGGCGCGCAGTTGCGCGGCGGTGATCATCGCGGTGGTGTTCTTGTTGTCTCAGATGCCAGGAATCAGACTCTGCACATCATAGATGAGGCCTGAGGCATCAATCAAGCGGCCTGTTACGGAATGCGGCGCCGCCGCGGGCGGAGCGCGCGAGGCGCACCTGCACGCCGCTTCGGGGCGGGTTCGCAAGGGGGCTCCGTCGCGCGTTCGGCGCGGGCTACATCGAGGGTCGGGTCTGGCGGCGGCGCGCCTCGAGCTCGCGCTGGCACTCGAAGCAGCGCACGGCGGCCGGGTTGGCCTCCAGGCGCTCGGGATCGATGGGCTCGCCGCAGCTGATGCAGATGCCGTAGTGGCCGTGGGCGAGCCGGTTGAGCGCGCGCTCGATCTCGCGGATCTCGTTCACGTCGCGCGTGACCTCCGCCAGGTTGATGTCGGCGACGAGGTCCCGCCAGGCCTGGTCGCCCGGATCGGCCACTCGCTCGGCCAGCAGGGCGTACGCCTCGTTGTCGTACTTGCGCAGCTCGCGCTCGATGTCGGACCTGAGAAACTCCAGGCGGTCGGTGAGCTTGCGCCTGACTGCCTCGACTTCCTTGGGCTTTAGCCCGTCGGCGCGCTTCCCGGGCGTGGCCGCAGCCGTTTGCGCGGCCTCGCTGGCGCCCACACGGCCCTCGACCAGCATCTCGTCCGTGTACTCTTCGTTTTCGTCTTCCGGGAGGCTCCGGTCCTGGAGACGCTCGCGGTAGCGTTCCTGCGCGAGCGCCCGCCGCTCGGCGACCGAGCGGATCTCGCTGTAGTCGAGGTCGTCCTCGTCGATATCGTCCACCGGCGCGGTCCAGTCGTCCGGCGGCTCCGCCGCCTCGATGTCCCAGCTCGCCCACTCCTCCAGGGTCACTTCGCCGACGTCGCCTTCGAAGTCCTGGATTTCGACGAGCTCCTCGTCCTCGTCGACCGTGATCACCTGGAACAGGGTCCCGTCGTCGATGCGCTGGTACCAGTTGCCGGCGACGGGCTCGATGTCGTTGTTCATCTGTGCAATCTCCTGGCGGTCAGTACCGCAAACCGGCTATGACCATGCCGTTGCCGGGAATTCTCTCGCCGGGCACGGCGTGCACGGCTCCGCCCTTGAGCCAGCTCTCGACGGCGGCGAAATCGAGCAGGTCGTCGTCGCCCGGGAGCGGCTGGTCGTGGATCTCGACGGTGCGCTCGCTCGCGTCCCAGCGTCCCCAGCAATGGCGGTCGGCAGCCGTGAACAGCGTGTCGATGCGGCCCTCGGTCGCGGCACGCACGATGTCCGCGAGGTCGGCGCTGACCGGCAGCTCGGGGCCGCTGTTCCCGAGCCGGTAGAGCTCGGTGTCGCGCCGGCGTTCGAGCTCGGCCTCCATTCTGCGCCAGGCCTCCGCGTGCAGCGACTCCTCCGGGACGTGCTCGACGTTGCCGTCGATCTCGTCGAGCACCCGGTCCGCGTGACGGGAGACCCGCGCGTACAACGCGCGAAGCTGGTTGTCCGCCGCGAGGATCACCGGCGAGTCGTCCTGCTTCAGGAAATGCTCCAGCCCGCTCGCCACGGCGCGTACGAACTGCTCCTGCTCGGGCTCGACGTCGTCCTTGCCCGCGCCGGTCCCGTGGAAGATCGCCGCCTCGCCGCCGCGATTCGCCGAGTGGAAGTACAGCTCCTTGCCGGTCGGCTCCCGTCCCGCGACCTCCACCAGGGAGCGCGGCAGGTGCGACCCGGTATCCACTTCCGTGAGTGCCTTCTCGTCACCCCGGTACAGGCGCACGTCCTTCTGGCTCATCGCCAGCAGCCAGAAGCGGCGCTGGCGCGCGAGTGCCTCGATCAGCGGCCGGAGCTGGAACCTGGGGCTCGCGACGACGAGCTCGCGCACGCGAAACGGCAACGCGGCGTGCGCGAGGAGGTCGCGCCCGGCGAACACGGCGAAGCCGCGGCCGTGCGCCTGCCACATCTCGCGTTCCAGGGGAGCCTTGTCCACCCGTTCCGTGAGCGCCTGTGCCCCGGTGCCCGCCATGCCGAGCGTCTCCAGCCGGGAGCGGGCCTGCCTGAGGAGGTTCTTCAGCCGGATCTCGTTCTGGCGGCGCTCGTCGACCTCGAGCGCGGTCGGCATATACAAGGAGAGGACCGGGCCATCCTCACGGTGCGCGGCGAGCGATTCGACGAGTGCCTGCGAAACTCGGGACGTCATGGCTGCCGGTGGCCTCACCCGGCCGTCGTCTCGCCGCCGAGCTGCGGCAGCACGTGCCCGGTGACGTAGGACGAATCCGCGTTGCTCGCGAAGTACACGTAGGCGGGTGCGATCTCCTCGGGTTGCGCCGGTCGGCCCATCGGCACGTCCGCACCGAACTGCTCGACGGCTTTGTCGTCCTCCTGCTCGGCCGGGTTGAGGGGAGTCCATACCGGTCCGGGAGCGACGCAGTTCACGCGGATGCCGTCCTGCACGAGGTTCTGCGCGAGCGACTTCGTGAACGCATGGATCGCCCCCTTGGTCGCCGAATAGTCGATCAGCCCCTTGTTGCCTTCGAGCCCGGTGATCGAGCCGGTGTTGATGATCGAAGCGCCGGGCTGCATGTGGCGGAGCGCGAAACGCGTCACGTGATAGTACCCGAAGATGTTCGTGCGGAACGTCTGCTCCCATTGCTCGGGCGAGATCTCCTCGAGCGACTTGCGATGCTTCTGGAAAGCGGCGTTGTTCACCAGCACGTCGAGGCGGCCGAAGGCCTCGACCGTGCGCTCCACGGCTTCATGGCAGAACTCCGAATCCTGCACGTCGCCCGGAACGAGCAGCGCGCGGCGCCCGCAGGCTTCGATGTCCTTCCGCGTCTGTTCGGCGTCGGGCTGCTCCCCGGGGAGGTAGACGAGCGCGACATCCGCGCCCTCGCGCGCGAAGATCAGCGCGACGGCCCGGCCGATGCCGGAATCGCCGCCCGTGACGAGCGCCGCCTTGCCTTCGAGCTTGCCCGCCGGGCGATAGCGTTCGGCCGCGTAGCGTGGCGCGGGATCCATGCGGCCCTCGAGGCCGGGCGGCTCGAGATCCTGGGGCGCGAAGGGAGGTTCTGGTTGGCTGGCCATGGCGTTCTCCGGCGTGCTCCAAGACGCTCGCGATTCAAGTTTTGTGCCACCACGGCAGCCGCGGGCACCGAATCGCGGACGCTGGCGCCGCCATGCAGCACGTCGTCCCGCTCCCGGATTTACAAAGCCTTGTAATTCGTGCCTCGCGGGCACCGGATAGAATCACACCGGGAAGCGGATGCCGCGCGGCGGCATGAGGAGGTGTCATGTTCGTGGCCGTCTACTGGTGGCGGGTCCACCCGGGCAAGGAGGAGCAGTTCCGCAAGGCCTGGCGCCGCGGGACCGAGCTGATCACGGAGAAGTACGGCAGCTACGGCTCGCGCCTGCACGAGAACACGGACGGGCGTTTCGTCGCCTACGCCGAATGGCCGGACGAAGCCACGTGGCGCAGGGCCTACGACGCGAAGATGCGCTACGACGAGCCGGAGACGCGCCGCCTGTTCGTCGACGCGATCGCGGAGACCCCGCCCGGCAACGCTCCCGTGTTCACGATGACCGTCACCGACGACCTGCTGCGGCACCGGGCATGACCCGCTGGCGTGCCCTTGCGAGTGCGACGTGATCGGGGCGGAAACGCGCGCTGCCGTCGAGCGCGAGCTCACGTTCGACGCCGCGGACGGTTACGCGCTCGCCGCCACGCTCTTCGAGGCGGGCCGGTCGGACACCGCCGTGATCGTCAACTCTGCCACGGCCGTGCCGCGCGGCTTCTACAAGCGATTCGCACGTTTCCTGAACGCGCACGGCTGGCACGTGCTCACCTACGATTACCGCGGGATCGGCGGCTCCCGGCCGCCTGCGCTGCGCGGCTTCGAGGCCCGGCTGCGCGACTGGGCATTTCTCGACATGACGGCCGCGGTCGAGTGGGCCAGGAGCGAGCTCGCGCCCGCGCGGCTGTTTCTCGTCGGGCACAGCTTCGGCGGACAGGTGCCGGGCATGCTGGAGAATGCCGGCGCGGTGAGCGCGATGGTCGGGGTCTCGGCGCAAAGCGGCTACTGGGGCGTCCAGGGCGGGCGCGAGCGACGGCGCGTGTGGCTCGTGGCGACGGTCCTGATGCCGGTGCTCACGCGCCTGTTCGGGTATTTCCCGTGGAGCCTGGTGGCGCGCGGCGAGGACCTGCCCGGGGGCGTGGCGCTCGAATGGGCGAGCTGGTGCCGCCGGCCGAATTACCTGCTCGACGACGACTCCCTGCCGCTCGAGCGTTTCGCGCGTTTCTCCGTGCCCGTGCTCGCGTACAGCATCGACGACGACGACTGGGGCACGCGGCGGGCGGTGGACGACATGATGCGCGCCTACCCGAACGTCGAGCGCCGGCACGTCGTGCCGGCCGACTACGGGCTGCCGGCGCTCGGCCACATGGGCTGGTTCAGGGAAGGGGCCGAGCCGCTCTGGCGCGAGGCGATCGAGTGGCTGGAGGGCCTGTAGGAGCACGCATCGCGCGCGACAACGATGGCCGGTCGCGCGCGCTGCGCGCAGGTGCTCCTACCAGCAGTCGTTGGCGTCGGTCGTGGCGCCCTGCGATCCCTGCAGGCCGTTGTGCGTGAGCACCAGCGCACCGCAATTCGTGTCACCGGCCTGCGGGCCTTGCGGCGTCGCGGTCAGCGTGAAGGTGCCCGCCGTGCGCACGACGGCGATCTGGTAGTGCCCTTCGGACGACATGACGGAAGCGGCGACGTCGCAGCCGGCCGCGTTGTAGCGGCCGAAGCGCGTATAGCAGCGCTCCAGTGCCTGCGCCGTCTGCAGCAGCATCGCCTTACCGTCCGCGCGCTTCGCCTTGCGGGAGTGCTCCTGGTAGGAGGGATAGGCGACGCTCGCGAGAATGGCGACGACCACGACGACGATCATGAGCTCGAGCAGCGTGACGCCGTGCATCCCGCGCCTGCTGCCAATCCCGTTCCTGCCGAATGCTGGAATCATGTGCTTTTCCTCTACCTGAGCTGTCGCCACGACTGACGCCCGATGCCGACGCTGCCGCGCTCCGCGATGCGGATGAGGCCGCCGTCGGAGCCGGCGACGATCTTGACCTCGTGCTGCGTCGGATCCTCGTCGTCCGGGTTCAGATCGACCCCGCCGATGATGGCCGGCGTCTTCACGATGGCGTCGCCGGGCTTGATGCCGGATACCGGCACCATGACGTCGTTGCCGTTCTCGTCCTTGATCGTGATGAAGTCGTTCTCGTCGAAGTGCACGTCGTCGTTCAGGTCGAAGACGGCGTACTCCAGGCGCCCGCCGGTGAACGTGCTGAGCTCCATGACCCAGCTTTCGCCGCCGAAGGCGCAGGGATCAGGGTTCGGGATCAGCGTCGGGAAGATGACGCGGTCGCCGCGCACGGTGGCCTTCGCCACCACCCGCTCGCCGACGGCGTTGCCGCTCGGCGGTACGAGATCCAGGTACCAGCCGTCGTGGCCCGCCTGCATGTCGTGGGCCGAGACGGCGCGGACCGGGATTCCGTTCGCGATCGTCTCCGCGATGATCTGCTGTTGCAGCAGGTCGTTCCTGGAGGTGACCTGCGTGCCCTTGTCGATGATCGCGTAGAAGCTGTCCACGTCCGGATTCGCCGGCACGACGTTGTCGTCCACCCGGTAGAAGCTGCCCGTACCGAAGAAGACCGTGTGCAGGCCCTTGTCGTTGAAGGCCGAAGCCAGCGGGGCGGTGATCGCCTGGCGCTTGCCGTTGGCATCCCGCGCCACGAACAGCGGAATGGGCACGCCGCCTGCCTGCAGGTTCGCGGGCGCGCCCCACTGGGTGACGTCGCTGCCGGACAGGTCGAAGCGCCACAGGTTGCCGTCGGTATCGCCGACGTAGATGCGGTCCGCCACGCGGTCGCCGTTCAGGTCGACCACCAGCGGTGAACCGAGATCGCCGCTGTTGGTGACGGTGATCGTCTTGATGATGCTGCCGTCGGCCGGGTCCAGGATCCAGACGCTGCCGTCGTCCACCCCGGTCTCGTAGCCGCTGGTGACGATCACGCCGAACTCGCCGTTCGGCAGCGGCGCCACGGCCGGCTGGCCGATCGTGTAGCCCATGTCCGGGTGGGTGAACTCCCAGAGCACGTCGTTCGCGGTCATGCCGGACGGGTTGGTGACGTCGAGCGCGAACACGCTCTTCCCGCCGGCGCCGGTGGCACCGACCACGATCGTGTGCCACGCACTGTCGAAGTACGCGTCGGCCACGCGCGGGCTCGCGTCCACGTAGAAGCGGTGCTCGTAGTCCGGAAGCGTGAGCTCGTAGAGGTGCTCGTAGACGGCGCTCGGGACGAACGCGAAGAGCTCACCGCCGCCGGCGGCGTCGACCGTCGCGTCGAAGCCGTGCAGCATGCCGTCGTTCGCGCCGACCACCACCATCGGCACGCGGTTCTGGTAGGTGGCGGATTCGCGGAACGCCTTGTATGCCTGGCCGATGCCGGTGCTCTTGAACGCCTCGGACTGCCCCAGCAGCATGTAGCCGAAGTCCTGCTTGTGCACGAACTGCGGGTCGGAGTTCACGATGTCGCCGAGGCGGCTCGCCCGGCCGCGCAGCAGGCCGCTCGGCTGCTCCTTCGCGCGCGAGCCGCGCAGCCATGCCAGCCGGTCCTGCCCGACGGTCACGTCGACCAGCACGGCGCCGTCGGGGTTGGTGCGCAGCAGGTTCTGCTGGTCCGAGGTCAGGCCGGCCCAGGTGAAGTCGCGTCCGCTCGTGGAGCGCAGGGAGCCGTCGCCCGTGGTCGTCGGCGGCGTGATCGTGAAGATCTTGCGGTTGCCGATGTCGGTCTCGGTGAGAAGATCGAGCTTCTCCGAGGCCTTCCAGGTCGCGTTCTCGGCAATCGAGCCGTCCTCGTTGATGCGGAAGGCCTGCAGCTCGCCGCTCCACTTGCTGCTGTCGAAGGATGCCTGGAACACGGCAGTGTCGGAGTCGAGCCGCGTCGAGTTGGCGGCCACCGACGACGCCGAGCTCTTGAGCTCGGCCGCGATGCGCTCGAAGGCGGCCGTCAGGCTCTCGACCATCATGTGCGCTTCGCCGGCCACGTAGTAGTTGTCGGGCCGCGGGAAGGTCACGACGGACGGGCTGGCGCCGCGGCCGAACGAGGCCAGGATCTCGCCGTTGCTGTGCCACCAGTCCAGCGGCAAGGCGCCCGTGTGCGTGTCAGGATCGAAATCGTCGGGCACGCGGAAGCCACCGTACTTGGCCGTCAGGTAATACTGGTTGCGTGACGGCGGCTCGAGTGACTGCGCCTCGAGCACGTCCACCCAGTGAGTGGACACGGTCTGCTTGCCGGGCATGTCGGCCTCCGGCCGGATGTCGCGCGTGTGCGCGTCCCACGCGAGGCCGACCATGAACGCCGAGTTCTCCCGCCCGGTGAAGGGGTTGTGGTTGATGCTGATCCCCTCCATCTTGGCCACGCGGTCGGTCTCCTTCACGACGTCGACGCTCTTGTCGTTGGCGACGGCCGAAGGCTTGGAAGGCTCGTCCGACGAGTAATTGCTGCCCGGCAGGTTCTTGTCGCGGTGCGTGTACACGTCGCCGATGCCCAGGATGACGTTCTTCTGGCAGGCGTACTGGATGGGATCGTCCCAGTTGGTGATGACCGGGAAGCCGTCCGCGGCCATGGTCTTGTTGACCCCGGTGTTGCCCGGGATCGCGCTGTACTGGGGCACGTTGCCCTGGTTCTTCAGGTAGCGGAGCGCAGTGTAGTAAAGCTCGCTCACCGGATCGTGGTTCTTGTGCGTGTTGCTCGTGAGCTGGCCGAACTTGTTCAGGTAGTTGATCACGCCGCTGTTCGAGATCGTGATGCCGAGAGCGCTCGCCGTGGCATCCGCGTCGGACTTGTCCGGATTCTGGTAAAAGACGCCGGTATCCGGATCCCATTCCCGGTTCGGGTTCGACGTCGTGCCCACGTCGGGCACGATGCGCGTCGGGCCGACGAACTTCTGGCGCGCACGCAGCACGCCGCCGTCGCGCTGCGAGCTATGGTCGTTCAGGTAACCGAAGATGCTGAGGCGCAGCTCGTCCGCGTACTGCTGGATCAGCCCTTCAGGTTTGTAATTGCCGCCCGGGTAGGCGCGGCAGTTCGGTTCCAGCATGCCGGGGACGCATACCTTCACGCGCACCCAGACGTCATAGGATTCGCCGTTCCTGGTGCCGTTCGACGGGTTCCAGTTCTTGACGTTGTCGTCAATGGAGCTGTTGTTCAGGCGGAAGCGCATGCGGTTCCCGAGGTTCTCGATGCGCATGTAGAAGCGGTCGGCGTTGAAGGGCGTCGCACCCGAGATGATCGAGCGGTTGTTGAGCGAGCGGTTGGGGTAGATGCCGGTGCCGCCCTGCCCGTCGTGACGCGCCTTCTCGAGCCAGGTCTCCGTAGCCGTGTCGCGCACGCGCAGGCCGCCGGTCAGCACCTTGCGGAACGGGTCGATCGTCTGGGTCGCGGCCCAGTTCATGAAGTTGCCGCTCCAGTAGCCGCTGCACTCGTGCTTGGTGGCCGGGCCGACCGGGTAGAAATGGCGGTTCGCCTCCGTACCGCTGTAGGAGTACGCGTAGCACTTGTTGGGATCGAAATAGCCGACGTAGGTGCGGTCCGGATCGTACTCGCCGAGGTTCGCGACGCTGTTGATCGTCGGCCACTCGACGGAAGGCACGAGCACCAGGTTGCCGGGCACGTTGCCGCCGCCGAGGTAAAGCGGGGTCTGGGCCACTTCGGCGAGCGCCGGGCCCGTCACGAGCAACGCGAGGGCGGCACCCGCGGCGGCAATGCCGGTCCGGCGGCCGAAGCGCGCGCTGCTGCGCACGATGTCCCTGTCCATAGCGGTATCCATCCCTAGCGGCTGCGGTAAACGCTCTGCAGCACCACCGCGGTGAGCGGGGAGCCGCCGTTGTCGACGGCGGCGCCGTAACCGACGGCAGTGACGCGGAAGTAATAGATCTCCTCCACCGGTGTGCCGGTCTCCGTGCTGGTGCCGGCGGGCCGGATGGAGCTGAGCTGCTCGACGTAGTAGTGCGTCGTCGGCAGGCCTTCCTCGACCGTGACGTTACGCACGCCGTTGCCGGTCGCGAAGACGTTCGTCGTCCAGTCCGGCCTGGCGGGCGAGTTGAGCTGGTAGAAGCCGTTGGCGTCGTTGAATGCCGGCAGGTTGACTTCGTTGAGGAGGAAGTCTTCCGCGGCTCGCAACGTCGCCTCCGCGCTCTGGAAGCCGATGTTCCAGTCGCGCAGGTTGCCGGCCATGCGCTCCTGCATGGTGGAGGTGCGCATCGACGACGTGCTGATCAGCGTCATCAGCAGCAGGAAGATCAGGGCGACGATCAGCGCCGCGCCGGATTCGCGGCCGTCGGGCAGTTGTCGGTGACGCATCGTGCGGAGCTCCAGCGAAAAGGGTCAGGGCAGGCGGTTGCGCACGCCCACGGTCGTCGAGAAGACCTGGCGCAGCCGGCGGTCATCGACGGGATTGAAGGTCATCGTGCCGAGCACGTAGTCCGCGTCGTCGACCTCGGTGCCGTATTCCTCGGTCGCGCGCGCGAGCAGGTTGATCTCGACGCTGATGACCCGCCCCCAGTCGGCGACGGCGTCGGCATGGACCCAGTCGTTGATGGCCTGGTCGCCGTCGGTGTCGATGCCGTAGCGCACCTGCAGGCTTTCGATGCCGGGCACCAGCTCCTCGGCCTGGAAACCGGTGCTGGTGGCGCTTTGCCGCGCGAGCCGGAGCTGGAACAACGCCGGCTGGCCGTTCGCGCCCCGGCCGACGTAGAAGGCGAAGGTCTGCAGGCGCGAGAGCTCCGCGCCGAGGCCGTATTCCTGCTCCGGGGGCCAGTCCGAGAAGTTGTTCCCGGGCACGAACCCGCCCGTGTCGGCATGCACGACGTTCGTGCCGCCGGCGTCGATGCCGGTGACCTGGAAGATCGATGCCTTCTGGCAATCGGTCGCGACCAGGATCTCGCCGGCGAGGAAACCGTGCGGCGTCTCCACGAAGAGCTGCGAGCCGTCGTCGAACGGCGAGACCAGCGGCCGGCTCGCGCCCGCGAGGCTGCGCACGACGAGCACGTCGCTGCCGGGCAGCACGAGCCCGCCGAGCTCGGCCGGCAGGTTCGGGCTCCAGTTCGTCAGCGTCGTGGAAGGGACGGGATTGGCCACGGCATTGAACGAGTCGCCGTCTCCCGTGTTCAGGTAGTCGTAGCCCTGGATGCCGTTCTCGATGCCGTCGCGGAACGGGCTCGGGGCGTCCAGGTTGTTGTGGACGGCGACGTTGGCGATGCAGCCGCGGTAGCCGGCCATGCGCGCGTTGTACGCGATGTGGTCGAGCGCAAAGCGCGCATTCTCCTGGATGCGCGAAAGCCCCTGGTTGAACTCGTACGTCACCCGGTTGCCGGTGAACACCTGGATCATGCCCGCGGTGAGCACGAGCGCGAGCACGAGCGCCACGAGGAGCTCGACCAGGGTCATGCCGGCCTGCCGGCTCGGGACGAAGTCGTGGGCGGCGTTCATAGCGCCGTCGTGAACTGGAATTGCACGGGATTCGCCGCGTCGCGGTCGTCGTCCCATTGCACGGTGAAAGTGAAATCCGTGCCGTTGCGCTGGACGGAGCCGTTGCCGAACGGCAGCCGGCACGCCAGCTCCATGCGCCAGGTGGCAAGGTCGTTCTCGGGCACGGTGCCGCCGAGGTCCGGCGCGCCGCAGTCCGGCGCCGGGTTGGCCAGCGGCGCGTCGTACTCTCCCGCGAGCGCGGCGGTACGGTTCGCCCGCATACGATCGGCGAGGCCGTAGGCGAGCGCGGTCGCCTGGGTGCGGTAGTACGCGCTGGTGTTGAAGTTCAGCGAGAGCGTCTGCAGCCCGGCGAGCCCCAGCAGCCCGATCGAGAGGATCAGCAGCGCGACGAGCACCTCTACCAGGGTGAGCCCGCGCTCGCGGCTCCGTCCGGCGCCGGCGCGCCGTTGCATCGCGTGCGCGTTCATCAGCAGTTCGTCCGGGAGACGGCGATGCTGCCTGCGGCCCCCACCGACACCATGCGGCCGCGGTCGCCGGTGCAGCCCGCAGGCTCGATGCTGAACGTCGTCGGGCCCGCGGTGAGCGCACCGCGAGGGTCGAATGCCACCGTCGTATGCGCGGTGTTGGTCACCACCTGGTCGCCACCGCTGCGCTCGGGCCACACTCGCAGGACCTCCGTCGCGGTGCGGACCACCCAGCCGGTGCTCCAGTCGGTGGTGCCGTTGCAGGTCGCACCGTTGGTGCTGCTGCACACGGTCACGGTCGCCGCCCGCCGCGTGGCCTCGCTGCGGGCGAGGTTCAGCGCGGTCACGAGATCGTTGGTATGGGTCGTGGCGCGGTTGTTCTGGATGATGTCCATGAAACCGGGTACGCCGAACGACAGTATGATCGCGGCGACCGCCACGGTGATGAGCAGCTCGTAGAGCGTGAATCCCTTCTCGTCTTGCCTGTACATCCTCGAGCCTCTGCGGGCGTGTGCTTCCTTGCGGACGGCATTCTGCGAAAGCGGCGGCGAGGCGTGCGTGACGAGGAACGCAGATCGGGCAAACGCCGGGGAATCTTCCGACGAGCGGCGGCATTTGGGGGGACGAGCGGCACGTCGCGCGCGGTTGCCGCGGTGGCGGCGTTTGACATAAACGCGGGTCCGCTTTGTTTCCCCCGGGGACACCGCCCGGTCACGGCTCCGCGCTCCGGCTGGTGGCCGGGCATGAACGATGCTGAGGGGCTGCGGGACGTGCGGCGCAGGGGAGCCCGGCCGGCGCGCGATGCGCCTTACCGGGGCGGCTTGGTGCCGTCGAGCTGCCAGGCGATCTGCGCGCCGGCGGCGTCGTGCACCGGGAGCGGCGCGGCCACCTCCACGCCGCAGGCGGCGAAACGCGCCCGCAGGGCCTCGAGATCGTCTGCCGAGCGCGCGGCATGCAGCATTTCCTCCTGGCGGCGGGCGACGCCCTGCGCGTGCGCCCAGCCGTCCTCTGCCGAGCGATGCAGGTCCGCCAGGCGGTAGCGGGCGCGGCGTGCCCACAGGCGCAGGAACTCGTGGCCGTAGAACAGTGCCGCATCGCCCGCGGGCGCGCCGACCGACAGGCGGCGCAGCCGTTCGGCCGCTGCCGGGAGGCGGGCCGCTGCCGCGGCCAGCGCGTCGCTCTCGCCCCCGATCGCCGCGCGCGCCAGCGCGAGCACGAGCGTCGCCGCGCCGTCCCGGTCGAGCACGCTGCGCAGCCGCTCCAGCCTGAGCGCGGTATCGCGCGCGACCGCGCCCTCGCGCGCGTGCATCACGAAACGCAGGCGGCCGCCCGGGGCGAGGCAGCGGGCGACCTCGCAGGCGGCGCGTTCCTCCGACGCGTACTCGAACCCGAACTGCGCCACCACCGCGTCGAACGTGTCGGCCGCGTAGGGCAGCGCTTCGAGGCGCACGCCACCGCGGAACGTCACGTCGCGCAGCAGGCCTTCGGGATCGGCGACGTAGCGGGGCGGGTCGATGTCGGCGGCGTCCACCGCCTCGATGGCGAGCTTCAGGCCGCGCCGGCGCGCCGTTGCGGCGCAGGCCTTCGCGACGACGCCATTGCCGGTCGCGAGGTCGAGCACGCGCGCCCCGTCCGGCAGCGCCTCGACGAGCTCGTCCCACAGGCGGCCGAGCCGCACCTCGGCCTCCGAGCCCTGCAGGCAGCTTGCGCCGCTGCCGCTCCTCCAGTACTCGGTCCAGGCGTCGATGCAGGACGGCTCGGTCATGGCGCGACAGGGTAGATGAAGCGGCGGGAGCGACAAAGGGCGGGCGCGGTTGCAAACCCCGGGAGTGCCGCTGAGAATGCCGACGACCCCGTCATGCCCTGTGCCTTCCTTTGAATCCCGAAGCACCCGATTCACGCCGTGCGGCCGCCATCGAGGCACGCCTCGGGGAAGCCGAGCGGCAGCTCGGCCGCGATCCGGCGCGTGCCGAGGCACTGGCGGCCGAAGTGCTCGCGCTCGCGCCGGGGCATCCCGCGGCGCGGCTGTTCCAGGGCATCGCACGACGGCTCGCGGGCCGGCCGGCGGAGGCGGCCGCCATCCTCGGCCCGCTCTGCGAGGAGCTCTCGGATGCGCCGCTTCCGGCACTGCAGCTCGGCCTCGCCTTGCGCGAGTCGGGAGACGACGCGGGTGCCGTGGGCGCGATGCGCCAGGCGGTCGAGCGCCGGCCGGACTATGCCGAGGCCTGGCTCGCGCTCGCGCACCTGCTCACCGCGACCGGGGACGCCGAAGGCGCGGCGGAGGCGTACGCGCGCTACGTGCCGCTCGCGCTGGCCGGACCGCGCCTGGCCGAGGCCCGGGCGGCGCTGGAGGCAAACCGCGACGGGGAAGCCGAAATGCTGCTGCGCCGGCACCTCGAAGGCCACCCGCGCGACGTCGTCGCGCTCCGGCTGCTCGCGAGCGTCGCGTTCCGCGCGCGGCGATTCGAGCAGGCCGAGACGCTGCTGCGCGAATCCCTGCGGCTCCTTCCCGGTTATCGCGAGGCGCGCGAAGCCCTTGTCGCCGTGCTCCTGCGCCGCGCGAAACCGGCCGAAGCGGTGGCCGAGCTCGACCGCCTGCTCGCCGAATCGCCGGGCGACGCGACGCTCATCAAGCGCAAGGCAGCGGCCCTGCTGCGCTTCCTGGAATACGGCGAGGCCGCGGACCTCTTCCGGCAGCTCCTTCGGCAACGGCCCGACGATGCGCGGCTCCAGGCAAGCCTCGGGCACTGCCTGCGCATCCTCGGCCGGACCGGCGAGAGCCTCGCGGCCTACCGGCGTGCCGTCGAGCTCGCACCGGCTTCCGGCGAGGCCTGGTGGGACCTCGCGAACCTGAAGACGTGGCGCGCCTCCGAGGAGGACATCGAGACACTGCGGGCGCGGCTCGCCGATCCCGCGCTGCCGGAGGAGGATCGGCTGCACTTTCATTTCGCCCTCGGCAAGGCGCTGGACGACGCCGGGGACTACGCCGCGGCCTTCCACCATTACGCGGAAGGCAACCGGTTGCGGCGGCCCGGCGCGCCGTGGGACCCGGAGCGCTTCACCGCGCAGGTGGAGCGCTGGCGCGCCCTGTTCACCCCGGAATACGTCGCGGCGCGCCGCGGCTCAGGCATCGCCGCCGCGGATCCCGTGTTCATCGTCGGCCTCCCGCGTTCCGGCTCGACTCTCGTCGAACAGATTCTCGGGAGCCACCCGGCGGTGGAAGCCACGACCGAGCTGCCGCACCTGCCGGTGCTGGCAGAGGAGCTCGCGGCCCGTCATCCCGGCGCGCCCTGGCCGGACCTGCTGGCGAACGTGGACGCGGACGCGCTCCGGCAGCTCGGGCAGGCCTACCTCGACCGGACCCGGGCCTGGCGCAAGCTGGGGCGGCCGCGCTTTACGGACAAGCTGCCGAACAACTTCGAGCTCGTCGGCCTCATTCACCTCGCGCTGCCCGCCGCGCGCATCATCGACGTGCGCCGCGACCCCATGGCCTGCGGGTTTTCGCTGTTCCGCCACCTGTTCGCGCGCGGGCAGCACTTCAGCTATTCCCTCGAGCACATCGGCCGCTACTACGCCGACTACGTGCGCCTGATGGACCACTGGGATGCCGTCCTGCCCGGCCGCGTCTACCGCCTGTCCTACGCCGCGCTGGTGGAGGACACCGAGGCGGAAGTCCGGCGGTTGCTCGCTGCGTGCGGGCTGCCGTTCGACCCGGCCTGCCTCCGGTTCTACGAGAACGAACGGGCGGTGGCGACCGCGAGCTCCGAGCAGGTGCGGCGACCCGTCTTCCGCGAAGGCCTCGATCACTGGCGGCATTTCGCGCCCTGGCTTCGGCCCCTCGAGGCGGCCCTCGCGGCCGCGGCTGTCCGCTTCCAGCCGTCCACTTTGTTGTAATTTGGCAACAATAAGACCAGAAACATTTGCACATCGAAGTGCAGGGGCATAACCTTTGCGCCCACGCACCCCGGGAGTTGTCTCAAAACCGCAACGTGGGGATCGTTGCGCGCCGTCCCGGGGCCATCCGCACAAGAAAAGGGAGAGTCGATAATGTCCAGAAGAACGCCGCTCTCGACGGCTGTACACCGCGCGTTGTACAGCGTCGCGATCGCATCGACGGCAGCAGGGGTGGGCGCGAATGCCCAGGAAGGGCCCGACGGTACGCTGGAGGAAATCACCGTCACCGGCTCCCGCATTGCCACCGACCCGAACCTCATCATCTCGAGCCCGGTGACCCAGCTCACCGCCGAGGAATTCAGCTACCGCGGCATCACCCGCGTCGAGGACCTGATCAACGACCTGCCGCAGATCACGCCCGAGCTGACCGCGAACGAGTCCAACGGCGCGACCGGCACCGCGACGCTCGACCTGCGCGGGCTGGGATCGGACCGCACGCTGGTGCTGGTCAACGGCCATCGCATGGGCTTCGGCGACCCGTTCGCGCTGGCGCCCGACGTCAACCAGATCCCGGGCGCACTGGTCGAGCGCGTCGAGCTCCTGACCGGGGGCGCCTCCTCGACCTATGGCTCGGACGCCATCTCCGGTGTCGTCAACTTCATCATGAAGGACGACTTCGAGGGCTTCCAGATCGACTGGCAGTACTCCGGCTACCAGCACAACAACGACAACGACACGGTCACCGCGGCGATCCGCGATGCGGGCTTCCAGACGGCGCCCAGCTCCGTGCGTGAAGGCGGTACGACGAACATCAACCTGATCGTCGGCACCAACACCGCCGACGGCCGCGGCAACGTGACGGCCTATCTCGGGTACCGCGACATCGCCGCGATCACGCAGGATGCGTACGACTACAGCGCGTGCTCGCTGGATACCGACGGCGCCATGGTGTGCGGCGGCTCGGCGACCAGCGCCGAAGGCCTGTTCACCGACTTCGGCGTGCCCGGACCGCTTCTTGGCCTCGATCCGGACAGCGATGCCATTCTCGAAGGGCCTTACTTCACGTACACGCCGCAGGGCGACCAGTTCGTCGACGGCGTGCCGCTGTACAACTACGGTCCCTTGAACCACTTCCAGCGCCCGGACGAGCGCTATACGGCCGGCATCTTCGCCCACTACGACATCGACGAGAACCTCACCGGCTACGCCGAAGCGATGTTCATGGACGATCGCAGCCTGGCCCAGATCGCGCCTTCCGGCGCCTTCTTCGTGACCAGCACGATCAACTGCGACAACCCGCTCCTGTCGCCGCAGCAGTTCACGGCGATCTGCGAGAACGACCGCGTGGTCGACGTGGAAGACGACCCGGATACGGTGGCCGACGAGGCAGCCCTTTCCGCGGGCATGCAGAACTGCATCAACGGCACGCTTGCCAGCTGTCCGCTGTACATCGGCCGCCGCAACGTGGAGGGAGGCAACCGCTTCGACGATCTGCGCCATACCTCCTATCGTTTCCTCGGCGGGCTGCGCGGCGACATCAACGACAACTGGAGCTGGGACGTCTCCGCGAACTTCGCACGGTTGATCTACAGCGAGACCTACTTCAACGACTTCTCGACCCGCCGCCTGCTGCGCGCGCTGCACGTCGTGCCGCATCCGGACACGGGCGAGCCGGTCTGCGCCTCGGTGCTCGACGGGACCGACCCGAACTGCGTGCCGTACAACGTGTTCCGTGAAGGCGGAGTCACGCAGGAAGCGATCGACTACCTGAACCAGCCGCTCTTCTCCAAGGGCGACCTGAACCAGGACCAGTTCGTCGCCTTCATCCAGGGTGACCTGACGGACGCCGGCATCGTGAGCCCATGGGCCAGCGACGGCGTGGAGCTGGTGCTCGGCGCCGAGTACCGCGACGAATCCTTCGACTACGAGCCGGACCAGAACTTCCAGGCCGGCGACGGCGCGGGCCAGGGCGGTCCGACGGCGCCGGTGTCCGGCGGGCAGAACATCCGCGAGGTGTTCACGGAGTTCCGCATCCCGGTGGCCCAGGGCCGCGCGTGGGCGGAGGCGCTGACCCTCGACCTGCGGTACCGCTACTCCGACTACAGCACGGGCACCGAGGCCGATACCTACAACATCGGCGGCTCGTGGGTGCCGGTGGAGGGCGTCAAGTTCCGCGGCGGCTTCTCCCGCGCGGTGCGTGCGCCGAACATCCGCGAGCTGTTCGAGCCCCAGAACCTCGGTCTCTGGGGCGGCGTCGATCCCTGCGGCGGCGACGAAGACGGTCCCGACCTGACGCTGGAGCAGTGCCTGAACACCGGCCTCGCCGCGGGACAGTACGGCAGCGCCGCGCTGATCAACCCGGCCGGCCAGTACAACGCCACTTTCGGCGGCAATCCGGACCTCGAGCCCGAGACGTCGGATTCGATCACCGTCGGCGTGGTGCTGACGCCGAACACGCTGCTGCCGGGCCTGTCCCTCAGCCTCGACTACTGGAGCATCGAGATCGAGGATGCCATCTCGACGGTCGATCCGGAGCTGATCATCCGGCGCTGCGGCATCACCGGGGATCCCACGCTGTGCAGCCTCATCAATCGCGGTCCGAACGGCAACCTGTGGCTCGGCGCGAACGCCGTCACGTCGACCAACGTCAACATCGGCTTCTTCGACGTGTCCGGTGTGGACGTGGTGGCCAACTACGCGCTGGAGACCACGAACTGGGGTTCGTTCGACTTCAACCTCCGCGGCACGTGGCTGGAGAAGTTCGACGAGCAGCCGATCCCGGGCTCCGAGATCGAGGAGTGCGCCGGCCTCTGGGGCGGCACCTGCGGACGCCCGCGTCCGGAGTGGAAGCACACCTTCACGACGGTGTGGCAGTCGCCCTGGGATACGTGGCAGTTCATCGGCGGCTGGCGTTACGTCGGCGAGGTGAAGGAGCACAATGCGCCCAACGGCGGGTTCATCGCCAAGGGTGAGCACTACATCGACCTGAGCGCCTCGTATTCGACCGCCTGGTTCGGCGGCGAGGAGACGCTGATCAACGTCGGTGTCAGCAACCTGCTCGACAACGATCCGCCGGTCAGCGGCCTGTTCGGCAACGTCGCCGTGTTCGGTAACGGCAACACCATCCCGTCCACCTGGGATGCGCTCGGCCGCTACTACTTCGTGGCCCTGACCCAGCGCTTCTGATCGAAGCGTTGCGGCGTGACGGAACGGCGGGCCGCGTGCCCGCCGTTTCTTTTGGTGCAAGGGAGCGCGCGATGCCGCTCCCGCACGGGCGTCCGCCCGCGTTCGCTATAATGCCCTCCGGAGCATCCCCCTGACGGCGCCATGGCCCCTTCCACCACCTCGAACCCGCATGCCGAGCTCGCGCCCCTGTTGCGCGAGGCCGTGAGCCTGCACCAGGCCGGGCGCCTGGACGAGGCACTGCCGGCCTACCACCGGTTCCTCGACGAGAACCCGGACAACCCCGCCGCGCTGCAGCTCCTCGGGTTGCTGCACTCGCAGCGCGGGGAGTACGCCGCGGCGATCGAGTACATGCGCGCCTCCCTCACGCTGTTCCCGGAGCAGCCGGAAGTCGCGAACAACCTGGGCAACGCGCTCTCCCGCAACGGGCAGGTCGAGGAGGCGATCTCGAGCTACGCGGAGGCGGTCCGGCTGCAGCCCCGCTACCGCGATGCGTGGCGCAACCTGGGCCTCGCGCAGTCGTCGGCCGGCCGATACGACGACGCGGAGGCCTCGTTCCGGCGCTGTCTCGAGCTCGACCCGAACGACGCCGCCGCCTGGCTGGCGCTCGGCAACGTGCACAAGCGATGCGAGCGCTTCGGTCCGGCGATCGAGTGCTACGAAAAGGCGCTCGCACTGCGTCCCGATTATCCCGAGGCGCACCACAACATCGGCGTGTGCAAGCGCATGCAGAGCGATCCCGAGGCGGCGCTCGTGCATTACGAAGCGGCGCGCCGGCTCGGCATCGATCGGGCCGAGCTGCACCACAACCGTGCCAACGCGCTGATCGACCTGCAGCGGGTCGAGGAAGCGATCGAGGCGTACCGCGCGGCCGTGGAGCGGAACCCGCTGGACCTCCTGAGCCACCGCAACCTCAATTCGCTGCTGTGGCAGCAGGAGCGGCTGGACGAGTACCTCGAATCGTACCGGAAAGCGATCGCCACGCATCCGGGCGCTGTCGAGCTGCACATCGCGTACGCGGTGGCGCTCAACCAGCAGGAGCGCTACGAGGACGCCGAGCGCGCGCTGCTCACGGCGCTTGGCCGCCACCGGGACTCCAGCGTGCTCGTGAGCGTGCTGGCCTGGACGCTCGAGCAGCAGCAGCGCTGGGACGACGCGCTAAAGGTTCACGCCGCGGTCGTGAACATGCCCGGTTCCGAGCCGGACCATCGCATCAGTTTCGCCCGCGCACTGCTGGCGTGCGGGCGCCCCGACGAGGCGCTGGAGCAGGCGAAGCTCGGGGCCGCGCAGATGCCGCAGAACCAGCGCGCGCTGGCCTATCTCGGGCTCTGCTGGCGCATGCTCGGCGATGAACGCGACGCGATCCTCAACGACTACGACAACTTCGTTCGCGTGTACGACATACCGGTCCCGCAGGGATTCACGAGCGCCGCGGAGTTCAACGAGCACCTGGGCCGGGTTCTCGACGGCCTGCATTTCGCCCGGCGCCATCCGCCGGAGCAGACCCTGAGGGGCGGCACGCAGACGGCGGGCAACCTGTTCGTGCGCCGCGAGGCCGAGATCCGCATGCTGGTCGAAAGCCTGAAGGAGTGCATCGCCGACTACATCGCCCGCATGCCGAGGTCGCCCGAGCATCCGCTCCTGTCGCGGCGCACCGGCGCATTCGATTTCTCCGCTTCCTGGTCCGTGCGCCTGCACCGAGCGGGTTATCACACGATGCACACCCACCCGATGGGATGGATCAGCTCGGCCTACTACGTCGACGTGCCGCCGGAGATCGAGGGCACCGATGCCGCGGGCGGCGGGCTCAAGTTCGGGGAACCGGACATCGACATCGGCGAGCACGGGCGTGCGCGCCGCCACATCCAGCCGGCCCCGGGACGGCTGGTGCTGTTTCCCTCTTACATGTGGCACGGCACGGTGCCGTTCGAATCCGACCGGCCGCGGACGACCGTCGCCTTCGACGTCGTTCCGGTCCCCGCTCGCGGCAGCGGCGGCTGATGGCCACGCAGCCGGATTTCGCGCAGGCATTCCAGTATGCCCGCGACCTGCAGGCGCGGGGCAGCCTGCGCCGCGCGGAACGCAAGCTCGAGGAGCTGCTCGAGCGGGGCGAGAACCGCGAGCTCGTGCTCGGCGCGCTGGTCGAGCTGTGCCTGGAGGCGCGGCGCTTCGACGAGGCGGTGGCGAGGCTGGTCGCGCTCACCGAGGAAGATCCCGATCGCCTGTTCTGGTTCGCACGCCTCGGCGCGGTGCTCGAGCGACTCGGACGACTGCCCGAGGCCATTGCCCATTACGAACGGCTGCTCAGCCGGAACCCGGGGCTCGGCGACGCCTGGTACAACCTCGCCCGGCTGCTCAGGAAGGAGAAGCGTTACGGGGACGCGATGGCGGCCTACGAGAAGGCCCTCGCGCTCGACGTCGAGCGACCGCACGAGGTGCTGTCGAACATGGGCGTGCTGTGGTCGGAAATGCAGCGGCCCGAAGAGGCCGAGACAGCCTACCGGCGCGCACTCGAGCTCGAGCCCGGTTACGTGCCGGCGCTGTTCAACCTGGGCGGCCTGTGCGAGGAGACCGGCGACCGGGAGCGTGCGGCCGAGTATCACCGGAAGGTTCTCGCCCTCGAGCCGCACCATTCCGGCGCCCTTGCGCGCCTCGTGCATGCCGAAAGGATCGCGAGCGACGACGATCCGCGGCTCCGGGCGGTGGAGCAGGCGCTCGCGGCCGGCGCGGATCCGGCGGCGGCGGAGGAGCTGCTCTTCGCGCGCGGCAAGGCCCTCGACGACCTCGATCGCTGCCGCGAAGCGTTCGAAACGTTCGCACGGGCGAACGCGCTCGGTGCGCAGCGCAACCCCCGCTACGACCCGGCGGTCACCGAGCGTGCATTCGACCGGCTCATCGGCCTGGTGGACGCCGAATGGCTCGCCCGGAACACGCTGGAATCGGCTCACTCACCGGTTTTCATCTGCGGCATGTTCCGTTCCGGCTCGACGCTGGTCGAGCAGATCCTTGCCGCGCATCCGGCGGTCACCGCGGGCGGCGAGCTCGAGCTGCTGCCGTGGCTCGCGCTGCGCGAGCTCGGCAGCTGGCCGCAGGGCGCGGCGAACGTGTCGCGCACCGCGCTGGCCGCGATCGCCGAGGGGTACATGGCGCACGTGCGCGAGCTGTTCCCCGATGCGGCCCGCGTCACCGACAAGCGGCCGGACAACTTCCTGTATCTCGGGCTCATCCGGGCGCTGTTCCCGAAGGCACGCATCGTGTACACCGTCCGCGAGGCGGCGGACAACTGCCTGTCGATCTGGTTCCAGCACCTCGGCACGCTGAGCTACGCGACGGATCTCGCTCACGTCGCCCACTACTACCGGCAGCACGAGCGCCTCATGGCGCACTGGCGCGAGCTGCTCGGCGATGCGCTCTACACGGTGCAATACGAAGCGCTCGTCGCGGATCCCGAGCCGGTCGTGCGCGATCTTCTCGATTTTCTCGGCCTCGAGTGGGACGAGCGCTGCCTCGCCTTCCGGGATGCCGCACGCCCGGTCCGGACCGCCAGCGTCTGGCAGGTGAGGGAGCCGCTCCATTCCCGCTCGGTCGGCCGCTGGCGCCGGTACGAGCCGTACCTGCGCGGCATCGACGGGCCGTGGCGCGGAACTCAGGCGCCGCCGCCCGGGTCATCCGCATAGTCCCAAACCGAGGTTGTTCCATGAACGAAACACAATCCGCCCCCGGCGGGCAGGCTCTCGAAGGCCGGATGTTCCTGTACGAACGGCCGGAGCTCCTGAACCGTGCCGAGCACGCCAATCTCGGCCTGTCGCCGGTCGAGCGGCCGTACGAGTTCGTCAGGAACGTACGCGCGGCACCGCTGGTATGGGTCGAGCTCGCATCCGCACAGAAGGATTACCCGATCGTGTTCTCGGAGACCGAGATTCCGCAGCCGCTCGCGATGCTCGGCATCATCGACGACACGAACCTGTTCGTCGACGAATCCGGCAACTGGGAACGACGCTGCTACATACCCTATTACATCCGGTGTCACCCGATCGGTTTCGCGAAGGGTCCGAACGACCAGGTTGCGATCGTCATCGACCGGGCGGCACGTTCGGTCTCGGATCACCCGGAAGAGCCGTTCTTCGCCGGCGACGGGCTCAGCGAGCCGATGCAGCGCCGGGTGGATCTCTGCGCCCGCTACAGCCTGGAACGCGAGAAGACGCGCGCGTTCTGCACACGCCTGAAGGAGCTCGGGCTGTTCACGGGCCAGCAGGTGAAGCATCACACCGGCGGCGACGAACGCTCGCTCGGCACCTATGCCGCGGTCGACGTCGAGAAGCTCGGGAAGCTCGACAGCGAAACGCTGCGTTCGCTGCACGCCGAGGGATGGCTGTCCGCGATCTACGCGCACGTTTTTTCGCTGGAGAACTGGAACCGCCTGCTCGACCGCCGCACACAGCGCGGGCTGGCGAACGCGCCGTCGCCGGGGGCCGCGTGAGGTGACGCGGATCGCCCTGCTGGTCCTGCTGGCCGGTGCGGCGTCCCCCGCACTGGCGGAGGAAGTGCCGGACGCTTTCCGTCGCTGCGCCGGGCTGGAAGACGACGCCGAGCGCCTGGCCTGTTACGACCGGGCAGTGGGGCGCGAGATCGCAGGCAGGACCGCGCAGGCGCCGGAGGCGACGGACGGCGTACCGGAGTCGGCGCGGGCTCCGGCAGCGGCGGAGCCGGCCGCCGCGGTGGCGGGTTTCGGCCTGCCGACCGAGCGCAAGGAGGGGATCAGGGAAATCAGCGCCACCGTGGAGCGCATCACCGTGCGCGCGAACGGCGAGCGCATCTTCACCCTCGACAACGGCCAGGTCTGGGTCGAGGACTCGCCCACGCGCAGCGTGCGCGTGAAGGAAGGCGACACGGTCCGCATACGGGCCGGGTTGTTCAACTCGTTTCGCCTCTCCGTCGGCGAGAGCAGGCGCTCCACGGCCGTGGACCGCGCCCGCTGAGCAAGGGAAAGGCGCGGCGGCGGAAGGGACCGCCGCCGCGCCGCCGATTGCCCGCAACGGGGCTTCAGCGGGACTTCAGAAGCGCTGGGTCAGGTTGACGAACCAGTAGCGACCGAGGGCGTCCCACGTTGCCGGGATCGTGTTGCCGTTGCCAAACACGGACACGTTGCCGAACAGGCCGCTGACCGGCGGATCCCGATCGAAGAGGTTGCTCACGCCCGCCGTCACGACCGTCTCCTCGCCGAACCAGTCCGCGTAGTAGGTGCCGGACAGGTCGATGTAGTGCCGGCCGCTCGCGGTGTAGCGATCCTGCTCGAACTCGTCCACCTCGCCGACGTAGCGCCAGGCCGCCGTCACCGACAGGTTGTCCAGCGGCGTGGTCCACACCGTGTTCAGCATGTGCTTCCACTCGGGCCGCGGCCGCTCGCAGGAG
>DATGQE010000012.1:0-21217 GCA_035304345.1 Woeseiaceae bacterium | reverse complement strand
GACGAAGGCAAGCCGGACGAGAGTCCCGAGAAAGGCAAGCCGAAAACCCTCAAGGCGTTGGCGGAGACGCTGAAGCTGGAGGATAAGGACCTGTACGCGATCGAGGTCCCGATGGCCAACGGGGAGACCCGCACGCTTGGCCAGCTCGCTTCAATGAGGCCGCGGCAGATTACCGCGGAAAACCGACGAGTCTGCGCCGCAGAATCCGCTGCCCGAGACGCTTCAATGAGGCCGCGGCAGATTACCGCGGAAAACCGGCGTACAGGTAGTTGGGCTCGCCGGGCTGGCCGGTGGCTTCAATGAGGCCGCGGCAGATTACCGCGGAAAACGAGGACCTGGAGAAGCTCGAGCGCGCGCTGCTCGAGCTTCAATGAGGCCGCGGCAGATTACCGCGGAAAACGACTGAGATTGTCGCCGACCGCATGCTCATGCTCGGCGGGCTTCAATGAGGCCGCGGCAGATTACCGCGGAAAACAGGACGTTCGGGCGGCCGTCGCTCCCGCGGACGTCGCTTCAATGAGGCCGCGGCAGATTACCGCGGAAAACAGCACCGC
Source organism: Woeseiaceae bacterium (assembly GCA_035304345.1). Classification (GTDB taxonomy): domain Bacteria; phylum Pseudomonadota; class Gammaproteobacteria; order Steroidobacterales; family Woeseiaceae; genus IDS-8. The sequence goes on along the minus strand of DATGQE010000012.1, from coordinate 20,663 downwards.
GATCTTCGACCTGAAGAATGTACTCGAGATCGCGCCGTATCGTGGGGCGGGAAACTTCGAGCGTCGAGATCAGGCGTGCCATCGGGACGGGCTTACCGCCCTCCAGCATGACGCGGATCTTGTAGATTCGCTCCGCCCGGTTCAATTCCCCGGCCTTGTATCGTATCTGTTATTGAGCGACCAGACTAGTATACGGCATCGTCGGCTCGGTGCCAAAGACGGCTCGGAGGCCGCAAGCTACGGCAGGAGCGGCGCGGGGCGGAAGTTGGGAGCCGGTCAGTCAGGTGCGCTCCCACTGGGAGGCGGTCGCGCCTACGGGGCGGTGACGCTCACGATTTTCATCGCGTTCGTGCCGCCCGAGACGCCTTCCATGTCGCCTTTCGTGAAGATCACGCGATCGCCGACATCGACCAGGTTGCGCGACAGCAGCGTCGTGAAGATGTCCTGGTAGAGCTGCTGCATGTCGTCGTGTTCCATGCGGAAGGGAACGGGGGTGACACCGCGATAGAGCGTCACGCGCCGCCGGGTGGAAACGTGCGGCGTGAACGCGTAGATCGGGATGTCGGAGCGGATGCGCGACATCCACAGCGTCGTGTTGCCGGATTCGGTCAGCGCGATGATGGCCTTCACCGGCAGGTGGTTCGCCGTGTACATCACGGCCATGGCGATCGCCTCGTCGACGGCCTGGAAGCGATCGTCGAGGCGGTGCGAGGTGCGCCCGAGCTGCAGGGAGTACTTCTCGGCGCCCTTGCAGATCTCGCTCACCGCCGAGATGACCGCGATCGGATACTCGCCGACCGCCGTTTCGGCCGACAGCATGACGGCGTCGGTACCGTCCATCACCGCGTTCGCAACGTCCGACACCTCGGCCCGGGTTGGCATGGAGTGCGTGATCATCGACTCCATCATCTGCGTGGCGGTGATCGCGACCTTGTTGCGCCTGCGGGTGCGGCGGATGATCTGCTTCTGCAGCCCGGTGAGCTCGGCATAGCCCACCTCGACGCCGAGATCGCCGCGGGCGACCATGATGACGTCGGCGGCGTCGATGATCTCCTCGATGTTCTGCACGGCCTCGGCGCGCTCGATCTTGGCCACGATCAGGCCGTAGCCTCCCGCCTCGCGCAGGAGCTGCCGTGCCCGGTGCACGTCCTCTGCCGAGCGCACGAACGACACGGCGAGGAAATCCATCTCGAGCTCCGCCGCCAGGCGGATATCCTCGCAGTCTTTCTCGGTCAGCGCCGGTGCGGACAAGCCGCCGCCCTGCCGGTTGATGCCCTTGTTGTCGGACAGCGGCCCGCCGGTCGTGACCGTCGTGTGAATCCGCGTGCCCGCCACCTCGTCGACGGCGAGCGTGATCTGCCCGTCGTCGAGCAGCAGGACGTCGCCGGACTTCACGTCCCGGTGCAGGTTCTCGTACGCGACGCCGACGCCTTCCTGCGTGCCCTCGCCGCCCCCGAGGGCCGAGTCGAGGAAGAAGCGGTCGCCTTCCTTCAGGACGACGCGCCCGTCGCGGAAACGCCGGATGCGAATCTTGGGGCCCTGCAGGTCGCCCATGACGCCGACCTCGCGCCCGCAGCGCTCGGCCACCTCGCGCAGCCGCTTCACGCGTGCCCGCTGGTCGTCGCGGTTGCCGTGCGAGAAATTGATGCGCGCGACGTCGAGGCCGCCTTGCACCATGCGGGTGAGGCGCTCGGGATCGTCGGTGGCCGGTCCCAGCGTGGCGACGATCTTCGTGCGGCGATGCAGGCGCTCCATGGCACGAATTATCGCATTGTTACCGCTCACACGGAACCGGGAACCCCGGTGGACGCTCAGCCGCGGCCGCGCTCCTCCAGGACCGCGACGGCCGGGAGCTGCTTGCCCTCCACGAACTCGAGGAAAGCGCCGCCGCCGGTGGAGATGTAGGAAATGCCGGAGGCGACCCCGTACTTGTCGATGGCGGCCAGCGTGTCCCCGCCGCCCGCGAGCGAGAAGGCGTCACTGGCGGCGATCGCCTCGGCAATCGCGCGCGTGCCCTCCCCGAAGGCATCGTGCTCGAACACCCCGACCGGCCCGTTCCAGATGATCGTGCGGGCGTCCTTCAGGATCGCGGCGAACGCCTTGCGCGTTTCGGGGCCGATGTCGAGGATCATCTCGTCGTCGGCGACCGCGTCGATCGGGCGCACCTCGCCGCGCGCATCGTCGGTCAGTGCCTTCGCGACCACCACGTCGACCGGCACGGGAATGCGGGCGCGATCGGTCTCGTCCGCCGCGAGGCGGCGCGCGATGTCGAGCATGTCCGGCTCGTGCAGGGACTTGCCCACGCCGTGCCCCGCCGCGGCAATGAACGTGTTGGCGATGCCGCCGCCGACGATCAGCGCGTCCACCTTCTGCGCCAGCGCTTCGAGCACGGTGAGCTTGGTGGATACCTTGGCGCCGCCGACGACCGCCACGAAGGGCCGCTCGGGATCGTGCAGCGCGCGGCCCAGCGCGTCGAGCTCGGCGGTGAGCAGCGGACCGGCGCAGGCGACGGGCGCGTGCTTCGCGACGCCGTAGGTGCTCGCCTGGGCACGGTGCGCGGTGCCGAACGCGTCCATCACGAACACGTCGCACAGCGCCGCCATGCGCTTCGAGAGCCCCTCGTCGGAAGCCTTCTCACCTTCGAGGAAGCGGACGTTCTCGAGCAGCACGATGTCTCCCGGCGCCACGGTCACGCCGTCGATCCAGTCGCGTACCAGCGGCACTTCGCGGCCGAGCGCCTGCGAGAGCGCGGCCGCGACCGGTGCGAGCGAGAACTCCTCGGCGGGCTGGCCCTCCTTCGGGCGCCCGAGGTGCGACATCACCATCACGGCGGCACCGGCCGCGAGCGCCTGCTGCAAGGTCGGCAGCGCGGCCCGGATGCGGGCATCGCTGGTGACCCGTCCGTTCGCGACCGGCACGTTGAGGTCCTCGCGGATCAGCACGCGCTTGCCCGCGAGGTCGAGGTCCTGCATGCGGATGATCGACATGGCCAATCCCGGTCGATGTGTCGGCGCCGCCCTGGGCGGCGCGTGCTCCTTACGACGCGTTCGCGAGGGCGACGGTGGTGTCGAGCAGGCGGTTCGAGAAGCCCCACTCGTTGTCGTACCACGCGAGCACCTTGACGAGCGTGCCGCCGATCACCTTCGTGAGCCCGGCATCGAAGATCGACGAGGCCGGGTGGTGGTTGAAGTCGATCGACACGAGCGGCTCGTCGTTGTAGTCCAGCACGCCCTTGAGGCTGCCCTCGCTCGCCTCCTTCATGATCGAGTTGATGTCGTCCACGCTGGCGGAGCGCTCGGCCACGAACGTGAGGTCGACGACGGAGACGTTGAGCGTCGGCACGCGGATCGCGAAGCCGTCCAGCCGCCCGTCGAGCTCCGGCAGCACGAGGCCGATGGCCGAGGCCGCGCCCGTCTTCGTCGGGATCTGCGACATCGCCGCCGCACGCGCCCGGCGCAGGTCCTTGTGATACACGTCGGTCAGCACCTGGTCGTTCGTGTAGGCGTGCACGGTCGTCATCAGGCCGTGCTTGATGCCGAGGGCCTCGTGCAACGGCTTCACCAGCGGCGCCAGGCAGTTCGTCGTGCAGGACGCGTTCGAGACGATCGTGTGCTCCTTCCTGAGCACGTTGTGGTTCACGCCGTAGACGATCGTCGCGTCCACCTCCTTGCCGGCCGGCGCCGAGATGATCACCTTCTTCGCGCCGCCCTTCAGGTGCGCGGCGGCCTTGTCGCGGGACGCGAACAGGCCGGTGGCTTCGATCACGATGTCCACCCCGAGATCGCCCCACGGCAGCTTCGCGGGATCCCGCTCGGCGAGCACGCGGATGCGATCGCCGTTCACGACCATGTAATCGCCTTCCACCGTGACGGTCGCCGGGAAACGCCCGTGGGCGGTGTCGCGGCGCGTCAGGTGCGCGTTCGTGTTCGCGTCGCCCAGGTCGTTGACGGCCACGATCGAAATCTCGGAGGTGCGGTTGCTCTCGTACAGGGCGCGCAGGACGTTACGGCCGATGCGGCCATAACCGTTGATACCGATCTTGATAGCCATGTTCTTGTCTCCTCAACCAGAAAGCAGTTCCCTCGCAACCTCGACGACGTTGTCCACGGTGAACCCGAAGTGCTCGAACAGTTGCTTCGCGGGGGCGGATTCGCCGAAGCGGTCGATGCCGATGACCCGGCCCTCGCTGCCCGCGATGCGCCACCAGCCCGCGGTGACGCCGGCCTCGATCACCACGCGCGCCGTCACCGCGGGCGGCAGGACGGCGTCGCGCCACTCGGCGGGCTGCGCTTCGAAAAGCTCCACGCAGGGCATCGACACCACGCGCACGGCCCGGCCCTCCCGCGCCAGTACCTCCGCCGCGCCGGTTGCGAGCGCGACCTCGGAACCGGTCGCGATCAGCACGAGCTCGGGGGCGTCGCCGCCGTCCCGCAGCACGTAACCGCCGCGCCGGATGGACTCCACCTGGACCTCGCTGCGCGCCTGGTGCGGCACGCCCTGGCGGGTGAGCGCGAGCGCGGTGGGACCGTCGCGGCGCTCGATCGCATCGCGCCAGGCGACCAAAGTCTCGACCGCGTCGCACGGCCGCCAGACGCGCATCCCGGGGATGAGCCGCAGGCTCGCCAGGTGCTCGATCGGCTGGTGCGTCGGGCCGTCCTCGCCCAGCCCGATCGAGTCGTGCGTGAAGACGAAGATGACCGGCACGCGCATCAGCGACGCCATGCGGACCGCGTTGCGCGCATAGTCGGAGAAGACGAGGAACGTGCCGCAGTACGGGATGAAGCCGCCGTGCAGGGCGAGCCCGTTGGAGATCGCCGACATGCCGAACTCGCGCACGCCGAAATACAGGTAGTTGCCGCCGGCGTCCTCGCCCGTCACCGGCCGCGAGCCGGCGTGCAGGGTCAGGTTCGACCCGGTGAGGTCGGCCGAGCCGCCCACGAGCTCCGGCAGTGCCGGCGCGAGCGCGTCCAGCGCGACCTGCGAGGCCTTGCGGGTCGCCATGTCCTTGCCTTGCGCGGCGGCCTCGGCGATCGCCCGCTTTGCCGTCCCGGCAAAGTCGCCCGGCAGCTCGCCGCCCAGGCGCCGCTCGAATTCGCGGGCCAGTTCCGGGTACTCGGCGCGGTACGCTTCGAAGCGCTCGCGCCATGCGCTTTCCAGCGCGGCGCCTTTTTCGCGGGCGTCCCAGGCGGCGGCGATCTCGGGCGGCACGACGAACGGCGGTGCCTCCCAGCCGAGCTCGCGGCGCGCCGCCGCCACCTCGTCCGCGCCGAGCGGCGCGCCGTGGGTATCGGCGGTGCCCTGCTTGTGCGGCGCGCCGAAGCCGATCACGGTCTTGCAGTCGATGAGCGTCGGCCGGCTCTCGTCGGCGAGGGCAGCCTCGATGGCGGCGCTCACGGCGGCGGCGTCGTGGCCGTCCACGTCCGGAATCACCTGCCACCCGTAGGCTTCGAAGCGGCGCAGCGTGTCGTCCGTGAACCAGCCCCGGACCTCGCCGTCGATGGAAATGCCGTTATCGTCGTAGAACACGATCAGCTTGCCGAGCTTCCAGGTGCCGGCGAGCGAGCAGGCCTCGTGCGAGATGCCTTCCATCAGGCAGCCGTCGCCGGCCATCACGAACGTCCGGTGATCGACGATCTCGAAGCCGGGGCGATTGAAGGTCGCGGCGAGCATCTTCTCGGCGAGCGCCATGCCGACGGCATTCGCGAGACCCTGCCCCAGCGGGCCGGTGGTGGTCTCGATGGCGAGATCGGGATCACGCTCGGGATGGCCGGCCGTGCGGAAGCCGAGCTGGCGGAAGTTCCTGATCTCCTCGATCGGGAGCGCATAGCCCGTGAGGTGCAGCAGGCTGTACAGCAGCATCGAGCCGTGGCCGTTCGAGAGCACGAAGCGGTCGCGGTCGGGCCAGCGGGGATTGGCGGGATTGTGCCGCAGGTGATCGTTCCACAGCACCTCGGCGATGTCCGCCATGCCCATCGGCATGCCGGGGTGGCCCGAATTCGCCGCTTGCACGGCATCCATGGAAAGCGCGCGCACGGCGTTGGCGAGCACGCGGCGGGCGGGCCGCGCAGCGGCCGCCTTCGATTCCGGCATCTGTGGTGGCATAAAGAGGCGCTCTGCCCTCCGCAGTCGGCGACGAGGAAGTGAAACGGGGGAAACAGCCCGGCATTTTCGCCGTTTGGCGCGGGGCCCGCAAGGCTCGGGCCGTCATGGGCCAAGGCCTTGGCGTTATGGGCCAAGGCCGCCGGGTTATGGCCGGGTCACGCGCGGATTATGGGTTACAATGCAGGCCCGAAAAGAACCACTGGCGCTGACGGGCGATGAATCATTCCTATCTCTTCACCTCCGAATCCGTGTCCGAAGGCCATCCCGACAAGATCGCCGACCAGATCTCGGACGCCGTGCTCGACGCCATCCTCGAGCAGGACACGCGTGCCCGCGTCGCCTGCGAGACGCTCGTCAAGACGGGCATGGTGCTGGTCGCCGGCGAGATCACGACCTCGGCGTGGGTGGACATCGAAGACCTCGTCCGCAAGACCGTGCTGGAGATCGGCTACTCCGACTCCCGCATGGGCTTCGACGGGGCGTCCTGCGCGGTGATCAGCGCGCTCGGCAAGCAGTCGCCCGACATCGCCCAGGGCGTCGACCGCGACGACCCCGAGGCGCAGGGCGCCGGCGACCAGGGCCTGATGTTCGGCTATGCCACCAACGAGACCGACGTCCTGATGCCCGCGCCCATCACCTTCGCCCACCGGCTGGTCCGGCGCCAGGCGGAGGTACGCAAGTCCGGCCGCCTGCCGTGGCTCAGGCCCGACGCCAAGAGCCAGGTGACCTTCGTGTACGAGAACCACAAGCCGGTGGCGATCGACGCGGTCGTGCTGTCGACCCAGCACGAGCCGGGCGTCGGGCTCGACGAGCTGCGCGAGGCGGTGCAGGAGGAGATCATCAAGCCGGTGCTGCCCGCGGAGTGGCTGAGCCGGCGCACGAAGTACCACATCAACCCCACCGGCCGCTTCGAGATCGGCGGCCCGATGGGCGATTGCGGCCTCACCGGGCGCAAGATCATCGTCGACACCTACGGCGGCTCGGCGCGTCACGGCGGCGGCGCGTTCTCCGGCAAGGACCCGTCCAAGGTCGACCGGTCCGCGGCCTACGCCTGCCGCTACGTCGCCAAGAACATCGTCGCGGCGGGCCTCGCGGACCGCTGCGAGGTGCAGGTGTCGTACGCGATCGGCGTCGCCGAGCCCACGTCCATCAGCGTGCAGACGTTCGGCACGGGCAAGATCGGCGAGGACCGCCTCACGGACCTGATCCGCGAGAACTTCGACCTGAGGCCCTTCGGCATCCTGCGCATGCTGGACCTCGTGCGCCCGATCTACCGCCAGACCGCCGCTTACGGGCACTTCGGCCGGGAAGACGTGGAATTCAGCTGGGAACGCACCGACAAGGCCGAGGCGCTGCGCGGCGCCGCAGCGGCGTAAGCCTCCGGCACGCGGGCGGCGGTGCCGTCATCGCCCGGTCGCCCACGACTTAAACAGTTTCGTTCGAGGAGAGGATCATGAGCAGCGAAGCCGTTGCGCTCAAGCAGCAGGATTACAAGATCGCGGACATCGGCCTCGCGGCGTGGGGTCGCAAGGAGATCGCCATCGCCGAGACCGAGATGCCGGGCCTCATGGCGCTGCGCGAGGAATTCGGGCCGAGCCAGCCGCTCAAGGGCGCCCGCATCGCCGGCTGCCTGCACATGACGATCCAGACGGCGGTGCTGATCGAGACGCTGACCGCGCTCGGCGCCGAAGTGCGCTGGTCGTCCTGCAACATCTTCTCCACGCAGGACCACGCGGCCGCGGCGATCGCCGCGAGCGGCGTCCCCGTCTTCGCCTGGAAGGGCGAGACCGAGGACGAGTACTGGTGGTGCATCGAGCAAACGATTCTCGGGCCCGACGGCTGGCGCCCGAACATGCTGCTGGATGACGGCGGCGACCTCACGAAGGTGATGCACGAGAAGTACCCGGACGTCATGCGCGGCGTGCGCGGCCTGTCGGAGGAGACCACGACCGGCGTGCACCGCCTGTACGAGATGCAGAAGGAAGGCACGCTCCAGTGCCCGGCATTCAACGTCAACGACTCGGTGACGAAATCCAAGTTCGACAACCTGTACGGCTGCCGCGAGTCGCTGGTGGACGGCATCAAGCGCGCCACCGACGTGATGATCGCCGGCAAGATCGCGATCGTCTGCGGCTACGGCGACGTCGGCAAGGGCTGCGCACAGTCGCTGCGTGGGCTGGGCGCGACCGTGTGGGTCACCGAGATCGACCCGATCAACGCGCTGCAGGCGGCGATGGAAGGCTACCGGGTCGTCGTGCTGGACGAGGTCTGCGACCAGGCGGACATCGTCGTGACGGCGACCGGCAACTACCACGTCGTGACCGGGCCGCAGATGGAGCGCATGAAGGACCAGGCGATCCTCTGCAACATCGGCCATTTCGACAACGAGATCGACGTCGGCTACCTGCGGCAGTACCAGTGGGACAACATCAAGCCGCAGGTCGACCACGTCATCTTCCCCGACGGCAAGCGCCTCATCCTGCTGGCCGAAGGCCGCCTGGTGAACTTGGGCTGCGCCACGGGGCACCCGAGCTTCGTGATGTCGAACTCGTTCACGAACCAGGTGCTCGCCCAGATCGAGCTCTTCAAGAACGCGGAGCAGTACGCGAACAAGGTGTACGTGCTGCCGAAGAAGCTCGACGAGAAGGTCGCGCGCCTGCACCTCGCGAGGATCGGCGCGAAGCTCACCGAGCTCACCGACGAGCAGGCGAAGTACATCGGCGTGCCGAAGGACGGCCCGTACAAATCGGATCACTATCGCTACTGAGCGCCAGGAGGCCGGGTCCCGCGCCGTGACGCCCGCGCCCGCCGTGCGGCTCCTGCACCTGACGGACCCGCACCTGTTCGCCGACCCGGAGGCGCGCCTGCGCGGGGTCACGACGGCCGCCTCGTTCCGCCGCGTGCTCGACCACGTGCAGGCCTCCGGCTGGAAGCCCGACGTCGTCGCCATGACCGGCGACGTCGCGCAGGACGACAGCGTCGCCGCCTACGAGCGCCTGCGCGACGGCCTCGCGGCCCTCGGCGTGCCGGTGCAGTGCGTGCCGGGCAACCACGACGTCGTGGAGCCGATGCGCCGGGTCCTCGACGTTCCCCCGTTCGTGTACTGCGGGGCGATCGCGTGCGGCGCCTGGCTGGTGGCGGGAGTCGACAGCCGGGTCGCGGGTGCCGTCGGCGGCCGCCTCGAGGCCGCGGAGCTCGAACGGCTCGAGGCGCTGCTCGAGCGAACGCCCGCGGCGCACGCGGTGGTCTGCCTGCACCACCCGCCCCTGCCGGTCGGCAGCGCGTGGCTGGACGAGACCCGGCTCGCGGACGGCGAAGGATTCCTGCGGCGCCTCGCGGCCGCCGGCAACGTGCGGCTGGTGCTGTTCGGCCACGTGCACCAGGCGTTCGAGGGCGAATTCGACGGCATCCGCGTGCTCGGCACGCCGTCGACCTGCCGCCAGTTCCTCGAGAACAGCGTGCACTACGCGGTCTCGGACAAGCCTCCCGCGTACCGCCGCGTCACGCTGGGAGCCGAAGGCGCCGTGCATTCGGAGCTCGTTTACGTGGAGACGGGTGCCAGTGCCGCGGCCTGACATCGCCGTGCGCAGCGCCGCCCTCCTCGTCCTCGTCCTCGCCGCGAGCGCGGCGCCGGCGGCCGACAGCCACCCGGTCACGGCCTGGCGCCTCGACGGCGGCAGCAACCGCGTGTACCTGCTCGGATCGGTGCACCTCCTGCGCGAGGAGGATCACCCGCTGCCGGAGGTGATCGACGAGATCTACGCCGAAGCCGAGGTCCTCGTCATGGAGCTCGACTACGACGACGTCGACCCGGCGGCAGCCCAGGCCCTGATCCGCGAGAAGGGCACGCCGGAGGGCGAGCGGACGCTGCCCGAGCTGATGGGGCCGCAAGCATGGACGCGCGCCCGCGCGCTCGCGGCCGAGGTGCACATCCCGCTGGACGGCCTGGCCCGCGTGGAGCCGTGGCTCGCGGCGATCACGGTCGAGCAGCTCATGCTCGCGCGCATCGGGTTCGATCCTGCTTTCGGCATCGAGCATCACCTGGCGCAGAGGGCCCGCGAGGACGGCAAGGAGGTGACCGGCCTCGAGACGCTCGACGAGCAGCTCGGGTTCCTCGACGGCATGTCGCTCGAGGCCCAGCGGGCGCTCCTTCTGCAGTCGCTGGAGGAAAGCACCCGGATCGAGGAGCTGATGGAGGGGCTCGTGTGCGCGTGGCGCTACGGGGATCTCGAGCATCTCGAGAGCCGCCTGCTCGCGAGCATCCGCGACTACCCCGAGCTGTACGAAGCGCTGGTCACCGAGCGCAACCGGCGCTGGGCGCGGCGCATCGCCGGGCTGGCCGAGGACCGCCAGGATTACCTGGTCGTCGTCGGCGCGCTGCACCTGGTCGGGGAGGACGGCCTGCCCGCGCTGCTCGAAGCCGCAGGCTACGAGCTCACCCGCCTCCGCAACCGTCAGACCTCGACCATCTCGAAATCCTCCTTGCCCGCGCCGCAGTCGGGGCAGCGCCAGGAGAGGGGCACGTCGTCCCAGCGCGTGCCCGGGGGGATTCCGGACTGCGGATCACCCTCCGCTTCGTCGTAGATGAAGCCGCAGATGAGGCACATGTACGTCTTCATTCGTGGTATCCATCCATGAGTAGGTTGCACGATGGGTGTGCGGGCGACACCTCCGCGCGGTCGCGGATCGGGACGACCCGAGTGTAACAGGCTGGAAAAGGTGAGACCGATGGACCTGTTTGCCGAAGCCAGGCAATACATCGCCGGCGGAGTCAATTCGCCGGTGCGCGCTTTCGCCGCCGTCGGCGGCGATCCCTTGTTCATCCGCCGCGCCGAAGGCGCGTGGCTCGAGACGGAGGACGGGCGGCGGCTGCTCGACTACGTCGGCTCCTGGGGACCGATGATCCTCGGGCACGCGCACCCCGCGGTGATCGCAGCCGTGCGCGAGGCGGCCGGCAACGGGCTGGGATTCGGCGCGCCGACCGTGGTCGAGACGGCGCTGGCCCGCCGCATCACGGAATTCATGCCGTCGATCGAGCGCGTGCGCATGGTGAGCTCCGGCACCGAGGCCACCATGAGCGCGATCCGGCTCGCGCGGGGCTTCACCGGCCGCGACCGCATCGTCAAGTTCGAGGGCTGCTACCACGGGCATTCGGACTCGCTCCTCATCAAGGCCGGCTCCGGCGCCCTCACCCTCGGCGTCCCGAGCTCGCCGGGGGTGCCGTCGAGCCTCGCCGAGCACACGATCACCCTGGAATACGGCAATGCGGATGCGGTCGCCGCGGCTTTCGCGAAGCTCGGCGAGACGATCGCCTGCGTCATCGTCGAGCCGATCGCCGGCAACATGAACATGGTGATGCCGCCGCCGGGCTTCCTCGAATCCCTGCGGCAGGCCTGCACCGCGCACGGCGCGCTCCTGATCTTCGACGAGGTGATGACCGGTTTCCGGGTGGCGCGCGGCGGCGCGCAGGAGCTGTTCGGCATCGAGCCCGACCTCACTACGCTCGGCAAGATCATGGGCGGGGGTCTCCCTGCCGCGGCCTTCGGCGGGCGCGCCGACGTCATGGCGGCCCTGGCGCCGGAAGGACCCGTCTACCAGGCGGGCACGCTGTCCGGCAACCCGGTCGCGATGGCGGCCGGGCTCGCCACGCTCGAGGAGCTCGACCGGCCCGGCTTCTATGCCACGCTCGCGCGCCGTACCGAGACGCTTGCCGCCGGCCTGCGCGCCGCGGCGGAGGAAGCCGGCGTGCCCCTCGCGGTGCAGTCCGCCGGCGGCATGTTCGGGTTCGTGTTCACGGACCAGGCGCCGGTGACCCGCTACGCGCAGGTGGCCTCGGCGGACCTCGAGCGCTTCAAGCGCTTCTTTCACGGCATGCTGGCCGAGGACGTCTACCTCGCGCCGTCGGCGTTCGAAGCCGGGTTCGTCTCGGCCGCCCACGGCGACGACGAGATCGCTCGCACCCTGGAGGCCGCGCGCAAGGTGCTCCGGACCGTCGCGTAGAACCGCGCAGCGCGGGCGACCGTTCGTCGTTTGGTTTGGCCTCGGTGGCACCGGCCTCTGCCGGCGCATCGTTCATGCCCGCGGCGATCGGGGCTTTAAGCTCCGCCGCGACCGGGGGGTGTCCCTGGGGGAATGGCTCCCATGCGGACACGGCGGAGCAGCGCGGACATCGGCGCGAGCGGCAGGTCCTGCGCCGCGCTGCTCCGCCGTGTCCTCGGTCCGCTTTATTTCCCCCAGGAACACCCCCCGGTCACGGCTCCGCGTTGCGGCCGGTGGCCGGGCATGAACGATGCTCGGGGGTCGGTTCGTGCGCGTGGGGGAGCGGGGAAGCGTCCCGCGCAGGTGCCGCTGCGGCGCTTCAGTTGACGTCGGCGCCGCGCACCTCGTGCAGCACCTTGCGCACGATGCGCAGGCGCTCGACGGGGTCGTCGGTCTCGAGGCAGCACTGCTTTTCCTCGGGACTGATCGGCAGGATTTCCGCGAAGCGATAGCCGACCCAGGCCGCGTCGTCGTAGCGCCGGTCGAGCGCCTGGTACAGCAGGCCCAGGTCGTCGAGCACGCCCGCCAGGATCTGGGCGAGCGGCCGGTACTCTTCCGGGAGCTCCTGCCCGGCGCGCTCCGGCAGCACCTCGACTTCGCCGACGTACAGCCCGTTCGGGCGTCGCTCGCTCGCCAGCAGCCGGAAGCGCTCGCCGCCGATCGCGGTGATGCCGAGCAAGCCGTCGCTGCCCTGGTACCAGTCCCTGATCGCCGCCAGCGTCCCGACCTCGAAGGTGGTCGCAAAGCCCACCTCGTCTCCCTGCCGGATCAGGAGCACGCCGAAGGGGTGCTCGTTCTTCAGGCATTCGCAGACCATGTCGAGGTAGCGCGCTTCGAAGATCCGGAGCGGCAGGGGCCCTCCGGGATAGAGGACGGTCCTGAGCGGGAACAGTGGAACTTTCATCGGCGCATGCCTGGCGAAGGGGACCGCTGCCCCAAGTATAGGCGCCGTGAAGCCGTCCGGCCGGCCGCCGCGCGGCAGCGCCGCCGGCCACCGTCAGCCGGGAACGGTCTCGCCGCGCGTCCTGAGCGCCGCCGTGAGCTTCTGGCGCGTGCCGCCGAATCCGCCGTTGCTCATGAAGATCACGTGATCGCCGGGCCGGGCGGCTTCGGCCAGTGCCGCCACGAGCCCATCGTAGTCCGCACACAGCCGGAGGCGGTCACCCAGCGGCGCGAGCGCGGCGTCGAAAGCGGCATCGAAGCCGGGAGGCCGGTACACGAACACGAGGTCGGCGTCCTGCAGCGAGGCGCCGAGCGCTGCGTTGTGCGCACCGAGCTTCATCGTGTTCGACCGCGGCTCCAGCGCCACGACGAGGCGCTCGCCGGGATGGCGCTGCTTCAGGCCGGCAAGCGAGCGGCGGATCGCGGTCGGGTGGTGCGCGAAATCGTCGTAGACGGCGATGCCCGCCACGGTCGCGGTGCGCTGCATCCGCCGCTGCACGCCGGCGAAGCGCGACAGTGCCTCGACCGCTCGCTCCACGGGCACGCCTGCCGAGGCCGCGGCCGCCACCGCCGCCACCGCGTTCTCCAGGTTGTGTGACCCGCCGAGGGCCCACGCCGTTTTCGCTTCGGCGCCGCCGGGCCCGGCGATCGCGAGGCGGCGCTCCTGCGCGTCGAGAAAGCGGCCGCGCCAGTCCGCGTCCACGCCGACCCCGAAGCGCTCCACGGGCGTCCAGCACCCGAGCGAGAGCGCCTGCTCCAGGTTCGCGTCCGCCGCGTTCACGAGGATGCGGCCGTTGCGCGGCACGGTCCGCACGAGGTGGTGGAACTGCCGGACGATGGCCGCGAGGTCGTCGTAGATGTCGGCGTGGTCGAATTCGAGGTTGTTGAGCACTACCGTGCGCGGCCGGTAGTGCACGAACTTCGCCCGCTTGTCGAAGAACGCGGTGTCGTACTCGTCCGCTTCCACGACGAACCACTCGGCGCTGCCGAGCCGTGCCGTCGCCTCGAAGTTGGCGGGCACCCCGCCGATCAGGAATCCCGCCTCGATCCCGGCGTCCTGCAGGATCCAGGCGAGCATGCTCGCCGTGGTCGTCTTGCCGTGGGTGCCGGCGACGGCCATGACGTGCCGCCCGTGAAGCACGTGGCGCGCCAGCCACTCCGGCCCGGAGCAGTACGGCAGGCCGCGCTCGAGCATGGCCTCCACTGCCGGGTTGCCGCGCGTCATCGCGTTCCCGACCACGACGCAGTCGGGTGCGGGCTCGAGCTCGTCCTCCGTGAAGCCCTCGGCCACGTCGATGCCCAGGCGGCGGAGCTGGGTGCTCATCGGCGGGTAGACGTTCTGGTCGCTGCCGGTGACCCGGTGGCCGGCTGCGGCCGCGAGGGCCGCGATGCCGCCCATGAACGTCCCGCAGATGCCGAGTATGTGCAGGTGCATGCGGCTGTATCCTCCCCGGCGCCTCAGGCGCGCGCCAGGTGGAGCTGGAACGCGTACCTGACCGTGAACGCCGCGATCGCGACGGCCACCCCCGCGAACAGGTGCCGGCTGAGCGCACGCGACATGATATGCCCCTCCACGAACACCGACCAGAAATGGATCAACAGGCCGATCAGGAGCGCCGGGTTCTCGCCGAGGAGAGGCTCGAACAGCACGAGCTCGACGGCGAACGCCAGCATCAGGATCGCGCCGCAGCCGATGAGCGTGGTGAACGTCGCCAGCACGCGCCTCGCATGTCCCGCGGCGACGAGCACGAAGCCGTACAGGCCGAGCCCGAGCGCGTCCGCGGCCACGCTCAGCGTGAAGCTCTGGGCGACGACCTGTGCCGCGACGAAAGTCGCGAAGAACAGCGCGCCGACGGCCAGCGCGAGCAGCAGCCAGGACGACGGGATGTGCTCCGGACCTTTCCGCAGCGCGATCACGTCGAGAAAAGTTCGGAGAAGGAGAATCAGTGTTCTGTCACAATAGCCCGCTTGGGGCCGCAATCATCGCACGATCACAACGGCAATCGGAATCCTGCTGGCGCAATGCCCGAATTTGAATACGTGGAGCCGCGCGCCTATGCGGCGCTGGCCGATCGCATAAGCCGCGAGCCGGTCATCGGCGTCGACACCGAGTTCATGCGGGAAACGACGTTCGTTCCCGAGCTGTGCCTGCTGCAGGTGTCGGCGCCGGGTGACATCTTCTGTGCCGATCCGCTGGGCGAGGAACGGACGCGGGAGGAGCTCGGTGCGCTCCTGCGGGTGCTCGCCGATCGCTGCTGGGTGGTGCATTCCGGCCGGCAGGACATCGAGGTTCTGTACCTCGGCGCCGGCCTGATGCCACGCGAGATCTTCGACACCCAGGTGGCCGCCGCCCTGCTCGGCTACGCGCCGCAGCTAGGCTACGCGGCACTCGTGGCCGAGCTCTTCGGCGTCGCGATCGCGAAGCTGCATACCCGCGCGGACTGGCACCGCCGGCCGCTGTCGCCCGAGCTGCTCGAGTACGCCGCCGAGGACGTCGAGTACCTGCTGCCGGCCCGCGAGCTGCTCAGCGAACGGCTGGCCGCGCTGGGGCGCCTCGAGTGGGCACGCGAGGATTCCGCCGAGCTGCTCGACGCCACCCTCTACACGCCCGACCCGGAGACTGCGATCGAGCGGCTGAAGGGCGCCCGTTACCTGAAAGGCGCCGCCCGGCGCATCGCGGCGAGCATCGCCGCGTGGCGCGAAAGCGAGGCACTCGCGCGCAACCGGCCGCGCCAGTGGATACTGCGCGACGCGGCCGTGCTGGAGATCGCCGCCGCCGCGCCGGAGACGCCGGCGGCGCTGGCGCGAATCCCGTCGCTGCCGCCGAAGACCGCGCGGCGGGCCGGCCGGGAGCTGTTGCGCCTCGTGCGGGCCGCGAAGTTGGCGCGGGACGACTACCGCCCGCCGGCGCGCCCGGACGAGGGCCACCGCGACCGCCTCAAGGCGCTGCAGGACCGGGTGGCGGCGGTGGCGACCCGGCTCGGTATCGCGCCGGAAGTGATTGCCTCCCGGAAAGAGCTGTCGGCCGCGTTGGGCGGCGAGCGGAGCTCGAGGCTCTTCCGGGGCTGGCGCCGGGAGCTCATCGGCGACGAGCTCTTGGCGATGCTGGGATCCTGGAACCTGGTCCCGGGATCCTGACCTCAAGACCCTGACCCGGAACCCCGGCCCGGGGCGGCCAGCGCCGCTTCGAGGCGTTCCGTCACCTCGTCCATCGATCCGTCGGCGTCGATCGTCCTGAGCTTACCCCGCGCCCGGTAGAACGCGATGACGGGCTCCGTCTGCGAGCGGTACACCTCGAGGCGCTTCGCGATCGTCTCCTCGCGGTCGTCCTCCCGCTGCACGAGCTCGCCGCCGGCCTGCAGGCAGGCCTCGATCTCCTCCTTCGGGGAGAAATAGATGTTGAGCAGCTTGCCGGTCTTCGAGCAGGTGCGCCGCCCGGTCAGGCGCTTGGTGAGGACGTCGAAATCGATGTCCATCAGGACGGCTGCATCCAGCGGCTGGCCCTTGCGCTCCAGGAGCGCCTCGAGATCCTGTGCCTGCTGCTCGGTGCGCGGGAACCCGTCGAGGATGAAGCCGTTCGCGGCGTCGGGTTGGTCCAGCCGCTCGCTGATGATGCCGAGCATGATCTCGTCCGACACGAGCTGGCCGGCATCCATCACCGCCTTGGCCTTGCGGCCCAGCTCGGAGCCGCTGGCGACGGCAGCCCGCAGGATGTCGCCGGTGGAGATCTGCGGAATGCCGTGCTTCTCCATCAGCCGTTTTGCTTGTGTGCCCTTGCCGGATCCCGGCGCTCCCAGGAGCACTATGCGCATGCGACTCGTCCTCGCCTCGTTCGGCCGCGTCTCGCGGGAAGGGCCGGATACGCTACCGGCTCCGTCCATGGAGGTCAAACGCGGCCCCGACTTCGGTTATGCTTGGCGCCTTTCGGACCAACCCCGGCGACAGGTGCGAACCCCATGCCGAAGAAGAAGATGAATGCCTTCTATGCGCAGTCCGGCGGCGTGACGGCCGTCATCAACGCGAGCGCCTGTGGCGTCATCGAGACTGCGCGCAAGCACAAGGAGCGGATCGGCAACATCTATGCCGGCAGGAACGGCATCATCGGCGCGCTGACGGAGGACCTGATCGACACGGGTAAGGAGCCTGCACGGGCGATCGCCGCGCTGCGCTACACCCCGGGCGGCGCATTCGGCTCGGCGCGCTACAAGCTGAAGGGGATCGACGAGAACCGCGCCGAGTACGAGCGCCTGATCGAGGTGTTCCGGGCGCACGACATCGGCTACTTCTTCTACAACGGCGGCAACGACTCGATGGACACCGCGCACAAGGTGTCGCTCATCAGCCAGAAGATGAAGTACCCCGTGGTCTGCCTCGGCATCCCGAAAACGGTCGACAACGACCTCCCGATCACGGACAACTGCCCGGGCTTCGGCTCGGTAGCGAAGTACGTCGCCGTTTCCACGCGCGAGGCTGCCCTCGACGTCGCCTCGATGGCGAAGACGTCCACCCGCGTCTTCGTGCTGGAAGTGATGGGGCGGCATGCCGGCTG
The DNA here is from genome assembly GCA_035304345.1 of Woeseiaceae bacterium. Taxonomy (GTDB): domain Bacteria; phylum Pseudomonadota; class Gammaproteobacteria; order Steroidobacterales; family Woeseiaceae; genus IDS-8. The sequence continues at coordinate 3,031 of DATGQE010000012.1, read as the reverse complement.
GATCGCCGCGGCCGCGGGGCTCGCCGGCTCGAAGCCGGGCGACGCGCCGCACGTGATCCTGTTTCCGGAGGTCCCCTTCGACAAGGAGGCCTTCCTCGAGCGCGTGAAGCAGTCCGTCGAGGAATACGAATACTGCGTGATCGTCGTGAGCGAGGGCGCGCGCTGGCCCGACGGGCGCTTCCTCGCCGAAGCCGGCACACGTGACGCGTTCGGCCACGCCCAGCTCGGCGGCGTCGCGCCGGTGGTCGCGGGCATGGTCCGCGACGAGCTCGGCTACAAGTACCACTACGCGGTGGCGGATTACCTGCAGCGGTCCGCGCGCCACATCGCCTCCGCCGTGGACGTGAAGCAGGCCTACGAGGTGGGCGCCGCCGCCGTGCGCATGGCGCTCGCGGGCAAGACGGCGGTCATGCCGGTGATCGAGCGCGTCTCCGACAAGCCTTACCGCTGGCGCATCACGGAGGCGCCGCTCTCGAAGGTCGCCAACAAGGAGAAGAAGCTGCCCCGCAACTTCATCAGCCGCGACGGGTTCGGCATCACCGAGGCCGCGCGCCGTTACCTCACGCCCCTGATCCGCGGCGAGGACTACCCGCCGTACGTCGACGGCCTGCCCGCTTATGTCACGTTGCGGAACGCGCCGGTGCCGAAGAAGCTGGCGACCGAATTTGTGGTATGATGCGCGCCCTGCGTGGCGGGGCGCGCCTAACCCTTTGAAGCATGAGAAGATCGTGCCGAGGGGGGACCCCCGTTCCAACCGGCATAACGTGAACAAGACCCCTGGGCCGGCTCAAGCCTTCCCGTTCGGGCCCGAGCAATAACCGCTCGGTGCCCACGCCGGGCTCTTGTTGGATCAGGAGAGATACCGATGACGAATGAGGTTGCACTCTGGCTGGCCGTAGGTGCGGGGGTGCTCGCCGTGCTCTACGGGGCCCTGTCCGTGCGCTGGGTCCTCAGCCGCCCGGCCGGCAACGAGCGCATGCAGCAGATCGCCCGCGCGGTCCAGGAAGGCGCCGGCGCGTACATGAACCGGCAGTACTCGACGATCGCGATCGTCGGGGTCGTCCTGTTCCTGATCCTCGGCTTCGGCCTGAGCTGGACCACGGCAATCGGCTTCGCCATCGGCGCCGTGTTCTCGGGGCTCGCCGGCTACATCGGCATGTTCGTGTCGGTTCGCGCCAACGTCCGCACCGCCGAAGCGGCGACGAAGGGCCTCAACCCGGCGCTCAACGTCGCGTTCCGCGGCGGTGCGATCACCGGCATGCTCGTCGTCGGCCTCGGGCTGCTCGGCGTCGCCGGCTACTACGCGATCCTCCGGGCGGCGGGCGTGGACGTCGACGGCGCGATCCATGCGCTCGTCGGCCTCGCCTTCGGCGGCTCGCTGATCTCGATCTTCGCGCGTCTCGGCGGCGGCATCTTCACGAAGGGTGCGGACGTCGGCGCGGACCTCGTCGGCAAGGTGGAAGCCGGCATCCCGGAGGACGACCCCCGCAACCCCGCGGTCATCGCCGACAACGTGGGCGACAACGTGGGCGACTGCGCCGGCATGGCCGCCGACCTGTTCGAGACTTACGCGGTCACGATCATTGCCACCATGCTGCTCGGCAGCCTGGTCGCGGACACGTTCGGCACCGCCGCCGTGCTCTACCCGCTGGTGCTCGGCGCGGTCTCGATCGTCGCGTCCATCATCGGCACCTTCTTCGTGCGCACGCGCGAGGGCGGCAAGATCATGGGCGCCCTGTACAAGGGTGTGATCGTCGCCGGTGTGCTGGCCGCGATCGTGTTCTGGTTCGTCACCGACCTGATGCTGGGTGACACCGGCAACGCGGGCGGCATCTTCGGCGCGGCCCTCATCGGGCTCGCCCTGACCGCCGCGATGGTGATGATCACCGAGTACTACACCGGCACGGACTTCAAGCCGGTCAAGACGATCGCCAGCGCATCGACCACCGGGCATGCGACGAACATCATCGCGGGCCTCGGCATCTCGATGAAGGCCACCGCCCTGCCGCTGATCGCGGTGTGCCTGAGCATCTGGGGCGCCTTCGAGCTCGCACCGGAAGACAACGTGCTGGCGGGGCTGTACAACATCGCGATCGCGGCGACCAGCATGCTGTCGATGACGGGCGTCATCGTGGCGCTGGACGCGTTCGGCCCGATCACCGACAACGCCGGCGGCATCGCGGAGATGTCCGAGCTGCCGCCCGAGGTGCGAAACATCACGGACCAGCTCGACGCCGTCGGCAACACGACGAAGGCGGTGACGAAGGGCTACGCCATCGGTTCCGCGGGGCTCGCGGCGCTGGTGCTGTTCGCCGACTACACGAACGCGCTCGCCGGCGTGGACATCCAGGTGGACTTCGATCTCTCCGACCACCTCGTGATCATCGGCCTGTTCATCGGCGGCCTCGTCCCCTACCTCTTCGGCGCCATGGCCATGGAGGCCGTCGGCCGCGCAGCGGGCTCGGTGGTGAACGAGGTTCGCCGCCAGTTCCGCGAGATCAAGGGGATCATGGAAGGCACCGCCAAGCCGGATTACGGCCGTGCCGTGGACCTGCTGACGAAGGCCGCGATCAAGGAGATGATCCTGCCGTCGCTGCTGCCGATCCTGGTGCCGCTCCTCGTCGGGATCCTGCTGGGGCCGAAGGCCTTGGGCGGCCTCCTGCTCGGTACGATCATCACCGGCCTGTTCGTGGCCATCTCCATGACCACGGGCGGCGGCGCGTGGGACAACGCGAAGAAGTACATCGAGGACGGCAACTTCGGCGGCAAGGGCTCCGAGGCGCACAAGGCGGCGGTCACGGGCGACACCGTGGGCGACCCCTACAAGGACACCGCCGGCCCTGCCATCAACCCGCTCATCAAGATCATCAACATCGTCGCGCTGCTGATCGTCCCCCTCCTCTGACGACCCGGTGCCGGCGGGCCACCGCCCGCCGGCACCCCACGCCCCGAACTCGGACGCCTCGTCGGGCCCACGGCGAACCCGCCCCCGAGCATCGTTCATGCCCGGCCACCAACCGCAGCGCGGAGC
>DATGQE010000011.1:0-2334 GCA_035304345.1 Woeseiaceae bacterium | reverse complement strand
CCGTTGGCGTCGGCCGGATAGCCCGTCAGGCGCGCGCCGGCGCTGTTGACGATGTAGCCGTCCTTGTCGGGATGGAACTGGCCGTTGCGCGAGTACGTGATCGTCCCTCCGTCCGACAGGCGGAAGAAGCCCGAGCCGTTGATCGCCAGGTCGAGCGGATTGGCGGTCGAGGCGAGGTCGCCCTGCGAGAACTGCTGCGCGACGCGCTCGACCTGCACGCCCAGCCCCCCGAACGGGGCGCCGATGCCGTACACCGTGTTGGCGATCACGTCGCCGAACTCGGCACGCGACACCTTGGCGCCCACCGTGTTGGCATTGGCCACGTTGTGGCCGATCACGTCCAGATTGCGCGCCGCGGCACTGAGGCCGGAAAGTCCATGCTGGAAACCCATCTGCTTGCTCCTGGTGTAGTACTCGTTGATGCCGTCGCCCGCTCGCGCCGGCTGCCTACCTGACGCCCCGCACCGAATCGCGGTCCACGATCGCGCCCGAGGCGAGCTCGAGATCGAAGCCGTTGCCGCTACGGGTGACGCCGACGACCGTGGACGGCGCGAGCGGCACCGCATTGACCTGCCCGTCCTCGTTCGCGGCCGTGACATGGAAGTAATAGGTGCCCGGATCGAGCGCCTCGCCGTCCGCGTCGCGTCCGTCCCACTCGAACGGGTGGACGCCCGCGTTCAGCGCGCCCAGCGGCATGTCCGCGACCAGCGCGCCCGCCTCGTCGAACACCTGCATCGAGACCTTCTCGGCCGGTCCCGCCAGCTCGAAGGCCGCGGCAAGCGAGGAAGGCTCCTCGCCGTCGCCGATCGTCAGCGTGTCGCCCTCGGCCAGGACCTGGCGTCCGATCAACCCGGCGGCATCGAGCGCGCCCTGGGAGCTGATCCGGTCGACCAGCGCGCCCATCGAAGCGTTGAGCTTCTCGATGCCGCGCACCGTGTTGATCTGCGCCAGCTGGCTCGTCACCTGCGCGTTGTCCAGGGGATTGAGCGGATCCTGGTTGCGCATCTGCGCCACCAGCAGCGTCAGGAACTTGTCCTCGCTGTTGTCGTTGTCCCGCCCGAGCTCGCTCGACGCGCCGGTAGCCGTGCCGGCCCCGCCGGTCCTGCCGGATCCGCTGTTCGCCGCGGCTCCTTCGGGCGCACCGGCGGATGCGTCCTTCAGCATGCGGGCGAAGGAGTCCCCCGCATCGCGCTTCGCCCCTGCGGCCGGCACCGAGGTCTTGTTGGCGACGAATCCGGGCACGGGGGCGGCCGACGGATCGGAGATCGACTTCGGAAAGGTGAACATCGCCGCTCCTACTCGCCCATCCGCAGGGTCTTGAGCATCAGCTGCCGGGCCGTGTTCATGACCTCGACGTTGTTCTGGTACGAGCGCGAGGCCGAGATCATGTTCACCATCTCCTCCACGACGCTCACGTTGCTGTGGGTGACATAGCCGTCGGCGTCGGCCAGCGGATGCGACGGATCGTGGACGCGCTTGCCCGGCGACGGGTCCTCCACGATGTCCACCAGGCGCACGCCACCGGGCTCCTTGCCCTGGGTGATCGCCTGGAAGACCGCCTGGCGGGCCTTGTACGCCTCGCCGTCGGGCCCGGCCACGCTGTCGGCGTTGGCGAGGTTGGAGGCGACCACGTTGAGCCGCTTGCCCTGCGCCGAGATCGCGCTCGACGCGATGTCGAAGATTCGGTCCAGTGCCATCGTTCGCTACTCCCTCATTCGCCGCGGATCGCGGAGACCATCGTCCGGACGTGCGAGTTGATGAACCGCAGCGCGGCCTCGTAGCGCACGGCGTTGTCGGCGAAGTTCGCCCGCTCGCGGTCCATGTCGACGGTGTTGCCGTCCACCGAGGCCTGTTCCGGCCTGCGGTAGGCGAGCGTCGAGACCGTCAGCGAGCCGTCGGCGCCGCGGTGCGAGAGCGGCAGGTGCCGGGGATTGGTCGAGACCACCCGCGAGCCGTCGCCCGCCTGGGTTCCCACCGCGGCCTTGAGCGCGGCCTGGAAATCGAAGTCGCGCGCCTGGAATCCCGGCGTGTCCGCGTTCGCGATGTTCGAGGCGAGCACCTTCTGGCGCTCGGCCCGCAGGGCCAGCGCCTTGGTGTGGAACTCGATCGTCGAGGTGAACGGGTTCGACATGTCGATCCCCTAAAGTTCTGCGGATACGGGCCGATTATGTGGATGGGCCCCAATCCGGAAGGCCGGATAAGGCGGCGTTTCGCTGCCGTGTTCCGGCCGTCCGCGCGCGGGCCAGCGCCTACAGTGGCGACATGCACGCATGCCGACCGAACCCCGTCATCAGCCCTGCGTCTCGCGCGCCGCGCGCCTGCCGGCCCCGGCCG
>DATGQE010000010.1:0-62569 GCA_035304345.1 Woeseiaceae bacterium | reverse complement strand
GTCCCACGGCCGGCTGCCGTCAGGCGTCGCCGGCGGCGGGCGGCTCGCCCGGAAGGTCCTCGGTCCGATCCTCGGGCAGGAGGTCGGCGACCACGAAGCCGTCCTGCTCGGTGACGGCGCCGGTGCGGACCGGGACCGGCGCGCGGAACATCGGGCCGTCCCAGACGAAGGTGTGGAGCTCGCCGCGCTCGCCGCACGGGTCGACGTGCGGCGGCAGCGCCGCGAGCAGCGCCGTGTCGAGCTCGCAGCCGACGAAGGTCGGCGCCAGCGCCCGCGGGTCGATGCAGGTGATGCGCGCGCGCAGGCCGGCGGCCAGCATCTCGTGCACGAGCGCCCGCGTGTCCCGGCCCCAGAGCGGGAAGAGCGGCTCCAGGCCGCAGGCCGCCATCTGCGCCTCGCGGTAGCGCCGCACGTCCTCGAGGAAGAGATCGCCGAAGGCGACGTGCGTCACCCCGTCGGCGCGCGCGGCCGCGAGCGCCTCCGCCATGCGCGCCTCGTACTGCGCGTTCGGGCACGGCCAGGGCAGCGGCACGCGCCGCAGCGGCAGGCCCGCGGCCCGCGCCTGCCGCGCGACCAGCGTCTCGCGCACGCCGTGCACCGGGACCCGGCGCGCCCGCTCGCTCAGCGTGGTGAGCAGCCCCGCCACCTCGACCCGGCCCGCACGCTGCAGCGCGTGGAGCGTCCAGGCCGCATCCTTGCCGCTGCTCCAGGCCACGAGCGCGCGCGGGCGCGCCGGCTGCGGGGAGGCGCGGACCACCCGCGCAGCCTATCGGGGCAGGCCGCCCGCGCCAGCGCCGTCCCCTGCGCGCGGCACCGCGGCGGCTACTCGGGCCGCTCCTCGGCGAGCTCGGCGCGCAGCGCGCGGTCGCCGTCGTTCTCGGCGTCCTCGGTCTCCGCGGCGACCTCCTCGGCGTCGGTCGCGGAGACGGTCGGGTCCTCGAGGCCGATGTGGAAGAGCGCGAAGCCGGGGATCACGACCTGGCCGCGCGCCATGCCGAGCACGCGGCCCGGGAGCGGCGCGAAGACGACGTAGCGCCCGGTCCTCGAGAAGGGATCGGTGACCTCGGCGAGCGGCTGCCCCGCCTGCACCTCCTCGCCGAGACCGACGAAGGGCACGTAGATCCCGGACGCATCGGAGCGCACCCAGTGGGTGCGGCCGTACAGGCGCTGCTGCACGGCCAGCGCCGGCTCGCCCGGCAGCATGTCGAGCGAGCGCATCAGCGACTGGAGCCCTTCGACGCCGCGCTCGATCTCGGTCGCCTCGATGCGGCGCGGCTCGCCCGCTTCGTACAGCACCGAGGCGATGCCGGCCTCGTTGGCGGCCCGCCGCAGCGTCCCCGGCTGGCCGACGCTGTGCACGATGTGCTCGGCCCCGAAGCCCCAGGCCATGCGCAGGTTGTCGACCTCGCGCAGGTCGGCCCGGATCTGCGCGAGGTTCGCGCGGTTGAGCGAGCCGGTGTGGAGGTCGACGAGCGCGCTGCAGCGGCGCACCACCTGCTCGAAGAACTGGTACGCGATGCGCGAGGCGACGCTGCCGTAGGACCGGCCCGGGAAGTAGCGGTTCAGGTCGCGCCGGTCGGGCAGGTAACGCGAGGCGCTGCGGAATCCCTGCAGGTTGACGATCGGCACGCCGATCACGGCACCCGACACCTCCTTCGGATTCAGGTCGTGCATCACCCGGCGCACCATCTCGATGCCGTTGAGCTCGTCGCCGTGCACGGCAGCGGTCAGGCACAGGGTGGGCCCCGGCATGCGGCCGTTCACCACCAGCACGGGGGTCGACACCGGCACGCCCTCGAACAGCTCGGTGGCGGACCAGGACAGGCGCTGCGCCGTCCCCGGCGGCACTTCGCCGTGCAGCAGCTTGAGCGGCTTGGCCTTGCGTTCCTCCGCCTGGGCGACCGCCTCCGCGAGCGGCACTTCCGGCAGTGCGCCGGTCGGTCCTTCCACGAGGTCGATGGCGAGACCGAGCTCGACCGCCGTCAGGCGCTGCGGTCCGGCCACGGCGGGGGCGTCGTCGTCGGACAGCCCGCGCTCGGCCGCATCCCCGGCATCGTTCGTGTCGCCGGGCCGCGCCGCCACGGGCGGTGCCGGGTCGTCGGCATCGCGCGCCGCCGTCCGCGGCGGCTCGACCGTCCCGTCAGGCGCACCTTCGGGCTCGCCGGGTGCCGGCCCGTCGCTCTGGATTTCGCTCGCCGCCGCGGCCGCTTCCTCGCCTTCCTCCCGTTCCGGCATGCTCGCGGCGCCCGCGTCCGGCGACGCCGGGCCCGCGTCCGCTGTCCGTGTCGACGGGGCCGGCAGCGGGGCCACGCTGGAGGCGTCCGTCGGCGGTCCCGCCGGGAGGGAGCGCAGCTGCGGGGCGATCACGGGTGCGGGCGGCGCCTTGACCGAGTTGCCTTCGAAGGGCACGGAAACCGGGATGCGGGCCGCGACCGCCGGGCGATGCGCCGCCGGCACGGCCGGCTCGCCGGGTGCCGCGGCCACGGCGCCTGCGGCGAGCGCGGCGCTGGCGAGCAGGCTCCGAAGCGTGATATGGGTTACGCGTCGCATGGCTTCCTTCGCGCGGCGGGCCGGTCGGCGGCCGCACTGGACGGCGGCCCGGGGGCTCTCGCAAAATGCGCTCTGCACGCTGTAAGTTCCGGTGGTAATCAAGCAATTAGAACCGGTTTCTCGATTCAAACCCCAATCAAGGCAAATGACAAGCCCGCGCGCCCTCTTTTCGCTCCTCTTGCTCCTGTCAGCGGTGTGCGTGACGTTGGAGGCAAAGGCATCCGAAACGTTCCCCCGGCCGGCCGAGCTCGAACGGGACGTCGCCTTCTGGATCGACATTTTCACCCGCTACGACAGCGCCGAAGGCGTTCTCCACGATAGCCGAAATCTCGCCGTCGTCTATGAACGGATCGACATTCCGGCCGGGCTGTCGGCGAACGAGCGGCGCCGCCGGGTGCAGGCGCGCCGCGAGCATTACCGCGCCATCCTGAACCAACTCGCCGGCCTCTCGCAGCATGACGACCTGGACCCGGAGCAGCGCCGGGTGCTCGCGCTCTGGCCGGAAGACGTGTCACGGGCGGAGCTCAGGCGAGCGGCGGGCGACATTCGCTTCCAGCAGGGGCTCGCCGACCGTTTTCGCGCCGGCCTCGTGCGTGCCGGTCGCTACCGGGCCCATATCCACGCGGAGTTCGCGAAGCTCGGCATCCCGCTGGAGCTCGCCGCGCTGCCGCACGTCGAGTCCTCGTACAACCCCGATGCCCGCTCGCACGCCGGCGCTTCCGGCATCTGGCAGTTCACGCGCGACACGGGACGTCGCTACCTGCAGGTCGATCACATCCTGGACGAGCGCAACGATCCCTACGTCGCGACCGTGGCGGCCGGCAAGCTGCTCGCCTACAACCATTCGATCACCGGCAACTGGCCGATGGCCATCACGGCCTACAACCACGGCCTCGCCGGCGTGCGGCGCGCCATGAACCGCTTCGGCGATACGGCCTACGTCGACATCCTGCGCCGCTACGACGGACGTGCGTTCGGCTTCGCCTCGCGCAATTTCTACGTCGCGTTCCTGGCCGCGCTCGAAGTGGACCAGAACGCCGAGCGTTACTTTCCCGGGCTCGTGCCGGACAAGGCGATCGACTACGAGATCGTGACGCTGGACGCCTACGTGCCGGCGAGCGCGCTCGCGAGCACCTTGGGCGTAGACCTGAACCTGCTCGCGCGCTACAACCCGGCGCTGCAGCCCGCGATCTGGCAGGGCAGCAAGTACCTGCCGAGGGATTACCCGATACGCCTGCCCGCGAGTCTCCTCGCGGCGCCGCTGGCCGAGCTCGTGGCGGGGCTGCCGCCGGACGCGCGCTTCGATGCGCAGCTTCCGGATCTCTTCCACACGGTCGTGCGCGGGGACACGCTGTCGGCGATCGCGGCCGCCTACGGCACGCGGGTATCGACGCTGGTGGCGCTGAACGGCCTCGACAACCAGCATCGCATCCGTGCGGGCCAGCGACTCAGGCTGCCGGCCGCCGGGCCCGCACCGGCTGTCGTGGCCGCCGCCGCGACGCCCGCGAGCGCGCCGCCGGTCGCCGCCGAGCCGGAGGTCGCCGCGGCCGAGGTGACGGCCCCGGCGGAAGCGCCACCCGCGGTCGAGGAGCCTCCCGCGGTCGCGGCGGCCGTCGAGCCGGCGCCGGCGGAAGAAGGCGCGCTGCCCGGCGAGCTTTCCGACGACGCCGAGTCGGCGGCGGTGAGCGCAGTCCGCTCCGGCCTGCTTTCCGATCCCAGCGACTACAGTGTCGCCGCCGACGGCACGATCGAGGTGCACCCGCTCGAGACGCTGGGGCACTACGCGGACTGGCTCGGCATCAGGACGCAGCGGCTGCGCGACATCAACGGCTTCGCCTTCGGCCGGCCCGTGGAGGTGGGTGAGCGCATCAAGCTCGACCTGAGCCGCGTCGACGCCGAGACGTTCGAGAACCGCCGCTCCGCCTACCACAAGGCGCAGCAGGATGCGTTCTTCCGCGAGTACACGATCGCGGGCATGCGCGAGCACGTCGTGCAGGCGGGCGAATCGGTCTGGATCCTGTCGCTCGAGCGCTACCGGGTGCCCGTCTGGCTGTTCCGGCAGTACAACCCGGAGCTCGACTTGCACCGCGTCCGCCTGGGCACGCAGCTCAATTTCCCGGTCCTCGAGAAGAAGGAAGGCTGATCGTTGCCCCGGGTTTGCGGAAAATGCGACGCGGACGACGTGTGCGGGCTCGCCTCGCTTTGTTAACCTTTCCCGATTGCGACGACGAAGGATGCCGATGACCGGGAGAACGGGAACCCAGTGGCTGGCGCTCGTGGCGGCGCTGGCCGGCCTCGCGGGCGCCGCGGCGCACGCCGGCGACTTTCCGCTCGCCGACAAGGTCGTGGTCGAAAAGTCCAAGCGCAAGCTGCACCTGGTGAAGGACGGCAAGCCCTTTCGCACGTTCGACATCGCGCTCGGCATCGAGCCCGTCGGCCACAAGCAGGAGGAAGGCGACAACCGCACGCCGGAAGGGCTGTACTATCTCGACATGCGCAATCCGAACAGCGATTACTTCCTGTCGATCCGGATCTCCTACCCCAACGAGAAGGACCGCCGCGAGGCGCGTGCCCGGGGGGTGAACCCCGGCGGCCAGATCATGATCCACGGCCAGCCGAACACGCCGACCTATTCACCGGCCTTTTATCGCCAGGCGGACTGGACCAATGGCTGCATCGCCGTGTCCAACTCCGACATGATCGACATCTGGCTCATGACGCCCGACCGCGTCCCCATCGAGATTCTGCCCTGAACCACAGGCCATTCGTTCCCGAGGACGACCCGTTGCAGCAGGCAGCCGCATCGAGCTTCGACATACGCCCGGATACCGGCAAGACCGTGGACGCGGAGGTCTGGCCGGAAGGCAGCCTCGAGGTCCTGTCGCACTTCGAGGTCGAGCTCCTGCGCAGCGAGGGCGAGGGCGGACTGTATCCGTTGCTGCGCCGCTGCATCCTCGCCGTGCTCAACAGCGGCGGCAACACGGACGACGCGCGCGAGGTGCTCAACCGGTATCGCGATTTCAGCGTCGGCTTCATCCAGCGGGACCGCGGCCTCAAGGTGTCGCTCAAGGGGGCCCCGGCATCGGCGTTCGTCGACGGCCAGATGATCCGCGGCATCCGCGAGCACGTCTTCGCGGTGCTGCGCGACGTGGTCTTCACCAATCTCGAGATCCGCGAGAACAACCGGCTCGACCTGAAGACGCCGGAGAACATCACCAACGCGGTATTCCACATCCTGCGCAACGCCCGCCTGCTCAGGCTGCCGGCAACGCCCAACCTGGTCGTGTGCTGGGGCGGTCACGCGATCAGCCGCGAGGAGTACGACTACACGAAGAGCGCCGGCTACGAGCTCGGGTTGCGCGGCATGCACATCTGCACCGGCTGCGGCCCGGGCGCCATGAAGGGACCGATGAAAGGCGCGAACATCGGGCACGCCAAGCAGCGCATTCGCGACGGCCGCTACATCGGCATCACGGAGCCGGGGATCATCGCCGCCGAGTCCCCGAACCCGATCGTAAACGAGCTCGTGATCATGCCGGACATGGAGAAGCGCCTCGAGGCGTTCGTCCGCCTGGGGCACGGGATCGTCGTATTCCCCGGCGGGGTCGGGACGGCGGAGGAGATTCTCTACCTGCTCGGCATCCTCCTGCACCCGGCGAACGAAGACCTGCCGATGCCGCTGATCATGACGGGACCGGCAGGCAGCCGCTCGTATTTCCAGCAGATCGACGAGTTCATCGGCGCGACCCTGGGGCCGAAGGCGCAGGAGCGTTATACGATCATCATCGACGACCCGGGGGAGGTCGCGCGGCGGATGCTCGCCGGGCTCGATGAGGTTCGGGCGTTCCGGACCGCGCACGGCGACGCGTACTACTTCAACTGGCGACTGACGATCGACCACGAGTTCCAGAAGCCATTCCGTGCGACCCACGAGGCGATGCGCGCGCTGGATCTCACCGAGGGACTGCCCGTGCACGTGCTCGCCGCCAACCTGCGGCGGGTGTTCTCCGGCATCGTGTCGGGCAACGTGCGGGAGGACACGATCGCCGAGATCGAGCGCAGGGGGCCGTTCGAGATCTACGGCTCGGCCCGCATCATGAAGCTCCTCGACCGGTTGCTGGCGGCCTTCGTCGCGCAGGGCAGGATGAAGCTCGCCGCCGAGAGTTATTCACCGTGTTACCGCGTGCTGGTGCGCGACGACGCGCGGCCGGCAGCGGCCTCCGACGGCTCCGCTTCCATTAAGTAAAACCATGCGCAAGCGGCTGATGCCGCTCCGAAAAACGACCGTTCGCTCTGTGACTTGGTTCCTTGAGCTCTGCGCCTGTGCGCGTAGTATCGGCACCGAGTCTCGAATGGATGGGCGCGCATGGAGGATCGCAAGAGCCTCGACCCGAACGCGAACGCGCCGGCGGACCCGGAGCCGCCGGAGGTCGACTCCGTGCCCGAAGAAGGCGCACCGAACGACGACGGCTGGCAGCAGTATCGTCGCTGGATCTCCAAGGCGCCAGCGCCGCGCCGCCGCCGTCCCGGCCTCGACCCTTCCCTCTACACCTGGAAAGGCTATCGCGACTGGGCGAAGCAGGTGAAGCGCAACTGGTCGTCGGACTGACGACGACACTTGCTCGCACGGGTTCGCGTTGCGCGAATCCGCGTCGTGAATCATCGCTCGCGACCGTCCCGGCAATCGACTCACGGCGAGCCCGATTACCGGCATCGCGGCATGCCCGAAGCAAGTCGTTGCAACGCTGCACGCGAGCTTGTGATGCGGCTCACGGCGGAATCCCGAAGCCGGGTTTATAGTCTTCCTACCGAGTCACGAGTTTGCGGCGAACACGCATGTCAGAGAAGTACGACCGCTCCCTCGAGAGCCTCAAGAACGAGTCGACACGCCAGCGTTGGGCTCTCTTCCATCGCGCGATCGCTTCGGCCAAGCAGTCGAACACCGAAGCGATGAGGCAGGAGTTCGAGCGCATGCTCGCCGAGGCGCCGGCCGCGCAGCGGACCGAGCCGCGTCTCTCGATCGCACAGTGATCGTCGCGCGCCGTGCCGGCGTTGACGGCAACGGGCGACATCGTGACTCGACGCGCCGGTTGCGTTAATTTCCGCGGCCGGCGTGGGCTCCGCAAGAAGAACAGGGGAAGTTGCGCATGGAACGCGTGATGCAGTATCTGGACGACCTCGAGGATCTCGTTTGCGCCGCCGCTGTGGCGGCCGCCCGGACGGGCCGTACCCTGGTCGCGCTGCTGTGCCTGTTGCTGTCGCTCGCGACGCCGCTGGGTATCGTGCTGCTCGCGTTCGTGCAGCCGCCGCTCGGTCTCGCCGCGGCCACCATGCTGTCGGTGATCCTCCTGTACCGGGCCGTGGTCACCGGGCCGCCGCGCCGTGCCGCCGTGCTGGAGCCCGTGTCGCAGGGCGAGGGCCAGCTCCAGCCCCATTGATCGCGGCGGCCGTCGCCGCTCTGCTCCCGTCGGCCCGGGCAGGCCGTCCGGCGCTGCCTTGAAAATCGCTCCACCGGCCTTATCGTCTCGGCTTCGCGCCGTTCGAGAGGGTGCCGATGAGCGAAGTCGAAGAACGACAAACCCTGGGATTCCAGGCCGAGGTGCGGCAGCTCCTGCACCTCATGATCCATTCGCTGTACAGCAACAAGGAGATCTTCCTGCGCGAGCTGATCTCCAACGCGGCGGACGCCGCCGACAAGCTGCGCTTCGAGGCGCTCGCGAAGCCGGAGCTCCTCGCGGAGGAGCCGGAGCTTTCCATCCGGGTGGAGTACGACCCCGCCGCGCGCACCATCGCCGTGATCGACAACGGCATCGGCATGTCCCGCGACGAGATCGTGGACAATCTGGGCACGATCGCGAAATCGGGGACGGCCGAGTTCCTGGAGCGCCTGTCCGGTGACGCTCGCAAGGACGCGCACCTGATCGGCCAGTTCGGTGTCGGCTTCTACTCGGCCTTCATCGTCGCCGGCCGGGTCGAGGTCGAGAGCCGGCGCGCCGGGCTGCCGGCCGGTGACGGGGTGCACTGGGAATCGAGCGGGGAAGGCGAGTTCACGGTACGCCGGATCGAGCGGCAGGCGCGCGGGACGCGGGTGACGCTCCACCTCCGGGAAGCCGAGCAGGAGTTCCTGGAGGAGCCGCGGCTCGAGGCGCTCATTCGCAAGTACTCCGACCACATCGGTGTGCCGGTCTTTCTCGCCAGGGCCGGGGCCGCGGATGCTGAAGCCCGCGCGGTGAACACCGGAAAGGCCTTGTGGGTTCGCCCGCGCTCGGAGGTCGGAGACGAGGAATACAAGGAGTTCTACAAGCACCTGTCGCACGACTTCGCGGACCCGCTCTGCTGGAGCCACAACCGCGTGGAGGGCAAGCGCGAGTACACGAGCCTCCTTTACATCCCTTCGCGTGCGCCGTTCGACCTCTGGAACCGGGAGTCGCCCCGGGGGCTCAAGCTCTACGTGCAGCGCGTGTTCATCATGGATCACGCCGAGCAGTTCCTGCCGCTCTACCTGCGGTTCGTGAAGGGCGTGATCGATTCCTCCGACCTGCCGCTCAACGTCTCGCGCGAGATGCTGCAGCAGAATCCGCACCTCGAGTCCATTCGCGGTGCCCTGACCCGCCGCGTTCTCGACATGCTGGCGAAGCTGGCAGCCGGCGAGCCGGAGAAGTACGCGCAGTTCTGGAGCGAATTCGGGCCCGTGCTGAAGGAGGGCGTCGTCGAGGATCCGCAGAACCGGGACAAGCTCGCCAGGCTGCTGCGGTTCGCCACCACGCACGGCGATACCGACCGGCAGGACCAGTCGCTCGAGGATTACGTGGCGCGCGCGAAGCCGGGCCAGGACCGGATCTATTACATCCTGGCGGACAACCCGGCGACGGCGCGCGCCAGCCCGCACCTCGAGCAGCTCCGGGACAAGGGCATCGAGGTGCTGCTCCTGACCGATCGCATCGATCCCTGGGTGGTGGAGCACCTGCCCGAGTTCGAGGGCAAGAAGCTGCACGACGTCGGCCGCGGCGAGCTCGAGCTGCCCGACGGGGACGGCAAGGTCACCCGGGAGGCCAGGAACGAAGAGCACAAGCCGCTGCTCAAGAAGCTGCGCCGGGTGCTGAAGGAGCGGGTCGAGGACGTCAACGCGAGCGTGCGGCTGGTCGACTCCCCCGCGTGCGTGATCACGGCACAGCACGAGCTGACGCCGCAGCTCCGCCGGATCCTGGAAGCCGCCGGCCAGAAGCTGCCGGCGACCAAGCCGCTGCTCGAGGTCAACGTCGAGCACCCGCTGCTCAGGAAGCTGTCGGCCGAATCGGACGAGAGCCGCTTCGACGCCTTGGCGCACGTCATCCTCGATCATGCGCTGCTGGCGGAGGGCGCTGCGCTGCCGGACCCCGCGGCCTACGTGCGGCGGGTGAACGCGCTGCTCGTGGATTCGTCCGCCGAATGAGCGAACGGCGGGTGTAGAATCGCGGTCTTCGGCAGGATCCCGGTCATGACCAGCGACATACCCGACAAGGACGAGCTGAAGCGGCGGCTCACCGAGGAGCAGTACCGCATCACCCAGGAGAAGGGCACCGAGCCCCCGTTCACCGGGCGCTGGCTGTACAACAAGGAAGAGGGTGTGTACCGCTGCGTGGTGTGCGGTGCCGAGCTCTTCAGCTCCGCGCACAAGTACGACTCCGGGTCCGGGTGGCCGAGCTTCTGGCTGCCGCTCGCCGGCGACCGGGTGCGCACTGTCCGCGACACCAGCCATGGCATGATCCGCGAGGAAGTGCTGTGCAGTCGCTGCGGTGCGCACCTGGGACACGTCTTCGAGGACGGTCCGGAGCCCACCGGGCTGCGCTATTGCATCAACTCGGCTGCGCTCGACTTCGCGAAGGGCGGCAGTCATCATGCCGATCGCTCCGACTCCGGGGGAAAGTGATGAATGCAAGGGACTGGATACTGGCGAGCGCCGCCTGCGCGCTGCTCGCGGCATGCGGCGACAACGCGCCGGGCGGCGGTACCCCCGCAGCGGGCGACGAGCCGGGTGCTGCCACCGCGGATGCGAATGCCGGTCGCGACGCCGCCGGCGCGTCTCGCGTCGAATCGAGGGAGATCCTGCCCGGGCTGACGGCGCGGGTGCTCGAGGCGGGCAGCGGGCAGGCGGTGCAGCCCGGCGACGTCGCCGTCGTGCATTACACCGGCTGGCTGCACGACCCGCGCGCGGCAAACGGTCGCGGCGACAAGTTCGACAGCTCCGTGGATCGGGGCACGCCGTTCGAGTTTCCGGTCGGTGCCGGGCGCGTCATCCGGGGCTGGGACGAGGGCGTCAGCGGCATGCGCATCGGCGAGACCCGGGAGCTCACGATCGCGCCGCATCTCGGCTACGGTGAGCGCGGCGCCGGCCCGATTCCGCCGAACTCCACGCTGGTGTTCGAGGTCGAGTTGCTCGACGTGAAGCCCGGGGACGCGGCGACGCGCTAGCCCGACCCGTTCGCATCGGCGGGCGGCGCCTCCCGTTCCGCCTCGCGGGTCATCGCTTCGAGCCGGGCGATGCGGTCGGCCGCGCGGTCGAGCCCGGACCTGAGCTCTTCCACCTCGCGCTCGCGCTCGCGGTAGCGCTCCACGAGCGGCGGCACCCGGGCCCGCCAGCTCCCGAGCTGCCGGGCGAGCCGCGCGATCTTCCGTTCGCGCTCTTCGAGCGCGGAGCGCGCTTCTGCGAGCGCGCCCTCTGCCGCTTCCTCCGAGGCCCGGCAGGCTGCGAGCTGCCTTTCGAGCTCGCCGACCCTGTTCGCCAGCCGGTCGTGCTCCGCCTGCTGGCCTTCGAGCTGCTCCTGCCAGCCGGCATTGATGGCGATCTTCTCGCGCGCGCAGCGATCGCTGCGCAGCAGCCAGCCGATACCGACGCCGGCAACGAACGCGCCGGCGAGCATCGCGAGATGCAGCGCGGTAAACTCGGGCATCATCGTTCGTCGTCCATCGAATGCATTGTAAGCCGCATGGCAAGGTCGCCGCAGTCGGAAAAGCTCGTCATCGACGGTCCTGCCGGGCGGCTGGAGGCGCTCGTGGAAGCGCCGGCGTCCGTGCCGCGCGGTGCGGCCGTCGTCTGCCATCCGCACCCGCTGCACGGCGGAACGATGCAGAACAAGGTCGTGCACACGCTCGCCCGGGCGTTCACCGCGTGCGACATGCTGGCGCTGCGCTTCAACTTCCGCGGCGTCGGGGAGAGTGAAGGCGACTACGACGAAGGCAGGGGCGAGCTCGAGGACGCCCTCGCGGCGGCGCGGGAAGCCGGGCGGCGCGTGCCCGGTGCACCGCTGTGGCTGGCCGGCTTCTCCTTCGGCGCGGCCGTCGCGATTCGCGCCGCGGTCGAGCTCGGCGCGGCCGGGCTCGTGAGCGTCGCGCCTGCCGTCGGCCGTCTCGGCGCGCCCGGCGATGCCGTGCCGCGCTGCCCCTGGCTGGTGGTCCAGGGTGACGAGGACGAGCTCGTCAACGTCGACGACACGATCGAGTGGCTCAATGCGCTGGACCCCGGGCCCGAGCTCCGGGTCTTCCCGGGCGCCAGCCACTTTTTCCACGGCAGGCTGGTGGAGTTGCGCCGGACGGTCGAGGCGTTCGTCCGCGAGCACTCGTCGTAGCAGCGGCCCATCGGCCTGGAAAACGAGCCGCAAAAAAAACCGGGCACGAAGCCCGGTTTTTTTCTGCCGAGGCGAAGCTGCCTCAGACCATGTCTTTCAATCCCTTCAGCGCCGCCACCTTCACCGTCTTCGATGCGGGCTTCGCCTTGAACATCATCTTCTCGCCGGTGAACGGGTTGATGCCTTCGCGCGCTTTCGTTGCCGGCTTCTTCACGACGCGCATCTTGAGCAGCCCGGGCAGCGTGAACAGCCCCGGTGCATTGCGGCCGGCCAGGCTCTTCTTGATCTGCTTGGTCAACGAATCGAACACGGCAGCGACGTCCTTCTTCGTCAGGCCGGTATCCTCCGCAATGGAGGCATAGATCTCGGATTTGGTCGGCGGCTTGTTGGCGCCGGACTTGTCATTCGCTGCCATATGGGCCTTTCTCCTCGCAAACTGGGTTGGAACGAACTAACGCGGAACAGTCACCGTCGCTCCTGCACCTGGCTACTGCCCGTGCAGCTCGCGCGGTGCTTCCGGCAACGACGGTGACTGTCCCCAAAAATTCTGCGCGACGATACCACAAGTTCGGGCGACGCGTAAGGCGAAAGCCTTTCCCGGACGCTTCAGCGGTCCGTGAAGAACTGGCGTTTGAAGCGAAGCTGGGTCGGTTCCTCGACGCCCTCCGGCTGCACGGTGATGTCGAAAATCAGGGTCTCGCGATTCGCGACCGGGGTCTCGCCGACGTAGTAGATCGCTTCCTCTTCGTCGATACGGCGCATGTTGATCGTCTTGAGCTGCCCGGTCAGGTTGACGGTCTTCACGTCCACCCTGGCGGGCACCGGTTTCCGGGTGGCCTCTTCGATCACCGAGACGTTGAGCATCGCCCGGTTCTCGCTGCGCACGATGTTGTACAGGCTGGCGATCTCGGGAGGCAACTGGTCGGTTCGCTGGGCGCTGAAGTGCACGACGTGATCGCCGATGTCCATGGAGGACGCATGATCGGGTTGCGCCTGCGTCGTGGTGGCCTCGGGTTCCGGGCCGCCGCAGGCGGCGAGCACCGTCATGACAGAGAACGCCGCGGTTATGCTGGCTGACCTCATTCTCGACCCCCCGAGTCATGACCAGTCCGTTTCCGGAACTATAGCCGATTACGCCCGCGGCTCCTATGCCCCCGCAAGCGGGCGGCCCGCCCGTGCCGGCTCACACGAGGGGAGGTTTGAGGTGGCCGAGGAAGATCACGGCGGCCTGGATCAGGATGAGCGCGAAGACCGGCGAGATGTCCAGCCCGCCTATGGTCGGGATGCTGCGACGGAAGGGGCGGAGCACCGGCTCCGAGAGGGTGGTCACCAGGGCGGTGATCGGGTTGTAGGCATGCGGCGCCACCCAGCTCAGGACGACCCGGATCAGGATCGCGAAGAAGAACAGGTTCAGGCTGAGCACGATCAGCTCGATGACGGTCGTCACGGCCAGCGGCAACGGGTGGGGCACGGGCGCGCCGTAGATCAGCGCCAGCACGACCAGCGTCAGGAACTGCACGATGAACGCCACCAGGATGGTCGCGGTGTCGAGGCGCCATACCGAGGGCACCATGCGCCGCACGGGCAGGATCAGGGGCGACGTGAACCGCAGGATCCCCTGGGCCACCGGGTTGCGGAAGTCGGCGCGCAGCCAGGGCAGCCAGAAGCGCAGCAGCAGGAGCAGGATGTAGAGCTGCGCCAGGGTCTGGATGATGAAAGCGACAGCGCTTCTGAGTCCGCTCATGAAGGATCGGTCGGTGTCGTGGCCCGGGCTTCGGCAGCCAGTTCTCGCGCGCGATCGCGCGCGGCGGCGATCGCCCGCGCAAAGATACCACGAACGTCATGAGCCTCGAGCTGCTCGAAGGCCGCCGTCGTCGTGCCGCCCGGGGAGCGCACGCGCTCGATGAGCGCCGTCATCGGCTCCTCGCCGGTGCGGGCCAGCTCGGCGGCGCCGCAGGCGGTCTCGATGGCGAGCCGGCGCGCGACGTCGGGGGGGATGCCGAAGGCGACCGCCGCCTCGATCATCATGTCGATCAGCAGGTAGACGTAGGCGGGACCGGTCCCGGACACCGCGGTGACGGCGTCCAGCAGGCTCTCGTCCTCGACCCAGACGACGCTGCCGACGGCCGCCAGCACCTTCCCGGCGAGCTCGCGGCCGGCCTGGCCGGTGCGCGGGTTCGCGTACAGCGCGGCGATGCCGCGATCGACGAGCGCCGGCTGGTTCGGCATCGCCCGCACGATCTCGAGCCCGCCGCCCAGCCAGCCGTCGATGTCGTCGACGGCAGGGCCCGCCGCGATGGAGATGACGAGCGGCCGCGACTTCTGCACCGCGGCACGTATCCCGGTGCAGACCTCCCTCAGGATCTGCGGCTTCACGGCGAGCAGCAGGTTGTCCGCTGCGGAGGCGACGGCGTCATTGTCGGCGGTCACCGTCGCGCCGGGCAGCTCGAGCGCGAGTTGCGCGCGCTGCTCCGGCCGGGGCTCGGCGATGAGGAGGTTGTGCGCCCCGTAACCGGAACGCACCAGCCCGCCGGCAATGGCGCGTGCCATGTTGCCGCCCCCGATGAAACCGATTCTGCTTCCTGCCATCGAGTCGTTCCCTAGCGGCCGGCATCGGGACGCGGACCGAACAGGGCCGTCCCGATGCGGACGATCGTCGCACCTTCATGTATGGCGGCGACGTAGTCGCCGCTCATGCCCATCGAGAGCGTGTCGGTTTCGATGCCCGCGTCGGCGAGCGACTCCCCGAGCTCGCGCAGTCGCCGGAACGGCTCGCGTTGCGCCTCGAAGCCTTCGCGGATGCGCGGGATGCACATCAGGCCGCGCAGGCGCAGGCGGGGCAGCCCCGCGACCGTCGCCGCAAGCGCCGGAAGCTCTTCCGGCGACACCCCCGACTTGCCTTCCTCCGCGTCGATGTTGACCTGGATGCACACGTTGAGGTCGGGCGCATGGTGCGGTCGCTGCCGGCTCAAGCGCTCCGCGATCCTCGGGCGGTCGATCGTGTGCACCCAGTCGAAGCGCTCGGCGACGGCGCGCGTCTTGTTCGACTGGAGGTGGCCGATGAAATGCCAGACCAGGTCGTCGCGAGCGACCTCCGCCATCTTCGTGAGCGCCTCCTGGACGAAGTTTTCCCCGAACTCCCGCTGGCCGGCCGCGGCGGCCGCGGCCACGGCGGCAGCGGGCTGGGACTTGCTCACGGCGAGCAGCCTGACGGCGCCGGCCGGGCGCCCGGCATCGGCCGTGGCCCGGGCCAGCAAATCTTGGATTTTTCGAAAGTTTTCCGTGAATCCAGTCACGTTTTACCGGCTTGCGTTCGCTATACTAGGCAGCCTCGTCACCCGGCTTATGGTAAGTGCCGGAACTACTGCAGAGGAACAGACATGGCCGTCGATGTTGCGCAGCTCCTGGCGTTCACCGTGAAGAACAACGCATCGGACCTGCACCTTTCCGGCGGCGTGCCGCCCATGATCCGCGTGGACGGCGACATCAAGCGGATCAACATGCCTGCGCTGACCCACAAGGACGTCAATAGCATGGTGTACGACATCATGAATGACAAGCAGCGCAAGGACTACGAAGAATTCCTGGAGACCGACTTCTCGTTCGAGATACCGAAGCTCGCCCGCTTCCGTGTGAACGCGTTCAACCAGAATCGCGGCTCGGCCGCGGTCTTCCGGACGATTCCGTCGGAGATCCTGACGCTCGACGATCTCGGCGCGCCGCCGATCTTCAAGGACATCGCGATGCACCCGCGCGGGATCGTGCTCGTGACCGGGCCGACCGGCTCCGGCAAGTCTACGACGCTCGCCGCCATGGTGGACTACATCAACGAGAACAAGCCGGATCACATCCTCACGATCGAGGACCCGATCGAGTTCGTGCACGAGAGCAAGAAGTCGCTGGTCAACCAGCGCGAGGTCCATCGCGACACCCTCGGTTTCAACGAGGCGCTGCGCTCCGCGCTGCGCGAGGACCCCGACGTGATCCTCGTCGGCGAGCTGCGCGACCTGGAGACGATCCGGCTGGCGCTGACCGCCGCGGAGACCGGGCACCTCGTCTTCGGCACCCTGCACACGAGCTCCGCGGCCAAGACCATCGACCGTATCGTCGACGTGTTCCCGGCGGCGGAGAAGGAGATGGTCAGGGCGATGCTGTCGGAGTCGCTGCGTGCGGTGATCTCGCAGACGCTGCTCAAGCGCATCGGCGGCGGGCGCATCGCCGCGCACGAGATCATGATCGGGACGCCGGCCATCCGGAACCTGATCCGCGAAGGCAAGATCGCCCAGATGTATTCGGCCATCCAGACCGGGCACGCGTCCGGCATGCAGACGCTGGACCAGAACCTGGCAGAGCTGCTGGCGAAGGGCCTGATCACCAAGGAAGAGGCGCGGTTCCGGGCGGTGAACAAGGAAAACTTTTGAGGGAGCGCACGACACGGGCCTGCAGGAGCACGCATCGCGCGCGATGCGCTGACCGGGCGCACGCGACGCACGCTCCAGGGTGGAAGGCTTAGGGCTGGAGAAGGTCATGGACCGGGAACAGGCGATCAGGCTGACGCAGAACCTGCTGCGCAAGATGGTGGAGAAGGAAGGCTCGGACCTTTTCATCACGACCGGCTTTCCCCCCGCCATCAAGATCGACGGCACGATCCACAAGGCGACCGAGACGCCGCTCACCGCCGAGCAGTCGGCGATGATGGTCCGGGCCCTCATGAACGACAAGCAGATCAAGGAGTTCGACTCGACCAAGGAGTGCAACTTCGCGATCAGCCCGCAGGGTATCGGCCGTTTCCGTGTCAGCGCGTTCATCCAGCAGGGCCAGGTCGGCGCGGTGCTGCGCACGATCACCACGGAGATCCCGACGCTGGGCGAGCTCGAGCTCCCGCCGATCCTCAAGGACGTCGTCATGAACAAGCGCGGGCTGGTGATCGTCGTCGGCGGCACCGGCTCGGGCAAGTCCACCACGCTCGCCGCCATGATCGGCCACCGCAACGAGCACTCGCGCGGCCACATCATCACCATCGAGGACCCGGTCGAGTTCGTGCATCCGCACAAGGGCTGCGTCATCACCCAGCGCGAGGTCGGCGTGGACACCGAGTCGTGGCACGCGGCGCTCAAGAACACGCTGCGCCAGGCCCCGGACGTGATCCTGATCGGCGAGATTCGCGACCGCGAGACGATGGAGTACGGCATCCAGTTCGCCGAGACGGGTCACCTGTGCCTGGCCACGCTGCACGCCAACAGCGCGAACCAGGCACTCGACCGTATCATCAACTTCTTCCCGGAGGAGCGCCGGCAGCAGCTCCTCATGGACCTGTCGCTGAACATCAAGGCGATCGTGTCGCAGCGCCTCATTCCGCGCGAGAGCGGCGTCGGGCGCGTGGCGGCGATGGAGATCATGCTGAACTCGCCGCTCATCTCCGACCTCATCTTCAAAGGCCAGGTCGCCCACATCAAGGAGATCATGGCGAAGTCGACCCGCCTCGGCATGCAGACGTTCGACCAGGCGCTGTTCGCGCTGTACGAGGACGGCGTCATTTCCTACGAGGAAGCGATGCGCAACGCGGACTCGAAGAACGAGCTCAGGTTGCGCATCAAGCTCGAGAGCAAGCGCGAGAGCGCGCTCGCGGACCAGCAGGGCGAGAGCCTGAAGATCATGGAAGAGGACACCGCCAGGACCTTCTGAGGCGGGCAGGAATGGTATGAACGTCAAGCCGTTGTTCAAGCTGATGGTGGAGAAGAAGGCTTCCGACCTGTTCTTCACCCCCTACGCGCCCGCGAAGATCAAGATCGACGGCAAGATCATTCCCGTCAACAAGCTCGAGATGACGCCGAAGATGGTGAAGCAGGCGGCGTTCGAGCTCATGGACGAGAACCAGCTCGAAGCCTTCCAGCGCGACCTCGAGATCGACTTCGCGATATCCGAGCCGGGCCTCGGCCGCTTCCGCGTGAACGTGTTTCAGCAGCGCGGCAACGTGGCGATGGTGCTGCGCTACATCACGGCCGAGATGCCGAACCTGGACGACCTCGGCATGCCGGAGCAGCTCAAGGACCTGGTCATGCTGAAGCGCGGGCTGATCCTCATGGTCGGCGCCAGCGGCAACGGCAAGTCGACCACGCTCGCCGCGATGATCAATTACCGCAACGAGAATACCTCGTCGCACATCATCACGATCGAGGACCCGATCGAGTTCCTGCACCCGAACAAGCAGTCGATCGTCAACCAGCGCGAGGTCGGGCTCGACACGAAGTCGTACGCGAACGCCTTGAAGAGCGCCATGCGTGCCGCGCCGGACGTCATCCAGATCGGCGAGATCCGCGATCACGAGTCGATGCAGTCGGCCATCGACATGGCCGGCACCGGGCACCTCGTGCTCGCGACCCTGCATTCGAACAATGCCCCGGAAACGCTGGATCGCATCATCAACATGTTTCCGACGTCCCAGCACCCGCAGGTCTTCATGGACCTCGCGCACTACCTGCGCGCCATCATCTCGCAGCGCCTGGTCCGGTCACGCAGCGGCCGGCGGGTGGCGGCGGTCGAGCTCATGCTCAACACGCCGCACATCAAGGACCTGATCATGAAGGGCGACATCGCCGCGGTGAAAGAGGCGATCAAGGATTCCGGCGAGAAGGGCGTGCAGAACTTCGACCGGGCGCTGCTCAACCTGTACAAGGCCGGCACGATCACGCTCGAGGAAGCGATGGCGCACGCCGACTCGCGCTCCAACCTCGAGGCCCTCGTCAACTTCGGCGGCTGACGTCCCGCCGCCGCCGGCTCGACGCTCCTGCCTCGCTGCCGTCGTGGTTTCTACGGATGGATCGCCGACGCCACGTCCCTAAAGTGGTGTGCAACCGGACGAGCAGCGCGGAGGCGATCGAGGTGGCGGAGGGGATAGCGGACGAGGCGGTCGCCGTCGTGCTGGCCGGGGGCCAGGGCACGCGGCTCGGGGGACTCACACTCAAGCGGTGCAAGCCCGCGCTGCCTTTCGGCGCACACTGCCGCAGCATCGATTTCACCCTGTCGAACTGCCTGCATTCGGGTCTCGCGCACGTCGGCGTCGCGGCCCAGTACAAGGCGGACTCCCTCGTCCCGCACCTCGAGCGCCACTGGCGGCAGGGCAATCCGTTCGAGGGTCGGCCGGTCGAGATCTGGGAAGCGGACGCGCGCCGCGGCGGGCCGTACGCCGGCACCGCCGATGCCGTGTACAAGAACCTGCGCGCGATCGAGCGGCTGAAGGCGAAGTTCGTCCTCGTGCTGGCGGCGGATCACGTCTACCGCATGGATTACGCGGAGCTCCTCGACTTCCACCGTCGGCAGGGTGCCGACCTGACGGTCGCGTGCCACCCGGTCGTCCCGGAAGAGGCGCATCACTTCGGCATCATGTCGGTGGCGGACGACGAGATCGTCGCCTTCCACGAGAAGCCGGTGGACGTGGACGTCGGTCCCGCACCGCTGGCATCCATGGGTGTGTACGTGTTCGACGCGGAGCTCCTCGCCGCACTGCTGCGCGAGGATGCCCGCCGGCCCGGGTCGCGCCACGACTTCGGACGCGACGTCGTGCCGGCCTGCGTCGCCGCGCCTGGGGTGCGCGTTGCGGCGTTCCCGCATCGCGATCCCTGCGCGGACGCGGGCGGCTACTGGTGCGACATCGGCACGATCGACGCCTACTGGGAGGCGAGCATGGCGCTCCTGGGCGCCGACGCGGCGCTCGATCCCGGCGACCCGCGCTGGCCGATCCTGCCCACGCTCAACGCCGCGGCGGCGGGTGGCCCCGGCTGCAGCGACGGCGTGGCGCGCATCGCCGGCTGCCTGGCCGCGGAGGACTGCCGCATCGAGGGCGCGACGGTGAGGAGGTCGCTGCTCTTCGGCGGCGTGCGCATCGAACCGGGCGCCGTGGTCGAGGATTCCGTGCTCCTGCCGGGCGCGCACGTCGGGCCGGACTGCCGCGTGCACCGCGCGATCATCGACGAAGGTGTCGTGCTGGGCGCCCGCTCGCGGGTCCACGGGGCCGCCGGCATCGAAGCCGACGGCTGCGAGACCTCTGCCGGGGGCGTCGCGCTCGTCTGCAGCTCGCTGCCGTCCGTCCCGGGACGCTCACGCGACGAGCGCGCGCGCTTCGAGGCGACTCGTCCCCTGCCGGCCTGACGCCACGCTCCCGCCCGCGGCGGCCCGGCAGCGGCGCCGCCTACGCGAACACCGTCGCCGCGTCGAACACCGGGCCGTCCACGCACACCCGCTGCATGGCGGGCCCGCGCGCTGTCTGTACCAGCACCGTGCAACCCGCACAGCCGCCCACGGCGCAGGCCATGAATTCCTCGAGCGCGGCCTGTGCCGGCACCCCGAACTCGCGCGCGAGCGCCGCCATCGCCCGCAGCATGGGCGTCGGGCCGCAGGCGAAGACCTCGGTTTCCGCCAGCACTTCCGGCGGCTGTGCGTCGAGCCACACGCGCGCGAGCTCGGCGACGTTGCCGCGAAAGGTGCCGGGGAGCGCGGCGCCGCTCGCGAGCCGGCTCGGGATGTGCCAATCCTCGAGCAGCGGCATGGCCATGAGGCTCTCGTCGGGCAGCCAGTCGGTGGCGATCGCCGAAGGCACCGGATCGAAGGGGAACGGGATCTCGGAGCCCATCAGCACCAGCGGGTGCCACTCGCTCTGATCGCGCCACAGCGTCTCCGCGAGGAAAATCATCGGCGGGATGCCGACGCCGCCGCCGACGAGCAACGCACGCGGTCGTTCGGGCCGGGGCTCGAACCCGCGGCCGATCGGGCCGAGCAGGCTCATGCGGTCGCCGGGCGCCTTCTGCGCGAGCGCGCGCAGCCCGCTGCCGACCACCTTGAACAGCACCTCGATCCAGCCGCCGTCGCGATCGGCGCGCATGATCGAGAGCGGCCGCCGCATCGGGATGGCGGCGTCACAGCGGATGTGCACGAACTGTCCCGGCACGGCCCGGCGCGCGGTCTCGGGCGAGTGCAGGCGCAGCACGTACTGCTCGCCGGGAAACCGCGCGACGTCCGTCACCGTGCACGTCTCCAGGAAAATCGTGCCGCGGTGTGCCCGGGCCGCCTGCTCGCGCGACGTCACCGCTGCCTGCCGGACGTGAGCGTTTCGACGACGGTGCACAGCACCGCCATGCGCACCGCGACGCCGTTCGTCACCTGCCGCGTGATCACCGAGCGCGGGCTGTCGGCGAGCGAGGACTCGATCTCGATGCCCCGGTTCATCGGGCCCGGGTGCATGACGATGGCGTCCGGCTTCGCGAGCTTCATGCGCTCGTGGCTCACGCCGTAGCGCGCGAAGTACTCGTCGATCCCGGGAATGCCGTCCAGGTTGCCGATGCGCTCGCGCTGGATGCGCAGCGCCATCACGACGTCGGCGCCGGCGAGGCCGTCCTCCAGGCGGTGCATCACGCGCCCCTGGATCGAGCCGGGCTCGGGCGCGAGCGCCGGCGGGCAGACGAGCCGGATCTCGCCGACGCCCATGGTCGTCAGGCCGTCCGCCGCGGAGCGCGCCACGCGCGAATGCGCGATGTCGCCGACGATGGCGACGACGAGCGACTCGAAAT
Source organism: Woeseiaceae bacterium (assembly GCA_035304345.1). GTDB lineage: Bacteria > Pseudomonadota > Gammaproteobacteria > Steroidobacterales > Woeseiaceae > IDS-8. Next base: position 40,851 of record DATGQE010000010.1, on the reverse strand, counting down.
CCGGCTTGTACTGCCGGATCGTCATGATGTCGAGCAAGCCCTGCGTCGGGTGCGAGATGTCCGCCTCTCCGGCGTTCAGGATGCTGACGTGCTCGTTCACGTGACGCGCGATGTACGCCGGCACGCCGGCGCTCGCGTCACGCACCACGAACACGTCCACCTGCATCGCCTGCAGCGTGTAGATCATGTCGAGGATGCTCTCGCCCTTCTTCCGCGAGGACGTGTTGACGTCGAGGTTCAGCACGTCCGCCCCCAGCCGCTTGCCCGCGAGATCGAAAGAGGCGCGGGTGCGGGTGCTCGGCTCGAAGAACAGGTTCGCGACGGTGCGCCCGGCCAGCGCCCGGCTGCGCACGACCTGCTCGCCGTACGGGCTCAGGAAGGTTTCCGCGCGATCGAGCAGCGAGGTGATCTGCTCCCGCGAGAGGCCGCGCAGCGTCAAGAGGTGCCGCAGCCGGCCGGCGGGCGTCAGCTGGAGGCTGGCCTCGTCGCCTGGCGGGGGGGTGCCGGTGAGCTCGGTTGCGTGCATCGGGTGCGCAGTTTACCCGCAATCCGGTGCCGGCGGTTCCCCCGACGGCGCCGAACGCGCCAGCCAGCGCTCGGCGATCAGCACCGCCGCCGCCGCGTCCACGTGCGGCCGGCGGATGCGCCCCGGGCGGCCCTCGCGACGCCGGGCGGCGAGCTGCTCGCGCGCTTCGATCGAGGACCAGCGCTCGTCCATCATCTCCACCGGCAGCCGGGTGCGGCGGCTGAGCGCGGCCGCGAACGCCGAGGCCGCCGCGCCGAGCGGCGACGGCGAGCCGTCCGCGTGCAGCGGCAGGCCGACGATGAGCCGGGACGGCCGCCATTCCCGGACCAGCGCATCGATGCGCTCCCAGTCCGGGCCGCGCGGCCCGTTCGCGACGACCCCCAGGGGGCCTGCGGAGCCGGTGACGGACTGGCCCACGGCTACCCCGATGCGCGAGCCACCGAAGTCGAAGGCGAGGACGGTTTCGGGTCGGGTCGTGTCAGGCGTGCCCGGCATGCGGCGCGAGCCGGCTGATGTCGACGCCCAGGATGCGCGCGGCGGACATCCAGCGTTCGGCGTACGGCACGTCGAACACGATTTCCGGGGTGGCCGGGACGCTCAGCCAGGCGTTCGCCAGCATCTCGGCTTCGAGCTGGCCCGGCTGCCAGCCGGCATAGCCGAGCGCGACCAGCGACTTGGACGGCCCCTGGCCGGCGGCGATCGCTTCCAGCACGTCGCGCGACAACGTCAGGTGGATCTCCGGCGACACCGCCACCGAGCTCTCGAACCGGCGGTCCGTGTCGGCGTTGTGGAGCACGAAGCCCCGTTCGCGCGCCACCGGGCCGCCGTCGAAGACCGGCCGGCTCGCGGCCTCCGGCAGGGGATCCGGCACGTCCAGTTGCTCCAAAAGCCCGCCGAGCGTCAGGCTCGTCGGCCGGTTGATGACGATGCCGAGGGCGCCTTCGGCGTTGTGCTCGCAGATCAGCGTGACCGTGCTGCTGAAGTTCGGGTCCAGCATGCCGGGCATCGCGATCAGGAGCTGGTTGCTCAACGATGTGGCGGATTGCATGCCCCAAGTATCGACCGTCTCCGGGAGGCGCACAACCGCTTTCTCACGACGTGATCGCGAACGGAACCCGGCGGGTCAGGGAGAGTCCGTGCGCTGTGCCGCGGACGGCACCTCGATGCGGCTGAACTGCCATTTGTAGGCGAAGCGCAGCCGGTCGTAGTCGGCGCGCACGGCTTCCGGAAAGGCATCGAAAGGCGCCGCCCGCCGCAGGATGTCGAGCGCGGCCTGGTCGAGCAGGCGTGAGCCCGACGAGCGCCGCAGCACGACCTCGTGCAGGGCCCCCGAGGCTTCGATCGTGACCTCGAGCGTCGGGCTGCCCGTCACGCCCTCGATCAGGGCCTGCTCGGGAAAGTGCTCGAGGCCGATCGCCTCGATCTTGCGCTTCCATCGATGCAGGTAGCCCGCGATCACCGCTTCGCGGGTATCCACCGTCGTGACGAGCTCGCGCGGGTCGTCCGAGCGCAGCTCGAAGCGCGCGAGCTCGTCCTCAGGCAGGGGCAACGTGAGGTCGACGCCCTTCTCTAGCGCGAGCGCGGTCTCGGAGCGCACGGCCGGATCCTCGCGCGGCAGGTCCGCGGCCGCCTCCTCCCCCGGCGCCCGCGTGGTGATCAGCGTGTCGGCCGCCGCCTCGGCCTCGCGCGTGGTCGCGAGCGCGTTCCCGGCTTCCTCGCCGGGGTTCTCGAACGGCGCATCGGTGTCGGGCAGCGCCCCGGGACGCACGTCGAGGGTCGTGTTGCCGGCACCTTCCTGGGTCGCTTGCGCGAGGTAGGCCGCGTCGTCGTTCCGGCTGAGCGAGCGCTCGGGCTCCGCGATGATGGTGACCTCGAGCGAGATCGCGCCCCGGTCGTCGTGCGCCAGCGGGTTGAAGGTGACGCCGACGATGAGGATGCCGTGGATCAGCGCCGCCAGGAACAGCATCGGCGGCAGGCGATCGGGGCCCGTCGCGGCGCGATTCGCGCGAGGGGCCTGTCGGTCTTCGAGCTCCGCGAAGGCGTTGTGGTCGGCCGTGAGGTCGGTCATCGTCGTGCCGGCTGGTCGTCCCGGTGGCAGGCATCCGCGCGCATTGTGGCACGGGTCGCGCCCCAACCGGCGATTCTAGCGGCCGCGAGCGGCCGGAAATGCGACCGGCGTCAAGCGCGCGAGCCGAGGTGGGCCTCGATGGCGTCGAACAGGAGCCCGGCGATGTTGAGCCCGAACTGGCGATCGAGCTCGCGGATGCCGGTCGGGCTCGTCACGTTGATCTCGGTCAGGTAGTCGCCGATCACGTCGAGCCCGGCGAACAGGACCCCGTGTTCCCTGAGCGCCGGTCCCACCCGCGAGCAGATGTAGCGATCCCGCTCCGTGAGCTCCCGGCCTTCCCCCCGCGCGCCCATCACGAGGTTGCCGCGGAAGTCGTCCGCCGCGGGCACCCGCGCGAGCGCGTACGGCACCGGCTCGCCGTCGACCAGCAGGATGCGCTTGTCGCCTTCCGTGATCTCCGGGATGTAGACCTGGGCCATCGTGAAGCGCCGCCCGTTGTCGGTCAGCGTCTCGACGATGACGTTCGTGTTCTTGTCGCCGCGCGCGACGACGAAGATCGAGCGGCCACCCATGGAGTCCAGCGGCTTGACGACGATCTGCCCGTGCTCGGCGAGAAACGCCCGTATCTCGTCCATCGAGCGCGTGATCAGCGTCGGCGGCGTGCACTCCGGGAACCACGCGGTGTAGGCCTTTTCGTTCAGCCGGCGCAGGCTTTGCGCCCGGTTCACGACCAGCGCACCCGCCTCTTCCGCCCGCTCGAGGATGTAGGTCGTATAGATGTACTCCAGGTCGAACGGCGGGTCCTTGCGCATCAGCACCACGTCGAGCTCGCCGAGGGGGCCCTCGTGCTCGCCTTCGAAACGGAACCAGCGCTCGAGGTCGTCCCGGACGGTGATGGTCCGGGTGCTCGCGAAGGCCTCGCCCCACCGCAGCCTGAGATCCGACTGCTGCATGTAGTGGATCTCGGCCCCCCGCCGGGCCGCTTCGAGGAGCATCGCGAGCGTGCTGTCCTTCTTCGGGTTGATCGATTCGATCGGGTCCATGACGACCCCGACCCGCAAGCGTTTTCCTGCCATGCCGGTGTTCTCCCTCGCGCTCCCGACGCATTATGCGGCAATTCCGCATCCGGGTGCGGCAGCGCTCCCCGCGACCCCCGCGAAGCGGGCCAAAATGCAATAGAATCAGGGCGGTTCCGGCGTGTGCCGGTCGTCATGGCGGCGCTCAATTCAATGTGGTACAAGGGTCGCCATTCTGCTTGGGGGGCGAGGCGATACAGTGGGTGACAGGCCATCTCGAAGTCTGAACGGGCTCAAGATTCTCGTCGTGGACGACAGCAAGACGATCAGGCGTACCGCCGAGACCCTGCTGACCAAGGAGGGCTGCCAGGTGTTCACGGCGATCGACGGTTTCGACGCCCTGTCCAAGATCGCCGATCACCAGCCCGACCTGATCTTCGTGGACATCATGATGCCGCGGCTCGACGGCTACCAGACCTGCTCGCTGATCAAGCACAACAAGATGTTCCGCAATACGCCGGTCATCATGCTGTCGAGCAAGGACGGGCTGTTCGATCGCGCGCGTGGCCGCATCGTCGGCTCCGAGCAGTACCTGACCAAGCCGTTCACCAAGGACGAGTTGCTGGGTGCGATATCCAGCCAGATCTCATGAGGGGGGCATTATGGCGGTAGTTCTCATCGTCGACGATTCGCCGACCGAGCTGCACCTGTTCCAGAACATGCTGGAACGCAACGGCTTCGAGACACTGGTCGCGGACAGCGGGGAAGAGGGCATCCGGCAGGCGCAGCTCCGGAAGCCCGACTGCATCCTGATGGACGTCGTGATGCCGGGCATGAACGGCTTCCAGGCGACGCGCAAGCTCACCCGCGATCCCGGGACCGCCAACATCCCCGTCATCATGATCACGACCAAGGACCAGGAGACCGACAAGATCTGGGGGATGCGCCAGGGTGCGGCCGAGTACCTGGTGAAGCCGGTCGGGGAGAAGCAGCTCGTCGAGAAGATCAACGCGGTGATGGCCGCCTGAATGGCCGCCGCACGATGAGCCTTTCCACCCGGCAGCCTGCGCGCGGTCACGGGGGCTGACATGGGCGCCGCCGACCTCGCGCAGCTCGTCAACGACCCCTTCGAGCTCCTCCTGGAGCTCGAGCGGCGCAGCCGCGCCGCGGTCGCCGGTCACGCGGTGGACGGGGCCGCGGCCGAATGGGTCGGCATCGGCTTTCGCCTCGGCGAGGAGCGGTTCGTCGCGGCGCGGGAGGAGGTCCGCGAGGTGCTCATGCTGCCGGAAACGACGACGCGGGTGCCGGGGGCGAAGCGCTGGGTGCTCGGCATCGCGAACCTGCGCGGGCACCTCCTGCCGCTCGTCGATCTCAAGATGTTCCTGGGGAGCGGCCGCACGTCGCTCAAGCGGCAGGCGCGCGTGATCGCCGTGAACCATCGCGAGATTCCCGCCGGGCTGGTGGTGGACGAGGTGCTCGGCTTCCGGCGCTTCCTGCCGCAGGAGTACAGCGACCGCTGGCCGCCGACCGTGGTGCGCTGCGATCGCTACCTCGCTGGCGCCTACCAGCGAGGACACGAGAGCTGGCCGGTGTTCGACCTGTTCGGGCTGGTGGAGTCGGCGCCGTTCCTGCAGGCCGCCGCGGACTGATGCGACCGCGTACAGACATTCCTGTTCGAATCGATTGAGAGCCATGGCCAACACATCCCACAAGACCGACAGCAAGCGGCTCGGCCCGGGAGCCACCAGCAGCTCGACTTTCATGCTGCTCACGGTGCTGACCGGGGTCGTACTGGTCGCGGCGGCCGCCGCGCTCTGGCTCGGGCGGACCGACGAGGGGAGGGACCCGCCGGTCGAGCTGGCCCTGCTGTCGCAGGCCGTCACCCGCCACGCCGTTGCAGGGGTCGCCGGCGACGAGGAGGCGTTCGAGCGCCTGCGCACCGCGCTCGCCCGGATCGCGGAGCTGAAAGGCGCCGCGCCGGCCGCTGCGCTCCCGGGCGGACCGGCGGCGTGGAGCCGCATCGAGCAGCACGCGGGCGCGCTCCTCGCGCACCGCGAGGCCGGCGCGACCCTCAATGACGCCGCGGCGTGGATGGAGCAGCACGTGCCGGCGACGCTCGCCGCCACGGACGCCTGGCTCGAGGTGTCGGGCGCCACCGGGCCGATCCAGGCGTTCCGGGAGCGCGGCCGGGCGCTGGTGGACGGCGTGGCCGCGCTCGCAGCCGGGGATGCCGCGCCGGACCTCGCCGGGCGGCTGCGCGACGACCTCGCCTGGATGCAGGACCTCGCGAACGGGCTCAAGGGCGGGGAGACGACGCTGGACGTCGCGGCGCTGCCCCCGGAGTCCGCCGTGCTCCTCGACCCGGTGATCGCCGAGCTCGGCGAGATCGGGACCAGGCTCGAGGGCGCGCTCGAGGCCGCCGGCGATCTGCGCGATCCGCAGGCGGAGCTCGCCGGGCTCGCCGCGGGCGCGGATGCCGTGCTCCGGGCGGCGCGCGCCGGCGGCGATGCACCCGCGCGTGCCCTGCCCGGGATCCTCGGCGAGCCGCGGTTGCCGCTGGTGCTCGTCGGGCTGGCCGTCCTGCTGCTCGCGGTGCTCGCCTGGATGCACTCGCGCACCGCCGTGTACGAGCGGGCCTCGAAGCGCCACGCGGAGCAGAACGATCGCAACCAGCAGGCGATCCTGAGGCTGCTCGACGAGCTGGGCAGCCTGGCGGACGGCGACCTCACGGTCGAGGCGACCGTTACGGAGGACATCACCGGCGCCATCGCGGACTCGATCAACTACGCGATCGAGAAGCTGCGCGAGCTGGTCGCCACCATCAACGAGACCGCCATCATGGTCGACTCCGCCGCCAAGCAGACGGAGAGCACCGCGAGCCACATGGCGCGCGCCGCGGACAACCAGGCCCGCGAGATCCGCGCCGTGACCGAGTCGATCGAGTCGATGGCCGCATCGATCGAGGAGGTGTCCGGCAACGCCGAGCGCTCGTCCGACGTCGCGCGCCACTCGGTGGAGGTCGCCCACAAGGGCGGCGAGGCCGTGCGCCGCACGATCGACGGCATGAACACGATTCGCGAGACGATCCAGGAGACGTCGAAGCGCATCAAGCGCCTCGGGGAGAGCTCGCAGGAGATCGGCAACATCATCGAGCTCATCAACGACATCGCCGAGCAGACCAACATCCTGGCCCTGAACGCCTCGATCCAGGCTTCCATGGCAGGCGAGGCGGGTCGCGGCTTCGCCGTGGTCGCCGACGAGGTGCAGCGGCTCGCCGAGCGCTCCACCAACGCGACGAAGCAGATCGAGGTGCTGGTGCGCACGATCCAGGCCGACACCAACGAAGCCGTGGTGTCGATGGAGCGCAGCACCACGGACGTGGTGGGCGGGGCGCTGCTGGCCGAGAACGCGGGTGCCGCGCTCGACGAGATCGAGCAGGTGTCGAACCAGATCGCGAGTCTCGTGCAGAACATCTCCCGCTCCGCGCGCCAGCAGGCGAGCGCCGCGGGTGACGTCACCCGGCGCACGGCGCGGCTCAAGGAGATCAGCGAGCAGGCCGGCAAGGCGACCAGCGCGACCGCGGCCGCGGTGGCGAAGCTCTCGGTGCTCGCGTCGCAGCTCCGCCAGACGGTCGCGGGCTTCACGCTGCCGAGCTCGGCCCTGAACACGAGCACGCTGGCGACGCGGGCCGCGCCGCGCAAGGCGGCGGCCCCGGCGGCCGAGGACCGGGCGGCGGGCTGACGCCGGGTTCATGAGCGGCGACACGGGCATGCAGGCGCAACTCCGCGACGGCGCGGCCGTGGGCACGGCCGGCGGTGCGCTCGCGATAGTCGCCCATGAGCTCATGGAGACCTTGAAGAGCGCGCACCTGGCGCTCGAGGACTGCATCGAGGGTCGCGGCGGCACCCAGGCGCTCGCGACCTGCGCCCACCTGCTGCACCAGGCGCGCGGTGCGCTCTCCATGACCGAAACCTACGGCGCGGCGCTGCTGGCCGAGGAGATGGAAGCGGTGTGCGCCCATCTCGCACGCCTGCGCGACGGGAAGGCGCGGGAGGACGGCCTCGACGCGCTGACCCGCGCGATGGTGCAGTTGCCGGCATACGTCGAGCGCCTGCTCGGCGGCGGGCGCGACATCGCGCTCGTGCTGCTGCCGATGCTGAACGACCTGCGCGCCGCGCGCGGCCAGCCGCTCTTGTCCGAAGGCACGCTGCTGCTGCTCAACCTGTCGCCGTCGCGGCAGGCCGGCGACGGCAAGCGCGAGGCGAGCGGCGAGGATCCCGTCAGGGTAGCCGCGAAGCTCCGCCCGAAGTTCCAGCTCGCGCTGCTCGGGTGGATCCAGGGCGGGGACGAGCAGAAGCACCTGCAGACGCTCTCGGCGGTGATGGAGGCGCTCGAGAAGTGCGCGACCCGCGACGACATGCACCAGCTCTGGTGGGTCGCGGGTGCCGTGCTCGAGGCGCTGCGCGACGGCGGGCTCGAGGCCTCGATCGCGCTCAAGCGGCTGCTCGGGCAGACCGACCGCCGCATCAAGCTCCTGATCGACGAAGGGCCCGAGGCTTTCGACAAGCATCCCATCGCCGACCTGCTGAACAATTTCCTCTACTACGTCGCGCGCTCGCGCACGGCCGGCAAGCGCATCGGGGAGGTACGCGCGGCCTTCAACCTGGCGGAGCTGCTGCCGGGCGACGAGCAGGTGGAGCACGCGCGCGAGAGCCTCTCGGCCCCCAGCGTCAAGCTCATGCGGACGGTCGCGGGCGCGATCAAGGAGGACCTCGGCCGGGTCAAGGACGTGCTGGACATCTACGTCCGCACGGGCATGGAGAAATCCTCCGACCTCGTGCCGCAGCTCGATCTTTTGAAGAAGATCAGCGACACGCTGGGCGTGCTCGGGCTGGGCGAGCTCCGCGGCGACATCGACGGCGAGATCGAGCGCCTGAAGGCGGTCGTGAGCGGCGGCGGCGGCGACGAGCAGACGATACTCGACATCGCTTCCACGCTGCTCCGGGTGGAAGACCGGCTCGATCAGGAGCTCGTGCGGATGATCGCGCCGCAGGACCGCGAGCGTACCGAGCCAGCGTTGCCGTCCGACGACGCGGATTACAAGCAGGTTGCCGAAGCCGTCATGCGCGAGAGCATCATCAACCTCGCGCGCATCAAGGAGACGTTCAGCCAGTGCCTCGCGAACGGCAGCTCGCCGGGCGTCGATGCCGTGCCGTCGCTGTTGCGCGGCATCAAGGCCGGGCTCCTGATGCTGGACAAGACCCGCGCGATGGAAGTGGTCGACCGCATCGGCCGGCTCATCGTGCTGTCGCTCGGCGGTGCCGGTCCCAAGCGCCTGGCCTCGAAGGAACGGGACCGCCTGGCCGATGCGATCGTGAGCATCGAGTATTACATGGAGACGATGAAGGCGGGGCGGCGCGAGCCGGAGTACATGCTCGACAACGCCGAATCCTGCCTTGCCGTCCTCAAGGACCTGGAACGCCGCCTGACCCGCGAGCGCGAGGCCGGCCAGGCCGCGCAGGCGCCGCGGTCGGCGCCGGCCGACGGCATGGATGCGGCGGCCCAGGCGAAACTCGCGAAGACCGACGTCATCCCGATGCCGGTCGTTGCCGAGAACGCGGAGCACCTCGATCCCGAGCTGCTCGAGCTGTTTATCGAGGAGGCGAAGGAGGAGATCGCCTCGATCGAGCGCAACCTGCCGGCCTGGGCAGCGGCACCGGACGACATGGAGACGCTGATCACCGTCCGGCGCTCGTTCCACACGTTGAAAGGCAGCGGACGCATGGTCGGCGCCGAGCGCATCGGCGAGTTCTGCTGGTCGATCGAGAACCTGCTCAACAAGCTCATCAACCGCACGCTGACGCGCACGCCGCCGATGGTCGAGTTCATCCTCGAGGCGGCGAAGGTAGTGCCCGAGCTGGTGGAGCAGCTCGAGGTCGGCACGGAGCCGTCGAGCGACGTGGTGCTGACGATGGCGCGCGCGAACGCGTTCGCGGAGGGCAACCCGGACGCCGCCGTGCTGACGCTGGCGCGCACCGAGGAGGCGCAGCCCGAAGCGGCGGCACCGCTCGAGATGGATCCGGTGCTGCTCGACATCTTCGCGAAGGAGACGGAAGGGCACCTGCAGGTCATCGATGCGTTCCTCGAGGCGTGCCGCGGCCACCGGCCGCCGTTCGAGGTCACGGACAAGCTGCACCGCGCCTGCCACACGCTGCACGGCAGCGCCAACATGGCGAACGTCGAGCGCGGGGTGGCGGTCGCCGGCGCGCTCAACCGGTTCGTGCGCCGCGCGTACGACTACGGCGCGGGGCTGGACGAGCCGGGTCTGCAGGCGCTGGCCGAGGCGGCGCGGGCCATCCGGGAGATCGTCGCGGACATCAACCAGCCCGATCGCGAGCGCGCCGACTTCAACCCGCTGGTCGAACGCCTGCGCGCGCTGACGGAGGCGATCGAGACCCCAACGACGGTGGAGGACCCGGCCGCTGCCGCGCAGGCCGACGCCGAGGAAACCGCGGCGGAGCTCCCGGTCGTCGAGGACGGCGGCTACGATGCGGAGATCGCCGCGATCTTCTCCGACGAAGCGGCGGAGATCCTGGAAGAAGCGGACAAGGCGCTCGCCGCCTGGACCGGGAACCGCGATGCGCGCGAGCCGGCGGAAGCGCTGAAGCGCCACCTGCACACGTTGAAGGGTGGCGCCCGCATGGCGGGCATCACCGCGATGGGCAACCTGAGCCACGAGCTCGAAACGCTGCTGATCGGCATCGACGAGGGCCGCGTGCCGGCCTCGGACGCGCTCGACGAGCTGCTGCAGCGGAGCCTCGACGAGCTGCACCGCATGCGCGACACCGTCACCGCCGGCAAGAAGGTCGCGCCGGCCACCGAGCTCGAGCAGCTCATCCGCCGGATCAACGCCGGTGACGTGTCGGCGGCCGAGCGCGAGCCGGCGGACGACGTGGCCACGGCGTTCACGCCGGAGCCCGAGCCGCAGGTCAGCATGCGGATCGTGGACGAGCCCACGGTCGCGATGGATGCGCCCGCCCTCGGCGCCGCGGAGACCGTCGCGGACGCGGAGGCGCCGGCGGACGAAGCGCCGACGGTCTCCCCGCCGGAGCCCGAGCCGCGCGAGGCAGCGCCCGAGCCCGCGGCGCCGGCAGCGGCCGTACCGGGGCCCGAGGTCGCCGCGGAGCCCGAATGGCCGGCGCTCGAAGAGCACGCCGGCACGGACGCCGGGGCGGCAGCGGAGGAGATCGCGCTCGAGCCGGCGGAGCCGGTCGCGCCGGCCCCCGCGGCGCCGCCCGCGCCGACGCGCGTGCCGGCGCCGGCAGCGGAGGACGACACGCGCCCGGTGCCGGCCGTCATCCCCCCACGGAGAGCGCTCGAGGAGGCACCCGGCGCCGAGCCCCGGCCAGCCGCCGCGCCGGGGCCGCGGCGGCGCGTGGCCGCGGAGGCCCGCCAGGAGTTCGCGCGCATCGATGCCGAGCTGCTCGAAGACCTCCTGAACGCCGCCGGCGAGATCAGCATCTACCACTCACGGTTGTCGCAGCAGGTGAGCTCGATCGAGTTCCACGTCGACGAGCTGGAGCAGACGGTGAGTCGGCTGCGGCAGCAGCTCAGGAAACTGGAGATCGAGACCGAAGCGCAGATCATGCACGGCCACCAGGAGACGTTCGTGGCGCGCGACTTCGATCCGCTGGAGCTCGATCGTTACTCCAACATCCAGCAGCTTTCGCGCGCGCTGGCCGAGTCGGCCAACGACCTCTCCAGCATCAAGGACCTGCTGCGTACGCTCACGTCCGATGCCGAAACCCTGCTGGTGCAGCAGTCGCGCGTCACGGCGGAGCTGCAGGACGGGCTCATGCGGACGCGCATGGTGCCGTTCCAGCGCCACGTTCCCCGGCTCACGCGCCTCGTGCGCCAGGTGGCGCAGGAGGTCGGCAAACGGGTCGAGCTGGCCGTCGACGGCGCCTCGGGCGAGCTGGACCGGCAGGTGCTGGAAAAGATGCTGCCGCCGTTCGAGCACATGATGCGCAACGCGGTGATCCACGGCATCGAGACCCCGGCCCGCCGCCAGGAGAAAGGCAAGCCGGCCGTCGGCCGCGTATCGATCCGCCTGCACCGCGAAGGCGCGGAGATGGTGATCGACGTCGCCGACGACGGTGCGGGCCTGGACGTGCAGGCCATCCGCCGCAAGGCGTACGAGCGCGGACTGCTCAAGGCCGACAGCAAGGTCACCGACGAAGAGATCATGCAGCTCATCCTGACGCCGGGGTTCAGCACCGCCACGTCGATCACCCAGTCCGCGGGACGCGGCGTCGGCATGGACGTCGTCGCGAACGAGGTGAAGCAGCTCGGCGGCTCGCTGCAGATCTCCTCGGTCATCGGGCAAGGCACGAACTTCCGCATCCGCCTGCCGTTCACGCTGGCGATCACGCAGGCGCTCATCGTGCGCACGGGCGACGAGGTCTACGCGCTGCCGCTGCCGACCGTGGAAGGCGTGGCGCGCATTGCGAAGGCCGAGCTCGAAAGCCTGCTGGCGCAGAGCGACCCGACGTACGAATACGGGGAGCAGACCTACCGCTTCCGGCATCTCGGCCTGTACCTCGGCGGCCAGCCCACCAAGCTGCCGGACGAGGAGGCCTACGTGCCGATCATCCTGGTGCGTGCGGGCGACTACTCGGCAGCGCTGCTGGTCGACGAGATGCTCACCAGCCGCGAGATCGTGGTGAAGTCGCTCGGCCCGCAGCTTTCGGGAGTGCGCGGCATCTCCGGCGCCACGATCCTCGGCGACGGCCGCATCGTGCTCATCCTCGACATCCACGCGCTGGTGCGTGCAGGCGCTCCCGTCGTGGAGCTCAAGGCCGCGCCGGCCGCGGCCGATGCCCGCCCGCTCGCGCTGGTGGTCGACGATTCGATCACCGTGCGGCGGGTCACGGAGCGCCTCCTGCAGCGCAACGGCATGCGGGTGGTGACCGCGAAGGACGGGCTGGACGCGATCAGCGTGCTGGCCGAGCAGAAGCCCGACATCATCCTGCTCGACATCGAGATGCCGCGCATGGACGGGTACGAGTTCGCGACCCACGTGCGCAACGACGAGCGCGTGGCCGACGTGCCGATCATCATGATCACCTCGCGGGTGGGCGACAAGCATCGCGCGCGGGCCATCGAGATCGGCGTCAACGATTACCTCGGCAAGCCTTACCAGGATTCGCAGCTCCTGGAAGCCATTCAGAAGCTGCTCGAGGAACGGGGGATCGCGTTGCCGTGAGCGGGACCGAGGAACTCTACAGCCTGCTGGTGCCGCTCGCGGGCGAGCGCCTCATCGTGCCGCGGGCCTGCGTGGTCGAGGTCGTGCGCTACTCGCCGCCGCGGCGCGCGGACGGGAGCCCGCCGTGGCTGCTCGGCACGATGGACTGGTCCGGCCGCGCCCTGCCGCTCGTCTCCTTCGAGGGAGCGATCGGCCGCGACATGCCGGAAGGCACGGGCCGTGCTCGCGTGGTCGTCTTCTACGCGAGCGGCGGCCAGCTCAGGACGGGCTACTTCGGCCTCGTGACCCAGGGCTTCCCGCAGCTCGTCCGCGTGAACCGCTCGGTGCTCAAGCTCGACAGCGCCCGCGGCGAATGGCCGCAGGACGCGCCGGTCCTCTGTCGCGTACGCATGATCAACGAGTATCCGCTGATCCCGCACCTCGACCGGCTGGAAGAGATGATCGCCGCGGCCGGTCTCCCCGCCTGAGCGACGCTCGCACCCCGCGGGAGGCGCGGATTTCCGCGGCGGCTCACCCTCCGGCGAGATCCCCGAGCCTCGCCTGCAGGACGGCGAGTGCCGCGACCGCCGCGGTTTCCGTCCGCAGCACGCGCGGCCCGAGCGAGCACGGCCGGAAACCCGCGGCGAGGGCCTGCTCGCGCTCCCCGGCGCTCAACCCGCCTTCGGGGCCGATCAGCAGCTCCACGGGACCGCGCTCGATCGCCGCCAGCGTGTGCGGCGCGCCGGGCTCGAGCAGGATCCGCGTCGCATCCGAAGCCTCGCCGACGAGCGCCGCGAAGCTTGCCGGTGGCTCGATCGCCGGCACGCGGTTGCGCCCGCACTGCTCGCACGCGCCCTGCGCGATCTTCCTCCAGTGCGCCAGCCGGCGGCCGGCCCGCTCCGGCTCGAGCCGCACCACGGAGAACTCGGTGATCACGGGCATGATGCGCGCCACGCCGAGCTCGGTCGCCTTCTGCACCACCCAGTCCATGCGCTCGCCGCGCGAGACTCCCTGCAGCAGCCGGACCTCGAGGGGCGATTCGCGCTCGTCGGGCCGCCAGCTCCCGACGGCCAGGGTCACGGCGTGCTTCGATACCGCCCGCACCGTCGCGTCGTACTCCCCGCCGTGCCCGTCGAACACGACCAGAGCGCTCCCGGGGCGGGCGCGCAGGACGCGCGCGACGTAATGCGAGCGCTCGGCATCGAGCGCGACGTCCGTGCCGGCGACGATCCGTTCCGGCAGGTAAAGGCGGTGCGTCCCCATCGTGCACGCGATTCTACGTTGCCACGCACCGGCCCGCGGAGCCGCGGCGCACGGGACGGGCAGGGGAGGCCGGGACCGGGCGCCGGCGCCCGCGTGTGTAGAATGGCGGCACCCGAACCGGAGGACTGCACCTTTGCCGACCGGGCAGCCGTTTCGTTATCGCGTCAGTGCCGAGTCCGGCCTCATCCGGCCGGCGCTCCTGTGTGCCTCGCCGAACCAGGACGAGCGGCCCGGTGCCGGGGACATCACGCTCGTGGTGCTGCACAACATCAGCCTGCCGCCCGGCGAGTTCGGCGGGCCGTACATCGAGCACCTTTTCACGAACTGCCTCGACCGCAACGCGCACCCGTACTTCGACACGATCTGCGACCTGCAGGTGTCCGCGCACCTGCTCGTCCGCCGCGACGGCAGCCTGGTGCAGTTCGTGCCCTTCGGACGCCGCGCCTGGCATGCCGGTCCTTCGTGCTTCCGCGGCCGGCCGCGCTGCAACGACTACTCCATCGGTATCGAGCTCGAAGGCGCGGACACGACGCCCTACGCGGACGCGCAGTACGCCGCGCTGCGCGGCGTGCTCCGCGCGCTGTTCGAGGCCTATCCACGGCTCGACCCGCGCACCATCGCCGGGCATTCCGACATCGCGCCCGGGCGGAAAACGGACCCGGGCCCCGCATTCGACTGGTTGCGGTTGTATGATTCGCTCGCGGACGGGCCGTAACCGCGCGCGGGTGCGCGATCCGCGGCTCTTCCCCGGCACGGGTTTTGACGCAACGGGAATCGCATGCAGCTTCTCGCACTCCTGATCGGACTCGCGGTCGAGCGCCTGGCGACCCAGCTCTTCCACTTGCGGGAGCTGCGCTGGCTGGATCGCGTCATCGACCACGGCTTCGAGCAGGTCAACCGCTTCGCGAACTGGCCGCCGATGCTGCTCGTCGTGCTGCTCGCGGCGGCGCTGGTCCTGCCGGTAGTGGTGGTGCGGCTGCTGCTCGGCGATGCGCTGCTCGGCTTTCCTTATCTCGTTTTCGCGGTGGTCGTCCTGTTCTTCTCGTTCGGGCCGAGGGACATCGGCCAGGAGATCAACGAGTACTGCGCCGCGGTCGAATCCGGCGACGAGGAGCGCACGCGCCGCGCCGCGAAGGCGCTGCTCGAACGCGATCCGCCGCCCGACCCGACGGAGCGCAGCCGCGAGGTCGAGGCCGCGGCCTGCGTGCAGGGCAACAACCGGCTGTTCGCCGTCATCTTCTGGTTCGTGCTGTTCGGGCCGCTCGGGGCATGGGCCTACCGGGTAACGGACCTGATCCGGCGCCGGGCCGTGTTCCGGGCCGCGCGGGACGAGACGAGCCAGGACGCCGCCTCGCTGTCCGTGACCGCGGCCGAGGACCTGCACGGCTGGGTGGCGTGGATACCCGCCCGCCTCACGGCCATCGGCTACGCCATGGCCGGCGATTTCGAGGCCGCGGTGTCCGCCTGGCGCGGAGTGTCCACGGTCGGCGTGCCCGCCGGCATGCAGAACGAGCAGTTGCTGGCGCGCGTCGGGCTCGGCGCGCTCGCCCTGCAGCCGCAAGCCGAAGAGACCGATGTCGAACGCGCGGTGCGCGGTGCGCAGGCCGCGCACCGGCTCGTGCTCCGCTCGTTTTTCATCTGGGCGGCCGTGATCGCCGCGATGACGCTCTACGGCTGGTCTTTGTGAGGCCGCGCTTGCGGCGCCTGTTCCTCCCGGCCTGCATTCTTCTCTTCGCGAGCGCCTGCGGGCCTTCGGTGCCGGAGCCGGAGGCGGAAGCCCCGCCGCCCGACGGGCCGCGGATCGTGACTCTCGCGCCCCACCTGGCCGAGATCGTGTTCGCGGTCGGCGCCGGTGACCGGCTCGTCGGCGTCAGCTCCTACACGAATCACCCGCCGGAAGCCGCGTCGCTGCCGGTCGTGAGCGACGCGTTCACGGTGGACCAGGAGCGCATCGCGATGCTCGAGCCCGACCTCCTGCTCGCCTGGGGCGGCGGCATGCCGGGTCATGTCATCGAGGAGCTGCGCGCGCGCGGCTTCCGCGTCGAGACCATCGAGACCCGGGGACTGGCGGACGTCGCGGCCGCGATCGAGCGCATCGGCGCCCTGACCGGCCACGCGGAGGACGCGCAGCGGGTGGCGGAGTCGTTCCGCGCGGGCATTCGCGAGCTCCGCGAACGCTACCGCGAGGCACCGTCCATCGACGTGTTCTACCAGGTCTCGCTGGAGCCCCTGTACACGATCAACGGCGAGCATTACGTGAGCGAGCTGATCGAAGCCTGCGGCGGGCGCAACGTGTTCGCGGACCTCGGGCGGCTGGCGCCGATGGTCGACGTGGAGGCCGTGGTCGCCCGCAATCCCGAGGTGATGCTCGCGAGCGAGGACAACCCTCCCGACATTTTCGACGTCTGGAAGCGCTGGCCGCAGATGGCGGTCAATCGCTACGACAACTACTTCCGGCTGCCGGCCGACGACATCGGGCGCGCGACCCCGCGCCTGGTCACCGCCGGGCAGACGCTGTGCGCCGTGCTGGACCAGGCGCGCGCCCGCAGGGCCTTGATCGAAAACTGAACTTGCGCCGCGGGCGGCGTCCAATTAAATCAAGGGCCACGTTTTCCGGCGCCAGCGGACGGAGATCGTGCCAGCTATGACGACGAAGAAAGGCGCCTCCATACGGACGGCGCGGCCGGAGGACTGGCCGGCCATCCAGCGCCTCCTGGCCGACGCGGGCCTGCCGATGGACGACCTGGAAGCCGGGAAGCTGGACCGCTTCCTGGTCGCGGTCGATCCCGCCGCCGTCCCACCGGGCATCACCGGGGTCATCGGTCTCGAGAGCTTCGACCGCACCGGGTTGCTGCGCTCGCTGGCGGTCGACCCGGCGAGCCGCGGCGCGGGTATCGGTGCGGAGCTGGTGGCCGCGCTGGAAGGGCAGGCGAGCGACGCCGGCATCACCGACCTGTGGCTGCTCACGGTCGACGCCGAGGTCTTCTTCTGGAAGCTCGACTACCGCATCGTGGAGCGCCGCGCCGCACCCGCCGAGATCCGCAACACCGCCGAGTTCGTCACCCTGTGCCCGGCGAGCGCCCACCTCATGCACAAGGCGCTGTAGCCGGCGCCCGCCGGCAGGATGCCGCTAGCGTGCCCGCTCGCGGTTCCAGAGGACTTCCTGCCCCTGCCCGGCGCGGGCGAGCACGCGCGCGACGACGAACAGCAGGTCGGACAGGCGGTTCAGGTACTGGAGGACTTCAGGGCGCACGGTTTCCCGCTGCGCGAGCGTGTGCACCCGGCGCTCCGCCCGCCGCACGACCGTGCGCGCGACGTGGCAGGCCGCCGCCGCCGGCCCGCCGCCCGGCAGGATGAATTCCTTGAGCGCCGGCAGGTCGGCATTCCAGCGGTCCAGCTCGCGCTCGAGCCGCGACACGAAGGATGCCTCCACCGCGCGATGCCCGGGAATGCACAGCTCGCCGCCGAGCTCGAACAGGTCGTGCTGCACTTCCGTCAGGCACGCCCGCACGTCCTCGGGCACGGCCGGCGAGGCGAGCACGACGCCGATAGCGCTGTTCGCCTCGTCCACCGTGCCGTAGGCCTCGACGCGCGGGTCGTCCTTCTGCACCCGGCTGCCGTCGCCGAGCCCCGTCGTGCCGTCGTCCCCCGTTCGCGTGTAGATCTTCGAAAGCCGCTTGCCCATTGAGCCTCACTGCCACCGCCAGGCCAGGTCGACGAACGCGCTTCGCTCCTGCATGGGGAAGCCCGCCGCCGTCTCGTATTGTGCATCGAACAGGTTTTCGATGCGCGCGGTGAGCCGCCAGCGCTCGCCGAGCGCGAGCTGGCCGGTCAGCGACGCCACGGCATAACCGGGCAGGCGGACGTCACCGACGTCCACGCGGTCCCCGTTGGCGAGCACCGCGATGCCGACGCGATGCGGACCGAGGTTGCGAACGAGTCTGAGGCTGGCGCTCTCCTCCGCCCGCCGCGGCAGGCGCGTGCCGTCCAGCGCGTTCTCCGCCGACTGGCGGACCACGCTGGCCAGCATCGACCAGTCCTCGCCGCGGTATTCCCAGCGCAGCTCGGCACCGCGCACCTCGGCCTTGCCGAGGTTGCGCAGCACGAAGCTCTCGAGGTCGAACTCGATGAGGTTCTCGAGCTCCTTGTAGTAGAGCTCGAGATCGAGCGACTGGCGTGCGGTCGGTGCGAAGCGCAACCCGAGCTGTGCCTCGTCGGCGGTCTCGGGCTCGAGGTCCGGGTCGCCGCCGAAGCCGAAGCGATCGGTCGCGTCCGGTGCGCGGAAGGCGTGGCCGAGGCCGGCGCTGACGGTCCAGCGGTCGTCGACGTCGAACGCGTACTCGGCGTTCCACGTGACGTGCTCGCCGAACGTTTCGTGGTCGGTGAGCCTGAGCGCCGCGAACGTGCGGTGCCGCCCGCCCGACCACAGGTGCTCGAGGAAAGCGGCACGGGTTTCGGTGCTCACGTCGAATCCGGACGCGAACTGCAACGCCGTCGCGTCCTCGTCCACGAGGTGCAGCCCGCCGATCCAACGATGGTCGCCACGGGCGTAGTCGAGCTGCCAGTCCAGCGCATGGCGCACCGATTCGACGAAATCGCTCGATTGGTTCTGCGTGATCTCGTCCACGATGCGGCTCAGCACGAGCCGGCTCTCGACCCCGGCGGCGAGCGGCGACTCGAGCTCGAGTGCGGTGCTTTCGTTGCGGAAATCCTGGTCGAGCGGCGCGAGAAAGAAATCGAAGTATTCGTTGGTGCCCTGGGCGCGCCAGTGACGCACGGAGAGGTAGCTCGAGCCGAGGCGCCGGCCGGCGTGCACGCTGGCCGACAGGTTGCGATACCCGCGGTCGATGTCGGTTCCGGTGCGCGCCGGGAAGCCGTCGGTGTCCTGGAAATTGACGGAGGCACCGAGCTCGGCGTCGTCACCGCGATGCCCCGCGGACAGGAACGCCGAGCGCGTGTCGAAGCTGCCGCCGCCCACCGATCCTTCCACCCAGCCGCGCTGCTCGCGCCGCGTGATGACGTTGATCACGCCGCCGATCGCGTCCGTGCCGAACAGGGCGGAGCGCGCTCCCTTGACGATCTCGATGCGCTCGACGAGCTCGGGCGCGATGTTCTGGATGGCCGCGCCACCGACGGTGCCGGGGTTGATGCGCACGCCGTCGATCAGCACGAGCGTGTGATTGCTCTCGGTGCCGCGCATGAACACGGACGTCGCCTGGCCCGGACCGCCCTGGCGCCCGATGTCCAGCCCCGCTTCGAAGCGGAGCAGCTCGGCGAGATCGGTGGCGAGCGACTGCTCGATGTCCTGCCGGGTGATCACGACCACCGGCACGATCGCCTCCTCGATCGGTATCGGCGCGCGCGTGGCGGTGACGACGATGTCGGGCTCGGGCACTTCGTCGGCCGCGGCACGCGCGAGGATCAGGCACAAGGAAAGGCCGACGACGGCCTGGTAGAAGGATCGCTGCATGTTGCTCCCCTTTGCGTGCCACCCGCACGCCTCAAGTGTCGACAGGCGCGCATGCCGCGGGGGAAAAGGGAAGCAGACCGACACCGAGCCGATACACGTCCGAAGCGCCCGCCGCGTCATTCGCGTTTGCTCGCCAGGCCGGTCTCCGGGCTTACGAGTGGAGCGTAAAGTGCGCTCCGGTCCGTGGCGCCTTCCCGCGAGCCGCCCGGCGAAGGGCAGGGCTCGCAGTGGCTCCGGTGCGCGGGAGCGCGCCGGGGGCCACGGATTGACTCGATCACCGTTGCGGGGGCAGCGCCGGAATCAGCGGATCGCTCCGCTTCACCGGCTTCCCGTTCACCCGGAAAAAGGCCTTTCCGGGTTCACCTGGTGCGGCCGGAACGATAGAGTTGCCGACCTGCCCTGTCAACCACGGACGTTCCGGCCAGCATGTCACCCGAGCTCGAAACGGCACTCGCCGCCGCGCGCGCCGCGGCGGAAATCGCCCGCCGCTGGTTCCGCGGCACTTTCGATGTGACCACCAAGGCGGACCTGACGCCCGTCACCCGCGCCGATGTCGAATGCGAGCAGGCGATCCGCGGCATCATCCTCGAACGCTTCCCGGATCACGGCTTTTACGGCGAGGAGACCGGGCTGACGGAGGAGGAGTCGCCGAACCTCTGGCTCGTCGACCCGATCGACGGTACGAAAGCATTCGTGCGCGGCTACCCGTTCTTCTCGACCCAGATCGCACTCGTCAGGGACGGCGTGCCGGTGCTCGGCGTGTCCTCCGCCCCGCTGTTCGGCGAGCTGGCGTGGGCCGAAGCCGGCGCGGGCGCCTGGCTGGACGGCGAGCGCGTGCACGTGAGCGCCATCGACCGGCTCGAGGCAGCGGCGCTGTCCACCGGCAACCTGAAGTCGCTCGCGCGGAGCGAGGGATGGAACCGGCTGGGCGAGATCGTCCGCAGCGTGGACCGCATCCGCGGTTACGGCGACTTCTACCACTACCACCTGCTGGCGTCGGGCAGGATCGACGCGGTCGTCGAGTCCGACGTCGCGGTGCTGGACGTCGCCGCGCTGTCCGTGATCGTGCGCGAGGCGGGAGGCGTGTTCACGGACCTGAACGGCGCGCCCGTCGGGCTCGGCACGCGCTCGGTGCTGGCAGCGAACCCGGCATTGCACGGGACGCTGCTCGAGAAGCTGCGCGGCTGGGTCGCGTGAACGCCGGCCTTCAGGGCCCTGCCACGAACAGGTCGCGTCCGCGCCAGGGCACGGCCTCCATCGGCGTCGCGTAAAGCGCGCTCAGGTCCCGCTCGTTCAGCACCGACCCGGCCGGCCCGAGCTCCCAGCGCCCGTCGCCGAACAGGAGCAGGCAGCGTTGCGCGTAGCGCACGGCGAGATTCACGTCGTGCAGGCTGGCGACCACCGCGGCGCCCGCCCGGGCCCGGGCCTGGAACAGTGCCAGCACCTCGAGCTGGTGCTGCGGGTCGAGATGATTGGTCGGCTCGTCGAGCAGGTAGATCTCCGGTGCCTGGGCGAGCACCTGCGCGATCGCGACCCGGCGCCGCTCACCGCCCGAGAGCGTGCCCACGTCGCGCTCTTCGAGCCCCGCGAGCGAGAGGCTCTCGAGCGCCTCGCGCGCCACGCGCCGGTCCTCGGCCGACTCGCGGCCAAACGTCGGGATGTGCGGGTGGCGACCGATCAGCACCGTCTCGAGCACGGTCGCCGGGAAGGCGTCCTCCGACACCTGCGGCAGGAGCGCGAGCTGCCGGGCGACCGTCCGCCGCGGCAAGGCGCGGGCCGGCTGGCCGCCCAGCCGGACTTCGCCGGCGGCAGGGGGGCGCAGGCCGGCCAGCGTGTGCAGGGTGAGCGTCTTGCCCGTGCCGTTGCGGCCGAGCACGGCGAGGAACTCGCCGGGCGCGAGGTCGAGCGACAGGCCCTCGACGAGCGTCCGCCCGGGCACCCGGACGGTGAGCCCGCGGCAGGCCAGCACGCCGGGGTGATCGTGCATCCCGTTCATAGGCCGCCTAGCCTAGCAGCCGGGCCGGCCCGTTGCCGCATCCGGGAGCGCGGCCGCCGGGCCGGCGGACCCGGCACCACGCTTCTCCCGTCAAAACCGCGAAAAAAAACCCCGCGGCGTGAGCGGCGGGGTTCAATGACTCTTCTTATTTTTAAAAAGAGGTAACTGGATCCGGTGACCCCGATACGCACGATTGTTGTTGTCGTTGTTGTGTGGATCGGGAAGTTGTTGTTGTTCTTGTTTTTGTTCTTCTGGCGTCTGAATCCTATCGTATCGCTTGGGTCATCCGTCTCCAGTTACACTTCGCTTGGGCATCCACACTTTAGCAAAAGCTATGCCAGAGTCTGTTTTGCCCAAGTAATTCAAGCGGTTCTGCGCAAATTTCGAAGTGATCACGGCGCTTTGGCCCGTGACCTGTAAAGAAATCCGACGAAACGGCCGGGGCAGGGCGTGCAAGCCCGCTGCACCCCGGATTGCAACCGCTCGCGGACGAAGTTTCCGGCGGCCGTGCGCGCTTCGACGCGTCTCCGATCCGCGACAGGCACGGGTCGATTGTAAAATCATTCGACACTCCGGGCGGCCGACGCGAGATCGAGCAGCCCGGCCACGCTGAAAAAGCGCCCGTTGCGCACCACCGCCACCACGGCCGCCGCGTCGGCCGGCCGTGCGCGGGGGTCGCCCGCCACGAGGACGAGATCGGCGAGCGCCCCGGGTGCGATGCGCCCGACCTGCTCCTCCAGCCCCAGTGCCCGGGCCGCGTTGCGCCCGGCGGCCCACAGCACTTCGTCCGGCCCCAGCCCGGCGGCGGCCAGCGCGACGAGCTCCGCATGCGTGGCGAGCCCCGGCGGCAGCCCGTTGGGCCGGCTGCCCACGGCAACAGCGCCGCTGTCCGGCGCCAGCACCGGCGCGGCGGCATGGCGGCGCGACAGCGCCGACCGGCGGGACCAGAACTCGGCCTGGCGCGAGCCGAGAAGCTTCTCGAGGCCCGGGGTGGCGGCGTCGGCGAGGCCGGACAGCAAGGTGAGCGGCCCGTGTCCCATCGCGAGCCGCACGTCCTGGTACTGGAAGCCGCGCGGCGACGCCGGCAGCCCGTCGATGCCGAGGAACAGGTCGGCGCCGAGCCGGAAACCGAGGTTCCAGCTCTCGGCGAGCACCGGCACCCCGCGCTCGCGCCACGCGCGCACGGCGCCGGCATCCAGCGCCGCCGCGTCGCCGGAGGCGGGCAGGGTGACCAGCGCCGGCAGCGGCTCCGTGGCCGCGACGCTCGCGGGTGCCGCCCGCAGCAGCCTCGGGCCGGGACTCCCGGCCGTTTCCCACAGGCCGGGATCGAGCGCGCCCGCGTCACTCGCGACGACGGTGGTCACGCCCCAGCTCAGGAGCTCGAGGCCGGCCGCGCGCTGGTCGCCGGCCGGCAGCGCGGACCAGGCATCGACGTACCCCGGCAGCACGGTGACGTCGCCCAGGTCGAGAACGGTCACGTTGCCGTGCGCGCCGTGCGGCCGTACTTCCGCGATGCGCCCGCCGTCGATCAGCACGTCGACGTTCTCGCGATAGCCCGGGCGCATGCCGTCGAACAGCCGCGGCGCGTGCACCAGGATGTTGTTCTCGGGTGCGTCCGTGACGGCGAGGGCGCGCGCATCGGCCGCGGGCAGCGCCGGCGGCGCGCCCACCCGCGCGCGGAACGGAATCTCCTGCGCCTTCCAGGCGTTGATGCTGCGCCGCTTCAGCACCCCGTCGGCCGTGTAGACGAAGCGCTCGCGATCCAGCCAGCTCGCGGGCGCGAGGAAGAAGTCCTGGCCGGTGGCGATGGTGCGGATCACGGGCGGATCGGAGAGGATCGCGAGATCCAGGCGGTATGCCTCGCCGTCGCGCCTGAGGAACGTGACGAGGCTGCCGTCCGGCCGCCATGCCGGTGCGGCGAGCGGCTCGTCCGAGACGACGAGCTCGCGCTCGGGGCGGCCGCGCGGACGCAGCACGAGGCGCCATCCGTCGTCACCGTGCCGCACGTAGACAAGGTCGTCGCCGTCCGGGGACCAGGCGGGCTCCGTCTCGTCGCCGGGATGCCGGGTCAGGCGCCACGCGAGCCCGGTCGCGAGATCCATTTCCCACAGGTCGAAGCCGCTGTCGTGGCGCTCGGAGGAGAACACGATGCGGTCGCCGTCGGGGTGCCAGTCCGGATGCTGGTCGAACCAGCGCCCGTCGCCGAGCCAGCTCGGCGCCTCCCCGGGCGTCAGGAGCCCGAGGCGGCTGCCGAACGCGGACACCGACTGGAACAGGATGCGCTCGCCGTCCGGCGACCAGCGGGGCCGGCGCGCGGGCGGCAGTCCCGGCGCGGCGGGCTCCGCTTCGCCGCCGCGCGCGCGCACGAGCCACAGGCTGCCGAGCAGGTCGATCGCGAGCGTGTCGCCGGAAGGCGAAACGTCGACCGCGAAGTTCGTGCCCTCGGACACGACGAGCGGCGCGGCGCCGCTGCCGGTCGTCGCCAGCACCGCCGCCAGCAGGAGCGCCGCCGGCCAGCGCCTAGTCCGCACGGCTCACCCGCAGGTCCGCGAGCGCGCCCGCGGACGTCTCGAAACTGATCTCGATCGGCCGGCAGCACACGGCGCAGTCCTCGACGTACGACTGCCCGCCGGCCGAGACATCGATCACGATGTCCAGGCGCTCGCCGCAGTAGGGGCAACGAATCCGCTGGTCGATGAGCGCAGGGTCCATCAGGGCTGCAGGCGGCTCCCGGTCCAGTCCGTCGCCGTGAACGAATGGGCATCGCGCGGCGCGAGCTCGCGCCGGAAGACGGCACGGTCGTGCAGGCGATCGGCACCCTCGACCCACAACTCGACGCTCTCGACCCACAGGCGGATGCCGCCCCAGTGCGGCGGCCGCGGTATCGCGGGCGGCTGCGTGCCCGCGGCCAGGGTCGCGGTGTCGGCGCCGAGCGCGAGACCCAGCTCGGCTGCACGCTGCCTTACCTGCCCGACCAGCGCTGCCCGCGACGCGAGCGGCGTGCTCTGGTCCGAGGCCCAGGCGCCGAGCTGGCTGCCCCAGGGGCGGGTCGCGAAGTAGGCGTCGCTTTCCTCCGCGGGCGAGCGGACCGTCGGGCCCTCGATGCGGACCTGCCGGCCGAGCGCGTCCCAGTGGAAGCAGGCGGCGGCACGCGCGTTGTGCTCGAGCTCGCGGGCCTTGCGCGAGCGGTAGTTGGTGAAAAACACGAGGTAACCGGGGTCGGGCACGAAGTGCTTGCAAAGCACGACACGCGCCGACGGCGCTCCGTTCGCGGCGACCGTCGCGAGCGTCATCGCGTTGGGATTGCGCGTGATGCCGCGGGCGACGGCTTCACCGAGCCACGCCTCGACCCAATGCAACGGGTCGGCCGGCAGGCTTTCCGGCAGGCGTTCGAAAGATCGTGTCTCCTCCACTCGCAGCTCCGTGACCGGTGCGTCCGCGGCGCAGGTTACCAGACTCGCCGCGGGCGTGACGGTCCCGGGGCGCCGGCCGCGCCGGCCCCGCCCCGCAGGTCAGTAGTGAATGACGGTGCGGATGCTCTTGCCCTCGTGCATCAGGTCGAAGGCCTTGTTGATGTCCTCGAGCGGCATGGTGTGAGTGATGAACGGGTCGATCTTGATCTCGCCGCCCAGGTACTGGTCCACCATGCCCGGGAGCTGTGATCGTCCCTTGGTGCCGCCGAAAGCGGTGCCGCGCCACACGCGTCCCGTGACGAGCTGGAACGGCCGCGTGCAGATTTCCTGCCCGGCGCCGGCGACCCCCACGATGACGGATTCGCCCCAGCCCTTGTGGCAGCACTCGAGCGCGGCCCGCATGAGCTTGACGTTGCCGACGCATTCGAAGGAGTAGTCGACCCCGCCGTCGGTGAGGTCGACGATGACCTCCTGGATTGGCCGGTCGTAGTCGTTCGGGTTGACCGTGTCGGTCGCGCCCATCTGCCGCGCGAGCTCGAACTTGTCGGGATTGATGTCGATCGCGATGATGCGACCGGCCTTCGCCATCGTGGCGCCCTGCACGACGCTCAAGCCGACGCCGCCCAGCCCGAACACGGCAACGGTGGCGCCCGGCTCGACCTTTGCCGTGTTCAGCACCGCGCCGATGCCGGTCGTGATGCCGCAGCCGAGCAGGCACACCTTCTCGAGCGGCGCGCTCGGGTTCACCTTTGCGACCGCGATTTCAGGCAGCACCGTGTACTCGCTGAAGGTCGAGGTGCCCATGTAGTGGTAGATCGTCTTGCCGTTCTTCGAGAAACGCGACGTCCCGTCGGGCATCAGGCCCTTTCCCTGCGTCACGCGGATCGCCTGGCAGAGATTCGTCTTGCCCGAGGTGCAGAACTTGCACTCACCGCACTCCGGCGTGTACAGCGGGATCACGTGATCGCCGGGCTTCACGCTCGTGACGCCCGGGCCGATCTCCTCCACGATGGAGCCGCCCTCGTGCCCGAGCACGGCCGGGAAGATGCCCTCCGGGTCTTCGCCCGAGAGCGTGAAGGCATCGGTGTGGCACACGCCCGTGGCGACGTTGCGCAACAGGACCTCTCCCTCCCTGGGTCCTTCGAGGTCGATGGTGTCGATTTCGAGAGGCTTGCCTGCTTCCCAGGCAACCGCGGCGCGCGTTTTCATGTTCGAGAATCCCGCTTGTGTCCGACGATGAGAAAGATTCCGGGGAATGTTCGCACGAACGCCGCGCACAAGGTAGGGTCGCGCGGGAGCGGCCGCCCGCGCTCGCTGCCGTTCAGCGACCGTTCATGAAAAGATCGCCGGAACAGCGGCTTGCATTCAGGCAGCGTTCACTCGCGCGGCCCTATCCTGCACGCGAACGGTGACGTTGCGGAGGCAGGATATGAAACAGCTTTTCCCGGCACTGCTCCTCGGCCTCGGCCTGCTCGCTTTCTACGCGCCGCGCGCCGAGGCACACGGACCCGGTTTCGCGGTCGTGGTGTACGAAGGCAAGGTCGTCCGCAAGTTCCGGCCCGACGTGCCGCGCTGGCTGCACCATCACGACGATTTTCGCCGCTGGTACACGCGCGGCCCGTATCACCGGGTGCGCCACCCCGACTGGCATCACCTCTACCGGCTGTACCAGCGGGATGCCGCCTGGCACCGCCATCACCGGCGCCACGGGCATCATTGCCACCACTGACGGTGCTTTTGGCGTGAAAACGCGGGGCGCGGCCGCGACGCCGCGCCCGCTTTTTGGTAAAAGCGAGAATCTGGCCGGAGGGGACCGCCGGAAGCTGACAGGATGGTGACCCGGGAAGATCTCGCGTGGGAAGTCGCTCGCATGCGGCGGCAGCTCGCGCAGCTCAAGGAAGAGGTCGCCCGCAACACCGCGATCCTCAAGCTTTCGCAGCAACGCGAGCTCGCCCTGCTCCAGGCGGAGGACCTCGCGGCGCTGTTCCGCCAGATGCTGTCCGGCCTCGCCGGGAGCTACGGCCTGGAGGAGGTCACGGTCGTGCTCTGCGACCCGGACCACGACGTGCGCCACCTGTTGCTCGCGTCGGGCACCCGGCCGGAGGACCTGCCCGGCCTGCGCTTCGTGGATTCGCTGGCCGGCATCGCGCCGCAGTACGTCGGCCTGGGCAAGCCCTGGCTCGGGCCTTACCGCCGCGCCGACCACGAGCTCCTGTTCCGTTCCCGCAAGGGGCTCGCGAGCATCGCCATCCTGCCGCTCCGGCACAAGGATCGCCTGATCGGCTCGATCAACTTCGGCAGCGCCGATCCCGCGCGCTTCACGCCCGAGCACGCCACGGATTTCTTCTCCCACCTGGGCGCCATCGCCTCGTTCGCGCTCGAGAACGCCGTCAACCGCGCGCGTCTCCTGCGCAGCGGCTTCACCGACGTGCTCACCGGCTGGCACAACCGGCGTTACCTGCAGGTGCGCCTCGGCGAGGAGCTCGCCCGCGCGCGCCGCGACGGCGACACGCTGAGCTGCCTCATGCTGGACCTCGATCACTTCAAGCGCATCAACGACACCTTTGGACACGCGGCGGGCGACGAGGTCCTGCGGGAGCTCGCGCAGCGCGTCGAGGCCGAGGTGCGCGCGAGCGACGTCGCGGCGCGTTACGGCGGCGAGGAATTCGTGATCCTGCTGCCGCGCACCGCCGCCCAGGCCGCCGGGCTGCTCGCCGAGCGCATCCGGCGGGTGGTGCGGGAGCGGCCCGTCGACGTCGGCGACGGCCACGCCGTCACCGTGACCGCCTCCATCGGTGTCGCGAGCGTCTCCCTGGGGCCTGCGGACAGCGACCTCAAGGCACTGGGCGAGGCCCTGCTGGCGCGCGCCGACGCCGCGCTCTACCAGGCGAAGGCCGCCGGGCGCGACCGCATCGTCCTGGCGTAGCGCGCGTCCCGGCGCTGACGGGTTCGCCCGACGCCCCTTGGGGAGCGCGCATTGCGCGCGACCACTCCGGCCTCGGTGGCACCGTTTCCTGCCACCGCATCGTTCATGCCCGCTGGTGATCGGGGCTCAAGCTCCGCCGCGACCGGGCGGTGTCCCTGGGGGAATGGCTCCCATGCGGACACGGCGGAGCAGCGCGGGCATTGCGCCGGAGGTGGGTCCCGCGCTGCGCTGCTCCGCCGTGTCCTCGGTCCGCTTTCAGGGTTGCGGCGTGCGGCGGCGGCTCATCAGGTACAGGAACAGCGGCACGCCCAGCGCCGCGGTGATCGCACCGACGGGAAGCTGCCGCGGCGCGGCCACGGTGCGCGCGAGGGTGTCGGCGATCACGAGCAGCGTGCCGCCGGCGAGCGCGGAGGCGGGCAGCACCACGCGGTGGTCGCTGCCGGCGACCAGGCGCACGAGGTGTGGCACGACGAGCCCGATGAAGCCGACGACGCCCACGGTCGTGACCGACACGGCGACCGCCAGCGAGCTCACCGCGAAGATCCCGAAGCGGAAAGCCGGCACCGGCAGCCCGAGGACCGCGGCCTGCAGCTCGCCCCGGGCGAGCACGTTCAGGTGCCGCCCGGCGAGCCAGCCGGCGGCGAGGAGCAGCGCGAGCAGGGTCAGGCTGCGGGCGGGAAAGTACGCGAAGCTCAGGTCGCCCATCAGCCAGAACAGCATGCCGCGCAGGTTCTGGTCCGGCGTGAGCGCCAGAAGGAGCGTCGTCGCCGCGCTGAAGCCCGCCGCGAGCACGACGCCGGTCAAGAGCAGCCGGGCGGGCGTCCAGCTCCCGGTGCCGTGCGCCACCGTGAACACGAGCAGGGTGGCGCCCAGGGCACCGCCGAAGGCGGCGGCGTCGATGGCGGCGCTCGTCAGGCCGGCCAGCATGGCGAGCAGGGCGGCGACGGCGGCACCCCCGGAGGTGCCGAGAATGTAGGGCTCGGCGAGCGGGTTGCGCAGGAGGACCTGCATCAGCACGCCCGCGACCGCGAGCAGGCCGCCGACGCCGAACGCGGTCAGCGCGCGCGGCAGCCTGAGCTCCCAGACCAGCTCCCGGACCGACGCGGGGGCGGTGCCCGTCAGCGTCTGCCACATGGCGGCGAAGCCCGGGCTGGCGCTGCCGGCGGCGAGCGCCACCGCGACCGCGCCGAGCGCGGCGAGGCAGAGGGCGGCGATGAACAGGGCGGGTTGCCGGGTCATGGACGGGTCGTTCGGGCTCCTCGGGCCCCGGGGCCGCCCGGGCGCCCGGCGCGGACGGCTGCGGACCGGCGGCTATCATACCGTCCTCGTTCCTTGGCCGGCTGGCCGGGATGCCGCACAATCGCAGACGCGCCATGAACAGGGACCACATCGACTCCGACGGCTACCGTGCCAACGTGGGCATCATCCTCGCGAACGCCGAGGGCAAGCTGCTGCTCGGCGGCCGCGTGGGGAGCAGGGGCTGGCAGTTCCCGCAGGGCGGCGTGCGGGTCGGCGAGTCCCCGGAGGCGGCGATGTTCCGCGAGCTGCACGAGGAGATCGGGCTCGGCCCGGAAGACGTGCGGGTGCTGGGGTCCACCCGCGAGTGGCTGCGCTACCGGCTGCCGCCCCGCTATCTCCGCCACGGGACGACGCCGCTTTGCATCGGCCAGAAACAGCGCTGGTTCATGCTGCTCCTGACCGCACCGGACGACCGCGTGCGCGTGGACGGCTCCCCGCACCCGGAGTTCGACCGCTGGCGCTGGGTCGATTTCTGGAGGCCCGTCAACGAGGTCATCTACTTCAAGCGGCGGGTCTATGCCCGCGCGCTGCACGAGCTCGGCCCGTACGTCTACCCGGCCGGGCTGCCCCCGAAACCCCGCTGGTGGCCCAAGCGCTGGCGCGCGGTCTTCGCGAAGGATCTCGCCCGCTGCCCGGTCACCCGGTAGCGGCACGCCAGGCGCCTCACGCTGCTGCCGGCTTGAGCACGGCGAGCAGCACGATCGCGAGCAGGAACACGGCCGGTATCTCGTTGTACCAGCGCAGCCCGCGCGTCGGCCGCGGCGCGCTTTCTCCCGAGAGCTTCCGCATCCAGCCCCGGCAGGAGGCGTGGTAAGCGACGAGCCCCACGAGCAGCACGAGCTTCGCGTGGAACCAGCCCGCCCGGAGGAGCGCCGGGTTGAGCCACAGCATCAGGACCCCGAACAGCGCGGTGAGCGCGGCGCCGACGGTCATGATCCCGAACAGGCGCCGCTCCATGACGGCGAAGCGCTGCCGGCCGGTCTCGTCCGCGGCCTCGGCGTGATAGATGAACAGCCGCGGCAGGTAGAAGAGCCCGGCAAACCACGTGACCATGAAGACCACGTGCAGGCCCTTGAGCCAGGGATAAAAATGGGCCGGCGTCATCGTCTTTCCCCCAGTTCGCGATCGCGCGCCAGTGTGCACCGGGTCGCCCGCGAGGCCAAGCGGAGCCGGGCGTCCCGTTCCGTGACCCGGCGCACTTCCGGTCGCCCCGGCCTGCGCGTAACATGATGAATTCCGCGGAAACACAGGAGCATCGGTGGCCAGGACCGGCAACGCCCGCCTGCATCGCACCCGGCACTCTTACGTGCTGCGCGTCGGCGCGGCCGTCGCCGTCATCGCCGTCTTCTGGCTCGTCTTCGAGCTCGGGCGCATCCAGGCAGGCTACAACCTGGTCGACGCCGCGGCCGAGCGCCGCGCCTACCAGGACGCCATCGACGACCTCGAGGGACAGGTCACCACGCTCAAGGAGCGGATCGCCCTGCTCGAGACCCACCGCGAGATCGACCGGAGCGCCTACGAGAAGGTGGAATCGACGCTCGAGGGCCTCCAACGCAAGATCCAGGAGCAGCGCGAGGCGATCGCCTTCTACCGCGGCATCATCTCGCCGGCGGACGGCAGTTCCGGGCTCCGGGTGCAGGATCTCAAGGTGACGAAGGGCAAGGGGGAGCGCGAGTACCGCGTGAGCCTGGTGCTGGTGCAGGTCATGCAGCACGACAACCAGGTGCGCGGGGACGTGGCCTTCAGCCTCGAGGGCGCCCAGGACGGCGAAACCGTCACGTACACGCTCGAGCAACTCGTCGCCGGCGACGAGGACAGCTCGTGGCCGTTTTCGTTCCGGTACTTCCAGACGTTCGAGCGGGATCTCGTATTGCCGGACGGGTTCACACCCGAGAAGGTGAACATCGAGGTACGCTCGCGTACCAAGTCGGTCGCGAGCATCGAGCAAAGCTTCGCGTGGCAGGGGGCGAGCCAGGGCTAGCAAAGGCCCGGGACGGGTCATGGGGCCGGGCGACCGGCGAACGGAGGAATCAAGGACAATGTTCGGGCGCAAATCGCACATGGACGGCCGGGTGGACACGCTCGTCGGGCCGCATTCGAAGGTCAACGGCGACATCGTGTTTTCCGGCCGCTGCCACGTGGACGGGGTGGTGAAAGGCAGCGTTTCGGCGGATCTCGACGGCAACTCGGCGCTGTCGATCGCCGAGGACGGCAGCGTGGAAGGCGGCGTCACGGTCCCCTACGTGCTGCTCAACGGCCTGGTCAAGGGCGACGTCATCGCGAGCCAGCACGTGGAACTGGGGCCGACGGCGCGGGTCTTTGGTAACGTGTATTACAATCTGATCCAGATGGCGATGGGGGCCGAGATCAACGGCAAGCTGGTCCACCGCCCCGCCGGCCAGGCGATGCTGGAGCGCGTCCACCGGGAGGAGAACGCGGGCCAGGCCCATCCGGAACCCGCCCGGCCGGTGCCCATCAAGCAGGCGAACAGGTAGGTTGAGGAATGCAGGAACAGACCCCCGAATTCTCCGGCATCCAGGCGCCGGTCGTCTTCACCGACGCCGCGGCGCGCAAGGTACACGAGCTCATCCAGGAAGAGGACAACCCCGATCTCAAGCTGCGCGTCTATGTCGCGGGCGGCGGTTGCTCCGGATTCCAGTACGGCTTCACGTTCGACGAGAAGATCGAGGAGGGCGACAGCCAGGTCGAGAACCAGGGTGTGACGCTCCTGATCGATCCCATGAGCGTGCAGTACCTCATGGGAGCGGAAATCGACTACAAGGAGGACCTGAGGGGCGCACAGTTCGTCATTCGCAACCCCAACGCGACCACGACCTGTGGTTGCGGCTCCTCGTTCAACGTCTGACGCCGTCCGGCCGGGCGGCGCCTTCGTGAGCCCGCCGCCCGGTGCCCGATGACCCGCCCCGCCGGTGACGCACCCGCCACCGCGGAGGGTGCGGCGACGGCGGGGCGGCCTGCGCGCGACGTCATCGCCGCCGTCGATCTCGGCTCGAACAGCTTCCACATGGTCGTCGGCGAGTTGCGCCACGGGCAGCTCGCGATCATCGACCGCCTCAAGGAAACCGTGCGCCTGTCCGAAGGGCTGAAGCCGGGCGGTGAGCTTTCCCCGGCCGCGAAGCGGCGCGCGCTCGCGTGCCTGTCGCGCTTCGGCGAGCGCCTGCGGGACATGCATGCCTCTTCCGTGCGCGCCGCCGGCACCAGCACGTTCCGCAGGGCGCGCGACGCCTCATCGTTTCACCGCGACGCGGAGCAGGCGCTCGGTCACCCGATCGAGGTGATCTCCGGCATCGAGGAGGCGCGCCTGATCTACAGCGGGGTGATGCACAGCCTGCCGCCCGCGGAAGGCCCGCACCTCGTGCTCGACATCGGCGGCGGCAGCACGGAGCTGATCTACGGCGTCGGCACGGAGCCCGTCACGCTCGAGAGCCTGCACCTCGGCTGCGTCGCCTGGACGGAGGCGCATTTCCCGCGCGGCCGGCTCAGCCGCCGTCATTTCTCGCGCGCGCGGCTTGCGGCGCGCCTCGAGATCACGCCGGTGAAAGCGTTCTTCCCGGCGCTCGACGGGGCCCGCGCGATCGGCACCTCGGGCACGTTCCTCGCGACGGCGGCGGCCGCGCGTGAGCTCCGCCTGTCGGACTCACCGGACCTGACGCGGGATGCCGTGGAGCGGCTGATCGAGCGCGTGCTCGAGTTCGACATGATCGCGGATCTCTCCCTGCCGGGCCTGCCGGAAGGGCGCGCCGAGGTGTGGCCCGGCGGGCTCGCGATCCTGGCGGAGCTGCTCGACGTGCTCGGCGTCACGCGCCTGCAGGTCTCCGACGGCGCGCTGCGCGAAGGGCTGCTCTACGACCAGCTCGGCCGGCTGCAGCACGAGGATGCCCGCGAGCGCAGCGTGGAGGCCATGGCGCGGCGCTACTCCGTCGACCGCGCGCAGGCGGAACGGGTGGCGGCCACGGCACGCCGGCTGCTCGCGGAGTGCGGGGCCTGGAACCTGCCGTCGCCGCTGGCGGGGCAGATGCTCGCATGGGCGGCGATGCTGCACGAGATCGGGCTCGACATCTCGCACGACGGTTTCCAGCGGCACGGGGCGTACATCGTCGAGCACGCCAACCTGCCCGGTTTCCCGCGCGCAGAGCAGCTCTTCCTCGCCTTCCTGATCGAGAACCAGCGGCGCGAGTTGCGGCTCGAGGGGCTGGACCGCCTGCCGTCGGCGTGGCGCGACGCGGCACGGCGCCTCGCGGTCATCCTGCGGCTCGCCGTGCTCCTGAACCGCAGTCGCAGCACGGCGCCGCTGCCGCCGATCCGGCTGCAGGCCGGCCACGACGAGCTGCACCTCGAGTTTCCGCCGGGTTGGCTCGCTGCCAATCCGCTCACCGATGCGGAGCTCGCCCGCGAACGGCGCTACCTCCAGCGCGCCGGCATCCGCCTGCGCTACCTCTGACCACGACCGGCGCACCGCGCGCACTTCGCCCCCGGGCCTCGTTCATGCCGGGCCCCGAAGCGCAGCGCGGAGGGACGTCGGCGTAGCCGGGTTATCCGGGCGGGCTCGCGAGCGTGGCGAGCAGGTGCTCCTGGGCGGAGACCGGCGGCTCCTCGCCGGGCTCGCGTTTCTCGTAATGCCCGTCGCCGTGCAGGATCCACGCCTGGCAGTTGTCGGCGAGCAGCACGTCGAGGTCGGCCTTGAGCCGCTCCTTGAGCGCGCGCCGCCGGATGGGAAAGCAGGCTTCGGTGCGGCGGAAGAAATTGCGGTCCATCCAGTCCGCGCTGGAGCAGAAGTACTCCGGGTCGCCGCCGTTCTCGAAGTAGTAGACGCGCGAGTGCTCGAGGAAGCGCCCCACGATCGAGCGCACGCGGATGTTGTCCGACAGGCCGGGGATTCCCGGCCGGAGCGAGCAGATGCCGCGCACGATGAGATCGATCTCCACCCCCGCGCCGGAAGCGGCGTACAGCGCGTCGATGATGCCGGGCTCGGTCAGTGCGTTGAGCTTCGCGATGATCCGTGCCGGGCGGCCCGCCTCCGCGTTCCTGGCCTCGCGCTCGATGCGCGCGCGGATCGCGTCGAAGAGCTCGAACGGCGCCGTCAGCATGCGGCTGAGATCCCGGGCCGCCGTGAGGCTCGTGAGCTGCATGAACAGCTTGTGGACGTCCTCGCCGAGCTGCCGGCTGGCGCTGAAATAGCCGTAGTCCGTGTAGAGGCGTGCCGTGCCGGGATGGTAGTTGCCGGTGCCGAGGTGCACGTAGCGCACGAGCCTGCCGTGCTCGCGCCGCACGACCAGCGCCATCTTCGCGTGCGTCTTGTACCCGACCAGCCCGTAGACGACGTGCGCGCCCGCTTCCTGCAGGCGGGTGGCGAGCGTGATGTTCGCCGCCTCGTCGAAGCGCGCCATCAGCTCCACGACGACCGTGACTTCCTTGCCCGCCCGCGCCGCCTTCACGAGGTGATCCACGAACGGCGACTCGGCACCGGTTCGGTAGAGCGTCTGCTTGATGGCGAGCACGTTCGGGTCCGCGGCGGCGCGGGCGATGAAATCGACGACCGGCGCGAAGGACTCGTAGGGGTGGTGCAGCAGCACGTTCTGCCGCTTGAGGACCTGGAAGATGTCTTCCTGCGAGCGCAGCGCCGGCGGCAGCCCCGGCTTGAACGGCGGGTAGCAGAGGTCCGGCCGGTGCGCCATGTCGCACACGGTGGCGAGCCGGTTGAGGTTCACCGGGCCGTCCACCGCGTAGAGGTCGCTGCGCTCGAGGTCGAAGTGATCGAGCAGGAAATCGCTCAGGTCTTCCGGGCAGTCCTTGTTGATCTCGAGCCGCACCGCCGCGCCGTAGCGGCTGGCGGCGAGCTGCCCCTGCAGCGCCAGCACGAGGTCGTCCACCTCCTCGTCGTCGACGTACAGGTTGCTGTTGCGGGTCACGCGGAACTGGTAGCAGCCCTCCACCTTGAGTCCCGGGAACAGCTCGTCGACGTGGGCGTGGATGATCGAGGAAAGGAGCACGTAGTTGTCGCCGGGCTCGCACAGCTCGTCCGGCAGGCGGATGACGCGCGGCAGGGACCGCGGCGCCTGCACCACGGCGCGGTGCCGCAGGCGCCCGAACGCATCGCGGCCCTTGAGCCTCACGATGAAATTCAGGCTCTTGTTCAGCATGCGCGGGAACGGGCGCGACGGGTCGAGCGTGAGCGGCGTCAGCACCGGCACGACCTCTTCCTCGAAATAGGTGTCGAGCCAGCGGCTCTGGGCCGGCGTCCAGCGGTCCCGCGGCAGGAAGCGGATTCCCTCGCGCTCGAGCGCGGGCAGCAGCGCCTGGTTCAGCAGCTCGTACTGGCGGCTGACGAGCGACAGCGAGCGGGCGCGTATCTCGTCGAGAAGCTGGCGCGGCGTCAGGCGATCCGGCCCCGCGGCCGGGGCGTTGATCTCCAGCCGCTGCTTGAGGGCGGCGACGCGGATCTCGAAGAACTCGTCGAGGTTCGTCGACGAGATACAGAGGAAGCGCAGCCGCTCGAGCAGCGGCACCGCGGGATCGCTGACCTGGGCGAGCACGCGCCGGTTGAACTCGAGCAGGCTCAGGTCACGGTTGATGTAGGGATCGACGACTGGAGTGGCGATTTGCGGCGCTGAGGCGTCCACGGCTCAATGTCCCGACCGGCCGGAGTGCCGGATGCGCCAGTATAGCGCCGGCCGTTTGACGAAAAGGTTAAGCGCTCGGCAGTTCCCGCGCGTCAGTCGCCTGCGTAGACGGCACCCAGGATCGCCGCGCGGGAGGCGCCAGTCACCGACGGCAGGTTGCCCGGGCGCTCCTCCAGCCGCCGCAGCGCGAGCCACGCGAACGTCGCCGCTTCGACCCAGTCGGGGTCGACGCCCGCGGCGGCCGTCGTCTCGAGCGTTGCTGGCGCGAGCGCGGCCCGCAACCGGCGCACCAGGTCGTCGTTGTGCACGCCGCCGCCGCACACGAGCACCCGGCGCGTGGCCGGCGCATGTTCCCGGATCGCGTCGGCGACGGAGGTTGCCGTCAGCTCCGCGAGCGTCGCCTGCACGTCCGCGGGCGCCGGCGTGCGCCGGAGGCGGGCGAGCGCCGCCTCGATCCACGCCAGGTTGAACTGTTCGAAGCCGGTGCTCTTGGGCGGCGGCCTGCGGAAGAACGGATCCGCCAGGCAGGCATCGAGCAGCTCGCGATCGACCTCTCCTTCGGCCGCCCAGCGCCCGGCGGCGTCGAAGGGCGCGCCGAGGTGCCGGCGCGCCCAGGCGTCGAGCAGCCCGTTCGCCGGTCCGGTGTCGAAGCCGCGGACGGACCCGCCGGCCGGCAGCAGGGTGACGTTCGCGATCCCGCCCAGGTTGAGCACGACCCGGTCCTCTTCCGGATCGGACATGGCCCAGGCATGGAACGCGCAGGCGAGCGGCGCTCCCTGGCCGCCGAGGGCGAGGTCGCGGCGGCGAAAGTCGGCGACCGTGGTGATGCCGGTGCCGGCCGCGATGACGTTCGGATCGCCGATCTGCAACGTGAACGGGCTCGGTGCATTCGGCCGGTGCCGCAAGGTCTGCCCGTGGCTGCCGATCGCCCGGATCGCCGTCCGGTCGCTCGCGCTTTCGGCAATCAGCGCGAGCGCCGCGTCGCGGAAGCACTCGCCGACCCGGCGATCGAGCTCACCGAGCACGTCAACCGTGCACTCGTCCGGGTGCCGGCTCATGTGCTCGAGCTCGCGGCGCAGCTCGTCGGGCCAGGGGAAGGAGCGGGTGGCGAGCGTCGTGCAGCTTCGCTCGCCGAACCGGAAGAGACCGGCGTCGATCCCGTCCATGCTGGTGCCGGACAGGAGGCCGATGCAGAGCGAGGCGCGTTTCGCCCGTTTCAATCCGATGCCAGTGTCGGGTCGATCGGCGCCGCCAGGGCGAGCTGGGTGCGCTTGTACTGCGCGAGCTCGCCCAGGATCGGCTCCGATTTCGCGAGGAAGTCGGCCCGGTACTCCTCTTTAATGGGGTCGGCCTGCGGCAGCTCGACGGTGCGCGGGTTCCGGTGCACGCCGTTCAGCCGGTATTCGTAGTGCAGGTGCGGCGCCGTGGCGAGCCCGGTCGCGCCCACGTAGCCGATCACGTCGCCCTGGCGCACGCGCGCGTTCACGCCGTGCTTGCCGAAGCGCGACATGTGGGCATAAAGCGTGGTGATGTTGCCGCCGTGCTGGATCTCCACGACGTTGCCGTAGCCGCCCTTGCGCCCGCGATAGATGATCTTGCCGTCGCCGGCGGCCTTGATCGGGGTGCCGGCCGGGGCGGCGTAGTCGACGCCCCGGTGCGCGCGAATGGTGTTGAGGATCGGGTGGCGGCGTGCCGGGTTGAATGCCGAGCTGATGCGCGTGAAATCCACCGGGGCCCGTATGAACGCCTTGCGCAGGCTCCGGCCTTCCGGCGTGTAGTAATCGGCGCGCCCGTCGGCATCGACGTAGCGCACCGCCCGGAACGTGCGGCCGTTGTTGTTGAACTCGGCGGCGAGGATCTCGCCCGTGCCCACGAACTTGCCGTCCTGGTAGATCTCCTCGTACAGGATGTAGTAGTCGTCGCCCTGCCGGATGTCCAGCACGAAGTCGATGTCCCAGGCGAAGATGCCGGCCAGCGTCATGATGAGCTTGTCCGGCAGGCCGGCCGCGGCGGCGCTCTCGAACAGCGAGGTCTCGATACGCCCGTAGTCGAGCCGCTTCTGCTTCTCGATCGGCCGTTCGAGGATCTCGGCGACGTACCCGGAGGCGTCGCGCACCACCCGCAGCGCGCTCGTCAGGTCGAGCTCGCGGTACAGGCTCATGACCTTGCCGTTCTCGTGCTCGATGACGAGCGCATCACCCGGGCGCAGCAGGCGCAGGTAGTCGCGGGCGTCCGGCAGCCGGACGATCGCGGCGAGATCGCTCAAGCTCAGGTCGTGCTTGCGGAACAGCCGGTCCAGCGTGTCGCCGGAGCGCACCTCGAGCTCCAGCGAGGCGTAGCGCGGGGAGGGCTCCAGCCGCGGAAGGGGACGTTCGGACGGCAGCTCGACCGGCGTCAGGAGCTCCGCCAGCGCGGGCAGCTCCGCCTTGTCCCCGAGCGTGATCGGCGCGATGCCGATGTCCGTCGGAGCCGTTCCAGTGCTTTCACCGCCGTCACGGAACGACATCACGATGAGGAGTGCGACGAGCGGCAGCCCGAGACCGGCCGCGAACCACTTCAGCTTGCCTTTTTTGCCGCGCGGCGCCGGCGCGGCGTGCTTGTAATCGAGCAGGAGCGGGCTGGCCGTGCGCTTCAAATTCCTGTCCCCCGAGTTGACCGCGATACTCTACAGCGCACCATCAGGCAGGTAAAGAAGCGGCGGAAAGTCAGAACCTTAACCTGCGTTGCTCGACTGCGCCTAGGTCATGCCGGCGCCGCTTGCGTGGCGGCCGCGTGCCCGGGCGGGACGAACCGTCGTACGCGCGCAGCTCGCGCCCGATGCATTATCATCGCCGCATTGTCGTCTCATTCGGGCCTGCCCTTCCGCGAACTCGAGCACATGAACAGCCAGGAAGCACATTCGATCGACGCCCAGCTCCGCGAGCTGACCCGCGGTGCGGAAGAGATCCTGCCGGAGAACGGGCTCGAGGAGCGCCTCGAGTCGCGCGGGAAGCTGATCGTCAAGGCGGGCTTCGACCCGACGGCGCCCGACCTGCATCTCGGCCACACCGTGCTCATCAACAAGATGCGGCAGTTCCAGGAGTACGGCCACGAGGTCGTGTTCCTGATCGGCGACTTCACCGGCATGATCGGCGATCCGTCGGGGCGGAACGTGACGCGGCCGCCCCTGACGCGGGAAGAGATCGAGGCCAACGCGAGGACCTACGAGAGCCAGATCTTCAAGATCCTCGATCCCGAGCGCACGCGCGTCGAGTTCAACTCGAGCTGGATGTCGAGGATGGATGCGGCGGGCCTCATCCGCCTCGCCGCCCAGTACACCGTCGCCCGCATGCTCGAGCGTGACGATTTCGCGCAACGCTACGCCGGCGGGCAGCCCATCGCGATCCACGAGCTCCTGTACCCGCTCGTGCAGGGCTACGATTCGGTGGCGTTGCGCGCGGACGTGGAGCTCGGCGGCACCGACCAGAAGTTCAACCTGCTGGTCGGCCGTCACCTGCAGCAGCAGTTCGGGCAGGAGCCGCAGGTGATCATGACCGTGCCCCTGCTCGAGGGCCTGGACGGCGTGCAGAAGATGTCCAAGTCGCTCGGCAACTACGTCGGTATCACGGAGCCGCCGAACGAGATGTTCGGCAAGATCATGTCGATCTCGGACGACCTGATGTGGCGCTGGTACGAGCTTTTGAGCTTCCGCCCGCTGGAGGAGATCGAAGGCCTGAAACGGGCGGTGCAGGAGGGCCGCAACCCGCGGGACGTCAAGTGCGAGCTCGCGCTCGAGATCGTCGGCCGGTTCCACGGGGCCGAGGCCGCGGCGGCGGCCGAGCAGGAATTCGTGGCCCGCTTCCGGCACGGCGCCCTGCCGTCGGAGATCGAGGAAGTGACGCTCGCCGGCCCGCCGGGCGGCATCGGCATCGCGCGCCTGCTGAAGGAGGCGGGGCTCGCGTCGAGCAACGCCGAAGCGATGCGCCTGATCGGACAGGGCGCGGTGCGCCTCGACGGCGAGCGCGTCTCGGATCGCGGGCTTGCAATCGCGCCCGGGAGCCCCCACCTCGTGCAAGTCGGCAAGCGCCGCATCAAGCGCGTGCGGGTGGTGGAGGCGGACGCAGAAACCGCCTGATTTTCAGGGGCTTACGATCCCAGAAAAAAGCCGTCGAAAAAGGTTGACGGGGCCCCTTGCGCCGCTATAATGCCCCGCTCGCCGAGGCCACAGCTTGGGCTTCGGCCGGACCCCCGAAACACACACGGCAAACATTCCGGACGTGCAGCCGCAGGGCTCACCAAGGCTGCAAACGGAAGCGTTTCCCGTGTATAATTGAGGGTCCGCCGGGAGCCAGGGGGAAGCAACGGAACGGACGTTCTCGCGTGCTCCTGGTTCTCGAACCGGCGCGGCAGGTTTCGCCGCCGGGAACGCTCTTTAACAATCGGATCAGATAATTTGTGTGGGTGCTCGCGTCGGAGATCGCCGAGAGGCATTTCGACGTGGGAACCGAACACCTTCATTCCTTGAAGTAATTCGGGGATCACGTTCTGAAGTCAAAGCTCAAAGCTTTAAACTGAAGAGTTTGATCCTGGCTCAGATTGAACGCTGGCGGCATGCCTAACACATGCAAGTCGAACGGTAACGCGTAAGAGCTTGCTCTTATGGCGACGAGTGGCGGACGGGTGAGTAATACTTAGGAATCTGCCCAGTAGTGGGGGACAACTCGGGGAAACTCGAGCTAATACCGCATACGCCCTACGGGGGAAAGCGGGGGACCGAAAGGCCTCGCGCTATTGGATGAGCCTAAGTCGGATTAGCTTGTTGGTGGGGTAATGGCCTACCAAGGCGACGATCCGTAGCTGGTCTGAGAGGACGATCAGCCACACTGGGACTGAGACACGGCCCAGACTCCTACGGGAGGCAGCAGTGGGGAATATTGGACAATGGGCGAAAGCCTGATCCAGCAATGCCGCGTGTGTGAAGAAGGCCTGCGGGTTGTAAAGCACTTTCAG
>DATGQE010000009.1:0-22192 GCA_035304345.1 Woeseiaceae bacterium | reverse complement strand
TATTCCGTGTCGGTGTACGCCACCAACCTGTTCGACGAATACGGCTTCCAGAACGCGAGCACGCTGAGCCCGGAGTTCGGCACGGCGACCGTGCTGCGGCCGCGCACGATCGGGGCGGTGCTGAGCGTCGAGTTCTGATCGTAGCGCGCAGCGCGCTTCCTATCAGGGCGATTTGCCGGTCGTCGCACCTTCGGTGTTGAAGAGGAGCACGACGCTGTCGTCTCCGAGCTGCAGCGCCCGGCGTGCCGCTTCCGACGCGCAGGCCGCGAGGAGGCCCGCCAGGCCGGCGGCGCCGCTTTCGCCCGCGGCGATCGCGGGATCGGCGCCCCGCGGCTTCGCGAGCGCACGTACGGCGTTCACGGCGTCCTCCTCGCTCACCGTCATGAACGCATCCGCGAGTCGCGCGAGCACGCGCCAGGCCGTGAGCGACGGCTCCTGGCATTCGAGCATGGCCATGATCGTGGCCTCGTCCTGCGCGACCGCAACCGGCTTCCCGGCATCGTGGCTGGCGAGCAGGCAGGCCGAGCGCTCCGGCTCGACGATGACGATGCGCGGGCGCGCGTCGCCGAGGGCGTCGGACAGGTAACCGGCCACCGCGGAGGCGAGCCCGCCGACGCCGGCCTGCACGAACGCGTGAGTGGGCGGGCGGGGCAGGGCGTCCAGCGCTTCGCGCACCATCACGGTGTAGCCCTGCGCGACGAGCTGCGGAATGCGCTCGTAGCCCGGCGACGCGGTGTCGGCCACGAGGATCCAGCCCCGGGCCCCGGCTTCGCGCGCCGCGGCCGCGACCGCATCGGCATACACGCCGGGTACACGCCGGATCTCTGCACCGCAAGCCGCGATCGCGTCTGCGCGCTCGGCGGCCACGCCCTCGTGCACGAAAACCACCGCTCGGCAGCCGGTGAAGCGCGCACCGGCCGCGACCGAGCGCCCGTGGTTGCCGTCGGTCGCGCAGGCCACCGTGAGGTCGGCGGCGATGGCCCGGACCGCCGGCTCGAGCAGCTCGGCCGGCGGCACCGTGCGATGCAGGCGCCGCGAGGCTTCCTCGAGCACGAGCGTGACGACCGCGTATGCACCGCCGAGCGCCTTGAAGCTGCCAAGTCCGAGGCGCGTCGACTCGTCCTTGACGAAGAGGGCGCCGAGACCGAGGTGCTCCGCGAGGGCCGGCAACGCGCGCAGCGGGGTCCGCTGCGCGACGGGGCAGAGGTCGAGCAGCGCCTGGACGCGGGCCGCCGCGTCGCGGCCGAGGTACTGCGCGTCGTCCGGATGCAGCGGCTGGTGGCGCTCGTCGAGGTGATTCAGGCGGAGCATGATTCGATGATCGGGTACGGATCGTCGCATTCTAGCCTGCGCCGGTGAACCGGGCTTCTATACTGGAAAAGTGGCGCTGCGGATTCATCACCTGAACTGCATCTCGACCTGCCCGCTCGGCGGTCGGCTCATGGATCGGCGCAGCGGGTCGCCGTTCGCACGCGGGGCGCTCGCGTGTCATTGCCTGCTCGTGGAGACCGGGCGCACGCTGGTGCTGGTCGATACCGGGCTCGGCACGCGGGACGTGGACGACCCCCGGAGCCGCCTGAGCACGTTCTTCCTCGCGCTGCTGAGCCCGGACTTCCGCCACGAGATGACGGCGGTGCGGCAGGTCGAGCGGCTCGGCTTCAAGGCCGGCGACGTCCGCCACATCCTGCTCACGCACCTCGACTTCGATCACGCGGGAGGGCTGGACGACTTTCCGGAGGCCGCCGTGCACATGATGGCTGCGGAAAGGGACTACGCCGTCGAGCAGAAGACCTGGCTCGATCGCCAGCGATTCCGGCCGCAGCAATGGTCGACGCGCGACAACTGGCGCAGCTACGCGGCGGGCGAGGGCGACGACTGGCTCGGTTTCTCGTGCGTGCGCGCGCTCGAGGAAGTGCCGCCGGAACTGCTGCTCGTGCCGCTGACCGGCCACACGTTCGGGCATGCGGGGGTGGCGATCGATACCGGCAAAGGCTGGCTGCTGATGGCCGGTGACGCGTATTTCGACCGGCGCGAGATGCACCCCGAACCCGCCTGCACGCCGGGACTGCGCTTCTACCAGGGGATGATGGAGAAGGATCGCCGGGCGCGCTTGTGGAACCAGGAGCGGCTGCGGCGGCTGCGGGCCGAGCGAGGCGGTGAAGTGCGCATCGCGTGCTCCCACGATGCGGGAGAGTTCGAGGAATGCGCCGGCCGCGCCTTGCGGGAGCCTGCCTCGGACGCGCAGGCGCAGGCCGTGACGCCGCGGCGCCGGGCCACGGACCTGCATCCCTGAGCGCCGGCTGTCGATTTCGCCTCGTCCCGCACGATCACGTAGCGTATGAGGCCGCGCTCGGCGCGGGAATTCTTACTGCACGGGAGAGAAGGGTGAGCAAAGTTCGAGTGAACGCCTTCGCCATTTCGCTCGACGGGTACGGCGCGGGACCCAGGCAGAGCCTGGAGGACCCGCTGGGCGTCGGCGGTACGGGGCTGCATGAATGGTTTTATCCCACCCGTACGTTCCGGGAGCACGTTCTCGGCGAATCGGGCGGGACGACCGGCATCGACGACCAGTTCGCCGCGCGCGGCATGGAGAACGTCGGCGCCTGGATCCTGGGCCGGAACATGTTCGGCCCCGTGCGCGGTCCCTGGCCGGACGATTCCTGGAAAGGCTGGTGGGGCGACAATCCGCCGTACCACGTGCCGGTTTTCGTGCTGACGCATCATGCGCGGCCGCCGCTCGAGATGGAGGGCGGCACCGTCTTCCACTTTGTCACCGACGGCATCGAAGCGGCGCTCGAACGCGCGAGGGCCGCCGCCGGTGACCGCGACGTGCGCATCGGCGGCGGTGCGGCCACGATCCGGCAGTACCTGGGTGCCGGCCTGATCGACGAGCTGCACCT
Organism: Woeseiaceae bacterium; assembly: GCA_035304345.1. GTDB lineage: Bacteria > Pseudomonadota > Gammaproteobacteria > Steroidobacterales > Woeseiaceae > IDS-8. Next base: position 19,292 of record DATGQE010000009.1, on the reverse strand, counting down.
CGTGATCTCACCGGTCCTGCTGGGCGAAGGCGAGCCGCTGCTGGACGGCGTCGACTTGCTGAAGCTCGGTTACGAGGTGGCGGAGCACGTTCCGTCCGAGGCCGCCACGCACGTGGTGCTCAGGCGACGGACCTGAACGCACCTCGGAAATTCCACAGGAGCGCCCGGCCCCGAGCCGGGCGGCTCGGGGCGGGCGTGTCGTTCATTCAGGCGACGCCGTCGATCGGCGAGGGTGGCGAGCCCTTCACGCCCGTGCTGCTATCGCGGCTCCGCCGGTCATCACCTGGCGCACCAGCGGCCGCTCGAGGAAATCGTGGGGGAACCCGGGTTCGATGGCGCTGGCGCGATCGAGCCGTGCCCGCTGCTCCTCCGTGAAGCTGACGTCGAGCGCGGCCAGGTTGTCCTCGAGCTGTGCGACGGTCCGGGCCCCGACGATGGGTGCGGTCACGGCCGGGTTGAGCAATGTCCCAGGCGATGGCCACCCGGGCCGGGCTTTCGTCCATCTCGGTTGCCACGGCCCTCACGGCTTCGGCGATGTCGAGCCCGCGCTCGTGCAACATGCCGTTCGCGGCGGCCACGTTCTTGCGCGTGCCGGCAGGGCTGGCAGTGCCGTCGCCGATGTCGAGATCGGCACGCGAGTACTTCCCCGTCAGCACGCCGCTCGCGAGCGGTGACCACGGGATGACGCCGAGGCCCATCTCGCGCGCCATCGGGATCAGCTCGCGTTCCACGGTGCGCTCGACCAGGTTGTACGGAATCTGCAGCGCCACGAGCGGCGACCAGCCGCGGAGATCGGCGATGGCCTGCATGCGCGCGACCTGCCAGGCCGGTGCATCGGAGATGCCGACGTAGAGGACCTTGCCGGCGCGCACGAGATCGTCCATCGCTCGCAGGATCTCCTCGACCGGCGCGGTGCCGTCCCAGGCGTGCAGGTAGAGGAGGTCGATGAAATCGGTCTGCAGCCGCTCCAGGCTCGCTTCGACGGAGCGGACCATGCTCTTGCGATGATTGCCGCCGGAGTTCGGATCGCCCGGCCGGGTGGCGAGCGTGTACTTCGTTGCAATCACCAGCCGCTCGCGCCCGAAATCCTTGGCGAACTTGCCCAGCAGCCGCTCGGCTTCGCCTTCCGTGTACGTGTTGGCCGTGTCGATGAAATTGCCGCCGCGCTCGACGTAGGTATCGAACATTTTGCGCGACTCGTTCTCGTCCGCGCCCCAGCCCCAGACGTCGCCGAACGTCATCGTGCCGAGTGCGAGCGGCGATACGCGCAGGCCCGAGCGGCCGAGCAGTCGATAGCTCTCCAGGTTCATGCCCATGATGTCGTCCCCTGACTGTGGCGTCCCGCACCGTGCGGCACGCTCGCGACGACTATGGAGCAGGGGCGTTGTTCAGATAAACTGGCATTATCTGAAAGGGTCATTAAGCAGCAGTTCATAATGCGAGGACGGGAATTCGCGGAGCTCACGGCGTTCGCCGCCGTGGTCGAGCACGGCAGCTTCGTGCGCGCCGCGGCGCACCTGCGCATCTCGCCCTCGGCGCTCAGCCAGACCATCAACCAGCTCGAGGCGCGCCTCGGTGTTCGGTTGCTGAATCGCACGACCCGCAGCGTGTCGGTGACCGCAGTCGGCGAACGCCTGCATGCGCGTCTCGCGCCGCTGATGAGCGAGCTCGATCGGGCCGTTTCCGAAACGGCCGCGGAGCAGGGCCGCGTCGCAGGAAGGCTCAGGATCAACACGCCGCGTACGGCCGCCATCGGGCTGATCGCTCCGCGGCTGGGCCGTTTCCATCGCGAGCATCCGGATGTCGTGCTCGACATCATCGTCGACGACGCCTTGAGCGACATCGTGGCCGAGGGCTTCGATGCCGGCATACGCATCGGCGAGTTGCTGCAGAAAGACATGGTGGCGATTCGGCTGACCGGCAACATGGAGATGCTCGCCGTGGCCGCGCCGGAGTATTTCGAGCGGCACGGTGAGCCTGCCACGCCGGCGGACCTGCACGCGCACAATTGCATCAACTGGCGCAGGCCGAGCGACGGGAGCATTTATCGCTGGGAGTTCGAGAAGGACGGCGAGGAGTTCGATGTCGCCGTCGACGGCTCGCTGATCGTGAACAATCCCGAGGTCGCGCTCGAAGCCGCGTTGCAGGGTGTTGGCATCGTGTACACCTACGACGAGCGGATCTACGGCTGGATACGTGAGGGCCGCCTGCGGCGGGTGCTGGAGGACTGGTCGCCCAGGTTTCCCGGCCTGTACCTGTACTATCCGAGCCGCCGGCACGTGCCGGCGGCTTTACGGGCTTTCATCGACTGCCTGCTGGATCGCCCGGCGTCGGGTGGTGGATCAGGGCGAGCATCCAAGAGGCGTGGTGGCGCTTCGAAGCGTGTTCGGTCTCGGAATGGCGAGCCCGGCGGCCTAGCGTGATAAGTGACCGCGCTACTGTCCCTTCCTATGTACGGGTCGTCTCCAGAACGATCCCGGCCGGGGTATATCAGCTCGGCTGCCGGGTGTGGCCGTCGAAATGAACGCCGTCGGCTGGCCACCGCTGGCGGCCGGGGAGCCGGCCCGGCCTGCAGTTCAATATGCGTGTAATGTATATTATGTTAAATTATGGCCGTACTCTGGTTCGAGCGTCGCGACGACTGTCGGGCCAACAAAATTCCGGCAACCCCCAAGAAAATTCCAGTAACCTCCTCCGACGAAACTCCCATATTCTTAACCGGTTACAACTTCTTCTTGAAGTTAATCGGGGAAAGCTGACGGCGTGACGCTTGTGGGTCGTGTCGCCCGTGCCGGTACCGCGCTTGAGTGCTACCAACCGCCTAGGACCTACCAGAGCGCCGGAGCGCCCATTACGCCGGTGCCCGCGCGACCGGGAACACAATCGCCCTGTTCGTACCTAACCCGGGCGGCTGCCGGCCTTGCGCGTGACTCTGGCCGCCAACTCTCGCGGATGAGCGAAACGGCCTGTTGTGCCTAGCAGCTTACGGGCGCCGGGCCAGACTCTCGATTACGTACTCTCGGACGCGTTCGGCCAAGGACCCTCAGCGTTGAACTGCCGGTCGACCTTGTCGAGAGCCCGATCGGCAGCCGGATCAGCCACGGTCGTGGTGACGAACTTCCCCGCGGCCCGCATCAGCCGGGCCACCCGCTTGCGACCGACGCGAATATCGTGATCGTCCGCGAGCTCGGCGTGGATGGTCGGCGCGCCGTAGGCTTCTCCGGAGCGTCGATGGATGGCGCGGATCCTGGCCGTCCGGGCGATGTCCTGAAGTGCGCGCCTCGATGGCTTCCGATTCTTCCACGCATAAAACCCGCTGGCGGAGACGCCCAGCAGTCGGCCCATCACCCGGACCGGATAGGTGGCCTGATGCGCTTTCATGAATTCGAAGACCGCTTCGAATTCGGCACCGTCTCCTGAGCGAACCAGGCCGCGGCTTTTGACAAGATCTCGCGCTCGAGCTTCAGCTGCCGGTTCTCCTTGCGCAGCAAGCTCTCCAGCAACGCTCGTGAATTGCTCCAACGCGCTTTCGGGATTCTCGACGATCTGCGCGGCAAGTACTTCGGGCTCCGGGAAGTTGTCCATATCTTCGAGGCTGTCGTCCTTCAGCCAAAAGATGTCGAGGTTCAGCTTGGCCAATAGCTACTGATTCAAATCCTCAGCGAAGAATCGGAGATCGTCCCTCTCGGGGACTCGGAACAGCGTGTACATGAGTGGCGTCCCCGGGATTTCCGCCACTCGATTGCAGGATTTCGCCGCGCGGGTTATGGCAAATATCCTTTCGGGAGCCTCCATCGATCGGCAAAGCCGGCTGGCGGGCGCACTGGAGCGCGTTGCCGACTTTCTCCGCGCAAGTGGCAGGAAGACAAACATGATAAAATCAGACTCCTTACGCACGTGGGCGCGCAAGTGCCGGTCAAGGCAATCCACCGAGTACAAAATGCGTCACTGCCTTGAACGGTGTTCTGAATCGAATCGACACTGAGGGCTTCACCTGGTCCGGGAGCGGGAGGTCGGAGGGATCGAAGATGCGCGGCTCGCCACCAAAGAAGCGTACGAGGCGGGCGGCCTCCTCCACCACCAGCAGGATCGCGGGCAAATAGTAGGTCGAGCCCCAAGCGAGCGTCTGCCACTTCCGAGCGCAACGACGACGCGTGTCTTTCGTCCCGTTGCGCTCAAGGCGGTCACGTAACGGCTCCCCCGCCAGTTAAGGCCTCGGGCAGCGTCTCGATGAAGGCGCGGATCTCGTCCCTGACCCGGCGGTAATGCCCGAGTGCCTCTTCCTCGGTCCGTGCGTTACGCGCCAGAACGGGCGGGTCCTGGAAGCTGCGGTGGAACTTCATCGCCTTGCCGGGAAAGACCGGGCAGCGCTCGGCCGCGCTGTCACAGACCGTGACCACGTGGTCGAACGGCAGGTGTAGGAGCGTGTCGACGTGCTTCGAGGCTTGACCGGAGATGTCCACGCCCTCCTCCGCCATGACCTGCACGGCACGCGGATCCAGCCCGTGCGGCGCCATCCCGGCGGACCAGGCCTCGATCCGGCTGCCCTTCAGGTGACGCGCCCAGCCTTCGCACATCTGGCTGCGGCAGGCATTCCCTGTGCACAGGAACAGCACGTTGATCTTGGTCTTCGGCATTCTGCCGTCGTCCCGCTCAGCGGCAGCAGATGGCGCTCGACTCGTCGGCCTTGCTGGAGGGAGCGCAACAGGCCACCTCCCCCGCCTGTGCGCGGGAAGAATTCGGCTCGCAGCACTTCGACGCCGATTCGAATCCTGGGGCATCACTGCCGTAGACCGTGCTCTCGCCGGTCGTGAGGAACGCTTCCCACTTCACACCCTGGGGGTCTTCGATCCAGCTCTTCTCGCTCTTGGCGTAGCAACAGGTCGTTACGCCTTCCTCGCGCACCGGTCTCTCGGCCCGCTCGAGTCGCGCGTAGACCTCCGCGAGTTCTTCCCGGTCCTCGACCTGGATGCCGAGGTGCTCGACTCCCGCCCGGCGCGCGCGGGCGCTGATCGCGAAATTCAGCCGGGGATCGTCGAGCATCCACTTTGCGTAGTCGTCCTTCCTGACGGTCGGATCGGTCGCGAAAAGATGCGAGTAGAAGCGAATCGATTCGTCGAGGTTCTCGACGGCCACATGGACGTGCAGGCGTTTCATTTCCGGTTGCTCCTCGGGGTACTGATCAGGAAGCCCGTGCTCGCGAGGTACGTCGATGCGAACCGGCAGACGAAGCTCCTGTCGCGAGGCCGGATTTCCCGTCCGTACGTGCCGATGGGCACCCTGCCCCGCCGCAGCAGTTCTCCGTCAGGTACGCCACCAGTGCGTTCATTGCGCCGAAGTCAGTGGCGTAGAAGAGTTGGCGGCCCACTCGCCGCTGGGTGAGCAGTCCGGCACGCGTCAGGTGCTGCAGGTGGAACGTGAGCGAGGACGGCAACAGTCCAACCCGCTGTCCGATTTGGCCGGCCGACAGGCCTTCCGGCCCGGTCTCGACCAGGAGCCGAAAAACCGCCAGGCGATGCTCGTGTGCAAGGGCCGCGAGCGCCTCGATGACCTCGGGTGTCTTCATGGACAGTACGATATTACGGGAATTATCGAAATGTCAAGGACGCTTCCAACGATGGGCAGAACGACCAGCAGCGGCGGGCCCAAGAACAGCCCTAGGAACGTGGCAGGGACGCGGGGGGCTTGAAGTCGACGTGGACCAGGCCGAAGCGATCGCCGTAGCCGTTGATCCATTCGAAGTTGTCCATCGTGCTGCGGCGCAGCCGTTCTCGGTTACGTAGATCTCCTTTGGCTTCCAGATCTCGTGCAGCAACCGCGGCGATCCATGGGACCGAGAAAATACGCGTTCAACTCGCGGGTTGCAGCGGCGGCCGCCTTGTCAGCGTCCCCTACCCCGCGCGAGATGGTGAACCTTTGCGTTCTTCGCGCATGGCGCCCGGAAGCGACGCGTTTCGGCGTGACGGAGATCGAGGCTTCGCCAGGCTTTGGTTTGACCCGCCCTGCCAGTCGGCTGGATACGGTTCTCACAGCGTGCCCGTGAACAGGTGGAGGCGCGAAGGATTCTCCGGATGGACGTCTCTAACGCCATGTTGGATGCAGGAGAATCGCATGCGCGCGATGGCAGGGCTGGTTGCAGCGGCGTTTCTGGCGGGTTGCGCGGGCACCGGACAACTGTCCAGCAATCCGGAGGCGACAGACTTTTCGCTCGATCCCCTCGCCTTTCGAACGGACGGCGTCGGGTTCCTGACCCCCATCGCAGCCACTGGGCAGGAGGCGAACCGCGTTCCGCTGGCAGTCGCCTTTTCGAGCTCGCTATCGGACACTTTTGCGGATCTCGAGGTCGTGACGCTCTCGGAGGTCCTGTCCTCTGTCAACAGGGACGGACTTGCCGCTGATTACAGGGCAATGATGGACGACTACGCCGCGACCGGCGTCCTGGAGAAAGAAACGCTGAGGCGCGTCGGCGAAGCCGCCGGCGCGCGCTACCTGGGACTCCTGGAGCTCGCCGACTTCGATCAGGGCGAGAACAGGCGCTTCAGCATCGGTGGCCTACGACTGCTCGACACCAAGCTCGCGAGCATCCGAGTGTCGTGGCAGATCTGGGACAGCGCCACCGGCGCGATCGCCTGGGAAGGCACCGACGAGCTCCACTACGCCTACGATACGGGCCGTGAGAGGCCGGTCACCTTCGGATTCGTGGCCGACCAGGCGGCGAGCAACCTGATCGCGCGCATCCCCATCGGTGATACCGTCCCGAGGAGTGCAGCCGCGATTTCGCTGACGCGGTAGGTACCATGGATGCGCCCAGCTCGTCTCTTCCGCAGCTCAGCGTCGTGATCCCGGTGTACAACGAGAGCGGCAACCTGGAGCCGCTCGTCCGTGAAATCGAGCGGACGCTGTCCGGACGAGCACGGTTCGAAGTGATCGTGGTCGATGACGGCAGCTCAGACAACACGGTCACCGAAGCGGCGGGCCTCGCCGCAGATCGGAACTGGCTCAGGATCGAGCAGCACCGGCGTAATCGGGGGCAAAGCGCTGCAATCCGTACCGGTGTGGCCAGCTCCGGTGCGCCGATCGTGGCCGTTCTCGACGGGGACGGGCAGAACGATCCCGCCGACATTCCCGCGCTGTTCGCCGCACTTTTGCTGTCCGGCGCGCGCATGGTGGTCGGGGAACGCCGCGAGCGGCACGATAGCTGGTTGCGCCGCATCTCGTCGCGTATCGCCAACGCCACGCGTGGCAGGCTGCTGCACGACGGCATCCGTGACACGGGCTGCGGGCTCAAGGTGTTCTATCGCGCCGATTACCTCGAGCTCCCTGCGTTCGACCACATGCACCGCTTCCTGCCGGCGCTCATGCAGCAGCGTGGTCACAAGGTCTTGTCCATCCCCGTGCATCATCGCCCTCGCCGTCACGGCCGCTCGAAGTACGGCATTCGCAACCGGCTCTGGCCCGGCATTGTCGACCTGTTCGGCGTGATGTGGCTGGAGCGCCGGCGGCTCTGACCATGAGTAGCGGCACGCTCTGGCTGGGTATCGGTTTCTCTGCCCAGGCCATGTTCTTTTCGCGCTTTCTCGTGCAGTGGCTCGCCAGTGAGCGCGCGAAGCGCAGCGTGTTTCCGATGTCGTTCTGGTATCTGAGCCTCGTCGGCGGCATCCTGCTGCTCGGGTACGCGATCTGGCGACGGGATCCGGTGTTCATCCTCGGCCAGACTACCGGCGCTTTCATTTATCTCCGCAACATCTGGTTGCGCCGTCGCGAGAACGAACGATCCGGAGCCCCATGAACCCAACGGGGCGACGCGCATTGCCGTGGCTCCTGCTTGCCGGCGCCGCGGTCCTCGCGGCGGGGCTGGGGCTGCGCGATCCGTGGCCTGCTGACGAGCCGCGCTTCGCGCTGATCGCGAAGGACATGGTGGAGAGCGGCGAGTGGCTCATTCCGCGCGTCGGCGGCGTGCTCTATCCGGACAAGCCGCCCCTGTTCTTCTGGCTGGTCGCCGTCTGCTACGCGCTCACGGGCTCGATCGCGGTGGCCGTGCTCCTGCCCTCCTTCTTCGCGGGGCTCGGCGTGCTGTGGCTGGTGTACGACCTCGCGCGCCGCCTGTGGACTCGAAGGGTGGGCTTGTGGACCGGAGCTGCGCTGCTGGCGACGGTGCAGTTCCCGTTGCAGATGAAGTCCGGCCAGATCGACGGGCTCCTGTGCTTCTGGACCACCCTCGGCCTCTATGGCCTCGCGCGTCACCTGCTGCTTGGTCCCGACTGGCGCTGGCTGGCCGTGGCCGGTGCGGCCTGCGGTGCCGGCGTCATCACCAAGGGTGTCGGCTTCCTGCCATTCCTGGTGCTGCTGCCGTGGGCGTATGCCCGGTTGCAGGGCTGGCCGCTGCCGGATGCAGGGCGCAGTCGAAGTGGCTGGCTGCTGCTGCCGGCCTGCTTCCTGGCGGTGGTGGCCGCATGGCTCGTACCGATGCTCGTGGTGACTACGGGGTCGGGAGACCCGGATCTGCTCCGGTACCGGGACGGCATCCTGTTCACGCAGACGGTGACCCGTTACGCGGACGCGTGGGGACACATCAAGCCACCCTGGTACCTCTTCACGCACGCCGCGCCGTGGCTGTGGCTGCCGCTCACGCTGCTCCTCCCCTGGCTGGTTCCCGCCTGGGTCAGGAACCTCAGGGAAAGGGACGCCGCGACGCTCCTGCTCCTGGGCTGGGTGCCGCTGGTGCTCCTGTTCTTCTCGTTGAGCGACGGCAAGCGCTCGCTCTACATCTTCCCCGCGCTGCCGGCGCTCATTCTCGCGGCGGGCCCGCACCTCGAGCGGGTGTTCGCTCGTCCCGGCGCGCGCCGGGTCGTGCTCGCGTACGCGCTGGCGTTCGCCGTGCTGCCCACGGCCGCAGGCCTGTACGGGCTCGCCGTGCCGGGAATCTTCGGACCGCTGCTGGAAGACGGAGATGCCGGTGCGTCTCTCGCCCTCGGTCTGGTCGCGATCGGCGCGGCGGCGCTGGCTGCCTTGCTCGGTCTTGGTGTGCGGCCGGCCGCAGCCTGCGCGGCCGTCACCGCCGTTCTGTGGCTAGGTCTCTCGTTCGTCGTCTACCCGCGGATCGATGCGGTCCGCTCCGGGCGGGTGATCATCGACGCAGCCGAAAAGACACTGGCACCCGGCGAAGCGCTCGCCTTCGCCGGTTGGAAGGAGCAACTCCTGCTGCAGTGGAGCCGACCGGCCGTGCACTTCGGCTATCGCCGCGACGACGAGGATGCCGAGGCACGCGATGCCGCCGCCTGGCTCGCACTGCACCCGCGTTACCGGCTGCTGCTCCCCGAGCGGATGGCTGCGGCCTGTTTCGATACCGCGCGGCTGTCGACGCTGGGAAAGGCGCACAGGAGCGTGTGGCTGCTCGCCAGTGCGGCCGCGGTACTGCCACGTTGCCGGCGCGACGCCGAAACCGCCTCCGGCAGTGTGGTTCGGTACGATCCCATCCTGCCCCGGTCGGCCGCGGTGACGTCGGTCAGAAGCGCCACAGCACCCCGAGAGAGGGCACCAGCGGGAGCCAGTTCCCCTGCTCCGCAATGAGCGCTGGATCACCGTTCTCGTCGAGGCCGGCGGAGTATTCGGTGCAGCAGGCATTCTCACGGTTCAGCAGGTTGGTCACCTCGAGAAACGCGGTCAGCTCGCCGCGCGGCAGGTCGAACCGGCGGCTGACGCGGACGTCGAGCGACTGGAATACATCGTGACGAAGGTCGTTACGCGGCCCGACTGCGAGATCCAGGTGGGCCGTTCCGTCCGGATCGCGGATAGTCTCGCCGGTGAGCACGGTTCGCGGCCAGCCGCTCCTGGCAATGGCGGCAGCACTCAGGCTCCAGTGGTGCCAGTCGCGGCTGATACCGGCCGACAGGCTGTGGCGCTGGTCCCAGCTCCGCCGCACCCCGCGGCCGTCGATCTGGTCCACGCTCTGCGACCATGCATAACTCGCCCACCATGCGAGGTGGTGATCGCCTCCCCCGCTCAGCGTGACTTCAATCCCCCGCGCTGTTGCCTCGTCCGCGTCGATACGCACGCGATCGATCTGAAGCTCCGGGATCAGCACCAGCGGGTCGAACAGGTTCTCGAAGCGCGGCGCAACGTGGTCGTACTTCTTGCGGTACGCCTCCACGCGCAGCTCCAAGCCGGCCGGGAGGTGATGTTTGAGGCTTGCGACGATGTGCGTCGCACGTTGCGCCGAACGGAATTCGTCCAGGCCGTCACTCACCTGCAGCTCGTTGATCTCCTGCGCCTGGTAGTACCTGCCCCAGGCGAGCCTGAACTCGGTGTTGTCCGTCACACGCCAGAGCAGGTTGGTGCGCGGGCTCACTTGCTCGTCGGTCATCGCCGACGTGTAGGTCTGCTGGTCCCAGCGCAAACCCAGGTCGAGCGCCACGCGAGCGACGGGACGCCATCGCAGCTCGGTATACGCCGCGTACTGGCCTCCGGCGGGTGAAGTCTCGACCAGTCGCATCGAGGATGGTTGGTTGTCGAGGATCGCGTCGAAGGGCGGAGCGACCGTTTTCGACGACGCGTAGCGATAGTCTGCCTCCAGGCGCTTGAGCTCGAATCCCGCGCGCAGCAACCAGCGGTCCGAGACCTCGTACAGCCAGTCCTGCTTGAGAGCGAGCGATCGGAACTCGCGCTCGTCGTCGACGAAGCCTTCGATCGCCCCCGGCTTGTTCGTTTCGCCGGAGCGCTCGTTGTCGATTTCGGTGGCGGAAACGACCGTGGTGCTCTCCAGGCGCTCGTTCCATTCCGATTCGGCCTTGAGCCAGAAGACGTCGTTGGCATAACGGGCGGCGGCGCGCTCGCTGCCGTCAGGCTGGGAAAGCAGGATCTTGTCGTACGAGAACAGCGCGTTGCCGGAAAGATAGTGTCTGCCGAAATCCCAGCCGATGTGCGCCAGGTAATCGTGATAGCGGGGCGAGCCATAATCCGGGTTGACGATGTCAGCGAGTACGTCCAGGTTCGCGCGGCGCGCGGACAGCATCCAATCGCCCCCATCATCCCTGCCGAAGCGCCCGCGTGACAGCGCCGAGGTGTGGAACAACGTGAGCCCGAGCTCCGTCTCGGTACGTTGCGGCGGCTCGCGCAGAGCGATCTCGACGACTCCGCTCATGCGATCGCCGTAGCGCGCCTGGTAGCCTGCCGAGTAGAAGTCGATTCCGGCAATGACGGCCGGATCGACCGTGGTGGTGATCGAGTGGAAGTCCTTCAGGTGATACGGCTCGTACAGGCGCAGCCCGTCCAGCAGGAAGAGCTGCTCGTTCTGCTGGCCCCCGCGCACGTGCTGCCGCGACGAGACGCCTCCGCCCGCCGCGCCCGGCAGGCGCGCGAGGGTGCGCAGCGCTTCGTCGCCCAGGTGCGGCAGGCGGGTCGTGAGCTCGCGGTCGAGGAACGTGTGCGACCCCGCCTCCCGGTAGCGGATATCGTAGCGGCTCGATGCCACGATGATCTCCGGCAGCGGCACCGGGTCCGGATCGAGGGTCACCCGTACCACCGTGTCGGCCGCAACGCGCGCGCGGAACTCCGCGTCGGCCTGACCGGAATAGCCTTCGGCCGATGCCGTGACGCGGTGCGCTCCTTCCGCGATGTCCGGAAGCCGCAACTGGCCGGATTCGTCGGTGATCCCCGCCGGTCGCCCATCGAGATCCACGCGCGCCCCGGCGATGCCCGAGCCGTCGGTCGCATCCACGACGCGCACGTTGACCGAGGAAGCTCGCTCGGGCGCTGCGGACCGCGTGACCAGCAGGGTGCCCGCAGGACCCGGCGTGATGGTGAGGCCGTAGGGTGCAAGCACGTCCCGCAATGCCTGCTCGGGATCCTGGCTCACCGGTTCCGACTGCACCCGGTAGGAAGGGCGGACGAGATCGGTGCTGTAGATGATTGAGAGCCCGCGGCTGCGCAGCGAATCGATATAGTCCGCCAGCGGCGTGCCCTGCCACTCCTCCGCAGCGGCGGCATGCCAGGCGACGAGGAGAACGGCGAGCGCCGCACGACGGACCATCCCGCGATTCTAGCGGGAAAGCGGGAAAGCGGCGTCCGGCCGCGCGGGTTGCCCTTCCCTCACTCGGAGAGGCTGACGACCAGGCGCCTGTCGTCCGCCCGGAGCGAAAAGCTCGGGATGGTGGGACGCACCGCATCGATCGCCTCGGAGGGTGTCAGGCCCTCCACGGTGCCGCTCAGCCGGTTGACCATTGCGGCCACCCGGGCAGCGTCGCTCGTGAATACCAGCTCGCGGCCGGTCTCGCGCGCCGCCCATTGCAGGAAGTCGATGAGGGGCTGGCGGTCGATGTCGAAAGGAGGTGCAAGCGCGGCAGCCCAGTCCCACGAGGGATCGTGCGGAGGCAACTTCTCGTAGCGCGGCTCGGCGTCCGTCTCCAGCGTCAGCTTGGCGCCGGCCTCGGCGCTGTACGAGGCGCCATGGGCGTCAACGGCGACGCTGCCTTCGCGCACCGCGACGGTCATCGCGCCGGCAACATACCCAACGGCGAACTGCGTACCGCGGTCGCGCGCCGAGCCGAGCTCCGTGTGCACCGTGATCGACCGGCCCGCACCACTCGAGGGACCGGTGTCGGCATACAGTCTCCCCGCGACCAGCGTGACCTCGTCCGCCTCCTCCACGATCGCCGTCGTATCCGCCGCCAGGCGCAACGACAACCCGTTCCCGAAGGTGAGCGCGACCCCGCCGTTGCCGGTGGCGAGCGATTGCCCGCGATGGATGGTATCGCCCGGTGCCAGGGTGCCCGCCCCGCCGGAGACGAGGCTGACGGTCGCGATCGGTGGCTCATCGCCGAAGGGGATGCGGCCCCCGAAGATCGCGGCCACCAGCACGCTCGCGGCAAGGGCCGCTGGGATGAGCCGGAGTCCCCAGCGGTGCGTGCGGCGCCGCCGGATTTCGCGTCGCCATTCCTCCCTGACGGCGCTGTGCACGCGCTCGCGCACGTGCTGCGGCACCGCGGGGCGCGGCCCCGCGAGGCGCAGCAGGCGGCCGATGGAATCGTCGCGCGGTGAGCCGCCGCCGGGCGCAGCACCGTTTGTCGAACGTTCATCCACCATGGCGCATCACCCGCATCGCTATTCGAGCAGCCATCCCGGTTCGAAGTCCCACAACGAGCTGAAGCCTTCCTTGAACGCCGCCCGGGCACGGCTCAGCACCGATTCCGCCGCCTTGCTGCTGATCCCGAGCGCCTCGGCGATCTCGTCCACGGAGCAGCCGCGGATGTATTTCATTTCCAGCGCGCAGGCGTAACGCGTCGGCAGGTACTCGAGGGTAGCGCGCACGAAGTGCGCGATCTCGTCTGCACTCTGCGACTGTTCCGGGCCGAGGTCGACCGACAGCGAAGCCAGCGCCGCCTGCACCGCGGGGTTGTCCTCCAGCGGCACCTCGGCCTCGGGGTCGTGCCCTCGTTCGCGGAGCGTCGAGGCAATCTCGTTGCGACAGATCTGGCACAGCCACGTGAAGAGGAGCGCCTCGCCGCGATAACCCGCGATCTTGCGTACGACAAGACACATCGTGCGCTGAACGATCTCCTCCGCGGCAGCGGCGTCGGCTCGGACCCTTGCGAGCACGAACCGGTACAGCCTCGGAAAGTACTCTTGGAAGAACTCCTCGAACGCAGCCTCGCTCCCGCCCGCGACCCTGCGCGCGAGCGCCTTGTCCTCCTCGAGCTGGGATCGTTTCACCGTGGCGGCCGGTCCTTTCTCCGTTGCCGTTAGACGACGGTGCGGGGCAAATCCTTCGTTGATCATAGCCGGGAGACACGCCGGCGCTCACGGGCGTCTCAGCGCATGCACCAGTAGCGCACACCCTGGCGTGCCAGGAACGCCTCAGCCTCCCGACCCATGAGCATGGCGAGCGTCGAGAGCATGCCGGCCTGCGTGCAGGTGTCCGCCGCGACCGTGACGGAACGGGGCGCGCCGGTGACCGGCCAGCCGGAACGGGGATCGAGGATGTGACTGTAGCGCACGCCATCCCTGAGCAGAAAGCGACGTGCATCGCCGCTGGTCGCGAGTGCCCCGCGCGCGAGCGCGATGTACCTCGCCGGATTGCCGCCGTTCGGGCCCACGGCCTCGATCCCGACCTGCCACGGGACATGGTTCGTCTCGCCCACGGCCATCAGGTCGCCCCCGAAGTTTATCAGGCAGGGCGCGGAATCGAGCGCGGCCGCGAGTAGCGCCGCACGGTCGACGGCGTATTCCTTGCCAATGCCACCCAGATCGATCTGCATGCCGGGGGCGAGCGTGAGGCGGGGGCGCACCCAGGTAGCCTTGTCCCAGCCCACGCGCCCGAGCACCCGCCCGACCTCCCGGGCCGTCGGCAAGCGGTCGCTGCCGTCGAAAGTCCAGACCTCGCGCAACACGCCGGAGGTGATGTCGAATCGGCCGTCGCTCAGTCGATGGAGCTCGGCGGCGAAATCGAGCAGGTCTGCGGTTTCCGGGTCGACGTCCACCGGGGTGCCTTGCGCCGTATTGATCCGATCGACGACGTTGCCCGTGCGATAGCGGCTGAACTTCTCCTCGATGCGCCAGGCTTCTTCTGCGACGGCCCGGAGCTGCTCCCGCGCCACCGTGCGGCCGGCTCGCGAGAGCACTTCGCAGGGGCTCGCCATGGCACTGAATTTGCCGACCCAGCTCCCGGCGCGGCGTGTCAGGGTCGGCGTGGCACGTGCAGGGATGGCGGCCAAGGGAGTGTCACAGGTCGAATCCGTAGCTCACGGTCAGGATCACGGCGTCGAGCTCCGGGGACAACGCATCGCCGTCCTGGTTGCCGATCAGCAAGCCGTCGGGCACGGATCCGTCCTGGCGGTAGTACTCGAGCCGGATCCCTGCCTCATTGCCGGATGCGGTGCGGAATCCGTACTTGAGGCCCGCCGTCCACGCATCGAACGGTGCAAGGCGGTAGTCTGCGGATGCGAACTCGGGCAGCTCGCCGACGGGAAGGCTCGGGCGATAGAACTCCGCTTCCGTCTGCGTGTAGAAGCGCAGGTGCGGTTCGACCCAGCCGCGATCACCAAGTGGCCAGCGGAGCTTTGCCTCGAGCGTGTGCGAATCGATCTCCCAGTCGTCGGTCATGTAGCGCCACGACACGTCCAGCACCTTGCCTCCCATGTAGTACTTGCCCTGCACGAACAGGCTGTGCTTGGTACGCTGGTCGGGCCGACTCTCGAAGCGGTACTCGTGGAGCGGCCCGGCGGTCCCGGGCGCAGGCACGCGGGCGATGCCCTCCCCGGTCGCAGGGTCGACCACGGTCAGGATCTTGTAGGGGTCGTTGAGGTAGCCGCTCGAGTCACTCAGGGAATAGTTGACCTGCACGAGGAGATGTTCGTTGACGACCTGCGTGACGCCGATGAGCAGGTCGACTACATCCTTGTCCTCGGTGCCCGGCCGCCTGGCCGACAAGTCCCCGATATTCCCCATGGGCGCCAGCGGCAGCGGGGCGCCGCCCTCGGGGTCGATCTCGTCGCGTGCGATGGCCGCCCCGAGGCTCAGCGTTGTGTTGCGCTTGTTGAAGTCGCGGGTGATGCCGAAGTTCAGGCCGGCATGGGTGTAGTCGTACTCGGTCGAGAAGCTCAGGCCGACGCTGCCCGTGTAGAGGCGGCCGAGCGGCTGCTGCCAGGTGGCGGTCAGCGCGTAGCGAGTGTCGAGAAAGGTGTCGTCCAGCGGCAGCTCGCCGGGCTGGACTGTATAGACGTCGTTTCCCGACGGGCGCGTGAACGTCTGGACTTCGTTGAGCGGGATCGCACCGCTGGGAGATGCCCCGGTCAGCGAGTCGTACACGAGTCCGAAGCTCAGCACTTTGTCGTCCGCGAACAGGCGCCGCGCCAGAACGTTGAGGCTCAGGTCCTGCACGCGCTCGTCGCTTTCTCCGTAGTAGAGGAATGAGGTATCGAGCGCCCAAGTCGGCTCCTCCTGCGCCAGGACCGGCACCGTGGAGCCGATGCCAAGCAGCGAGCAAGTGGCTGCCGCCAGTCGTTGAACGAACTGGCCGGACCCGGGTTCGCGCCCGCCGTCAGTTGCACCCACAGCCGCCTCCCCCGAAGCCGCGGCCGCCGCTCGAGGCTTCCTTGC
This sequence comes from Woeseiaceae bacterium, assembly GCA_035304345.1. Taxonomy (GTDB): domain Bacteria; phylum Pseudomonadota; class Gammaproteobacteria; order Steroidobacterales; family Woeseiaceae; genus IDS-8. The sequence goes on along the minus strand of DATGQE010000009.1, from coordinate 3,200 downwards.
TGAAATAGATGTGATCGTCGATGCCGGCCTCGAGCGGATCGACGACGAGCTGCATCTCGGGCTTCGCGAGCACGCCGCGTTCCCAGGGCTCGACACCCATCGAGCTGCATCCGCCGCCTGCGCAGATCGCGCACGTGGCGAGCGCTACGAGTCCTCGTCTACCTGTCATATCGTTCCTTGCTTGTTATCGTTGCGAGCTCGCTGCGCTGTCTTCCAGCAAGCGCTGGAGCAGCGCTTCGTACTCGGACTCTTTCGCGGTCTTGAACCCCAAGTGGCGTGCTACGACCGTGCCGTCGCGTGCGATGACATAGGTGCTTGGCATCGCGATGAGCTCGAAAGCGCGGGCGATCTCTCCGTCCGGATCGTTCACGATACGGAAATCGACCGGAAACTCCTCGAGGAAGGCTGCGGCATCCTCCGGCGCCTGGTCTTCGTTGATGCCGATCACCACGAGCCCGGCATCGGCGTACTTCCGCTGCATCGCGTCCAGCCAGGGGAGGGAACGCCGACACGGCGTGCACCACGAGGCCCAGAAGTCGACGACGACCACCTTCCCGCGGTAGGTGGAGAAATCGACAGTCCGCTGCGCTCCCGGAGTCGGTGTGGGCGCACCCTCATGGCCGGCTGCCCCGGAGTCATGCGGAAGCAACAGGAGCCAAACGACGACGAGCGTTCCCGCGGCGCGCCAAGGTGCGCGGTTCGATGTCATAAGCGGGCACTCATGGGCAAAGTCCTGTCTTTCGAGCGACGGAACGTGAGACGGGCGGGCCGCGAAAATCCTTCGCCGGCAGGCCCGGGCACAGTGGCAACCGCCGGGCGGACTTCAGAACGCCGCGTCGAATCCCACGAGGAAGTAGTGCTCGGGGCTCAGGTGCGGGAATACAGTCGACTACAAGAGGTCGGCGGTTTCGCCATCAGTCTGCCGCCGCGTGGCGTGCGCCTGCAGCGTCTGGCACACTGATGATTCACGCCACGAGAGTCCTTCGGGCGAGAGAGAGGGCCAGATGCACGTCCGCCCTTGGCAAGCCGTCGCCGCGGTCGCAGCGATCGGTACGATCGCGACGCTGGCTGAAATACCGCGTGGAGATTGGTTCACCATGGCCGCACTCAGCCTGTGTTGCGGGGTTGCGGCTCTGTCGCTCATGGGGGCGGCGGCACTGCTGGGCGGTCGGCTGAAGCCGCTCGAGTCGGTGTTCGGTGGTCTCGACCGCGTGTATGTCGTCCACAAGTGGCTGGCGGTTGCAGCCCTCGTGCTCGCGTCCGTGCATTTCACGTTCAAGGCCGAGCTTTCGGATTGGGAGCTCGCGAGCATCCTGGCGTTGCCGCCTCCCGCGACCCGCCTGGTAAGGCAACTCAGCTTTCTGGCGCTGATGCTGATCGTGATGCTCGCGCTCAACAGGAAGATTCCGTACAGCCGATGGCGCTTGTGGCACAAGCTCTCCGGGCCTCTGTTCGTCATCGTCATACTGCACTGGCTCAGCATCGAATCACCCATTCAGTTGACGAGCCCCGCAGGTCTCTGGCTCACGACCTTTTCGGTGCTCGGCGTGGCAGCGGCGGCGTACAAGCTGTTCCTTTATCCGTTCTTCTCCAGCCACGCGTTGTACCGCGTGACTGCGACGACGCCCGGCGCCGCGGGTCTGCACCTTCAGCTCGAGCCGGTGCGAGGGGAAATCAACTACGTGCCGGGTCAGTTCGGATTCCTGGCCGTAAAGGAGGAAGGCCTGCGGGAGCCGCACCCGTTCACGATCGCGGTCGGCGGGGAGGGCGGGCGCGTGCATTTCATCATTCGCAATCTCGGTGATTACACGGCGAAGCTCGTGCGGGAGATTCGACCCGGCATGCACGCCGAGATCTATGCACCGTTCGGCCGGTTTCAACGGCCAGGGAACGCTGCGCAAGAAGCCTGGATCGCCGGGGGCGTCGGTATTTCTCCATTTATCGCGTGGCTCACGGACGAGTCCCAGGCGCAGTTCGACAATGCCACGCTGTTCTACTTCTACACGCCAGGACGGGAATTTCCCGAAGCGTCGGTTCTCGAGGAGATGGCCCGCCGCCGGAATGCGTCCTTCATGGCGGTCCCAGGCGGCCCGTCTGACCCGGATTTCCAGCAACGCTTCGGCGAGCTCGTACAAAGAGTCGGGGCCGATGCACTCATGGTGAGCTTCTGCGGTCCACCCGGGCTGTTGAAGGCGATACGCTCGCTCATGAGCGAATACAACGTACCGAAATCCAACCTGCGATTTGAATACTTCGAATTCCGCTGACTGCTGTTGGCAGAAGGATCTCGTCGAGCTTGAGTGCGACAACACAGTTTCAGCCGACGATCAACAAGTCCTCGCATCGTTCTTTGATTCACCACGTCTCCAGCCGCGCTTCACGCCACCCGAACGTACGGTCGCCGGCATGCGCCGGGACCGCCACGGCATCCCGTGCTGCAGCCACGTCGGCAAGCTCCGGTGGCAGGCCGTCGGAGGCGTCGGCCACGAAGATCGTGACCGGTTCCCGTGAGCCAAGCTCCATCTCGATGCGCACGCCGGCTTCTGGCGGCGCCACGACCTGGATCGTTCGCCAGGCCGATTCGCCGAGCCGCGCGGGCGGTTCGAGCGGTTCCTGTTCGACGCGAACGGCCCGCGGCTCCGCTGACATCGGCACGACCAGGAACAGCACACGCGCGGCGCGCCGCGATCGCACGTGCAGCCGCAGGTGACGGCCATTCGCCGTCGGTGTTTCGCTCAGGACGGTCAGTTCCGGAGGATCCAGCGGCGGCCCTGCGCGGCCTGCCAGCCGGCGGCGATCGGACCAGGGCAGGCTCTCCACCGGCTCCCGTCCGAAGTCGCCGGCCCGCATGAGGTTTGCCCCACCATCGCCGGATGCCGCATCGAGCGCGCCGGCATCTGCAAACAGCCGGCCCCCTTCCTCGCCGCCGGCGTACAACAGGTTCAACGACCGCGGAACGTCTTCCGTGAAGGCGGGCTGCACCGCCGACACCGCAGCAAGCGCGATCATAATGGCGAGCGCCCCTCCGGCAACCGCAAGCGACATTCGGGCACCGGCCAGTGCCGGCAGTAACGGAAGCAAGGCGATCGCCATGAGCAAAGAGACCCCGGGCAGCGCCGGAAGCCCAAGCGCCTCGTAGCTCAGGTAGGCAAACGGAAACCACAGCATCGCGGTGAAGAGCGCTGCAGCCGCGCCCCAGG
>DATGQE010000008.1:0-47259 GCA_035304345.1 Woeseiaceae bacterium | reverse complement strand
AGGTCGGAGGCGAACTGCGCGAACGCCGCGAGCTCGCGGTACTGGGCGAGCGCGAGGCGCACGCCGCCGCCGAGCTTCTTGATGATCTTGGTCTGCGCGGCGCCGCCGACGCGCGACACCGAGAGACCCGCGTTGATGGCGGGGCGGATGCCGGCGTTGAACAGGTCCGTCTCCAGGAAGATCTGGCCGTCGGTGATCGAGATCACGTTGGTCGGCACGAACGCGGACACGTCGCCGGCCTGGGTCTCGATGATCGGCAGGGCGGTGAGCGAGCCCGTCTTGCCCTTCACCCGGCCGCCGGTGACCTCCTCGACGTACGCCTCGTTCACGCGCGCGGCGCGCTCCAGCAGGCGCGAGTGCAGGTAGAACACGTCGCCGGGATACGCTTCGCGGCCCGGCGGGCGGCGCAGCAGCAGCGACACCTGGCGATAGGCCCAGGCCTGCTTCGTCAGGTCGTCGTAGATGATGAGCGCATCCTCGCCGTTGTCGCGGAAGTACTCGCCCATCGAGCAGCCCGAGTACGGCGCGATGTACTGCATGGCGGCCGACTCGGCGGCGGAGGCCGCGACGACGATGGTGTGCTCCATCGCGCCTTCCTCCTCGAGCTTGCGCACCACGCCGGCGATCGACGATGCCTTCTGGCCGATCGCGACGTAGATGCATTTGATGCCGGTACCGCGCTGGTTGATGATGGCGTCGACCGCGACGGCCGTCTTGCCGGTCTGGCGGTCGCCGATGATCAGCTCGCGCTGGCCGCGCCCGATCGGCACCATCGAGTCGATGGCCTTGAGACCGGTCTGCACCGGCTGCGACACGGATTTGCGGGTGATGACGCCCGGCGCGACCTTCTCGATCGGCGCGGTTCCCGCGGCTTCGATCGGGCCCTTGCCGTCGATCGGGTTGCCGAGCGGGTCCACCACGCGGCCGAGCAGGCCTTCGCCCACCGGCACCTCGAGGATGCGCCCGGTCGTCTTGACCGTGTCGCCCTCGGAGATGTGCTTGTACTCGCCCAGGATCACCGCGCCGACCGAATCCTGCTCCAGGTTCAGCGCGAGCCCGAAGGTCTGGCCCGGGAACTCGAGCATCTCGCCGTAGCGCGCGTCGGCCAGGCCGTGGATGCGGACAATGCCGTCCGTGAGCGCGATCACCGTGCCGACGTCTCGCGCCTCTGCAGCCGCCTCGAAGTTCTCGATGCGCTGCTTGATGAGCTGGCTGATTTCGGAAGCCTTGAGTGCCATTTCTCGTTTCCTCGGATTTATGCGACCAGCGCGTTCGACAGTCGCTCGAGCCGCGAGCGCACGGAGCCGTCGATCACGACGTCGCCGGCACGAATCACCGCGCCGCCGATCAGGGTCTCGTCGACCTCGACCGCCAGGCGTACCTCGCGCTGCAGCCGCTTCTTCAATGCGGCGACGAGCGCCTGCTTCTGGACGTCGGAGATCGGGGCCGCGGTCTTCACCGTCACATCGACCGTGTTCTCCACCTGCGCCTTCATCTGCTCGAACAGCTCCGCCATCTCGGGCAGCGCGGACACGCGCTCGTATTCGAGCAACAGCCGCAGGAAGTTCGCACCTTCGCGATCGCCGCCGGCAAACAGGCAGTTCTCGCCGCCCGCGTCCCTGAACAGGCCGGTCAGGAACGCGAAGCGCTCCTCGTCGGTGAGGCGCGGGTTCGCCAGGAACGACGCCACCTGGCCGTCGGCGAGCAGGTCGCGGCCGAGCCGCAGGGCCTCGGACCAGGCGTCGAGCCGGTTCGTCTCACGCGCCCGCTCGAACGCAGCCTCGGCGTAGGGACGTGCGTAGGTGTGATTGTCCGCCATGCTGTTCGGGTTCCAGGGTCGTCAGATCTCCGCCGCGAGCCTGGAGAGGATGTCCTCGTGAGCCGCGGGATCGATTTCGCGCCGCAGGATCTTCTCCGCGCTCGCCACGGCGATCGCGGACACCTCGCCGCGCAGCTCCTCGCGCGCGCGGTGGATCTCCTGCTCGACCTCCGCCCGCGCCAGCTCGAGCTGCCGCTCGCGCTCGCGTGCGCCTTCCGCCTTGCCCTCGGCGACGATCTCGTTGGCGCGTGCGTGCGCCTGGTCGAGGATCGTCTTCGCCTGGGCGCGCGCCTCGGAGATGATCTTCTCCGCCTCGCGCTCCGCGTCGGCGAGCTTCTGCTGGCCGCGCTCGGCGGCCGCGAGCCCGTCGGCGATGCGCGTCTGGCGCTCCTCGATGGCCCGGATGATGAAAGGCCAGACGAAGCGCATCGTGAACCAGACGAACACGACCATCGCGATCGTCTGGCCGAGCAGGGTGAGGTTGATGTTCATACGGTCCCCTCTCCGGTCGGGTCAGGCCCAGGCCCGGGCGTCAGCCGCCGAGCGCGTTCTGGAGCTGGCCGATGAACGGGTTCGCGAAAGCGAAGTAGAGCGCGACGCCGACGCCGATCATCGCCACGGCGTCGAGCAGGGCGACCACCAGGAACATCTTCGTCTGCAGCATGGGGGCGAGCTCCGGCTGGCGCGCCGCGCCCTCCAGGAAGCGGCCGCCGAGCAGGCCCATGCCGATGCCGACGCCCAGCGCGCCCAGCCCGATCAGGATCGCGACGGCGACGGCGGTGTAACCAATCACAGTTTCCATCGATGTCTCCTCAGATAGAAATCGAGTCCAGAAGAAAAATCAGTGCTGCTGCTCCGAGGCCAGGCTCAGGTACACGATGGTCAGCATCATGAAGATGTAGGCCTGCAGAGTGATGATCAGGATGTGGAACACGGCCCAGCCGAAATGCAGCGGGAGCTGCCACACGCCCAGCAACGCGATGAGCACGAACACGAGCTCGCCCGCGAACATGTTGCCGAAGAGTCGCAGCGAGAGCGACAGGGGCTTCGCGAGCAGGGACACGGATTCGAGCACGAAGTTGAAAGCGATGATGACCGGCGCCGCGAGCAGCCCGAGCCCGCTTTTCGGCGGGGCGATCGGGTGCAGCGTGAGCTCCGCGATGAACCCGGTGACGCCCTTGTTCGCGATCGTGTAGTAAAGGATCAGGATGAACACCGCGATCGACATGCCGAACGTGACGTTGACGTCGGCGGTCGGGACGATCTTGAGGTACTCGATCCCGACCAGGCTGCCCGTGAACGGCAGCCAGTCGACCGGGATCAGGTCCATGAGGTTCATCAGGAACACCCAGACGAAGATCGTCAGGGCGAGCGGCGCGATCAGCTTGCTCTTGCCGTGGAAGGTCTCGCGGACGCTCGAATCCACGAAGTCGACCAGGATCTCGATGGCCGCCTGCAGCTTGCCGGGCGTGCCGGAGGTCGCGTTCTTCGCCACGCGCCCGAACAGCCACACGAAGACGACGCCGAGCACCAGCGAGAAGATCATCGAGTCGACGTTCACCGTCATCGCGGTGTTGGCGCAGTCGTTCCAGACCCACTGCCCGTCGACGCGGCAGACCTGCAGGTTCTGCAGGTGGTGCTCGATGTATTCGCCGGAGGTTTGCGGTCCGTGTTCGCTTGCCATTCCGTTAGTCGTCCGTTCCGTCACGACGGCCGCGCCCGACGAAGCCCGCGAAGGTCGCGAGCTGCGCGCCGACGAAGCTCGTGAACAGCGCGCCGGCCGCGAGTGGCCGCACGCCGATGAAGATTGCGCCGAACATGATCGCCGTCAGCGTCACCTTCCCCAGCTCCCCGATGTATGCCGCCCGCATCAGCCCGGCCGCTCCCGGATTGCGGCGGGGCAGCGTCAGCCTGAGTGCCAGGAAGGCATTCGGGACGACCGCAGTCAGGCCGCCCAGCAACGCCGAGTAGCCTGACACCGGTCCGCCGATGCTCAAAAAAATTGCTGCAAGAATCGCGGTCAGCCCCGCCTGCGCCACGAGCACCCGGAACACGAGAGCGCTTCCCGTCCCGGGTTTCCCGCCGGGCCCGGCGCTCACGGTTCGCTTGCCTCCGGCAACAAAAACGCCACGTCCCTGCCCTAACCAGCGCACTGACCGGCGGGATGTGGCGTGCTTAAAATAGTTACAGGCGGGCCTGAACTCAGGCCGCGGATTATAGAGAGCGACCCTGCCCAAGGCAACCGACCGGGCAACCGATCCGCACGCCCGCGAAAGCCACCGATCACGCCCGGGGTACTGAGGGCGCTCGCGCGCGATTCAACGCGAGGCAGCGGGAAATTCTCGAGTATTTCACGGTGAATGCCGTGCGCGGGATTCGCCGCCGCGTGCCGTGCCGCCTAGCGGATGTGCGCGAGGATGCCCTCGAGCTCGTCGAGGCTGTGATACGCGATCACGATCCGGCCCGAGCCCTTCGCCTGGTGCTCGATCTGGACCTTCGCGCCCAGTTTGTCCGCGATCTCGGTCTCCAGCCGGCGCACGTCGGCATCGACCGCCTGCGCGCGCGCCGCGGGTTTCGCTCGCGGCGCCTTGAGCCGGCGTACCAGCGCTTCGGTGGCCCGCACCGACAGGCCTTTCCTCACCACCTCGCGGGCCGCCTCGTGCTGGCGCACCGGGTCGGTGAGCGCGAGCAGCGCGCGGGCATGGCCCATCTCGAGCGCGCGCGACTCCACCAGCGTCTTCACCTTGTCCGACAATTCGAGCAGGCGGAGCAGGTTGCTGACTGCAGCCCGCGAGCGGCCGACCGCCTCGGCGGCCGCCTCGTGCGTCAGGTCGAATTCGCGGATCAGCCGGTCGAGCGCACGGGCTTCCTCGAGCGGGTTCAGGTTCTCCCGCTGGATGTTCTCGATGAGCGCCATCGCGATGGCGGCCTCGTCGGGAATGTCGCGCACCACCGCCGGGATCTCCGCGAGCCCCGCCATCTGGGCGGCGCGCCAGCGGCGCTCGCCGGCCACGATCTCGTAACGGCCGCCGGCGACCGGCCGTACGACGATCGGCTGCACCACGCCCTGGGCACGGATGGAGCTCGCGAGGTCCTCGAGCGTCTCCTGCCGCATGTCGACCCGCGGCTGGTAGCGGCCGCGCACCAGCAGGTCGACCGGCACGTTGCGCAGCGTGTCGCCGCCGGGCGCCGGCTCCGGCGCCGTCGCTTGCGGCTCCTGCGGCTCGGCCCCGGAAGCGGCGCCCGGGACGGCCGTGGTCTTGCCGAGGAGCGCATCGAGGCCGCGCCCGAGCCTTTTCTTTTTCGCCGTCGCTGCCGTCATGCCACTCCTCCCAGGGCGCTCTGCTCGCTTTCGCGTTCGTCCTCGCGTCTCAGCACCTCGCCGGCCAGCGCGAGGTACGCCATCGCGCCGCGCGAGGTCCGGTCGTGATACAGCACGGGGCGGCCGAAGCTCGGCGCCTCCGCGAGCCGCACGTTGCGCGGCACCACCGTGCGGAACACCTTGTCGTTGAAGTGCGCGATGAGCTGCTCCGAGACCTCGTTGGACAGGTTGATGCGCGGATCCACCATCGTCCGCAGCAGCCCGAACACCTCGAGCTCGGGGTTCACCGAATCCCTGATCTGCTCGATCGTGTCGAGCAGCGCGCTCAGGCCCTCCAGCGCGTAGTACTCGCACTGCATCGGGATCAGCACCCCGTCGGCCGCGGTGAGCGCGTTCACCGTCAGCATGTTGATCGACGGCGGGCAGTCAATGAGGATGAAATCGTACAGCCCGCGCACCGGCTGCAGCGCACGCCTCAAGCGCATCTCGCGCCCGATCTCGCTGAGCAGCGTGACCTCCGCCGTCGTGAGGTCCGCGTTGCCCGGCAGCACGGCGAAATTCCCCTCCGGCGCCGAGACGATCGTGTCGGCCGCCGTCTCGTCGCCCAGCAGCACGTCGCAGGCGGTGCGCTCCAGGGTCATCTTGTCGATGCCGCAGCCCATGGTCGCATTGCCCTGCGGGTCCATGTCGACCAGCAGCACGCGGCGATGGGTGGCGGCGAGCGACGCCGCGAGGTTCACGCAGGTAGTGGTTTTGCCGACTCCCCCCTTCTGGTTCGCGACGGCGATGACCCGTGTCATGCTTTCAGGAGCCTCTCCTCAACGCCACCACGTGCCGCGAGCGGGGCGCGAGGCCCGGTACAGAGAGCTCGGTCACTGTGTATTCCCATGCCTCGGGCAGGTCGGCCAATGATCGCAGTTCCGCGCCGGGGTATTGTCCCTTGAGCGCGAGCAGAACACCATCGCCGGCCAGGAGGTGTCCCGCAAGGCGCGTGAGCTCGGGCAACGCGGCGAGCGCCCTGCACAAAACCGTATCAAAGCGCACCGGCGGTGCATAGTCTTCCGCCGCGGATTGCACGGCCGTCGCATTTTGCAGACCGAGCTCGCCGATCGCGTGGCGCACGAACGCGATCTTGCGCGCGTGGCGGTCGAGCAGCGTGATGTCGAGCGCGGGCTCGGCGATGGCGAGCGGCAGTCCCGGAAACCCGGCGCCCGTGCCGATGTCGATCACCCGCGGGCCGTTGACATAAGGTCGGACCGCGAGGCTGTCGAGCACGTGACGCACGACCATGTCGTCGAGCTCACGCACCGCGGTCAGGTTCATGCGCGCGTTCCAGCGCGCAAGCTCGCGGAGCAGCCGCGCGAGCCGTCCCGCGCCGCCCTCCGGCAGCGCCTGCCCGAGCGCCGCGACGCCCGCCTCGATTTCCGCCTCCAGGTCGTCCACCGCGGCATTATGCCGCTCCGCGCCCGAACGCTGCGGTCGCAGGGCGCCGGGCCGGACCGGTCGCGCGCGGCGCGGCCGTCAGGCGCCGGTTTTCACCAGCAGGGCCATGAACTCGTCGACGGCGGTGGCCGCGAGCCGCTCGCGGTCCTCGGCGAGGGCGGCCAGCGCCTCCCACTGGCGGGGCGCCAGCTTGCCGGCCACGCTCGACTCGAACTTCTGCCGGAGCAGCGGAATGCCTTCCTCGCGCCGCTTCCGGTGCCCGACCGGGTAATCCACCTGCACGCGCGGGGTGCTCGTGCCGTCGTGGAAGAACACCTGCACGGCGTTGCCGATGTAACGCTTGTCCGGATCGTAATAGTCGCGCGTGAACGCCGGGTTCTCGCGCACCTCCATGCGCGCGCGCAGGTCGTCGATGCGCGGGTCGGCGGCGACGTCGTCCTCGTAGTCCGCCGCGGTGAGCCGGCCGAAGATCAGCGGCACGGCGGTCATGTACTGGATGCAGTGATCGCGATCGGCCGGGTTGTCCAGCGGGCCGGTCTTGTCGATGATCCGCACGCCGGGCTCCTGCGTCTCGATGACGATCTTCTCGATCTCGTGCAGGCGCGGCGCGACCTCGGGGTGCAGCTTCATGGCGGCCTCGACCGCCGTCTGCGCGTGGAACTCCGCGGGCCAGGAGATCTTGAACAGCACGTTCTCCATCACGTAGCTGCCGTACGCTTGCGGGAACGTGAACGAGCGGCCGTTGAACAGCACGTCGTAGAAGCCCCAGGTCGCGGCGGACAGGGCGGAGGGATAGCCCATTTCGCCGGTCATCGCGATGAGCGCGAGGCGCACCGCGCGGCTGGTCGCGTCGCCGGCCGCCCAGCTCTTGCGCGAGCCGGTGTTGGGCGCGTGCCGGTACGTGCGCAGGGCGCCGCCGTCGATCCACGCGTTCGACAGCGCATTGATCACCTGCTCGCGGTCGCCGCCCAGCATGCGGGTGACGACGGCGGTCGAGGCGACGCGCACGAGCAGCACGTGGTCGAGGCCGACGCGGTTGAAGCTGTTCTCGAGCGCGATGACGCCCTGGATCTCGTGCGCCTTGATCATCGCGGTCAGCACGTCGTGCATCGTCAGCGGCGCGCGGCCTTCGGTGCGGGCGCGGCGGCTCAGGTAGTCGGCGACCGCGAGGATGCCGCCCAGGTTGTCGGACGGGTGACCCCACTCCGCGGCGAGCCAGGTGTCGTTGAAGTCGAGCCAGCGGATCATGGCCCCGATGTTGAAGGCGGCCTGCACCGGCTCGAGCTCGTAGTCGGTGCCCGGCACGCGCGCGCCGCCGGGGAGCGTCGCGCCCGGCACGACGGGGCCGAGCAGCCGCGTGCAGGCGGGGTAGTCGAGCGCCTGGAAGCCGCACGCGAGCGTATCGAGCAGGCACCAGTGCGCGGTCTCGTACGCGAGCGCGGAATCGATCTCGCGGGAGCAGACGTACTCGGCGATGTCGACGAGCGGCTCGTCGGGGTCGGGCCGCACGGCCGACCGGTCTCTCGTGGTCATGTCGGGGTCTCCGCTCAGTTGGCCGGGGTCAGGGGCGTTGCTCGATGGGCTGCCACTTCTGCAGGGGCGGTCCGACGTAGTCGGCCGCGGGGCGGATCAGCCTGTTCTTCGCGCGCTGCTCCATGATGTGCGCCGACCAGCCCGTGACGCGCGAGCAGACGAAGATCGGCGTGAACAGGTAGGTCGGTATGCCGAGGAAGTGATACACGGTCGCGGCGTAGAAATCCGCGTTCGCGAACAGCCGCTTCTCGTCCCACATGAGCTGCTCGATCGCCTCGGAGACCGGGAAGAGCCGGGTGTCGCCCACCTCTTCCGCAAGCCGCCGGGAGAGCTCCTTGTTGACGACGTTGCGCGGGTCGGAGGTCGTGTAGACCCGGTGCCCGAAGCCCATGATCTTCTCCTTGCGCGCGAGCATGGCGCGCACGCCCTCGACCGCCTCGCCCGGCGTCTCGAACTGCTCGATCAGCTCCATCGCCGCCTCGTTCGCACCGCCGTGCAGCGGGCCGCGCAGCGCGCCGATCGCGCCGGTGATCGCGGAATGGAAATCGGAGAGCGTCGCCGTGATCACCCGCGCCGCAAAGGTCGACGCGTTGAACTCGTGCTCGGCGTAGAGGATGAGGGTCGTGTCGAGCGCTTTCTCGTGCGACTCCGACGGCGGCCGGTCGTGCAGGAGGTGCAGGAAATGGCCCGCCACGCCGTCCTCGTCGGTCTCGACATCGATACGCTTGCCGTCCGCGTGCCAGCGATGCCAGTAGAGCAGCATCGAAGGCAGGCAGGCGAGCAGGCGCTCCGCGATCTCGACCTGCTGCGAAAAGTCCTTCTCGGGCTCGAGGTTGCCGAGCAGCGAGACCCCGGTGCGCAGGACGTCCATCGGGTGGCTGTTCCCCGGGATCAGCTCGAGCACCCCGCGCAGCGCCTCGGGCAGGCCGCGCAGCTTCTTCTGCCGCGCGACGAACGCCTCGAGCTCCGCCACGTTCGGCAGCTTGCCGTGCAGCAGCAGGTGGGCGACTTCCTCGAAGCTCGCGTGCTCCGCGAGATCGTAGATGTCATAGCCGCGGTAGGTGAGCCCCGCGCCTTCCTTGCCGACCGTGCACAACGCGGTCTCGCCGGCGGACACGCCCGCGAGGCCACCGGCCTTCTTGGATCGCGATTCGGTTGCGTTCATGAGGATTCTCCATCGGTTCGCGTGCGGGCCTGCTCCGCGAAAAGGCGATCGAGCTGCTCTTCGTACGCATGGTAGCCAAGCACCTCGTACAGCTCGTCGCGTGTCTGCATGCGGTCGATCACCGCCTTCTGGGTGCCGTCGCGCCGGATCGCGCGATAGACGGCATCCGCGGCCGCGGCCATCGCGCGGCTCGCGGACAAGGGATACAGCGCGAGGCGCACGCCCGCCGACGCAAGCTCGTCGGTCGTGAACAGCGGCGTGCGCCCGAACTCCGTGAGATTGGCGAGCACGGGCACCGTCACCGCGTCCGTGAAGCGCCGGTACTCGTCCAGCGTCGTGAGCGCCTCGGCGAAGATCATGTCCGCACCGGCCTCGACGTAGCGTTGTGACCGCTCGACGGCAGCCTCGAGCCCCTCGACCGCGTGCGCGTCGGTGCGCGCCATGATCACGAAATCGTCGTCCCCGCGGGCGTCCACCGCGGCCTTGACCCGGTCCGCCATCTCCGCGGTCTCCACCAGCGCCTTGCCCGGGCGATGCCCGCAGCGCTTCGCCTGGACCTGGTCCTCGAGATGCAGCCCGGCCGCGCCCGCCCGCCGCATCTCGCGCACGGTGCGGCCGATCATGAGCGCCCCGCCGAAGCCCGTGTCCGCATCGACGAGCAACGGCAGGTCCGTGGCGTAGGTGATGCGGCGGATGTCCTCGCAAACGTCGGTGAGCGTGGTCATCGCGAGGTCCGGCAGGCCGAAGGACGCGTTCGCGACCCCGGCGCCGGACAGGTACAGGGCCCTGAAGCCCGCGCGCTCCGCGAGCAGCGCGGCGTAGGCGTTGATCGTACCGACCACCTGCAGCGGTCGCTCGGCGTCGAGAGCCTGCCACAGGCGGCGGGCGGCGTCCGTCATTGCTGTCTCCGTCGGGATTTCGGGAGACAGGCCGAAGCTCAAGTGACGTGACCGTCCCCCGCGGGGGCGAAAATTCTAGCCCACGCGACTGCCGTTTCCCAAATTGCCGCCCCGCACCGCACGACCCGATGGCGACGACCGGCGCCATGCCCCCGAACGAAGGCACGTTCGCCACGCACGGCACGCAGCATTTGCTCATGAACGACCCCGATCGCGAACGCGCCGGGCCGTGGCCGGGGGACGCCCTCTCGGCGGCGTGCGCGGCATGGATGCCGAGCCCGCAGGCCCACATGGATGTGCTCGTGGCCGGCGCCGAGAGGGTCTCCCCCGGTCACGGCCCGGCGCGGCCACCTGCCGTACACGTTCATGAACAAATGCGCGCTCAAGGTCGGTGCCACGTCATCCCGAAGTGGCACCAACCTTCAAGTCCACATTATTCCTGAACGTTCAGCGTACGGTGCTGGCGGGTCAGGGGGCGATTTCGACCAGGGTGCGGCCGGTCACCGTGCCGTCGAGGTAGCCCTGGAAGCACGCCGGCAGCTCGTCGAAGCCGATGGTGCGCGTGCCGATCACGTCGAGGTGCCGGGGCTTCAGGTCGGTCGCGAGCCGCTGCCAGACGTCGAGCCGCAGGTCGCGCGGCGTGTCGACGGAGTTGATGCCGAGCAGGCAGACGGCGCGCAGGATGAACGGCATGACGGTTGTGTGCAGCTCGGCGCCCTGCGCGAGCCCCACGCTCGCGATGTTGCCGCCGTAGCGCACGGTGCGCGTGAGCCAGGCGAGCGTGTCGCCGCCGAGGTTGTCCACGGCGCCGCCCCACTCGGCCTTTTCCATGGGCCGCGTGCCCATCTTCAGGTCCTGGCGCAAGAGGATGCGCGCGGCGCCGATGCGTTCCAGGTACTCGGCGCGATCCGCCTTGCCGGTGAGCGCGACGACCTCGTAGCCCAGGCCGTCGAGGATGTCGATCGCGATGCTGCCGACCCCGCCGGTGGCGCCGGTCACGACGACCGGTCCCTTGTCGGGGTGCTGGTCGTTCTGCTCCATGCGGTGCACGGCGAGCGCGGCGGTGAAGCCGGCGGTGCCGATCTGCATGGCGTCGCGCGCGCTCACGCCGGCGGGAATGGGCACCACGGCGTCGCCTTCGACGCGCGCGTATTCGGCGTAACCGCCGTCGCGCGACTCGCCGAGCCCGCAGCCGTTGACCAGCACCTGGTCGCCGGGGGAGTAGCGCTTGTCGGCGGATTCGACGACGGTGCCGGCGAGGTCGATACCGCCGACCAGGGGAAAGCGGCGCAGGATGCGGCCGGCGCCCGTGGCCGCCAGCGCGTCCTTGTAGTTCACGGTGGAGTACGCGACCTTGACGACGACGTCGCCGGGCGAGAGGTCGTCGAGATCGAGGGTGGTGAAGTCCGCGACGACCTTGCCGTCCTTCTGGTCGATCCGGTATGCGCGAAAGCCTTTCATTGCCGTCCCCCGTGATCCAGCCAGTGCTCCAGGCCCATGGTATTCAGCCGCACGTCCGCGTCCAGCAGCTCGTGCAGCCGCGCTTCGCCCGGGCGGAACCCGTGCGCCTCGAGCTCCGCCTGCATGTACCCGAACAGGGCTTCGCGCATCGCGCGCGTGCGGTCCGCGGCGTCGGCATGCCGGCGCGCGATCGCCACGAAGCCGTCGATCCGGCGGTGCAGGTCGGCCGCGAGCCGCGGCAGGTCGCGGACCTCGCTGAAATGCGTGAGGTAGGCGCGCTCCGGCGCGAAGCTCATGATGCGGTCGATCGACTTGTGCGCCTCGTCCGGATCGAACTGCACCGGGGTGGTCGTCGGGAAGATGAACGCGCCGGCATCCGTGTCGAGCTCCCGGTAGGAGATGCCGAAGCTGTCGCCCGTGAACACGCCGCTGGAGGCCGGATCCCAGAGGCAGTAGTGATGGCGGGCGTGGCCCTCCGTGTGCAGGCAGGTGAGCTCGCGCGACCCGAGGCGGAAGGCCTGCCCGTCCGCGGCGACCTCGACGCGCTCGGCGGGGATCGGCCGGATCTCGCCGTACAGCTCGCGGAATGCCTGCTCGCCGTACACCGCGATCGAGCCCTGCACGAGCTTCGTCGGATCGATCATGTGGCGCGCGCCGCGCGGATGCAGCACCGCCCGCGCGTTCGGCAGGTGGCGCATGAGCTCGCCCGCACCGCCCGCGTGATCGAGGTGCACGTGCGTGAGGAAGACGTAGCGAACGTCGGCCGGGTCGACGGCCTTGCGCGCCAGCGCATCGAGCAGCAGCGGCACGCTGTCGTTCGTGCCGGTATCCACGAACGCCGCGCTTCCCGAGTCCACCAGCAGGTGGCTCGCATCGTGCAGCGGCCGGACGTATTCCGTGTCGATGGCAGTGATGCCGTCGCCCAGCTCGAAGGTGGTGGCCGACGGCACTTTCCCGGCGCGGTTCATCCGGCGCTCCGGTAAACGCTAAGGTGCTTCGGTCTGTGCCCCGTCCCGCAGCGTGAAGAGGCCCTGCCGGCTGGACCAGAACTCGGCGAGCCGCCTGATGTCCTCGTCGCTCAAGGCGGACGCGAACGCATTCATGACGGTCGTGCCGCGTCCCCCTTCGCGATAGCGGTTGAGCGCATGCTCGAGGTAGTCGCGGTGCTGTCCGGACAGCACCGGCGGCACCGGGGTCATGTTCGCGCCGGCAGGGCTGTGGCAGGTGATGCACACCTGCGCGGCTTCGAGCCCGGCGATCGCCGAGGCGTCGACCTCGTCACGGGAAGTACCGTACGTGGCGACCCAGGCGGCGATGTCCGCGATGTCCTGGTCGGTGAGCGACAGGCCCTGGGCCTGCATCGTCGGATGCTCGCGCGTGCCGTCGCGATAGGCCTTGAGCGCGGAGACGATGTACTCCGGCTTCTGGCCGCCGAGCTTCGGCACTCGAAACGAGGGATAGGCGTTGCGGTAGCCGGCGATGCCGTGACAGCCCATGCAGGTGACGGCGAGCGACGCTCCGCGTTCGGGATCGCCCTCCTGGGCGACAACCGGCCGCGCGACGCCGATGACGCAGGCCGCGAGCAGCACGGCGAAGGATCCTGTTTTCAATCGCTTCACGAGAGTCTTCTGGATTGTTGAAAATCGCCGGCCGGCCAGCCGGCTACGGGATCGAGGTCGCTATGGTAGTGACCCGAACGAGGGAATGCCAGCATGGACGATCACCGCCGGAGGTCGAGCTCGGCCGCGCGGTGGCAGGCGACCAGGGTGCCGCCCACCGCGGCGAGGCCGGGCATTTCCCGCGTGCAGCGCTCGATCGCGTGGCGGCAGCGCGGCTGCCAGGTGCAGCCGTTCGCGGGCGGCGCCATGGCGGCGGGCGGCGGGGCCGCCGCCGGCGGAGCCGCGGGATCCGGCAGCGGCACGGCGTCGAGGAGCGCACGCGTATAGGGGTGCCGCGGCCGTGCGAACAGTGCGGCGTTGTCGGCCAGCTCGCAGAGGTAGCCCGCGTACATCACCGCGACGCGGTGCGCAATGCGGCGCACCACCGCGAGATCGTGGGTGATGAAGACGAGCGCGAGCCCGGTCGCCGCCTGCTCGCGCTCGAGGAGCTCGAGCACCCCGGCGCGCGCGCTGCCGTCGAGCGCGGACACCGCCTCGTCGCACACGAGCACCTCGGGCCCGGCGGCGAGCGCCCGCGCGATCGCGACGCGCTGCGCCTGCCCGCCCGACAGCTCGTGCGGCCGCCGCGGCAGCAGCCCGGCGTCGAGCTGCACGCGTGCGAGCAGGGCGGCCGTCGCGTCCTGCACCGCCCCGGCGCTCGGCCGGCGTGCGATGCCGCCGAGCCCCAGCGGTTCCGCGAGAATCTCGCGCACGGTCAGCGCCGGGTCGAGCGAGCCCTGCGGATCCTGGAACACCATCTGGATGCGCCGGCGCACCGCGGGCTCGCGGTCGCGCAGCGCGGGCGCGAGCGCCTCGCCGCGGAGCCGCACCCGTCCCGTGCCAGGCGTCACGAGGCCGGTGACGGCGCGGGCCAGCGTGGTCTTGCCGGACCCGGATTCGCCGACGATGGCGAGCGTCTCGCCGCGCCCGACCTCGAGGCTCAGGTCCCGGACCGCGTCCGTGGCGGCGCCGCGGCCCGCGTAGCTCACCGACAGGCGTTCGATCGACAGCACCGGCGCCGAGGGCGATGCGGGCGGCGGTGCCGGGGCATCGAGCCGGGGCGCTGCGGCGACCAGGGCGCACGTGTGCGGGTGCTTGGGCTCGCGGAACACGTCGCGGACCGCACCGGCCTCGACGGGCCGCCCGTCCGCGAGCACCAGCACCCGCTCCACGTTGTGCGCGATGACGCCGAGGTCATGGGTGATCAGCACCAGCGCCACCCCGTCCTCTTCCCGCAGCTCGCGCAGCAGCGCGAGGATGCCCGCCTGCACCGTCACGTCGAGCGCCGTCGTGGGCTCGTCGGCGACGACGACGTCGGGCGCCGCGGCGAGCGCGAGCGCGATCATCGCGCGCTGGCGCATGCCGCCCGAAAGCTGGTGCGGCCAGGCCGTGAGCACGCGCTCGGGGTCCGGGAGGCCCACGCGCTCGAGCAGCCGGCGCGCCGCGGGACGCCAACCCGCCCTGCGCGCGATGCCGTGCGCGAGCAGGACCTGCTGCAGTTGCCGGCCGATCGTGAGGCAGGGATTCAGCGCGGCCGCGGGATCCTGGAACACCATGCCGATGCGCCGCGCACGGGCGCGGTTCAGGCCGCGCTCGCCGGCCCCGAGCAGCTCCGCGCCGTCGAGGCGCACGCTGCCGGAAACGCGCGCCTCGCGCGGGAGCAGGCCGAGCAGCGCGAGTGCCGTCTGCGTCTTGCCCGACCCGGACGCGCCGACCACGCCCAGGCTTTCGCCGCGCTCGAGCGCGAACGACACGCCGGCGACCGCGGGCCGGGCGCTGCCCGGGTAGGCGACCTCGAGATTGGCGACGTCGAGCAGCATCAGGACCCGGACCGCCGCGGGTCCAGCCGGTCGCGCAGGTCGTCGCCGAGGAAGTGGCAGCAGAAGAGCACCAGCGCGAGCAGGGTCGAGGGCACGAGCAGCAGCCACGGCGCGCGCTCCATGTGGGCGACGCCCGAGTTCACGAGCGCACCGAGCGACGTGCCGGGCTCCTGCACGCCGAGACCGAGGAAGCTCAGGAAGGATTCCACGAGGATCGCCTGCGGGATCGTGAGCGTGAGGTACACGACCACTACGCCCAGCAGGTTGGGCATCACGTGCCGCCACAGGACCGCGGCCGGGCGCACGCCCAGAAGCTCCGCGGCGAGGACGAACTCGCGCTGCTTCAGGCTGAGCGTCTGGCCGCGCACGATACGGGCCATGTCGAGCCAGTTGATGGCGCCGATCGCGACGAAGATCAGGAAGAAGTTTCGCTCGAACGCGACCATCAGCAGGATCACGAGGAAGATGAACGGCAGCGCGTACAGCGCGTCGACCGCGCGCATCATGAAGGCATCGATCCGGCCGCCCGCGTAGCCGGCGATCGAGCCCCAGGCGACGCCGATCACGAGGCTGACCAGGCTCGCGACGAGCGCGACGAGCAGCGTCACGCGCGTGCCGGTCAGCGTTCTTACGAACAGGTCGCGCCCCAGCTCGTCGGTACCGAACAGGTGACCGCCGGCGAGCCCGGGGGGAAGCAGCCGCGCATCGAAGTTCGTGTCGCGGTAGTCGTGCGGGCTGAGCTCCGGGCCGAGAACGGCGAGCGCGACGACACCGAGCAGCAGCCAGGCCCCCAGGCGCACGCCGCGCGTGCGCCCGGCCAGCGGCGAGAGGGCCGCGCGCAGGCTCATCGGGCGCGCACCCGCGGATCGAGCCAGCCGTAGACGAGGTCCACGACGAGGTTCAGTACGATGATGAGCGCCGCGTAGAAGATCACGATGCCGAGCACCAGCGTGTAATCGCGATTGAGCCCGCTGCGCACGAAGAGCTGACCCAGGCCGGGAATGCCGAACACGGCCTCGACGACGACCGCGCCGGTGAGCAGCGAGGCGAGCGCGGGACCGAGGTAGGACACCACCGGCAGCAGCGCGGGCTTGAGCGCGTGCACCCGCAGGACGCGCCACGTGCCGAGCCCCTGCGCCCGCGCCGCGCGGATGAAATCGGCCGACAGCACCTCCAGCAGGCTGCCGCGCGTGAGGCGCGCGAGGAACGCGATGTGCGGGAGCGCCAGGGCAATCACGGGCAGCACCAGCCGCTCGCCGCGACCGCCGCCCGTCCAGCTCGCCGGGAACCAGCCGAGATGCACGGCGAACGCGAGCACCATGAGCGGTGCGATCACGAACACCGGCACGGAGATGCCGGTCATGGCGAGCCCCGTCACCAGCCGGTCCGTGCCGGAATTCGCCGTCAGCGCGGCGCAGGCACCGGCCGCGAGGCCGACGACGAGCGCGACGGCCGCGGCGAGCCCCGCGAGCAGCGCCGTCACGGGCAGCGCGGCCGCGATCAGCTCCTGCACCTCGTAATCGCGGTAGTAATACGACGGGCCGAGGTCGCCGCGCAGCACGCCGCCGAGGTAACGGGCGAACTGCACCGGCAACGGCTCGTCCAGGTGATACGCCGCCGCGAGGTTCGCCGCCGTCTCCGGCGGCAGCACGCGCTCGGCGTCGAACGGGCCTCCCGGTGCAGCGCGCACCATGAGGAACGCGACCGCAATGACCAGCAGCAGCGTCGGCACCGCGCTCGCGAGACGCACCAGGATGAAACGCAGCATCCCTCGGTCCCCGTCAGCGCGCGAAGCGGAGGTGCTGGCTGTAGTGATAATCCAGGACGTTGTCTTCCCAGCCCTCGAGGTCCGGATTGACGAGGTGCTTGCTCACGAAAAAGTAGAGCGGGATCACCGGGTAGTCGTCCAGCAATACGTGCTCGGCCTGCTGCATGTAGTCGCGGCGCCGTTCCGGGTCGGTTTCGGTCGCGGCGCGTTGCAGCAGCGAATCGAACACCGGGTTCGCATAGCCGGTCATGTTGGATGCGGCGTCCGAGGTCATCACGTGCAGAAAGGTGTGCGCGTCGTTGTAGTCGCCCGACCAGCTCGAGCGGAACACCTGCGTCACCTCCTTCGCGCGCATGTTCGAGAGCAGCACCTGGAACTCCTCGTTGACCAGCGTGGTTTCAACGCCCAGGACGTCGCGCCACATCGACTGTACGGCGAGCGCGATGCGCTGGTGGGTATCCGACGTGTTGTAGCGGATCTCCACTTTCGCCGGCGCGTCCGGCCCGTACCCTGCGGCGGCATAGGCGGCGCGCGCACGCGCGTGCCGCTCCTCGCGCGAGAGGTTCGCCCAGGCCGGGACCTGCGGCTCGTAGTGGTCGACGCCCGGTGGCACCCAGTTGTAGGCCGGCCGCTCGCCGCGCCCGACGATCTTGTCGGCCAGCACCTCGCGGTCCACGGCCAACGAGAGCGCCTGCCGCAAGCGCGGATTGTCCTTGAACGGCGGCCGCGTGAGATTGAAGCCGTAGTAATAGACGGAGAGGTAGGGCGCCACGCGCAGCTCGTGCGGGCGCTCGGCTTTCAGCTCCGCAAACGCCTCCGGCGGCACCGTGTCGGTGATGTCGAGCTCCCCCGCACGGTAGCGGTACAGCTCGGCGAGCGGCTCCGGGGCGATGTGCCAGCGCACCCGGTCGATCGCCGTGGCGGCGGCGTTCCAGTAGGACTCGTTGCGCTCGAGCTCGATCAGGGAGCCCGGATCCCAGCGCACCAGCTTGTAGGCACCGTTGGTGACGAAGTTGCCGGGACGCGCGTAGGTGCGCCCGCTTTCCACCGACGCCTGGTGCACCGGGAACATGCTCGGGTGCGTGAGCAGCGCGAGGAAGTACGGCGTGGGACGCTCGAGGCGGACGACGAGGACGAGCGGCTCCGGCGCGCTGACCCCGAGCGCATCGGGAGGCAGCTCACCGGCGAGGATCGCGGCGGCGTTCTCGACATCGATCACCGACTGCGAGTAGAACGCCGCGGTCTCGGGATTCACGAGGCGGCGGAAGCTGTACACGAAATCGGCAGCCGTCACCGGCTCGCCGTTGGACCAGCGCGCCTCGGGCCGCAGGTGAAAGGTATAGGTGCGGCCGTCCTCCGAGATCTCCCAGCGCGCCGCGGCGCGCGGCTCGAGCTCGCCCGACGCCGAGTAGCCGGTGAGGCCCTCGCCGAGGTCGCGTTGCACGTGATTCGCCTGCAGGCTGCGCGAGCGGTGCGGATCCAGCGACTCGGGCTCGCCACCCAGCCCGCGATCGAGGACCGCACCGTCGGCCGGCCGCCCCGCCTCGCCGCAGCCGGAAGCGGCGAGCGCGACCAGGATCGCAGCCAGCGCCGCGCAGCGTATCCCCCTGAAGCGCATGTCTCCCCTCGCGTCCCGGTCCCCGCTGACCAGGCCCGGCTGAATGATAGGGCCGGGCGGGGGCTTTTTACACGACCGCCGTCGCGCCCGCGCAGCGCCGTCCGTCAGGCGCTTCGCTTCAGGTGGCGTTTCTTCAGGTGGATGAGGATGAGCGAGATGCTCGCCGGCGTGACGCCCTCCAGCCGCGAGGCCTGGCCGAGCGTCGCCGGCCGCGCCGCGGCCAGCCGCTGCCTGGCCTCCGTCGAAAGACCGGCGACGGCGGCGTAGTCGAGATCCTCGGGCAGGGCGAGCGACTCCTGCCGGGCGAAACGCTCGATCTCACGCTGCTGGCGCTCGATGTAGCCGGAGTAGCGCGCTTCCACCTCGAGCGCGAGCTCCACCTGCTCGGCCTGCCCGGCATCGAGGGCCTCGCGATGGGGGCCTGCGCCGACGACGGAAAGCGCCGCGATCGCGTCGTAGGAAAGCTCGGGCCGCTTGAGCAGGGCGAGCGCCGTTGCTTCTCGGCGAAAGTCGGGCCCGAGCCGGGCCCGGTCGCGCTCGTCGAGCGCCTCGGGCTGCACGACGATGCCGGCCAGGCGCTCGCGCTCGCGCGCGATCGCTTCCTGCTTCGCCTCGAACGCCCGCCAGCGCTCGTCGTCGACGAGACCGAGGCGCCTTCCGACCGGCGTCAGGCGCGCGTCGGCATTGTCCTCGCGCAGCAGCAGGCGGTACTCGGCGCGGCTGGTGAACATGCGATAAGGCTCGCTGACGCCGCGCGTGAGCAGGTCGTCGACCAGCACGCCGAGATACGCCTCGCTGCGCTGCGGGTACCACTCGTCCTTCCCGAGCGCGCGGCGCGCCGCATTCAGCCCCGCCAGGAGTCCCTGCGCGGCCGCCTCCTCGTAGCCGGTCGTGCCGTTGATCTGCCCGGCGAACCACAGGTTCTCGAGATACCGGGTCTCGAGCGTCGGCTTCAGGTCGCGCGGGTCGAAATAGTCGTATTCGATGGCATAGCCCGGCTGCGTCACCTGCGCCCGTTCGCAGCCCGGGATGGTGCGCACGAGAGCGAGCTGCGTCTCGAACGGCAGGCTGGTGGAGATGCCGTTCGGGTAGACCTCGTGCGTCGCGAGCCCCTCCGGCTCGATGAAGACCTGGTGCGAGGTCCGGTCGGCGAAACGCACGACCTTGTCCTCGATGGACGGGCAGTAGCGCGGACCGACGCCCTCGATCAGTCCCGCGTACATCGGCGATTCGTGCAGGTCGCGGCGGATGATCTCGTGCGTCGCCTCCGTCGTGTGCGTGATGTAGCAGGGCACCTGCGGCGGGTGCTCTTTGCGGCGGCCGAGGAAGGAGAACACCGGCACCGGCTCGTCGCCGGGCTGGCGCGTCATCACCGAGAAATCGAGCGTGCGGCCGTCGAGCCGCGGCGGCGTGCCCGTCTTCAGCCGCGCGACCTTGAACGGCAGCTCGCGCAGCCGCGCCGCGAGGCGCACGGACGGCGGGCAGCCCGCGCGGCCGCCGGGCCGCTCGGTCCGGCCGACGAGGATGCGGCCGCCCAGGAAGGTGCCGACGGTGAGGACGACCGCGCGGGCGCGGAACGTGAGCCCGAGCCCCGTCACCACGCCCGTGACGCGCTCGCCTTCGACGAGCAGGTCCTCGACCGGCTGCTGGAACAGCATGACGCTCGGTTCCGCTTCCAGGAGCTCGCGGATGGCGCGCCGGTAGAGCTCGCGATCCGCCTGCGCCCGGGTCGCGCGAACCGCCGGCCCCTTGCTCGCGTTGAGCGTGCGGAACTGGATTCCCGCGCGGTCGATGGCGCGCGCCATCGCGCCGCCCAGCGCGTCGATCTCGCGCGCGAGGTGACCCTTGCCGATGCCGCCGATCGCGGGGTTGCAGCTCATCTGCCCGATCGTCGCGAGGTTCTGCGTCACGAGCAGCGTGCGTGCGCCCGCGCGCGCCGCGGCGAGCGCCGCCTCGGTGCCGGCGTGGCCGCCGCCGACGACGATCACATCGAATCGGTTCTCGAGCATGGGGAAGAAAAATCCCGGGAATGCCTGCGCGGAGCAAATTCTAGTGCCGTCGGGCCCGGCGAGCCAGCGGCTTTACTTGCATTCCCGCACTCGCGAAGATAGGGAACCGCTCACACAACAACGAACATCGCTTCCCGGGGAAATCGTTTTCATGCTCCGCGCGTGCCTTGCTGCGCTGCTCGCCCTGGCCGCATTGCCCGGGTTCGCCGCTTCCGACCCGACGGAGCTCGTCCTGACGGACTGCCGCATCAGCGCGGGACCCGGGTATCCCGGCCTGAAGGCCCGGTGCGGGCGGCTGACGCGTCCCCTCGATCCGGCCGCCCCGGAGTCGCCGGCCATCGAGCTCGCGGTGGCCGTGGTCCCGGCGCTGTCGCTCGAGCCCGCGCCGACGCCGCTCGTGCCCATC
Organism: Woeseiaceae bacterium; assembly: GCA_035304345.1. GTDB lineage: Bacteria > Pseudomonadota > Gammaproteobacteria > Steroidobacterales > Woeseiaceae > IDS-8. The sequence continues at coordinate 26,338 of DATGQE010000008.1, read as the reverse complement.
GCCGGTGGCCCGGGCCAGTCGACGATCGAGTTCTTCGCCGCGTACGCGGGGGCGTTCGAGGCGATCCGGCGCAACCGCGACATCGTGCTTCTCGACCAGCGCGGCACCGGCGATTCCGCTGCCCTCGACTGCCCGTTCGACGAGGCGCAGGGAGAGCTCGAATTCACGCCGGAACGGGGCCGGGAGGAGGCGCGCAGGTGCCTGAACCAGCTCCCGCACGACCCGCGCTTCTTCACCACCAGCGTGGCCGTGACGGACCTCGAGGCCCTGCGCGAGGCGCTCCGCGTACCGGCGTTCGACCTGTACGGCATTTCCTACGGCACCCGGGTGGCGCAGCACTACGCGCGGCAGTACCCGGAGACGACGCGGACCGTGATCCTCGACGGTGTCGTGCCGCCGCAGGTGGCACTCGGGCCCGCCATTGCGATCCACGCGCAGGGTGCGCTGGACCGCATCTTCGGCCGGTGCGCGACGAGCGCCGGGTGCAACGCGCGCTTTCCCGGAATCGCGGCGCGGTTCGCCGGCCTCAAGCGCCGGCTCGCGGACGAACCGGTGACCGTCGAGCTGCCGCACCCGGTGAGCGCGCGCCCGGAAACCGTATCCTTCGGCGCGGCCGAGCTCGCCGGCGCGCTGCGCATGCTGAGCTATCACCCGAGCACCGTGGCGCTCATGCCGCTCCTGATCGACGAGGCCTGGGCCGGCAACTACCGGCCGATCGCCGCGCAGTACCTGATGACCTCGCGCTCGATTGCCGAGGCGTTGTCGATCGGCATGCACAACGCGGTGGTGTGCACCGAGGACGCGCCGTTCTTCGCGCACGAGAACGTGACGCGCGAGATGCTCGAGGCCACCTACATCGGCCCGCTGCAGCTCGAGGCCTTGCAGGCGATGTGCGCGGTGTGGCCCGAGGGCGTGCGCGACCCGACGCTGCGCCTGCCGCTCGCCACCGACACGCCCGTGCTGCTGCTGTCGGGTGACGCGGACCCGATCACGCCGCCGGAGTTCGCCGAGCTGGCGGCGGTCGGCATGACCCGGCATCGGCACCTCGTCGGCGAGCACCAGGGCCACGGCCAGCTCACGCGCACCTGCATCCCGGAGGCGATGGCGAAGTTCGTCGAGACGGCGTCGTTCGACGGCATCGAGGAGGTCCGCACCTGCATGAAAGAGCGCCAGTTCGCCATGCCCTTCTTTCTCGATTTCACGGGCCCGGCACCGTGATCAGGGTGGATCGGATCAGCAAGTCGTTCGGCGAAATCAGGGCCGTGCGCGACGTCAGCTTCGAAGCCCGCGACGGCCGGGTCACCGGGCTGCTGGGGCCGAACGGCGCCGGCAAGTCGACGACGCTCCGCATCCTCTACACCGTTCTCAAGCCCGACGCGGGTCACGCGTACATCGACGGCATCGACGTGGTCGCCGACAGTCTCGGTGCGCGCCGTCGCATCGGCACGCTGCCACACGGCGCGGGGCTCTACCCGCTGCTCACCGCGCGCGAGAACATTGCCTATTACGCGCGGCTCTACGGGCTCGAGGGCGACGCGCTCGAGGAGCGGGTCGACAAGGTGATCCGGGATCTCGACATCGCGGACTTCGCGGACCGGCGCACCAAGGGCTTCTCGCACGGCCAGCGGACCAAGGTGGCGCTCGCGCGGGCGCTGGTGCACGAACCGCAGAACGTGATCCTGGACGAGCCGAGCAGCGGCCTCGACGTGATGGCGACGCGGGCGCTCCGCGACCTCGTGCGCGAGCTCCGCCAGCGGGGAAAATGCGTCCTGTTCTCGAGCCACGTCATGCAGGAAGTGGCGGCGCTCTGCGACGAGATCGTCATCATCGCGTCCGGGCAGGTCGCGCTGCACGGCAGCGTCGAGGCGATCCGGGAAAGAACCGGCTGCGACGACCTCGAGGACGCCTTCGTCACGGCGATCTCCAGGGTGGCCGACTGATGCTGCGCCTGCCCGGCATCGTGTTCCGCAAGGAGGTGCTGGATCACGTCCGCGACCGGCGAACGCTCATGTCGGCGCTGCTCTTCGGGCCGCTGTTCGGCCCGATCATTTTCGGGCTCGCGATCAACCTGTCGCTCAAGCAGGCGATCAGCGACGCGAGCGAGCCGCTCGAGCTGCCGATCGTCGGCAGCGAGCGTGCCCCGGAGCTCGTCGCCTACCTGAAGAGCCACAACATCGACGGCGCGCGCCGCCTCGCGACGCGCGAGGCCGCGCTGGATGCGGTGCGCTCGGGGGATGAGGACGTGGTGCTCTGGATACCGGAGACTTTCGGCGAAGCGCTCGCGGACGGGGTGCCCGCGACCGTCGAGGTCATCACGGACCAGGCGGACCGCGAATCGGAACGCAAGGCGCGGCGTGCACGGCAGGCGCTGGATGCCTACTCGCAGGAGCTCGCGACCCTGCGCCTGCTCGCGCGCGGAGTCAGCCCGCAGGTGCTGCGGCCGCTCAACGTCGACCCGGTGGACGTCTCGACCCCGACCGGGCGCTCGGCCCTGCTCCTCGGGATGCTGAGCTATTTCTTCGTGTTCGCGCTGCTCACGGGCGGCATGAACCTCGCGATCGACGCGACGGCGGGCGAGCGCGAGCGCGGCTCGCTGGAACCGCTCCTGTCGCTGCCCGTGACCCGGGGCACGCTGATTCTCGGCAAGATACTCGCCGCCTGCCTGTTCATGACCGCCTCGCTCGCGATCTGCCTCGCCTCGTTCGCGGTGACGCTCGAGTTCATGCCGCTCGAGAAGCTCGGCATGACACCGAACTTCGGGCCGGGCGTCGTCGCGGTCGCGTTCCTGCTCATGGTGCCGTTCACGCTGCTCGGCTCCTCGCTGATGACGCTGGTAGCGTCGTTCACGAAGAGCTACAAGGAAGCCCAGACCTGGCTCAGCCTGCTGCTGATCCTCCCGACGCTGCCGATCCTCCTCGTGAGCCTCCTGACGGTGCGTCCCGGCACGGCGCTGATGCTCGTGCCGGCCCTGAGCCAGCACCTGCTCCTGGTCGAGCTGATCAAGGACGAGCCCCTCAACGCCCTGCACGTCGCCCTGTCGGTCTCGAGCACGCTCGCGCTCGGGGTGCTGCTCACCTTCGCATGCGTGCGGCTCTACCGGCGCGAGGGACTGCTCGGCTGACTGCCGGGGCGCGCCGGTCCCGCCCGCACCAAAAAAGAAGCCCCGCCGGAGCGGGGCTCAGAGGCCCTTGTCGTTGTTTCGTTGCTTGCTGTTATTGACCGAAGGAGAGACGGGCGGTCAGGGCGTACGAGCTCACGTCGTCGCCCCACGAGCCGCCCACGCCGGCCGCGAATGCATCGGAGAAGTGATACAGGAAGCCGGCACCGAACGAGGTGTCGCCGCTGCCTTCGCCCAGGTCGGCGTAGCCGATGCCGCCGTTGAGCTCGAGCGCCGGGCTCACCATGGCCCGCAAGCCCACGTTGACGCCGTAGCCGTCCTCGTCGGCCGATACGCCTTCGAGCTCGAGCTCGGCCGACAGGTAGGCCAGGGAGGCGACGAAGTCGATCGTGTCCGAGAGCGGGGTGTTGAAGCCCATGCCCACCTCGAAGCCGTCGAAATCGACCGACACTTCGCCGAAGGGCGGCACGTCCACGTCGACGTCGCCGGTCTCGTAGCCCGCGAACACGTGGAAGCGGTCGGTCAGCGCGAGCGAGCCGCCGATGCCGAAGCCGTCGCCGTCGCCCAGGCCGTCGAAGTCGGTCCGGCCGTACGAGCCTTCCACGTAGCTGTAGTCGAAGTTCTCCGCCAGCGCGGCCCCCGCGAGCGGGAGAAGCGCCAAACACGCCAGGAAACGCCGCATTGCTGACTCCTCGAGGTTTGCGCAGCAGGTGCTGCGGGAGGGCCAGCTTACGGGCGGCCGTTGTGCGGCCCGCGCGACGGGAGTCACAGATTTCGCGAAGAAACCTGTGGCGTTTGCGTCACGTGATTTCCGTCACGTTCGGGGCCGCCGGTCTCATTTGCCGATGCAGAACTCGGCGAAGATCCGGCCGAGCAGGTCGTCGGGGGTCACGCGGCCGGTGACCTCGCCCAGCGCGTCGTGGGCGAGCTTCAGCTCCTCCGCCAGGAGCTCGCCGGCGCGGGCCTCCTCCAGCGCCTGCCGTCCGGCCCGAAAATGCGCGAACGCGCGCTCAATTGCCTCGATATGGCGCCTTCTTGCAGTGAACGTGCCTTCGCCCGAGTCGCCTTGCCCGGCCAGCTCCCTGAGCAGGGTGCGCAACGCGTCGAAGCCTGAGCCCGTGAGGGCGGACACCGCCACGGCGGGCGGTTCCCGGCCGATGAGGCCCGCGCTGCCGCCGGTCAGGTCGATCTTGTTCTCCACCCGGACGACCGGCACCCCGGCCGGCAGGGTCTCGTCCGGGGGGAGATCGGCATCGGCGGCGCTCGCGTCACGCAAGAGGAGCACGGCGTCGGCCGAGGCGAGGGCTTCGCGGGCGCGGCGGATACCTTCCGCCTCGATCCGGTCCGGGTCGTCGCGCAGGCCCGCGGTATCGACGAGCTCGACGATCAGCCCGTCCAGGTCGATGCGCTCGCGCAGGATGTCCCGCGTGGTGCCGGCGACCTCGGTCACGATCGCCGTCTCCTGCCCTGCGAGCCGGTTCAGCAGGCTGGACTTGCCCGCGTTCGGCCGGCCCACGATCACCACCCGGTAACCGTCCGCGAGGGCGCGCCCGGCGCGGGCCCGCTCCAGCAGCGTGTGGAACGCGGCCTCGCAGGCCTCGAGCCTGGCGGTGAGCGCGGCGTCGGAGAGGAAGTCGATCTCCTCTTCGGGAAAGTCGATGGCGGCTTCCACGTGCAGGCGCAGCTCGAGCACCCGCTCGGCCACGGCCTCCACCGCCCGGGAGAACTCGCCGGAGAGCGAGCGCAGCGCCGCCCGCGCGGCCTGCGCCGAGCCGCTGCCGATGAGATCCGCGATCGCCTCGGCCTGCGCGAGGTCCAGCCGGTCGTTCAGGAACGCACGCTGGGAGAATTCGCCGGGCAGCGCGCGGCGCGCGCCGAGCGCCACGGCCGCCTCGATGAGCGAGGCCACGACGACCGGGCCGCCGTGCCCCTGCAGCTCGAGCACGTGCTCGCCCGTGAACGAACGGGGCGCCGGGAAGTAGAGCGCGATGCCGCGATCGAGGAGCTCGCCGCGCGCATCGCGAAAGGCGAGGTAGCTCGCGTAGCGCGGCGCGGGCAGGCTGCCCAGCATGGCGGCAGCGATGCGCGGCACGTCCGGCCCGGAGAGCCGGACCACGGCGACGCCGCCCACCCCGGGGGGCGTGGCGGCAGCCACGATCGTGTCGGTGTCATTCATGCTGCACTGCCCGCGCGAGCGGTCGCGAACGATGGCGACAACGGGGATCGCCCGGTCGCGCTGCCTGCCTCACGCGGCGTCGGGTTTGTCCTCGTCGCCCTTCTTCCGGCCGCCCTTGGTCGAGCCCTTGGCCGGGGTCTTCAAACCGCGGCGGCGCCGGCTTTCCTCCTCGACGACCTTGTTGATCCGCCATTGCTGCGCGATCGAGAGAATCGTGTTGGTCACCCAGTAAAGCACGAGGCCGGACGGGAAGAACGCGAAGAACACGGTGAACACCAGCGGCATGATCTGCATGACCCGCGCCTGCACCGGGTCGGCGGGCGCCGGGTTGAGCTTCTGCTGGAAGAACATCGCCGCGCCCATGATGAGCGGCAGGATGAAGTACGGATCGCGGGACGAGAGGTCGTCGATCCACAGCATGAACGGCGCCTGCCGCATCTCCACGCTTTCGAGCAGCACCCAGTAGAACGCCAGGAAGAACGGCATCTGGATGAGCAGTGGCAGGCAGCCGGCCGCGGGGTTCACCTTCTCGCGCCGGTAGAGCTCCATCATCGCCTGGCTGAGCTGCTGCCGGTCGTCCTTGTAGCGTTCCTGCAGCGCCTTCATGCGCGGCGCGAGCTCGCGCATCTTGGCCATCGAGCGGCCGCTCGCCTCGGTGAGCTTGTAGAAGACGAGCTTGATGAGGATGGTCACGATGATGATCGCGACGCCCCAGTTGTGCACGAAGCCGTGCACCCACGACAACAGCCAGAACAGCGGCTCGGAGAGGATCGTGAGCCAGCCGTAGTCGACGGCCAGCGTGAGGCTGTCGGTCACCTGCTCGAGCTGCTCTTGCAGCTTCGGGCCGACGAACAGCACCTGGCTGAACGTGGTACCGGTGCCCGGCGCGACCGAGTGGGTGTCGCTGATGACGCTCGCCGTGGCGACGTCGTCGGCAACGCCAATCGTGAAGTGCTGGCGGGTCCCGGCCGGCGGCACGACCGCGACCAGGAAATGGTGCTGGATCGCGGCCACCCAGCCGTCGGTCACGGAGGCCTTGAACGGGCCGTCCGAGAGCAGGTCGTCGCGGTCGAGCTTGCTCGCCTTGTTGCCGTCGTAGAACAGCGGCCCGTGGAACGAGTAGGTGTCCACGTCGAACATGGAGCGGTCCTGCGGCACGGAGTGGCGCAGGATCTGCGCGTAGGGCGCGCCCTCCCAGGGAGCGTCGCCGTCGTTCACGACGGTCTGCTCGAGGCGGATGATGTAGCTGCCGCGCTCGAACGTGTACTGCTTCACCACCGAGAGTCCCTGGTCGTTCGACCAGGTGAGCGACACGCGAAGCTCGTCGTCCTCGCCCAGGGTGTACTCGAGGCGCTCGGCCTCGAAATCCGCGAGATGGTTGGGCTGCGGCCCCTCGCCGCGCCCGATCAGCCCGGCCTGCACGAGGCCGAGGTTGTCGCGGTCGCGGCTGAGCAGCGTGACGAGCTCCTCGGGCCGGTCCTTGTGGACCGGGTAGTCGAGCAGCACGGCGCGCTGCAGGGTACCGCCACGGGTGCTGATCTCGACGTCGAGCACGTCCGTGCGCACGCGGATCACTTCGGGGGCGGCGGCCTCGCCCTCCGGCACGCGGTCGCGGGGCGCCGCGGTCGCCTCGCCGGGGGCGGGTTCCGCCGCGCTCTCGGGGAGCTCGGGTACGGCGCCGGGCTCGGCCACCGGCGGCGGTGCGGCTTCCCGGGTCACCGGCGCGGCAGGCTCGGGACGCGGCCCGTAATCCTGCATCCAGGCCTGCCAGGTCAGCCAGAGCAGGACCCCGAACGTGACCCAGATCAGCAGTCTCTGATTGTCCATTCAGCCCGTTCCTCGCCGGCGGCTCTGGTGCCAGTGTCTCTCCAGACTGTCGAACAACGCCGCGTGCGCGGCTTCCTTCGCGGCGGGTTGCGCGATCACCACCACGTCGAGGCCGGCCAGCACGTCCTGGTGCCGGCGAAACGACTCGCGGACGAGCCGCTTCAGCCGGTTGCGCTCGGTCGCGAGCCGGCAATGCTTCTTCGAGATGGCGAGGCCGAGCCGGGCTATGCCCAGCCCGTTCGGCTTCGACAGCACGGTGAAGTAGGCGTCGCGACTCCGGTCGGCACCACGGAAGACACGCCCGAATGCAGCGGCATCCGGCAAACGGTTCGCCCGGCGGAGCCGCTCACCCCCCCTGTTCTTGGTTGCTGCCGGTCGCTTTCCCGTTGCCGTCGTCGTGATCGCGCGGTGACCCGAAACGCCGGGGCCCCTCAGGGCGTGAGCTGTGCGCGGCCTTTCGCCCGCCGGCGCTTCAGGACCTCGCGCCCGGCCTTGGTGGCCATGCGCGCACGGAAACCGTGCGTACGCGCGCGCTTGAGCCTGCTCGGCTGGAAGGTGCGTTTCATGTGCCTGACCCGTCCGCTGCGCCGCGGCGGAACGCCCCGGCGAAAGAAAGCCGGCAAGGGTACGCGGGGCCTCAAACACTGTCAACCGAGCGCGCCGCCGCGCTTCCAGGCGTCGTCTGGCGAAGGCAAAACGGAAGTTATAGACTGGCCCGCTCCAACGACGCCATCGCTTTTTCGGGGACTTCGTGCAGGCCGAGACGACTCTCTGGACCCGCTGCATGCGCGACTTGCAGGCGGAGCTTCCGGAGCAGCAGTTCAATACCTGGATCAGGCCACTACAGGCCGTCGAGGACGGCAACGTCCTGCGCCTCCTGGCGCCCAACCGCTTCGTCGTCGACTGGCTGCAACAGCATTACATCGAGCGCATCCTCGAGCTGGTCGACGTCGCCGGCGGCGCCAACGAGGTGATCATCGAGGTCGGCTCGCGCCCGTCGGCCACGGCCGCGGCCACGACGGCACGGCCGGCACGCAGCCCCGCCCCGGCTCCGATCGGCGCGCGCCTGAACCCGACGTTCACGTTCGCAAACTTCGTCGAGGGCAAGAGCAACCAGCTCGCGAAGGCGGCCGCGACCCAGGTCGGCGAGAACCCGGGCAAGGCGTACAACCCGCTTTTCATCTACGGCGGAGTGGGCCTCGGCAAGACCCACCTCATGCAGGCCATCGGCAATGCCATGCTGGCCCGTGACGCGAACGCGCGCGTGAGCTACGTGCACTCGGAGCGTTTCGTCGGCGACATGGTGAAGGGGCTGCAGCACAACACGATTTCCGACTTCAAGCGCTCGTACCGGTCGCTGGACGCGCTGCTCATCGACGACATCCAGTTCTTCGCCGGCAAGGAGCGCTCCCAGGAGGAGTTCTTCCACACGTTCAACGCGCTGCTCGAGGGCCAGCGGCAGATCGTGCTGACCTGCGACCGCTATCCCAAGGAGGTGAACGGGCTGGAGGAGCGGCTGAAGTCGCGCTTCGGGTGGGGGCTGACCGTGGCGATCGAGCCGCCCGAGCTCGAGACTTCCGTCGCGATCCTGATGAGCAAGGCCGCGGCGGAAAATGCCGAGCTGCCCGAGGAGGTGGCGTTTTTCATCGCCAAGCGCATCCGCTCCAACGTGCGCGAGCTCGAGGGGGCGCTGCGCAGGGTGATCGCCAACTCGCAGTTCACGGGCCGGCCGATCAGCCTCGAGTTCGCGAAGGAGGCGTTGCGGGACCTGCTCGCGCTGCAGGAGCGCCTGGTGTCGATCGAGAACATCCAGAAGACGGTGGCGGACTATTTCAAGATCCGCGTCGCCGATTTGCTCTCGAAGCGGCGCAGCCGGTCGATCGCCCGGCCGCGGCAGCTCGCGATGGCGCTCGCCAAGGAGCTCACCAATCACAGCCTGCCCGAGATCGGGGACGCCTTCGGCGGTCGCGATCACACGACGGTGCTGCATGGTTGTCGCCGGATCGCGGCGCTGCGGGAGACCGACAAGCGCGTGGATGAGGATTATTTGAATTTGTTGAGAACTTTGACAGGATAGTGTGGATAAGCGGTGGACAAATCGACGCCGCCTATTTATCCACAGGTGACGCACAGGATACGGGCGTCGGACCCAGAGGTTCGGTAGCTGGTCCTGGGGGAGTAACTACCTGATTAGTTTGGGTAAATGGAACTTGTCCACAGATCCGCCCGGCCTTAACAACAACAATCAGTCAATAGTTTCCAATATTTATTAACAGGTGAGTCGATGAAGTTTACCGCGAGTCGGGAAGGCCTGCTGAAACCGCTGCAGGCGGTGATCGGGGTCGTCGAACGCCGGCAGACCATGCCGATCCTGGCGAACGTGCTGCTGGTGGCCAGGAACAATCGGCTCGCGATCACGGCGACCGATCTCGAAGTGGAGCTCGTGGCGCAGGGCGAGGCGGAGGTGGCGACCGGGGGTGAGATCACGGTGCCGGGCCGCAAGCTGCTGGACATCTGCCGGGCGTTACCGGAGGGCGCCGAGATGGCGTTCAGCCTGTCCGGGGACAAGCTGGGGCTGCGCTCGGGACGCAGCCGCTTCACGCTGGCGACCTTGCCGGCGGGGGAGTTTCCGACCGTCGAGGACATCAAGGCCGGCCCGGCGCTCACGCTGCCGCAGTCGCTACTGGCGCGGCTCATCGAGAAGACGTGGTTTTCCATGGCGCAACAGGACGTGCGCTATTACCTGAACGGCCTGCTGCTGGAGACCGGCAACAAGCGTCTGCGGGCCGTGGCGACCGACGGGCACCGGCTGGCGCTGGCGCAGGTCGAGGTGGACGGCAACGGCCTGGGGAAGGGCGAGAGCCAGGTCATCGTGCCGCGCAAGGGTGTGCTGGAGCTGCAGCGGCTGCTGCAGGGCGACGGCGAGCTCAAGCTGGAGCTGGGGCAGAACCACATCCGGATCCAGCTCGACGGCATCCGGTTCACCTCGAAGCTGATCGACGGGCGCTTCCCGGAATACGAGCGGGTGATCCCGCGCGAGACCAGCAACGTGGTCACGGCGGACCGGGAAACGCTGCGCAGCGCCCTGCAGCGCACGGCGATCCTGTCGAACGAGAAGTACCGGGGCATCCGCCTCACCATCCGGCCGGGCACCATGGTGCTGCAGGCACACAATCCCGAGCAGGAAGAGGCCGAGGAAGAGGTGGAAATCAGCTACGAGGGCGAGGACCTCGAGATCGGTTTCAACGTGAATTACCTGCTGGACGCCCTCGGTGCCATCGACGCCGAGCAGGTGACCATGGCGGTGGTCGACAGCAACTCGAGCTGCCTGCTGCGCGAGCCGGGCAACGAGGACTGCAAATACGTCGTCATGCCCATGCGGCTCTGAGGAGCCGCACAACGCGATCCGGGACGAGCCACCGGCCGACGACGGTGGTGCGGGATTCGCGGTGACCCTCGAGAGTTTTCACTGCACCAACTTCCGCTGCCTCGCGGAGGCAAGGCTGGAGCTGGACCCGCGTTTCAACCTGGTGCACGGCCCGAACGCCTCCGGGAAGACCAGCCTGCTGGAGGCGATCGCCTACCTGGGCCGCGGAAAGTCCTTTCGCGGGGCGCCGACGGATCGCCTGGTCCGGCACGGCAGCAAGGAGTTCGTCCTGTTCGGCCGCGTGAGCCAGCCAGGCGGCGAAAGCGTGCTGGGCGTCCGCAACGGGGAAGGCGGGCTGGAAGTCCGGATCGACGGCCAGGGGAACGTCGGGGTCGCCGATCTCGCCGAGCGGCTGCCGCTGCAGGTGGTGGACCCGGACGTGCACAACCTTGTCGCCGGGGGACCCGAGGAGCGGCGGCGTTACCTGGACTGGATAGCGTTCCACGTGGAACACGGCTTTCTCCGGGAGTGGCGACGGTTCCGGAAGGCCCTGCGCCAGCGCAATGCTGCGCTGCGCGCCCGCGCGGATCGCGCGGAGCTGGACGGCTGGGATCGCCAGTTCCTCGCGGCCGCCATGCGCCTGCACGAATGCCGCGAGCGCGCACTGGCCCGCACGCGGGCGGCGTTGGAGCGGACCGCCTTGCGGCTGCTGGGGGACGCAGTCGGGTTCCGGTACCGGCGGGGCTGGGCCGAAGGCTTGAGCCTCGAGGCCGCGCTGGCGCGGGACCGCGCGCGGGACATCGAAACCGGAACCAGCGGGGCGGGACCGCAAAGGGCGGACCTGGCCCTGAGCTACGACGACCGGCAGGTGCGCAAGCTGGTGTCCCGGGGACAGCAGAAGCTGCTTGCGTGCACGCTGGTGCTCGCGGCGACGGAAGTGGTGCAGGCCGAGCTCGGGCGGCCGCTCCTGCTGCTACTGGACGACCCCGCGGCAGAGCTCGATAGCGACGCGCTGCAGCGGCTGATGCGAGCGGTAGAGGACCTCGGGGCGCAGGTCGTGGCGACGTCCCTGACGTCGGCCCCCGGGTTGTTCTCGTCGCCTGCGCGAACGTTTCACGTGGAACAAGGCGTCCTCACCCGGGCCACCTGACGGGGTCCGGTGGGTGGCTGCCCGCCACCGGGCGCGGATGAGCTCGCAAGGGTAACGGTTTCAGGTGAAACGTCGGCGCCGGGCGTGGCCTTCCGGCGTCCTGACTACTCGAAGAGCTGCGCCTCGCCGCCGGTGTGCAGGAACAGCACCGTCTCGTCGGCACCGAATTCGCGGCGGCGGGCGAGGTCGATGAGGCCCGCCGCAGCCTTGCCCGTGTAGACCTGGTCCAGGAACAGGCCTTCCAGGCGCGCGAAGGTCTCGGCCGCCGCGAGCGCCGCCGGGGTGTTCTTGCGGTAGCCCTCGCCGAAATAGGCGTCGCAAGCCACCACGGCCGCGGCCGAGAAATCCGTGTTCAGCAGCGCCGCCATGCTCTCGAGCACCCCGCGCACCTTGGCTTCCTGCGCCTCGGCGCTGCGCGAGACCGTGACGCCGATGATCCTGCCGGGCCAGCCGCCGAGCGCCTTGCCGGCGATCAAACCCGCCTGGGTCCCGCCGGACCCGGTGGCGTGCAGGATCGCATCGAAACCGATGCCGAGCTCCTGTTCCTGCAACATGATCTCCTGCATGGCATCGACGTAGCCCAGCGCACCCAGCCCGGTCGATCCCCCCATGACCATCCGGTAGGGACGCAGGCCATCGGCTTCGAGCTCTTCGGCCAGGGCCGCCGCCGCGGCTTCGAGCTCGCCGTCCTCGTGCGTGTCGAGGTGGTGGCAAGTCGCGCCGAGCATCGCGTTCAGGACCAGGTTCCCGGTGGCGCGCTCGGGCCTGCCGCCGCCCAGCACGAGGTGCACGGCGAGGCCGTTCGCGGCACCGACCGCCGCGGTCATGCGACACCAGTTCGACTGGTTGCTGCCGCAGGTGACCAGCGTCCGGCAACCGCGCTGCAGGGCGTCGTGCACGAGAAACTCGAGCTTGCGGATCTTGTTGCCGCCGAAGCCGAAGCCGGTCAGGTCGTCACGCTTGCAGTACACGTTCACGCCGAGCCATTTGCTCAGCGATCGCAGGTAGTGGATCGGCGTCGGGGTGAGCGCATGCCGCAAGCGGGGAAAGTCGCCCAGGACGCCATGCAGAGTCAGCGCGGTCATCGGGCGATTGTTACCCAGCCCGCTCCCCGGCGCGACCGGCGATATTTCGCCCCTACGGTGCTCGCCTACGACGCGTACCTGCTGTTTTTGGACGGACAGGCGCCGCCGGTGCTGGACGGCTTCACCGGGCCGCAGCGCGTGTTCCTCGGGCGTGCCCAGGCCCGGCGGTTCAAGCGCACCGAGGAATTCGAGCGGCTCGGCCTGCTGTCGGGCGTGCACAGCCCCATGCCCCTGCGGGTCAACGGCATCGTCAGGAACATCGACGAGTGGTACGACGCGTTCGATGTCAGGCCCGGCGACGCGCTCTACCTGCCCCCCGAAGAGCGCGTCCGGATCTGGTAGCGTCGAGCTGCCCGCGCGGGCCGTCCGCCGCCCGCTGGAAATCCGAAAAAACGTCGCCATATCAGGGCTTTCCAGACACTTCGGGAGAGGCTTTCGGCGCGCTGAAATGGTACAATGCGTCGGTTGCGCTCAGAGGACGGAGAATGGCCGACGCCAGAGACTACACTTCCAGCAATATCAAGGTCTTAAAGGGACTCGAGGCGGTCCGCAAGCGCCCGGGGATGTACATCGGGGACACCGATGACGGCACCGGGCTGCACCACATGGTTTTCGAGGTCGTCGACAACTCGGTCGACGAAGCCTTGGCGGGCTACTGCTCCGTCATCACGGTCACCATCCACGCCGACGAATCCGTGACCATCACGGACGACGGCCGCGGCATCCCGGTAGACCTGCACCCGGACGAGGGCCGGTCGGCGGCCGAGGTCATCATGACCGTGCTCCACGCCGGCGGGAAGTTCGACGACAACTCCTACAAGCTCTCCGGCGGCCTGCACGGGGTCGGCGTGTCCGTGGTGAACGCGCTGTCCGAGCAGCTCGTGCTCACGATTCATCGCAACGGCAAGATCCACCAGCAGGAGTACCGGCACGGCGAGCCGGTGGCGCCGCTGGCCGTGGTCGGCGACACGGACCGCACCGGGACGACCATCCGTTTCAAGCCGTCCAGCAAGACGTTCACGAACATCGAGTTCAATTACGACGTGCTGGCCAAGCGGCTGCGCGAGCTGTCGTTCCTGAACTCCGGCGTGCGCATCGAGCTGATCGACGAGCGCACGGACAAGCGGGACGTGTTCCAGTACGAGGGCGGCATCAGGGCCTTCGTGGAGCACCTGAACCGCAACAAGACCCCGATCCACCCGCGCGTGTTCCACTTCCAGGCGGAGCGCGACCGCATCATCGTGGAAGTGGCCCTGCAGTGGAACGACGGGTACCAGGAGAACATGTTCTGCTACACGAACAACATCCCGCAGCGGGACGGCGGCACGCACCTGGCCGGCTTCCGCAGCGCGCTCACCCGCACCCTGCACGGCTACATCGAGCGCGAGATGCCGAACCGCAAGGACAAGGTGATGCCCAGCGGGGACGACGCGCGCGAGGGCCTGACGGCGGTGCTGTCGGTCAAGATGCCGGACCCCAAGTTCTCCTCGCAGACCAAGGACAAGCTGGTTTCCTCTGAAATCAAGGGCGTCGTCGAATCGACGATGGCCGAGCGCCTGGAGGAGTTCCTGCTCGAGAACCCGCAGGAAGCCAAGGCGATCGTGGCCAAGGTCGTCGAGGCCGCGCGCGCCCGCGAGGCGGCCCGCAAGGCCCGGGAGATGACCCGGCGCAAGGGCGCCCTGGACGTCGCCGGCCTGCCCGGCAAGCTCGCCGATTGCCAGGAAAAGGATCCGGCGCGCTCGGAGCTGTTCCTGGTCGAGGGCGATTCGGCCGGCGGCTCGGCCAAGCAGGGGCGGGACCGGCGCACGCAGGCGATCCTGCCGCTCAAGGGCAAGATCCTGAACGTGGAGAAGGCGCGCTTCGACAAGATGCTGTCCTCGGCCGAGGTCGGCACGCTCATCACGGCGCTCGGCTGCGGCATCGGGCTCGACGATTTCGACCCGGACAAGCTGCGCTACCACCGCATCATCATCATGACGGACGCCGACGTGGACGGGTCGCACATCCGCACGCTGCTCTTGACCTTCTTCTACCGGCAGATGCCGGAGCTCATCGAGCGCGGCCACGTCTACATCGCGCAGCCGCCGCTGTACAAGATCAAGAAGGGCAAGCAGGAGGTGTACGTCAAGGACGACGCGGAGCTCACCGCGTACCTGCTGAGCTCGGCCCTGGAGAACGCGGAGCTGCACGTCAACGCCGGGGCGCCGCCGCTGTCCGCCGCCGCGCTGGAGGCGCTGGCGAAGGAGTACACGGCGGTCGAGAACATCATCCGGCGGCTCGCGGACCGCTACGGGGAGGTGGTGCTGCGGACCATCGCGCGGCTGCCGGCCGTGACCTCGGCGACGGTCGAAAACCTCGACCGGCTGCAGGCCTGGACGGACGAGCTCTCCGCCGCGCTGCCGTCGGCCACCGGCGATCGCGGCAACAGCAACGGCGGCAGCTACAGCGCGGAGCTCGAGCGCGGCGACGCCGGCGGCGAGGGCGTGCGCATCGCGGTGCGCAAGGTCCAGCACGGCATCAGCCAGACGCGCTACATCCCGCGCGAGTTCTTCGAGACCAAGGAGTACGCGCAGATGGTGTCGCTCGCGGAGAAGCTCGACGGGCTGATCGGCGAGGGCGCCTGGGTGGCCCGCGGCGACAAGCGCAAGGACATCGCGAGCTTCGGCGAGGCGCTCGACTGGCTCATGAGCGAGGCCCGCAAGGGGCAGACGCTGCAGCGCTACAAGGGCTTGGGCGAGATGAACCCGGAGCAGCTCTGGGAGACCACCGTCAACCCGGAGACCCGCCGGCTGATGCAGGTCAAGATCGAGGACGCGGTCAAGGCGGACGAGATCTTCACCACGCTGATGGGCGACCAGGTCGAGCCGCGGCGGGAGTTCATCGAGCGCAACGCGCTGTCGGTCTCGAACCTCGACGTCTAGGCCATTTCGCGCGCGTTTCCGGCGCGTTCGCCGCAGATCTCTGCCATTTTGCCCTCGATCCACGCCTGGACGATGGCATTGGTCTGCTTCGGCGAGCGTTCCCCGGGCTCGATCGGCGGCCCGATCACGAAGCGGATCAGCCCGGGCCGCTTGATCAGGCTGCGCCGCGGCCAGAACTCCCCGGCATTGTGCGCGATTGGCACGATGGGGACGCCGGCCTCGTGCGCGAGGGCGGCGCCCGAGATGCCGTAGCGGCGGGTCTCGTCCGGTGGCATGCGAGTGCCTTCCGGGAAGATCGTGACCCAGGTGCCCTCCGCGAGCCGCTCCTTGCCCTGGCGGATCACCTGCGCGACCGCCGTTCCGCCCGCCTTGCGGTCGATGGCGATGGGCTTCAGCGTGGCGAGGCCCCAGCCGAACACCGGCACCCAGGACAGCTCGCGCTTCACCACCCAGGTCTGGCGCGGCAGGTAGACGAGCTGGGCGTAGGTTTCGAACACGGTCGAGTGCTTGCTCAGCACGACCGCCGGCCCGTCGGGCAGGTGCTCGAGGCCTTCGATCGAATAGTCGAGCCCGCAGAAGAAGCGCCCCGCCCACAGCATGCCGCGACCCCAGACCCGCGCGATCTCGTAGCGCACCGGGTAAGGCAACACCCAGGCGGCGATCACCAGGAAGGCGAACACCACCACGCTTGCGAAGAAGTAGGCCTGGAAGGCCAGCGAACGCAAGAGCAGCATCAGGCGGCTTCCTCCGCCAACCGCTCGGCCGCCGCGCGCAGGTCGGGCCAGGTCTCGACGGCGAGCCCGCGGCGCGCGAGCGCCTGCTCGGTGAGCGTGCCGTTCCCCGTGAGGACGAGCATGGGGCGTGCGCCGACGGCGAGCGCGGCATCGATGTCGCGTTCCGTGTCGCCGATGAACGGGACTCCCGCGAGCGACACGCCGTAGTGGGCCGCGAGCTCGCGCAGGAGCCCCGGCCGCGGCTTGCGGCAGTCGCAGCCGTCCTCCGGCGCATGCGGACAGTAGGCGATGCGGTCGATGGCGCCGCCGGCGTCCGCGACGGCGCGCCGCATCTTGCGGTGAATGGCCTCCAGCGCGGCCCGGTCGATGAGCCCGCGGCCGATGCCCGACTGGTTCGTCGCCACCGCCACGGTGTAACCGGCACGGGTCAGCCGCGCGATGCCCTCGAGGCTGCCCTCGATCGGCACCCATTCCGCGGGTGTGCGGATGAAATCCTCGGACTCGTGGTTGATGACCCCGTCGCGATCGAGGATGACGAGCCGCCGCGGCATCGCGTCGCGCCTGCCGTCAGCCGAGCGCCAGTCGCGACACGTCCGCGACTTCCAAGAACAGGGCGCGCAGGCTCGCGAGCAGCGCCAGGCGGTTCTCGCGCACCGCCGGGTCGTCGCTCATGACGAGCACCTCGTCGAAGAAGCGGTCGACCGGCTCGCGCAGGCCGGCGAGATATTGCAGCGCGTCCGTGTACGCGCGGGCTTCGATGAGCGGCGCGACGGTCTCGCGGCTCGCCTCGAGCGCGCGCGCGAGCGCCTGCTCGGCGGGCTCGGCCAGCGCGCCCTGGTCGATGGCGCCATGCGCCTCGCCGCCGGCCTGGCGCAGGATGTTGGCGATGCGCTTGTTGGCGGCGGCGAGGCTTGCCGCCGCGTCCAGCTCGACGAACGCGGTCACCGCCGCGAGCCTCAAGTCGAAATCGACGAGCGAGCCGGGCCGCCGTGCGCGCACGGCTTCGAACACCTCCGCCGGCGTGCCCCGCGTTTCGAGGTACCACGCGCGCAGCCGCTCGACGACGAAATCGTAGAGCTCCGCGGCCAGCGCGGCCGGGTCCGGCGCGCGCACGGGCTGCGCTTCGAGCGCGGCCCCGATGAGCGGCGGCAGCTCGAGGTCCACACCCCCTTCGACCTCCAGCCGCACGATGCCCTGCGCGGCGCGGCGCAGCCCGTACGGGTCGCGGTTGCCGGTTGGCTTCGAGCCCGCCGCGAAATGCCCGGCGAGCGTATCGAGGCGGTCGGCGAGCGAGAGGGCGCGGCCGGGTCCGGTCGCGGGCAGCGCGTCGCCGGCATGCCGCGGCCGGTACATCTCGGGGATGGCCCGCGCGACGGCCTCCGGCTCGCCGGCGTCGCGCGCGTAGTAGCCGCCCATGATGCCCTGCAGCTCGGGGAACTCGCCGACGATGCCGGTCGTGAGGTCGCAGCGCGCGAGCAGCGCCGCGCGCTCGGTGGCCGCGGCATCGACGCCGAGCTGCCGCGCGATGCCGGCCGCGAGGCCGGCCACGCGCCGGCTCTTGTCGTGCAGGGTGCCGAGCTTGTCGCTGTAGACGATGTTTTCGAGCAGCGGCAGCCGCTCGGGCAGCGGCAACTGCCGGTCCTGCTCGCGGAAGAAGGCGGCGTCGGCGAGGCGCGGGCGGATGACGCGCTCGTTGCCCGCGCGCACCTCCGCGGGATCCCGGCTCTCCAGGTTCGCGACGATGACGAACTCGGGCTTGAGCTTGCCGTCCGCGCCCTCGACCGGGAAGTAGCGCTGGTGGTGCGTGATGGTGGCGACGATGATCTCGCGCGGCAGGTCGAGATAGCCGGCATCGAAGCGCCCGACCAGCGCAACGGGCCACTCCGTCAGTGACGTGACCTCGTCGATGAGCGTGTCGTCCGCGACGGCGCGTCCGCCCGCCTCCGCCGCGGCGCGCTCCACGGCTTCGACGACGCGCCGCCGGCGCTCGGCGAAATCGGCGACGACGCGGCCTTCGCGCTCCAGGATCGCCGCGTACTCGGCAGGCCGCGGAATCGCGAGCTCGCCGCTCGCGTGAAAGCGATGCCCGCGGGTGATCCGGCCTGCCGGCAGCCCGAGCACCGTGCCCGGCACGGGCTCCTCGCCGTGCAGCATGAGCACCCAGTGCACCGGCCGCACGAACTGTATCTCGCTGTCGCCCCAGCGCATGCGGCGCGGTATCGGGAGCTTCGCGAGCGCCTCCTCGACGAGGCCGGGAAGCAGCGCCTCGGCCATGCTCCCCTCCTCCACCTTGCGGCCGGCGAGCCACTCGCCCTTGCCGGTCCGGATGCGTCCCAGCGCTTCCACCGCGACCCCGCAACGCTCGGCGAACGCGCGTGCCGCGGCGGTCGGCTTGCCCTCGGCGTCGAATGCCACCGCCACCGGCGGCCCTTTGAGCTCGATCTCGCGGTCCTCCTGGCGCCGCGCGAGCGCGCGCACCAGCACGGCCAGCCGCCGCGGCGTCGCGTACGGCTGGACCTCGCCATGCGCCAGGCGCTCGCGGTCGAGCAGGCGGGCGAGCTCGGCCGCGAATGCGCGCATGAGGTCCGGGAGCGCTTGCGGGGGCAGCTCCTCGGTGCCGATCTCGACGAGAAAATCGGCGGCTTCGACCCGGCCCGCCACGCGTCAGTCGCTCCCGGTCCGGCTCACCGGCGGCGTGTCGAGCAGCGGGAAGCCGAGCGCCTCGCGGCTCGCGTAATAGGCCTCGGCGATCGCGCGCGACAGGTCGCGCACGCGCAGGATGTAGCGCGCCCGTTCGTTCACCGAGATCGCCTTGCGCGCATCGAGCAGGTTGAAGGTGTGCGAGGCGACGAGCATCTGCTCGTACGCCGGCAGCGCGAGCTGCGCCTCGATCAGGCGCCGGCATTCGCGCTCCGCGAAATCGAACTGCGCGAACAGGGCGTCGACCGGCGCTTCCTCGAAGTTGTACCGCGACTGCTCGACCTCGTTCTGGTGATACACGTCGCCGTAGGTGACCGGTCCCTGCGGCCCTTCCGTCCACACGATGTCAAAGATGCTTTCCACCTCCTGCAGGTACATCGCCAGCCGCTCGAGCCCGTAGGTGATCTCGCCGGTGACCGGCCGGCACTCGAGCCCGCCCACCTGCTGGAAATAGGTGAACTGCGTGATCTCCATGCCGTTCAGCCACACTTCCCACCCCAAGCCCCAGGCACCCAGCGTCGGCGACTCCCAGTTGTCCTCGACGAAGCGGATGTCGTGCACCCGCCCGTCTATCCCCAGGGCCTCGAGCGAGCGCAGGTAGGTGTCCTGGATGTCCGGCGGCGAGGGCTTGAGCGCCACCTGGAACTGGTAGTAGTGCTGCAGCCGAAACGGGTTGTCGCCGTAACGCCCGTCGGTCGGCCGCCGGCACGGCTGCACGTAGGCGGCCTGCCACGGCTCGGGCCCGACGGCCCGCAGGAAGGTCATCGGGTGGAACGTGCCCGCGCCCATGGGCATGTCGTAGGGCTGGGCGACCACCGCGCCCTCGTCGGCCCAGAACCGCTGCAGCGCGAGCACCAGGTCCTGGAAGTGGCGAACGGGCGGGTTTTCCTCGGGCATCAACGGGTTTCGCGACGACGTGGGCGGCGAAGTATAACCCGCCCGCCGGGAGCCGACAGCCGGTCCGCCGGAGGGTCACCGTCAGGCAGAGCGGCTTTGCACTATCTTGGTGCAAGGCGCTTCTGCCCTGCACTATAATGGTGCAGCGCGCGTGCGGCATGTCGCCCGACCTCCTCCAGGATCCCAGCAATTTCAGTCACTTGGAGCGTGCACGGTAGCGTGGCACGCTTCCTGCACCGTGGCGGGGCATCGGCGTGGCGACCGCAGAGGGTCGCGCGCGGCCTGTCCACAATACGGGAGGATACCGGCATGACCCCGGCAGAAGTGCTCGGCCTGATCAAGGAAAAGGAAATCAAGTTCGTCGACTTCCGCTTCACGGACACGAAGGGCAAGGAACAGCACGTGACCGTGCCCGCTCGAACCCTGGACGAGGACGTCTTCGAGGAAGGCAAGATGTTCGACGGCTCGTCGATCGCGGGCTGGAAGGGCATCAACGAATCCGACATGGTGCTGATGCCCGATCCCGCCTCGGCGGTGGTGGACGTCTTCTCGGAGGAGCCCACCGTGAACCTGCGCTGCGACGTGCTGGAGCCGTCGACCATGCAGGGCTACGACCGCTGCCCGCGCTCGCTCGCGAAGCGCGCGGAAGCCTACCTGCGCTCGACCGGCATCGCCGACGAGGCGTATTTCGGGCCGGAGAACGAGTTTTTCGTGTTCGACGACGTGCGCTGGGATGCCAACATGCAGGGGGCGTTCTACCAGGTCGATTCCCAGGAAGGCGCGTGGAACACGAGCCGCAGCTACGAGGACATGAACACGGGCCACCGGCCGGCCGTGAAAGGCGGCTACTTCCCGGTTCCGCCGGTCGACTCGCTGCACGACATCCGCTCCGCGATGTGCCTCGCGCTCGAGGAGATGGGGCTGCCGACCGAGGTGCATCACCACGAGGTTGCCACCGCCGGCCAGTGCGAGATCGGCGTCAGGTTCAACACGCTCACGCGCAAGGCCGACGAGGTGCAGATCCTGAAGTACGTCGTGCACAACGTCGCGCACAGCTACGGCAAGACGGCGACCTTCATGCCGAAGCCGCTGGTCAACGACAACGGCAACGGCATGCACGTGCACCAGTCGCTGTTCAAGGGCGGCAAGAACCTGTTCGCCGGCGACGGCTACGGCGGCCTGTCGGAGACGGCGCTGTACTACATCGGCGGCATCATCAAGCACGCGAAGGCGCTGAACGCGTTCACGAACCCCGCGACCAACAGCTACAAGCGCCTGGTCCCGGGCTTCGAGGCGCCGACGATCCTCGCCTACTCCGCGCGCAACCGCTCGGCGTCGATTCGCATCCCCTACGTGTCGGGCGCGAAGGGGCGGCGCATCGAGGTGCGCTTCCCGGATTCGATGGCGAATCCCTACCTCGCGTTCTCCGCGCTGATGCTCGCGGGGCTCGACGGCATCCAGAACCGCATCCATCCGGGCGACGCGATGGACAAGGATCTCTACGACCTGCCGCCGGAGGAGGAGAAGGAGCTCGAGCACGTGGCGTTCTCGCTCGAGGAGGCGCTCAACTCGCTCGACAAGGATCGCGCCTTCCTCAAGGTGGGCGACGTCTTCACCGACGACCTCATCGATGCCTACATCGACCTCAAGATGGAGAACGTGACCCGGCTCAGGATGACGACGCACCCGGTCGAGTTCGACATGTACTACAGCCTGTGAACGGCGGGCGGGCGGCCGCGACCGTGGCCGCCCGCCACGATTCGCCCGGCGGCGGGAGGCGCGGCTCCGCAGCCGCCGGCGCAAAGCGTGACGCACGTGCCACTTTGCCGCGGGTCCGCTGGTCGGGATTCCGGAGGCGCTGCTATGCTAGCCCGATGCACAAATGCCTGGTCCTTGCCTGTCTCGTGGTGTCGGCCGCCGCGACAGGGGCTACCGAGGTCTACCGCTGGGTGGACGAGGACGGCGTCGTGCATTTCTCCGACCAGCCGCATCCGGGCGCCGAGAAGCTCGAGGTCGCCGACCCGCCGACCGTGCCTGCCTACCGGCGCAGCACGCCCGCGCAGCGCACACCGGCACAGCAACAGGCGCCCGCCACGCCGGCAACCGCCGCCTACCAGAGCCTCGAGATCGTGCAGCCGGCCGCCGAAGAGACGCTATGGAACATCGGTGGCCGCCTGACCGTCGTGCTCGGCCTGCAGCCGGCGTTGCAGCCGGGGCACCGGGTGCGGGTGCACTTCGACGGGACGCCGCGGGAGGTTCCGGGCCTCCGCTTCGAGCTGGAGGAGGTGTATCGCGGCGCGCACAACCTGCAGGCCGAGGTCGTGAACGAGGCGGGCCAGGTGCTGATCCGCAGCGAGCCGATCCGCTTCTACGTGCAGCAGACGTCGATACTGAACCGGAACTGACGGGCGCACGCGGCGCGCCGCCGAACGACGCGACCGACGAGCGCCTCGCGCAGGAAATCGTCGACAACCTGAACACCGGTGCGATCGTGGTCGATCGCAACCTCCTCGTGGCCGCCCTCAATCCCGCGGCCGAGGATCTCCTCGGGGTCAGCCGGCACCGCGCCTGCGGCAAGCCGCTGCTGGAGCTCGCCGGGGATCACCGCCAGCTCGGCGAGCTCGTGCGCCGCGCGCTCACGACCGGCCTCACGTTCGCCGACGAGCTCGAGCTCGCACCGACCGAGGTGCATCCCGCTCCGCGCCTCGTGGATTGCCGCGTCTCGCCCATGCAGGGCGAGCTGACACGTGACTGCCTGCTGGTGGAGATGATCGACGTCACCCGGCGTTCGCGCATCAGCCGCGAGAACGCGCTGATCGTGCAGCACGGTGCGGGCCGCCAGATGATCCGGCAGCTCGCGCACGAGATCAAAAACCCGCTCGGCGGGCTGCGCGGCGCGGCGCAGCTTCTCTCACGCGAGCTTGCAAGCGACGAGCTGCGCGAGTACACGAACGTGATCATCAGCGAGGCCGATCGCCTCGCCGCGCTGGTGGACACGCTGCTCGGTCCCGGCGGTCCGCCGCGCAAGGAACCGGTGAACGTGCACGAGCTGACCGAGTACGTGCTCAAGCTCGTCGAGCCGGAGCTCATGCCCGGGATCGCCGTGCGCCGCGACTACGATCCCGGCCTGCCGCTCATCGCCCTCGACCGCGACCAGATGGTGCAGGCGCTCCTGAACCTGGTGCGGAACGCCGTGGCGGCACTCGCCGGCCAGGGGACGCTGGTCGTGCGCACCCGCGCCACGACCAACTTCACGATCGGCGAGGTGCGGCACCGTGCCATCGCCAGCGTGGAGATCGAGGACGACGGTCCCGGCATTCCGCCGGAGCTCGCCGATTCCGTGTTCTATCCGCTCGTCACCGGGCGGCCGGACGGCACCGGGCTGGGCCTGCCGGTGGCGCAGGACCTCGTCGCACGCCACGGGGGCCTGATCGAGTTCGAAAGCCGGCCCGGCAGGACGGTGTTCTTCGTCCGCCTCCCGCTCGCGCAGGAGACGCACGATGGCGCATGACCTCGACGTCTGGGTCGTGGACGACGACCAGTCGGTGCGCTGGGTGCTGGAGCGCGCGTATCGCCAGGCGGGCTTCGGCACGCGCACCTTCGAGCGTGCCGAGCATTTGCTCGAAGCCCTGGAGCGGCACCGGCCCGACGTGCTCGTCACTGACGTGCGCATGCCGGGCCTCGACGGATTCGCCCTGCTCGAGCGCCTGAACCGCGAGCACCCGGACCTGCCGGTCATCGTCATGACCGCGCATTCGGACCTCGACAACGCCGTCGCCGCCTACCGCGGCGGCGCGTTCGAATACCTGCCGAAGCCGTTCGACCTCGACGAGGCGGTGGAGCTCGTGCGCAAGGCCGCACGTGCGCAGGGGCGGCTGCCGGTCGGGGACGGCGCGGACTCCCGCGCCCCCATGCCGTCGCTCATCGGCCAGGCGCCGGCGATGCAGGAAGTGTTTCGCTCGATCGGGCGGCTCGCGCGCTCCAGCATGACGGTGCTGATCACCGGCGAATCGGGCACCGGCAAGGAGCTCGTGGCGCGCGCCCTGCACCGTCACGGGCCGCGTGCCGGCAAGCCGTTCGTGGCCCTCAACACCTCGGCAATCGCGTCCGAGCTCCTCGAATCGGAGCTCTTCGGCCACGAGCGCGGCGCGTTCACCGGCGCCGACGCCCGCCGCATCGGCCGCTTCGAGCAGGCGGACGGCGGCACCCTGTTCCTCGACGAGATCGGCGACATGTCACCGGGGCTGCAGACGAGGCTGCTGCGCGTGCTCGCCGAAAGCGAGTTCTACCGCGTCGGGGGCACGAACTCGATCCGGGTCGACGTGCGCGTGATCGCCGCCACGCACCAGGATCTCGCGCGTGCGGTGCAGGAAGGCCGCTTTCGCGAGGACCTGTACCATCGCCTCAACGTCATGCGCATCGACATCCCGCCGCTGCGCCAGCGGCGCGAGGACATCCCGCTGCTGCTCGCGCATTACCTCGAGGACGCCGCCCGCGAGCTCGGCACGCCGGCCAAGTCCGTGAGCCCGGACGCGCTGGAGCGTCTCCGGGTCTACGACTGGCCGGGCAACGTGCGGCAGCTCGTGAACACGGCGCGCCGCCTCACGGTCACCGCGCCGGGCAGCGTGATCACGGCCGACGACCTGCCGGACGATCTCGGCGGGAAGGCGACGACGCAGGCGGCGCTGGACGCCTGGACGCAAGAGCTCGCGGCGTGGGCGGAGCAGCAGCTCGCGCATTCGCAGGGGCCGTTGCTCCCGGCCGTCCTGCCGCAGGTGGAAAAGGTGCTGATCACGGCGGCGATGCGGCGGGCGCGCGGGCATCGCCAGGAAGCGGCACGGCTCCTGGGGCTCGGCCGCAACACGCTCACGCGCAAGCTGCGCGACCTGGACCTCGAGCCGTAGCCGCGGCCGGCCGCCTGACGCGGCTACCGCGGGTTGAGCTGGTGCAGCAGTAGCGCGTTGCCTTCGGAATCGCGGCACACCGCCATGCGGCACACGGGGGTGACGATCACATCACTCGTGAAAACGACACCTTTTGCCTTGAGCTCGGCCATCAGGCGGTCCAGGTCCTCCACTTCGAGCGCGATGGTGCCCCCGGCGCTGTCGCTCGGCGTGTCGCCCGTGAAGTTCGAGAGGGCGAGGCAACCGCCACCCGGCAGGTCGTACTCGATCCAGTACCGGTCGCCCTCGTGGCCGACGGAGCTTTCCTCGAGCCCCAGCGTTTCGCCGTAGAACCGGCGCGCGCGTGCCACGTCGGTCACCGGGTACATCGTGAACGCCACCTTCTTGAACATGATCGCCTCCTTCACCGCGCTTCAGGCTCGTCCGGCAGCCTGAACGCCCGGACCTCCAAAAGCTCCCATCCCTGCTCCCTGGCGCGCATCAGCGCGAAGACGGCAAACGCGCGTAGCACCGACAACTCGGCACCGTCATCGGCGGTCCGCACCACGCGCACGCCGGCGTCCACCGCGTAAAGTCCGTCCCCGACCGGGCGGATGTGGCCGACTTCCGTCACGTGACGGAGCGCAGGCGACTGCTTCGGGAACTGCGCCGCGAAGTGCGCGCGTATCGCGGGCTTGCCGTCGAGCCGGTAGTCGCCCGGCGGGAAGGCGAACACGGCCTCGTCCGCGAACAGGCGCACCATGCGCTCGAGGTCGCGTGCCGCCCACGCGGCATCGAGCTCGGACCAGGCGGCGCGGATCGCGTCCGCCGGCGCCGGTGCGGTGAATCCTTCCCGGGCGGCGAGGGCAAGCACAACCCACACGGTGGCAACGGCTACGCGGCTCATAACCATCGGTCCTCGAGCGAACGAAAGGCGGGCTCATTCTGCCTGATCGATCGTACGGGAGTGATGCCATTCGATATGGATCGAGAGTGTCGTCCGTCCGAAAACGGCCAGCCATGAGGTTTCCGCTGCGGTACAAACGTCGCCTCTGGGACGGCGCACCTGCCGTTCCCCTCGTTGCCTGAACTCACGCTTGTCAGCAAAAGGAGCCCTCTCTGATGAACAGGCACCATGAACTGCGCAAGGCAGTGCGCCATGCGCTCTGCCTCGGCGCCATGGCCTCGGCGGGCGGCTATGCGGCACAGGCCGCGGCCCAGCAGCCGGAGCCGCAGCCCGGCCAGGAGCTCGAAGAGATCACGGTCACGGGTTCGCGCATCGCGACGGATCCAAACCTCATCTCGTCGAGCCCCGTCTCCCAACTCAGCGCCGAGGAGTTCACCTATCGCGGCATCACCCGCGTCGAGGACCTCATCAACGACCTGCCGCAGATCACGCCGGAGCTGTCGGCGAACGAATCGAACGGCGCGACCGGCACCGCCACCCTGGACCTGCGCGGCCTGGGATCGGACCGCACGC
>DATGQE010000007.1:0-2385 GCA_035304345.1 Woeseiaceae bacterium | reverse complement strand
CTGGTACTCCAAGGTCGATCACGGGTATGCACGCGGCTGGGAGCCGGTGCTGTACGTCGACAACATCCGCAACTACTACAACATCATCTGCTGGCTGACCGAGAACGAGGCCGAGTCCGAAGCGCTGGAGACGCTGGAAGCAGCCAACGCGGAGGCGGCAGGCGGGACGGGGGGCTCGTAGGCGCGCGTGTGCGCATGTAGAAGCGCCTCGCGCGCATGAGCGATGTTGGCATCGCCGTCGCGCGCTCCTGCAGGTGCCGCTACTCGCGCCGTTCCTCGAAAAACGCGGTCAGCAAGCGACCGCATTCCGCCGCGAGCAGGCCGCCGTTGACCTCGATGCGGTGATTGAGTGCCGGGTGCGCGGAGAGATCGAGCACGCTGCCGGCGGCGCCGGCCTTGTCGTCGTAGGCGCCGAAAACCAGCCGCGCAATGCGCGCGTGCAGCATGGCGCCGACGCACATCGCGCAGGGCTCGAGCGTCACGTACAGGGTCGCCTGCGGCAGCCGGTAGTTGCCGACCGCGAGCGCCGCCTCGCGCAGGGCCACGATTTCGGCATGCGCGGTCGGGTCGCGATCCGCGATCATGCGGTTGACGCCACGGCCGACGATCCGCCCGCCGGCCACGACCACGGCGCCCACCGGCACCTCGCCGCTCGAGGCCGCCTGCGTCGCGAGCCCGAGCGCGGTGCGCATGTGCTCGACGTCAGTCGCGCACCAGTTCTCCGTCAGGTCGACATCCGTCAATTCGCGTCCTCCCTTCTCCCGTGCACCCGGACGGCCGGCGCAGCGGGCCCTGTCAACGCCGCTCACGCGGCATGACGGGCGTCCGGAACGACGGCGTCGAGGCGTTGCGGCCAGCTCGCCGCCGGATCGCCCTTGCGCCAGACGATCTCGAACGTCGCCCGCGAAGCGCGCGGGTGATCGAGCGCCGCCACGAACGCCGCGGCGACGTCGGCCCTGGCGATCCGGTTCCAGGGTGCCAGCGGCAGCGGCTCCTGCGACACCCGAATCGCCCGCGTGCCGGCGGGCCTGTCGAGCAGGAAGCCGACCCGGATGATCGTGTAGTCCATCCCGCTGGCCCTGAGCGCCTCTTCGACCCGCCTCCGCCAGCCGAAGGTGTTTCTCTTCAGCCGGTTGATGAGGAATGCGGACACGGATGGCGTGTCGATGCCGATGGAGTTCAGGTAGAGGAAGCGTCCGCGAAAGCCCTCTTTCCTCGCGCTTTCGATCGTATCGATCATACCGTCGTGGTCGGTGCGCTTCACGAGCGCCTCGGGCGCGTAGCGGCCGCTCGGGACACCGGCGGTGACGATGACGTGATCGACCTGCCGTACGGCCGGAGGCAGGGTTTCCGGCTTCGTGAGATCCCCGGCGACCACCTCCGCCATCGCGCCCACCGCGGTGGCGGCTCGTTCGGGGTCGCGAGCCAGCACCCGCACCCGGTACCCACGTTCGTACAGCAACTCGACGATCAGGCGCCCGGTTCCGCGGGTGCCGCCGATGACCAGGACTCGCTGCGCTTCCGCCATGCGCCTTCCCCTTCCCTGTTTTCCTGTCCCATTCGGCCCGCACGCACCTGCTGCAGGCAGGCGTGGAACGTCGCCGAGCCGGGCGGCCGCGAGTCGCGCAGGCGCTCGGCACCCTGCACGAGCGTGCGCCCGAGCGGGACGCTGTCCTCGCCGGGCGACTCGAGCGCCGCGGCCTGGTAGGCGAGCACGAATTCCTCGGCCGGGAGGCCGAGGATGCAGACCAGGGCCTCCCGCCCGTAAGTGCGATCGAGATGCGCGGTCATGGCGGCGCCCGCGTAATAGAACACCTGCCGGCCGGTGCCCGAGAAGCCCAGCTCGTAGACGTCCCGCAGGCGCTCGCGGTAGTCGTCCGCCGCCGCCAGTATGTCGGCCGCGTAGCCGAGGAACCGCAGGTAGAGGGGAATCCGGCCGTACCCGTCGCGCGCGAACCCGCCGAGGAACCCCGAAAGAACGCCCGATCCCTCGATCTGCCGGCTGTCGCCGACGTACTCCGCCGTTCCCTCGGTCTCGAGCCACCAGAAGAGCTGCGAGAGCGCGGCCTCGAATGACGCTACGTCGTCGAACTCGCCGTCGCGGGGGTGAAAGAAGGCGTCCTGCAACGCGTGGTACACCTCGTGGGCCGACACGACCCGCACGGCCGAGTAGTCGCTTTCGGGGTGCGCGACCAGGCAGTTGAGCGCCAGGAAGAAGCGTCCCTTCGTGCCGAAGCCGCCGCAGGGATTGCCGACGATCGAGAGCACGATGCTGCCGGACCACTCGAGGTCGGCGGGCACGAACGGCGTTACGCTGCGGACGACGAACTGCTCGATGTCGGGCGCGTGCCGCTCGAGGAACGCCACGGCCTGCTCGAACCCGGC
>DATGQE010000006.1:0-95982 GCA_035304345.1 Woeseiaceae bacterium | reverse complement strand
GGCCACTCGCCGGCGAAGTTGACGGTCACCTTCTCGGATGGCACGAAGACCCGGGCTGAGAAAGTCTACGTCGATCCCTACGTGGACGTGGCAGTCATCCGGTACGACCAGCCGGGGAACGACGTGCTTCCGGCGGAGCTCGGCTGCAACGACCGGCCGGGCGTCGGGCACCCGATCGGCGCCTTTGGACACCCCTTCGGACTCAACTTCACCGGGACTCGAGGGGTGGTTTCCGGTCGCACCAGCCGGCTGGGGCCAGCCCAACTGCAGATCGACGCGCCCGTCAACGGCGGCAATTCCGGCGGCCCGGTGATCAGCATGGTGAGCGGCAAGGTGATCGGCATCAGCACGTCGACGCTCAACGAGGCGAGCTCGCAGAACACGAACTTCGCCGTGCCGATTTCCCAGGCCTGCCATATCCTGCGTCTGCTTGCGAAGGGCCAGGACCCGTCGCCGCCCGAGCTCGACGTCGGGTTCTACGCGATGCTGGGGGACGAGGGGCGGCTGACGGTCGCCCGATCATACCTCGCGCCGGAGCTGGTTCAGCTCGAGCCGGATGACGTCATCGTCTCGGCAAACGGCGTGCCGGTCTCACATGAAAGCGACCTGATCGACGCGCTGCGGGGCAGCCTGCAGGACGTGCGTCTCGAGGTACGGCGCGAAGGGCGCATCGTCAAGGTGAACGGACGCCTGCACCCCATGCCGAAGGTGACTACGAGAAAGGCGGTGCTCTTTGCCGGCATGCTGTTTGCCGAAGCGGGCTACCGTGATCGTCGCAGCCTCGAGGTCGGCCATGACGTCATGGTTCACAGCATCGTGCCCGGATCCGAAGGTGAAGCCCAGGAGGTCTGGCTGTACGACCTGATTGGCCGGGTCGACGGCGTTGCCGTCCTGAACCTTGACCACCTGCGCGAGCTCTTGACCGCGGCGTCCGGCAACGAGAGCGTGCAGCTCGACTTCCTCCGCAACGTGGAGAACCCGGAGTCGCGGTACATGTTCAAGCCGCTGCGCCGAATCTTCAGTGACCCGGAGCCCCCGGGGGAGGTGGGGCTCTGACGGGCGGTATCCGCTCAGCTACGAT
Organism: Woeseiaceae bacterium; assembly: GCA_035304345.1. GTDB lineage: Bacteria > Pseudomonadota > Gammaproteobacteria > Steroidobacterales > Woeseiaceae > IDS-8. The sequence goes on along the minus strand of DATGQE010000006.1, from coordinate 94,901 downwards.
CCGGCCAGGAATCCTGGTTCTTGCGTCCCCCGGTGGTCATCAGCGTGCGGGGCGGCAGCAATGCCGGTGCATCCTCCGGCTGCGGCTCGAGCTCGATGGACGTGATTTCGACCTCGACCTGCCCACTGCCCGCGCGGCAGGCCCTTACGGTTGCGGGGCGGAGCTGGCGGCGCGGCGTTCGGCGAGTGCGGACTGGATGCGGGCGGCGAGCTCCGTTGCTTCGCGGCGCACGCGCTCCGTGTCGATCGTGAGGAGCTCGCCGTCGCGCATCAGCACGCGGCCGTCCACGACGGTCGTCGCGACGTCCTGCTCGTCGGCGACGTACACGAGGTGCGACACGACGTCGTAGACCGGCACGAAGTGCACGTCGTCGAATGCCACCTGGATCAGGTCCGCGCGCTTGCCGGGCTCGAGCGAGCCGATCGTGTCGCCGAGCCCGATCGCCTCGGCGCCGCCCGCCGTCGCCATGCGCAGCACCGTGCTCGCCGGCAGCACCGTGGGATCCATGCGGTCGACCTTCTGCAGGAATGCCGCCAGCCGCATCTCCTCCCACAAGTCGAGATCGTTGTTACTGGCGGCCCCGTCGGTGCCGAGACCCACGCGCACGCCCGCGCGCAGCATGGCCGCGACCGGCGCCACGCCGGAGGCGATCTTCATGTTGGAGGTCGGGTTGTAAACGACGCCGACCTTGCGCTCGGCCAGGATCGGGATCTCCTCCTCGGTCGGCCATACCACGTGGGCGCCGATCGTCGTCGTGCCGTCGAAAAAGCCGATCGAATCGAGGAACGCGATCGACGTCGTGCCGTAGGTCCGCTTCGAGTAGTCGACCTCGAACGGCGACTCGGAAAGGTGGATGCTGATCGGCACGCCTGCCTGGTTCGCCGCTTCACGCGTGGCGCGCAGTTGCTGCTCGTTCAGCGTGTAATTGGCGTGCGGCCCGAAGATGGGCGTGATGCGCGGATGTTTGCCTTTCCACCGCTCGACGTACTCGAGCCCGTCGGCGATGTCCTGTTCCGCGCCTTCCCCGTCCGGGCTGCGCTGCCCGATGACCGTCGTCGAGATGAGCGCGCGCATGCCGCAGGAATCGACGACCTCGGCAATCACGTCCGGGAAGTAATACATGTCCACGAACGTCGTGGTGCCGCCGCGGATCATCTCCCAGCACGCGAGCTCGGTGCCGATCCGCACGAACTCGGGATCGACGAACTCGACCTCGGCCGGGAAGATGTAGGCGTTGAGCCACGTCATGAGGTCGAGGTCGTCCGCGACCCCGCGTAGCAGGGTCATCGGGGCATGCGAGTGCCCGTTGATGAGCCCCGGCAGGACGACGCGGTTGTCGCCGCCAAGGCGTTCCGCCGCGGCATAGCGCGCGTCGATATCGCGCGCGGGTCCGACCGCCACGATGATGCCGTCGTCGATCGCGACCGCGCCGTGCTCGAGGATCGTGTCCGCGTCGTCCATCGTGAGCACCCAGCGCCCCTCGACCACGAGGTCGACGGGATCGCCGGTCGTGTCGGCTGGCGGAGGGGCGGGCTCGGGGCCGTTGTCGGGTGCGGGTGGCGAGCAGGCGGCGAAGGCGAGCAGCAGGGCGATCGGGCCGGCACGGCGGGCGTCGGGCATTCGGTCCTCTCTCGTGTAGCGGGCGAACGGGGACGGGCGTCATTGTAACCGCGGTGCCGCGCATCCGCCGCGCACGTCATGGCGGCCGAAGCCTTGTGGCGCCGGGAACCCCCGGGCGGTCAGGGGTAGTCCACCGGCGGCGGCAGCGGGCGGTCGGGCAGCGGGATGAATTCGGTCTCCCCCGGCACCCGGTCGAAGCGGCCGGCGCGCCAGTCCTCGGCGGCGGCCTGGATCCGTTCGCGCGAGCTCGAGACGAAGTTCCACCAGATGTGCCGCGGGCCGTCCATCGGCGCGCCGCCGAGCAGCAGGACGCGCGCCGCCTCCGGCGCGGCGATCATGACCGTGTCCCCCGGGTGCAGCACGAGCAGCCGTCCCGCCTCGAACCGTTGCCCCGCGATCTCGACGGCGCCGGTCGCGACATAGATCGCGCGCTCCTCGTGCTCCGGCGAGACCGGCAGGCGCCCGCCGGCGGAGAGTACGGCATCGGCGTAGAACATCTCGCTGAACGTGCGCACCGGCGAGCGCTGGCCGGCGAGCGTGCCGGCGATCAGCCGCACGCGCGCGCCGTCGTCCTCGAACACCGGCAGCTCGTCCGCGCCGTGATGCGCGAACGCGGGCTCGGTTTCCTCCGCCGCCTTCGGCAGCGCGACCCAGACCTGGATGCCGAACAGGGGCGATTCCTCCCGGCGCTGCCGCTCGTCGGAGCGCTCCGAGTGCACGATGCCGCGGCCGGCGGTCATCCAGTTCACCTCGCCGGGCTCGATGGGCTGCACGCTGCCCAGGCTGTCGCGGTGCAGGATCTCCCCTTCGAAGAGGTAGGTGACGGTCGCGAGCCCGATGTGCGGATGCGGGCGGACGTCGAGACCCTTGCCGGGCGCGAGGACCGCCGGGCCCATCTGGTCGAAGAACACGAACGGCCCGACCATGCGGCGCCGGGACGAGGGCAGCGCGCGGCGCACCTCGAAATCGCCGATGTCGCGGCTGCGCGGGACGATGACGGTGTCCACCAGGGGGTCGGTCATGGGAGCCTGCTCCGGTGCGGCGCGGTGCCGGTCCGTCCAGCTTAGCCGCTAAGTCAGGGCATGTCCCGCCGCCGGGCTGCCGGCAGTGGTCCTCTCCCGACCGCGTGCGCACGCCCGCAGGGACGTACGGCAACCGTGTATCGGGCCGCGTGCTGAGAGAGAATGAGAACGATGCACGCGATTCGCGAACCGGCGCGGCCGGCCCCGCCGACCCCGCGGCGCCTCCGGCGCCGTCGGCTGCGCCGTGACGCGCGAAACTCGGGCACCGGCCCGGTGATGCAGCTCCCGTGAGCACGATCGTCACGTTCGACGACGCGCCGAAGCCGGGTTTCATCAACTTCGGCGTCGGCCAGCCTTCCGCCGACCTGCTGCCGCTCGAGCTCGTGCGGGCGGCGAGCGACAGCTTCTTCGCGAGCGAGCGCTCGCTCGCGCTGAACTACGGGCCGAAGCAGGGCGATCCGCGCTTCCTCGCCGCCCTCGGCGGCCTGCTGGAACGCGAGCACGGCCATCCCGCGCCGCCCGAAACGCTGTTCCTGACAGCCGGCAGCTCGCAGGGGCTCGATTTCGTGTGCGAGCGCTTCACGCGTCCGGGCGACACCGTGTTCGTCGAGGATCCGAGCTACTTCCTGGCGTTCCGGATCCTGAAAGACCACGGCCTCGAGATCGTCGGCATCCCGGTGGACGACGAAGGCCTCGACGTCGACGCGCTCGAGCGGGCGCTGGCGCGTCGCAGGCCCCGCCTCGTGTACACGATTCCGAGCTACCACAACCCGACCGGCGTCACGACCAGCGCCGAGCGGCGGCGGAGACTCGTCGAGCTGAGCGTGCGGCACGATTTCATCGTCGTCGCGGACGAGGTTTACCAGATGCTGTGGTACCGCGAGCCGCCCCCGCCCGCGTTCGGCGCCATGACAGGGGAGGGCAACGTCATTTCGCTGGGCTCGTTCTCCAAGATCCTCGCGCCGGGCATGCGGCTCGGCTGGATCCAGGCTAACGCGGAGCTGATGCGACACATCCTCGCGAGCGGCACGATCAACAGCGGCGGCAGCTTCAACCAGTACACGTCGCACATCGTGCGGCACGCGATCGAGCAGGGATTGCTGGCGCCGTGGATCGCGCGCCTGCGGCGCATCTACGCCGAGCGGGTCGAGGCCATGGATCGCGCGCTCGAGCGCCACGCGTCCCGGCATCTCGACTGGCGGCGGCCGCAAGGCGGCTACTTCTTCTGGCTGCGCCTGAAGAACGGGGGCGACAGCAGCGAGCTCAAGCGGCACGTCGAGGCGTACCAAACCGGGTTCCAGCCGGGTGCGCTGTTCTCGCCGGCCGGCGACGGGTTGCGCGACCGCCTGCGGCTCTCTTTTGCGCACTACGGCGAGGCGGAGATCGCCGAGGGCGTCGCACGACTGGCGGCGCTGCTGGACGAGCGGGCCGGAAGCTGACGCGGTGCGCTGCCCGCGAGACCGCGCGGCGCCGACCTCGCGATCGCCGGATGCGTCTGCAATACTCAGATGGCGCCAGCGAAGGAGACTGCATGCTGTTCAAGGAAATCATCCGCAAGAAGCGTGACGGCCACGAGCTCAACGCGGCAGAGATCGATTTTTTCGTCGACGGGCTGACCGACGGCAGCCTGCCGGCCGAGCAGGTTGCGGCGCTGGCGATGGCAATCTTCTTCAACAAGATGAGCACCGCCGAAGTGGGCCGGTTGACGGAGCGCATGGCGCGTTCCGGCACGGTGCTCGACTGGAAAACAGAGGATCTCGGCGGCCCCGTGGTCGACAAGCACTCGACCGGCGGTGTCGGCGACAAGGTGAGCCTGGTGCTCGCGCCGATCATGGCGGCGTGCGGCTGCTTCGTGCCGATGATTTCCGGTCGCGGGCTGGGACACACGGGCGGCACGCTCGACAAGATGTCGAGCATCCCCGGCTACAATCCGCTTCCCGGCCTGGACCTGTTCCGCAAGGTGGTGAAGGAGGCCGGCTGCGCCATCATCGGCCAGACCGAGGAGCTGGCGCCGGCGGATCGGCGCCTGTACGCCATCCGCGACGTGACCGGAACGGTCGAATCGGTACCGCTGATCACGGCGTCGATCCTGTCGAAGAAGCTCGCGGCGGGCATCGAGGCGCTCGTGCTCGACGTCAAGGCCGGCAGCGGCGCGTTCATGACCACGGTCGAGCACGCCGAGAACCTCGGCCAATGGATCGTGCGGACGGCGCAGTCCGTCGGGCTGCGCGCGCGTGGCCTGGTCACTGACATGAACGAGGTTCTCGGATTGACGGCCGGCAATGCGCTCGAGGTCGCCGAGGCGATGGCGTACCTGAGAAACGAGCACAGGGACCCGAGACTGGACGAGGTCGTGATGCAGCTCTGCATCGAGCTGTTCCTGATGCTGGATCTCGAGCCCGGGCGCGACGCGGCGCGCCGGCGCGCCGACCAGGCCGTCTCGTCCGGCCGGGCCGCCGAGGCGTTCGAGCGCATGGTCGCCGGGCTCGGGGGACCCCCCAACTTCGTCTCGGACTTCGAAAAGCACCTGCCGACCGCGAAGGTCAACAAGCCCGTGTTTGCCGAGACCGAAGGGTACCTGGTGCAGGTGGACGCCTTCGCGATCGGCAATGCGATCATCGAGATGGGCGGAGGACGCCGCAAGCAGGACGACGTGCTGGACCTGTCCGCGGGCTTCGGTGCGTTCGCCCCGATCGGCTCGCGGGTGGACAAGCGTACGCCGCTCGCTTTCGTGCACGCCGCCACACCCGAAGCGGCCGCGCGCGGCGCCGAGCTGTTGCGCAAGGCGTGCCGCATCGGCAACCGCATACCGCCCGAGCGGCAGGTGGTCTACCGCAGCATCGTTCCCGAGGGCGCGTAAGGCCGTCGCGCTCGCGCGCGACCCGGCCGCCCGTCCGTCGGCGGAGGCGCAGCGCCGACTAGGTGCGGGCGTGCGATTGCCGTTATGCTTCGCCCCACGACAAGAAGACAACCGTGGGGGGACGGATGGCGGGAAGCCTCATCGGACTGGCAGGGATCGCCGTGCTGCTCGGCTTCGCCGTGCTCATGTCTTCCAACCGGCGCGCGATCAACCTGCGCGTCGTCACCGCGGCGTTCGGGCTGCAAGCCGCGGTCGCGGCGCTGGTGCTGTACGTCGATGTCGGCAAGCGGGCCATCGAGTCGATGAGCACCGCCGTCCAGCAGGTGATCGACTACTCGGGGGCCGGCATCCAGATGGTCTTCGGTTCGCTGGCGTCCGAGGAGGTCGGGTTCAGCTTCGCGGTCTACGTCCTGCCCGTGATCGTGTTCTTCGCCTCGCTGATGGCCGTGCTCTACCACCTGGGGATCATGCAGTGGGTGGTCAGGCTGGTCGGCGGTGCGCTGCGGCGCATCGTCGGCACCGGTCGGGTCGAGTCGCTGAACGCCGCGGCCAACATCTTCGTCGGCCAGACCGAGGCGCCGCTGGTCGTGAGGCCTTACCTGGACGGGCTCACGGAACCGCAGATGTTCACGATCATGGTGTCCGGCCTGGCCTCCGTTGCCGGCACCGTGCTCGCCGCCTACGTGATGATGGGCGCGGAAATGAAATACCTGCTGGCCGCGAGCTTCATGTCCGCGCCGGGCGGCCTGCTGATGGCGAAGCTGATGATGCCCGACGACCGGACCGGCGTGGACACGACCGACGTCGGCGGGCTCAGGATGGAGGAGAGCCGCCATGCCAACGTGATCCTCGCGGCGGCGATGGGCGCCAGCGACGGCGTGCGGCTCGCCGTCAACATCGGCGCGATGCTCATCGCGTTCGTGGCGCTGATCGCCCTGTTCAACGGCGTCGTCGGCGGGCTCGCCGGACTGGTCGGGATCGAGGGGCTCACGCTGCAGAAGCTGCTCGGGTGGGCGTTCGCGCCGGTCATGTGGGTGATCGGGGTGCCCTGGGCCGAGGCGACGGCCGCCGGCGCGCTGTTCGGCGAGAAGCTGATCCTGAACGAGTTCGTCGCGTTCAGTCACATGGACGAGTATCTCGCCGGCACGAGCGAGAAGACGCGCGCCATCACGACGTTCGCGCTGTGCGGTTTCGCGAACCTGTCGTCGATCGCGATCCTGCTCGGCGGCCTCGGCAGCCTCGTGCCCGAGAAGCGCGAGCTGATCGCACGCTTCGGCCTGAAGGCCGTGGCCGCGGGTTCCCTCTCCAACCTGATGAGCGCTACCCTCGCGGGCCTCCTCCTCACGTTCTGAGCATCCCCGCGGCTGGCGCCGGTACGGAGCGATCAGAGCGAGCACCACTCACGAACCCACGACGGCGCCGAAGCCAGGTGGCTGCCGGGTTGTGTGACCGCATCGTTCATGCCCGTTTGCGATTGAAGCTTAAGCTCCGCCGCGACCGGGGGGTGTCCCTGGGGGAATGGCTCCCATGCGGACACGGCGGAGCAGCGCGGGCCTCGGCGCGGGCGGCAGGTTCTGCGCCGCGCTGCTTCGCCGTGTCCTCGGTCCGCTTTATTTCCCCCAGGGACACCCCCCGGCCACGGCTCCGCGGTGCGTTCGCGGCCGGGCATGAACGATGCTCAGCGGCGTATTCGGGGAGCGAGCGGTGCTCGCTCAGCCCGTGGGCGGCGGCACAGCATTGATCGATCGCGGGTCGTGCTTTCAGGGGTCGAGGTGGAAGGAGCGGGGGAGCAGCTCGGGGAGCGAACGGGATTCGATGTTGCCGGCGTCGTCGAGGAGCAGGATGCGGGTACCGTCGCCGGCGAGCTCGGCGATCTTCTGGCGGCAGCCGCCGCAGGGCGTGCAGGGGCCGGGCGCGTCGCGGCCGCCGACCACGGCGATGGCCGCGATACGGCGGCCGCCGGCGACGACCATCGCGGCGATGGCGTTGGCCTCGGCGCAGGTCCCTTCGGGAAACGCGGCATTCTCGACGTTGCAGCCGATGTGGATGCGCCCGATCTCGTCCAGCACCGCGGCGCCGACGCTGAAACCGGAATAGGGCGCGTACGCGTTGCGGCACGCGTTGCGCGCGACCTCGATCAGCCGTTCGTCGTCCACGTCATTCGACCGACGTCCATGAGCCGTGCATCGGGTTCGGGAGGATGTACCACCCGTTCCCCCAGTAATCCTGGTGAGCCTCGGTCGTGGCCGTGCGCAGCGCCCGCGTCGCCGGGTCGGTGCAGGGCGGCACGACCGTGCCGCGGACGCACGGGATGAAATCCGCGAGATCGTCGCCGAACAGCATGATCACCCGGTAACGCTCCGCGATAAGGTCGCGCCGCACCTTCTTCTCGCGCGTCCAGTCCGGCTGCTCGGCCGCCATCATCACGCGGTCCGCGTTGGCGGGTATGCCGGTCTCGATCAGGTCGTGAATCGTGGTGTCCTGTTGCGGGCAGAAACGCTCGACACCCGGCTTCGCCTGGCACGGCCGGTTCGTGACGAAGAACACCTCGACCCCGGAGTCGATCGCGAGCTGCACGAATGCCGCCGCTCCGGGGATTGGGCGAGCCTCGTGCGTCGCGTTCCATTCGTCCAGCGCCGCATTGCTGAACGGCCGGTCGCCGAGCGCGATCTGGAAATCGACGTTGCTGACGAGCGTCTCGTCCACGTCGAAGATGATGGCGGGGGGCAGGTCTTCTGCATCGCGCTGCCCGGGCAATGCGCTCCACGTGCGGTCGGCGAGGAAGCGCGGCAGGTCCTTCGCGGCCGCGGCGTACGCCTGCAACGCCAGCGCCTGCCATTCCGCGGCGTCCCGCACCCAGAGTATCCCCAGGTCGGCGTCGGCATCGACTCGCGGTCCCGCGGCGCAGCCGGCGAGCAGGGTGAGGAACAGGAGCCGGGTCGCGCGCTTCAGTGTCTGCTTCATCGTGCGTCGCTTTTCGTTGCCGATGAGGAGGTTACCACAACCGGTCGGGTCCCGGTCGGCCGGGGGCGCGAGTCAGGCGGGCCCTGGCGGGCGCAGGCGAAAAAAAAGGCGGCCGGATCGCTCCGGCCGCCCCGTTTCTTCTTCTTGTTACCCGATCAGAACTCGTACCTCACGCCGAAGCGCACCTCCCACAGCGATGCGTCGGCGACGCGGGGCTGCGGTGCCGGCGTGAAGAACTGCTCGTACACGTACGCGCCGTCCTGGAGCGCCTCGGCGATCTGGACGACCGCCTGGGTGCGCGGGAAGCTCTCTTCGTTCATCACGCCCCAGTCGTCGTTCAGCAGGTTGCCGACGTTCTCGATCAGCAGGAACGCCGCGAACCGGTGATCCCGGCTGAAGCCCGGCAGCTCCTGCTCGATCCTGACGTCGTACTTGTGCCACCAGGCGCTGTTCAGCGCATTGCGAGGGGCGATCCTGCCGGCGTACTTGTCGAGCCCGGTGTCCGCAAGGTACTGGAAAAACGCGTCGGTGTCGAAGTTCGGGCCGAACACGACGTTCGGGTCGTCGATGCCGGTCGGGACATAGATCAGGTGCCGGAAGTCCAGCGTGTCCCCGAACAGGTCACCCCCGTTCGTGAACACCGCGCTGTAGGGCCGGCCTTCGTTGACGCGGCCGAAGAGCGTGAAGCGGGTCTCGTAGTCGCCGAAGAACGCCCTCGCGAAGTTGAGCCGCAGCGTGAACCGGTTCGGGATGTTGTAGTTCGAACGGTGCACGTCCGGGTCGTTCGGGTCGGAGACCGCGACGTTCGCGTAGTTCGAGAACGCGACCGAGCTCGTCATCGGGCTGACCTCGGACGACTCCGTGTACGCGTAACCGAACGTCCAGTCGAGGCCCCAGTCGTAGGACTTGCTGAGTGCCAGCGACCATACGTCGGAGTCGCCGTCCGGCCCGCTCACGTTGGTCAGGATGAAATCCTCGTTGAAGTTGCGGTTCGGGCAATCGGGCTGGATCACCGGCGTACAGCGCGGATCGCTGCGGTCGATGCTGCGGTACAGCGGCCGGCCGTCCGGGGCGGTGCCGACCTCCTGCAGCGCGGCGTTGACGATCAGCGCCGAGTCCTCCTTCTCCGTGTGGAGGTAATCGACCATCAGGGTGTAATCGTCGCCCAAGAAACCGGCGTCGAAGTTCCACGTCGCGCCGAGGGCGAATTTCCACTCCTTCGGGATATCGAAATTCGGATCGACGGCATTCACGCCGCTGTTCGGCGTGGTGGCGGTCACCGCATCGCGCAGCACGATCGGGATGTCGAAGAACGGCCGCCCGTCCCCGTCGTGCGGCAGCGTGTGCAGGCTCTCGGGCGAGAGCTGCAGGTCGAAGATGCCGGTCTGCACCACCGTCTGGCCGTCGTTCTGGTAGCTGTTCGTCAGCCACACGTTCGGGTTGCCGCCCGAGTAGAGGCCGGCGCCGCCGCGGATGCTCAGGGCATCGTTGACGTCCCAGTTGAAGCCGAGGCGCGGCTGGATCAGGCCTTCACCGTCGAAGGTCCCGGTGTTGGCGAAGCCGTTGCGGGCGACGAAGTTCGGGTTCAGTCGCGGGATGTCGTCGGACGTGTACCAGTCGTAGCGTACGCCGGCCACCAGCGTGACGGCGCCGTCCGCGATCGGGAACTCGTCCTGCAGGTACAGGGTGTTGACCTGGTAGCCGAAGGAGGCGGCACCGTCGACCGGGTTGTTCGACGGCGAGGCATTGCCGTAGAACGCGTCGTCCGGATCGCCGGCCTCGAAGGCATCGATGCAGCCGTCGGGATCGGCCGGAGAGCACTGGTCACTGCCGTCGAAGCGGTACTCGCCCTGGGTGTGCTGGATGAACATGTTGAAGATGTCCAGCTCCTCGCGCTCCCAGCCGCCGGTGATCGTGTGATCGCCGAGCGTGTACGTGGCCGCCACCTTGTAGCTCGTGGTGTCGTAGTAGAGGTCGTTCGAGTGCCGCGAGTCGTCCGCACCGAGGTAGACCGTCGCGAGCTGCGGGCTGATCGGGCCAGGACCGTCCGGGTCGTTGAACGTGCGGATCTGCACTTCGCCGAAGTCGGTGCCGCCGAGCGAGATCTGGCGGTTGTCGAGCTCCGAGTAGGAGATCCGGACTTCCGTGCTCAGGTTCTCCGTCCAGTTGGAGAAGAGCTGGGCCACGTGCGAGGTGAGCTCGGCGCCGCGCTCGTAGTAGTGATTCGAGAACTCGAACTCGTCGGAGCCGTCGTCGGACTCCGAGATGTTGAAGCCGTCGTTCCAGGTGTGCGTGTACGCGGCGCGGTGGTTCTCGTTGATCTCCCAGTCCAGCTTGATCAGGTACTTCTCGTCCTCGTTCGGCAGGCTGGCCGGCGTGCCGCCGACGTCGTAGCCGTAGACGTCGCGGGCGATCTGCGCGATGCGGTCGAGCTGCGCCTGGCTCACGCCGAGCACCGGCACGGCCGCGCTCGAATCCGCCGGGCCGCGCGGAAAGATGTTCACGCCCTCGAGCTTCTCGTACGCGACGAAGAAGAACAGCCGGTCCTGGATGATCGGGCCGCCGAACGTCAGGCCGTAACGCTTCTCCTCGAACGAGCCGAGGTCGATGTCGTCACCCTCCAGCTTGTCGCCGGTGAGCGAATCGTCCGTGTAATCGTAGAAAACCGAGCCGTGGAACTCGTTGGTGCCGGACTTCGTGACGGCGTTGATGTTGCAGGCCGTGAAGCCGCCGTAGTTGACGTCGAACGGCGCCAGCTCGATGGACACCTGGTCGATGGCGTCGTACGGGAACGGCATGCGCTCCGTCGGGTAACCGTTGCTGTTCAGGCCGAAGTTGTCGTTCATGCGCACGCCGTCGACCGTCAGCGCATTGAAGCGCGGGCTCGCACCCGCACACTGGACGGAATCGGCGAACGCTTCATCGACGTACACGCGCGGGTCGATCGCGATCAGGTCGTTGATGTTGCGGTTGATCGCGGGCGCGCTCTGCAGGTCGGCCAGGCTGAAGGTCGTGGACGGGCCAAGGGCCACCATCTCGGAACGCAGGGCGGAGGCCGTGACCGTGATCTCGTCGATCTGCTCGGCCGAGAGCGACAGGCTGAAGGTATAGGTGTCGCCGAGCTCGAGGTAGACGTCCGTGATGGACTGCGGGGCGAAACCTTCGGCGTCCACCGAGATCCGGTACGGGCCGCCCACTCTCAGGCCGCGCATCGTGAACTGGCCGGTGGCCGAGGTCGTGCCTGCCTGCGAGGACCCGGTGCGCGTGTCGACCACCCGTACGTTCGCGCCCGCGGCGGGCGAGCCGTCGGGGCGCGTGATCGTGCCGCGGATCGAGGAGGTGGTTTCCTGTGCCAATCCCGCAACAGGTGTCGCCAGGCAGAGAATCGCGGCGAGCCAGGCGCAGATGAATGCCCGCGCGCGGAACTCGGCCTGCCCCGCCGTCTCGAACATGTGTTTCATCGTAATCCCCGCTTTGGAAAACAGTGCGCGAGACTGGCACGCCAATGTGACAGCCTCGTTTCGCCCGCAAATGGAGTGGTTGGAAGTTATGCCGGGAAAGCGTCGTTCCTTTGTCGCGAGCTAATCTAACGCAGGGCAACACCGCATGCAATAAAGGTTTTCGGTTACTCCCGTGCGCGCTTTGCGTGCGTTGAAAGGGCGCTGCTCGCCCGGTTCACGAAGGGAGTGAACAGCAACTCCCAACGCGTTGTTTCTCAGTTTGCCGCGATGGTCGCGACGAGCGGCCAGTGATCCGAGACGCCGCTGCCGGCGGGCAGGGTGAAGCGTGCCGGGGTGCCCTCGGGCGTCACCTGCGCCGGGGTTCCGTTCGCGATGGCAACGGACCCCGGCACGAGCTCCCATGTTGCGCCTGCGCCACGCCGGGTGGCCGGCTTCCACAGCAACATGTCCAGGAACGACCACTCCCCCGTGGGCGGGTACCAGCTCGTTCCCCGGCACCCGTCGCAGCCCGTCTCGTGCACGACGATCCACACCGGCCGCACGTGCCGCTCGAGCATCGCGTGCTCGCGGTCCTCGGCGGAGGTCGTGTTGAAATCGCCGGCCGCGAATGCCGGTCGATCCGCCGGCAGCGCGGTCGCGAGCGCGTTCAGCTTGCGGTACGCGTCGACACGCATCGACGTGGGATGAAACGGCGCCGGGAAGTGCACAGCGAAACCCGTGAGCAGGGTGCCGTCCGGGAGGAGGAACGTCGCCTCGAGAATGCCGCGCGTGTCCGCTTCGCGCGCGCTCTCGACGCCCCGGAACTCGATCCGGTGCAGCACGGGCTCGCCGACCAGCGGCAGGCGCGTCAGGTAAGCGACGTCGATGCCGCGCTCGTCGTCGCCCTCGAGGAGCACCGCCCGGTAGCCGGATCCGGCGAGATACTCGTCGGCGAGGCGTTCCAGGATCGAGAGGTTCTCCACTTCCTGCAGCGCGACGATGTCGGGCCCGCGGCCGTCGCCGACCTGCCGGATCGCCTCGGCGACGACGGCGAGCTTGCGCGCGACGACCGCCTCGTTCCAGTCCTGGTACAGGCACTCGTCACGCCAGCGCTGGTTGCGGACGCGGGCACACGCGGCCCGGTGCTCCGCGGTCTGCTTCTGCGCGAGCGGCAGGTAGGCACGGTCGTCCTTGCCGGGATCGTCCTCGGCGTCGAACAGGTTCTCGACGTTGAAGGTCATGAGCGTGACCGCGGCGGACCCGGCCGGCGCATCGGCCGGGCGGTCCGCATCGCCGGCTGCGGGCGTGCCCGGGGCGCAGGCGGTGAGGAGCAGGGTGAGGAGGAGGCCGGCCGTCAGGTGCATGGCGCGGTTGTACGGCTTTTGGCCGGGGCAAGCAACTTGCAGGAGCGCGCGCAATGCGCGCTCCTGCAACACGTCAATAAGCGCCGAAGTTCATCCGGATGTTGACGCCGAAGATGCGCGGCTCGTTGACGAAGCCCGTCAGGTTGTTGAAGTCGATGCCGCCCTTCAGGTTCTCCTCGTCGGTCAGGTTGCGCGCGAACACGGAAAGCTCCCACTGTCCGCCGTTCGCGACGTAACCCGCCCGCAGCCCCAGCTCCCAGATCGTGCCGGAGTGATACTCGGCCGATTCGTAGAGGAAAAAGTTCGTGTCACCCTGCTGCACGTAATCGAGGAGCACGAAGTACTCGTCGTCGTCGCTCACCGGCAGCGTGTAGCGCGCGGTGAAGTTGATCATGTGATCGGGTGCCTGCGGGAAGGGGTTGCCGTCCAGCAGCGCGAAGCCCTCGTTGTCGATCGGGTCGAGCACCGTGCACTGTGCGCAGATGGCGGTGCGCAGGTTCGGGTCGTCGATCTCGGTGTCGTTCCAGCTCCCGCCGAAGGTCACCACGAGGTTGTCCGTCAGCAGGATCTCCGTGTCGAGGTCGACGCCGATGCCCCGCCCCTTGTCGGCGTTCACCAGCACGTTCGAGTTGGTGTTGCCGCCGATCGCGGAGAGCTGCATGTCGTCGATGGTGTAGTAGTACACCGCACCGTTCAGCCGGACGCGCTCGCCGAGCACGGACTTGAAACCGACTTCCGTGGACAGGATCGTCTCGGAATCCGCGATCGAGAACGGGTTCGGGTCGAGGAACGCGATGTTGCGGCCCTGGATGGACGGCGCCCGGAATCCGTTGGCGACGCGGCCGTAGAGATTCCAGTTGTCGTTGAGCTGGTACATCAGGCTGACGTCCCAGCTCACCTGCTCGTCGGACACGTTGACCGGCGGCTGCGGATTCGGCGTCTCCGGCGTCGTCATGTCCTTCTCGTCGTCGGTGTAACGCGCGCCGACGGTGAGCGTCATGGCGTCGGTGAGGTCGTACGCGACCTGCCCGAAGACCGCCCATGCGGTGTTCTCGTGCCGCACCGTGGTGGGCGGCACGAAGAACGGGAAGGTCTGCACCGAGAAATCGGAATCGAACCAGAACACGCCCGCCTGCCAGAACAGGCGGTCGCTCGCCTCGGAGGCCAGGCGGAACTCCTGGGTGATCTGCTCCAGGTCGTCGAGCCCGTCCTGCGTTTCCGAGGGGAAGGGAATGAAGCCGGGACCGAACACGAGATTGCCGCCGTCGATGTCGCCGAGGCTGCGGTTCTCGACCGTCTCGTAGGCCGAGATCGAGGTCAGGGTCATCCCGTTGCCGAAGTCGAAGTCGAGCCTGAGCGAGCTGCCCCAGGCCTCCGCTTCCTGCGGGTTGTTGCCGCCGCCGTCGAAGAAGACGACGTCGCGGTCGAAGTTCTCGTTCAGCTTGTTGTTGCCGGGACCGATGATGTTGGCGCGGAAGAACGACGCCGTTCTGCCGTCCAGGTCGCGCCCGTGCACGTTGAACAGCGCCTCGAACGCCTCCGACGGCCGGTACAGGAGCTGGATGCGCGCGGCGTTCTCGCTGAATCCGCCCATGGCGTCCTTCTCGCCCGTGAAACCGTTGTCGACCCAGTCCTCGCGGTTCTGGCTCAAGAACGACACACGTCCCATGAGCGTCTGGCTCTCGTTCAGGCTGCCGCCGAGCGCGAACTCGACGTTCTTCGTGCCGTAGCTGCCGAGCGTGGCAGAGATGTAGCCGTCGCGATCCTCCGTCGGCCGCCGCGTCTCGAACTTGATGATGCCGGCCGGCGTGTTGCGGCCGAACAGCGTGCCTTGCGGGCCGCGCAGGACTTCCACCCGGTCGATGTCGAAGATGGGGAAGCTCTTCAGGATGACGTTCTCCTGCACCACCTCGTCGAAGATGATCGACACGGACTGCGAGGCGGCGAGGTCGAAGTCGGAATTGCCGAGGCCGCGCATGTAGAAGCGGGGCGCGAGGCGCCCGTTCGAGGATTCGGCATAGAGGCTCGGCACGCGCGCCGCGAGCGCCAGCACGTCCTCGCCACCCGCGGTGAGCACGTCCACCCGGTCGCCGGGGAGCGCCGTGACCGAGATCGGCACGTCCAGGATGTTCTCTTCGCGGCGCTGCGCCGTGACCACGATCTCGTCGAGGATGGGGTTGCGGGACTGCTGGGCGAACGTGCTGTCGACGGGCGCAACGGCCGTGAGCGCCGCAGCCACCAGGATGTGTCCCGCACTCGGCAGCCGGGAACGTGAAGCGATCGAAGGCATAAAGGATGCTCCCCTCAGGAAGGTGCGCAGTATATAACAGAGGAGCCTTAGGCCGCCGCCCGCCGGGCCTTTGGGGTCGCGGAAGGCCACATTATTCCAGCGGCGTATACCCCTCCTCGGTGAAGCGCGGCACGCACACGCACTGCAGGACGAGATCGCCCTCGCCGGTGTTGGTGATGCGTTGCGGCGTGCCCGCCGGGATCGCGACCACGTCGCCCGGCCCGACAGGGAACGGCGCGCCGTCCCCGACCTCCATCAGGCCGCGGCCTTGCTCCAGCACGTACCACTCGGCGACGTCGAGCCGGTGCAGCTCGGTCGTGACCCCGGGCAGCACCCGGCAACGCGCCAGGGATACCTGCGGGACGGCGGGGTCGTTCAGGAGCTCGGTCACGTACACGCGCTCCCGCGTGTAGAGCTCGTGCCCGTGCCGCCCGGTCCGGATCAGCATGCCGCGATCATGCCACGCCCGCCCGGCGGCGCCCATCGCGGAACCCGCCCCTGAGCATCGTTCATGCCCGGCCCGGAACCGCCCCGCGGAGCCGTGGCCGGGGGGTGTCCCTGGGGGAAATAAAGCGGACCGAGGACACGGCGGAGCAGCGCGGCGCGGGACGTAGCCTCTGCGCCGATGCCTGCGCTGCTCCGCCGTGTCCGCATGGGAGCCATTCCCCCGGGGACACCCCCCGGTCGCGGCGGAGCTTAAGCCAAGATCGCAACCGGGCATGAACGATGCGGTGGCGGGATCCGCGCCAGCGGGCATGACGATGCGGTGGTCGGGGTCCGCGCCAGCGGGCATGAACGATGCGCTGGCAGAGGCCGGCACCACCAAGGCCGGACCGAGCATCGAATGGTCACGCGCGATGCGCGCTCAGCCGCGGTGGCGGGCGCGGTGGTAAGATCGATCGACACCATGGCCACCAAGCACATGAACGCGGCGCCCGGCGATTTCGCCGAGACGGTGCTCATGCCCGGCGACCCGCTGCGGGCGGAATTCATCGCCCGCAACTGGCTGCAGGGCGCGCGGCGCGTGACGGACGTGCGCAACATGTGGGGCTACACGGGCGAGTACCGCGGCATGCCGGTCTCGGTCATGGCGCACGGCATGGGCATCCCCTCCGCCTCGATCTACTGCACGGAGCTGATCCGCGACTACGGCGTGCGCCGGGTGATCCGGGTCGGGAGCTGCGGCACCAGCCACCCGCGGGTTCGCCTGCGCGACATCGTCATCGCGATGGGGGCGTCGACGGATTCCGGGGTCAACCGCATGCGCTTCGGCGGCTACGACCTGGCCGCGCTCGCCACCTTCAGCCTGGTGCAGCACGCCGTGCGCGCGGCGGAGGAGCGCGGCGTGCGCTTCCACGTGGGCAACATCTTCTCGGCAGACCTTTTTTATACGCCGGACACCGCGATGTTCGAGACGCTGGCGAAGTACGACGTCTTGGGCGTGGAAATGGAGGCGGCCGGCATCTACCCCATCGCCGCGGAGCACGGCGCCGAGGCGCTCGCGATCTGCACCGTGAGCGATCACATCCCGTCCGGCGAGGCGCTGACGGCGGAGGAGCGGCAGACGTCCTTCGGCGACATGATCGCGATCGCGCTGGAGACGGCGCGGCTCGCGGGGCCCATCCGGTGAGCGCGACCCCCGTGATGCTCGCCGCGCGCAGCCGCCTGCCGGACCTGGCGGCCGTGACCCGGGTGGACGAGGTGGGCGTCGCCGAGCGGGTCGCGCGCTTCACGAGCCGCAGCATCAAGAAGGAATCCAAGGTCGAGGCCCTCAAGATGGTGCTCTCGATGATCGACCTGACCACGCTCGAGGGCCAGGACACCCCGGGCAAGGTGCGCCAGCTCTGCCAGAAGGCCATGCACCTGCACGACAGGCGGCCGGGCCTGCCCCACGTCGCGGCCGTCTGCGTGTACCCCACGCTGGTGGCGGTCGCGAAGCGGGCCCTCGGGGACTCGGGCATCAAGGTGGCGTCGGTGGCGACAGCGTTCCCGAGCGGCATGGCGCCCCGCCGGGTCAAGATCGAGGAGACGAAGATCGCGGTCGGTGAGGGCGCGGACGAGATCGACATGGTCATCTCCCGCGGCGCCTTCCTGGCGGGCGACTACGCCGCCGTGTTCGACGAGATCGCCGCGATCAAGGAAGCGGCCCAGGGCGCCCACCTGAAGGTCATCCTGGAGACCGGCGAGCTCGGCTCGCTGGACCGCGTGCGGCGGGCCAGCGTGCTGGCGATGCACGCCGGCGCCGATTTCATCAAGACCTCGACCGGCAAGGTCCAGCCGGCGGCGACGCTGCCCGTGACGCTGGTGATGCTGCAGGCGATCCGGGATTATCATGCGGAGACGGGCCGCATGGTCGGGATGAAGCCGGCCGGCGGCATTGCCAACGCGAAGCTCGCCATCCATTACCTCGTGATGCTCAAGGAAACGCTGGGCAACGCCTGGATGACGCCCGACCGGTTCCGCTTCGGGGCGAGCTCGCTCGCGAACGACGTGCTGATGCAGATCGAGAAGCAGCTCACCGGGCGCTACCAGTCCGCCGACTATTTCTCGAGGGACTGACCATGATCGCGGCGCCGATCCCACAACGGGCGGGGGTGAGAACGTGGTGAAAGCGATGGACAGGCCCGCCCGGGCGAGCGCGCTGGCGTTCGAGGGCGGCTGGACGTACTCGCCGGCGCCCGAGAGCACGGAGCACGTCCGGATCGACGAGCGCTACGGCCTCTTCATCGGCGGCGAGTTCGTGCGGCCGGCGGAAGGCCGGTACTTCCCGACGCTCAACCCCGCGACGGAGGAGCCGATCGCGGAGGTCGCCCTCGCGACGGATCCCGACGTGGACCGCGCCGTCAGGGCGGCCCGGGCCGCCTTCGAGGGCCCGTGGTCCCGGATGAAGCCCATCGAGCGCGGCAAGTACGTCTACCGGCTGGCCCGCCTGATCCAGGAGCGCTCGCGGGAGCTCGCGGTGATCGAGTCGCTGGACGGGGGCAAGCCGATCCGCGAGTCGCGCGACATCGACATCCCGCTCGCGGCCGCACACTTCTTTTATTATGCGGGCTGGGCGGACAAGCTCGAGTACGCGTTCCCCGGCCGCCGGGCGGCGCCCCTCGGCGTCGCCGGCCAGGTGATCCCGTGGAATTTTCCGCTGCTGATGCTCGCCTGGAAGATCGCCCCGGCGCTGGCCTGCGGCAGCACCGTGGTGCTGAAGCCGGCCGAGACGACGCCACTCACCGCCCTCAAGTTCGCGGAGGCGGTGCAGGACGCGGGCCTGCCGCCGGGCGTCGTGAACATCGTGACCGGGGCGGGCGAGACCGGCGCCGCGCTGGTCAACCACCCGGGCGTGGACAAGGTGGCGTTCACCGGCTCGACCGAGGTCGGCAAGATCATCCAGCGCTCGCTGGCCGGCACCGGCAAGCGCTACACCCTGGAGCTCGGCGGCAAGGCCGCGAACGTCGTGTTCGCCGACGCCGCGATCGACCAGGCCGTCGAAGGCATCGTCAACGGGATCTTCTTCAACCAGGGCCACGTGTGCTGCGCGGGCTCGCGGCTTCTCGTGCAGGAGTCGGTCGCCGAGGAGGTGATCGACAAGCTCAAGGCGCGCATGGAGACCCTGATCGTCGGCGATCCGCTGGACAAGAACACCGACATCGGCGCGATCAACTCGCAGGCCCAGCTCGAGAAGATCCGCTCCTACCTGGAGATCGGCCTCGCGGAGGGAGCGGAGATGCACCAGAGCTCCTGCCCGGTGCCGGAGCGCGGCTGGTGGTGCCGGCCGACGCTGTTCACCGGCGTGTCGCAGTCGAACCGGATCGTGCAGGAGGAGATCTTCGGCCCGGTGCTTGCCATCCAGACCTTCCGCACCGAGGAGGAGGGGCTCGCCAAGGCCAACAACACGCCCTACGGCCTGTCCGGCGGCGTCTGGACCGACAAGGGCGCCAAGGTCTTCCGCATGACCCGCGGCATCCGCGCCGGGGTCGTCTGGGCCAACACCTTCAACAAGTTCGACCCGACCGCGCCGTTCGGCGGCTACAAGGAGAGCGGCATGGGCCGCGAGGGCGGCCTGCACGGGCTCGACGCCTACCTGGACCTCGACGCGTGAACCGACCTGCCCGGACGCCGCGCGTCCCCGTCGCCAAGACCTACAAGCTGTACATCGGCGGTGCGTTCCCGCGCACCGAGTCGGGGCGCTACATCGCGCACCGCGACCCGGCCGGCGCCGTGATCGCCAACGTCTGCCGGGCGAGCCGCAAGGATTTCCGGAACGCGGTCGTCGCCGCGCGCAACGCGTTCGGCGGGTGGGCGGGGACGTCCGCCTACCTGCGCGGCCAGGTCCTGTACCGCATCGCGGAGATGCTCGAGGGCCGGCGCGAGCAGTTCGCCGCCGAGCTCGCGAAGGAGGGCTCGTCGAAACGCCGCGCCGCCGCGGAGGTCGACGCGTCCATCGACCGCATCATTCATTACGCGGGCTGGTCGGACAAGTACCAGCAGGTGTTCAGCGCCGTGAACCCGGTCGCCTCACCGCATTTCAATTTCTCGGTCCTCGAGCCCACCGGCGTGGTCGCGATCCTGGCTCCCGAGCAGCCGGCCCTGCTCGGCTTCGTCTCGAACGTCATGCCGGCGATCGTCGGTGGCAACACGGTGGTGGTGCTCGCGTCCGAGTCGCGGCCGCTCCCGGCGATCAGCTTCGCCGAGGTGCTGCACGCGTCCGACGTGCCCCCGGGCGTCGTGAACGTGCTGACCGGCCGCCGCGCCGAGCTGCGCCGCGAGCTCGCCTCGCACATGGACGTCAACGCCCTCGTGGTGTGCGACGGCGACGACGCGGATGCACGGCGGGAGCTGCAGCAGGAGGCAGCGGAGAACGTCAAGCGGGTGATCGAGCGCTGCGGCACGGACTGGCGCGCCGAGCGGGCGGCCGGTCCCTACCACATCCGGGACACGCAGGAGATCAAGACGACCTGGCACCCGGTCGGCATCTGACGAGGTCTCATCCGGCCGGGAACGATGCCCGCGGTACCTACCAAATGATTCCGGAATTCGATCAACGACTTGTCGATTTGTTCGACAGCGACCAGTCGCGCGGGGTGCATCCCCGGCGCCGGCGAGCCGTGATGACGACGTTCGCTCGATCGCTTGCGACGCATGGTTGCGCCGCCATGAAAAGTGTTGAATGCAAGGCGCTGACAGCGTTTGTCAGAGTCGAAAAGTATGCTATATAGCTCAACTGCCAGCGGGAGCCCACAATCCGGCTGGACCAAAAAGCAGGTCGCGGGGGGACAGGGCAAAGTGCATGCTTTACCTTTGCACCGACCGCGGAAAACGAACGGATTTCCAGTACGAACGCGGGCTCATCGTCCCGAGCGGGCTGCAGTCGGGAGCATCCGGCTGCACGGAAATCATCAATAACTTGGAGGCAATACTTGCCATGAGGCTGTTCCGTTCCGACACCACCGAACCGGACGCGCGCGCCGGGGGCGGCGAACGCCCTCCGGTCAGCCGTCGGCCTGCTGCGAGGGCGACAATGGCGGCGAGTGCAACGGTCGCAATCTTCGCCGCCGCCGTTGCCGGCGCTCAGCTCAACCAGACGCTGCAGGCCCAGATGGAAGTCGACCGGGCAGCGGCTCAATCCCAGCAGCGGGTAGACCAGATCCGCGACCAGACGCTCGACGCCGCCGCGGCCTATGCGCAGGCGATGAACGAGGCGGAGAGCTACGAGCAGTACAACCAGCAACTCGAGGCGCAGGTGCGCTCGCAGGAGGAGGAGATCGCCTCCATCCAGCAGCAGCTCCTCGACATCGAGCAGACCAACCGTGAAGTCCAGCCGCTCATGGACAAAATGGTCCGCGCGCTCGATCAGTTCGTCCGCCTCGACGTACCGTTCCTCATCGAGGAGCGCACCCGCCGGGTGAACAACCTGAAGAACATGATGGCGCGCGCCGACGTGTCGATCTCCGAGAAGTACCGCCTGATCCTCGAGGCGTACCAGATCGAGCTCGAGTACGGGCGCACGCTGGAGGCCTACGAGGGCACGCTGAGGGCCAGCGGTGCGGAGCCGCGCACCGTGCAGTTCGTGCGGCTCGGCCGCGTGTCGCTCATGTACCGGACCCTGGACGGGTCGGAAGCCGGTTACTGGGACCAGAACGCGAAGCAGTGGGTCGTCGACAACAGCTACGCCGAAACCGTGGACCAGGCCGTGCGCGTCGCCAACCAGGTGGGCGCGCCCGAGCTGCTGATCGTCCCGGTGCCCGCCCCGCAGGAGATTCAGTCGTGAGGAACTTCGTAAGCAGAGTATCCGGAATCGTTGCAGCCTCGGTGCTGGCGTGTGCGCTGCCGCTGGCGGCCGGCGCCCAGGGTGACGATCCGCTGTCCCGCGACGCAGGTTCCCTCGAAGAGCTCCTGGAGCAGGTGCGCTCGATTCGCCAGAGCGAGAGCCAGCTCTACGAGCAGCGCATGGCGGAGTTCAACGCGGCTTCCGAAAGCGAGCGCGCGGCGATGATGCGGCAGGCCCAGCAGCGCCGCGACCAGCTCGCCGCGCAGTCGGACCGCATGTCCGACCAGTACTCGGCCAACGAGATCAGGATCAACGAGCTGAACCGCGAGCTGGTGCAGAAGGCCAACCAGCTCGGGCTGTCCGAGCTGTTCGGCCTGTCGCGCCAGGTGGCGGGCGACGTGGCCAGCATCCTCAGCCAGTCCCTGATCTCGACCCAGTTCCCGGCCACCGAGGGTGAGATGGGCCGGGTCGAGTTCCTGCGCGCCTTTGCGGACAGCCGCCAGACGCCGCAGCCCGAGCAGCTCGAGCGGCTGTGGTTCGAGATGCATCGTGAGATGACGGCGCAGGGTGCGGTTGCGCGCTACCAGGCGCCCGTGGTGCAGCCGACCGGCGAGTCCGTGCCGGGCGAGGTCATCCGCATCGGTCCGTTCACCGCGATGTCGAACAACCAGTTCCTGAGCTACCTGCCGGAGCTCAACCAGCTCGCGGTCCTGCCGCGGCAGCTCCCGGGCGAGTTCATGTCGATCGGCAGGAGCTTCAGCCAGGCGACGGAAGGGTACGCGCGGGCGGTCGTGGACTACACGCGCGGCGTGCTGCTCGCCCTGTACGTCGAGCGCCCGACCTGGGCCGAGCGCATCCACCTCGGCGAGGAGGTCGGCTACGTCATCATCGTGGTCGGCATCGCCGGGGCGCTGGCTTTCGTCTGGCAGCTCATTCACCTGATCCTGGTGCGCATCAAGGTGCGCCGGCAGCTCCAGAACCTGGACGAGCCGCGCCGCGACAACCCGCTGGGGCGGGTGCTGCTCGCGTTCCGCGGGGACCCGAACCGGATCGAGGAGGACGCGGACATCGCCGAGCTCCGGATCTCGGAGGCGGTGCTCCGCGAGGTGCCGAAGCTGGAGCGCTTCCAGGCCTTCCTGCGCCTCGCGGTCGCGGCCGGCCCGCTGCTCGGCCTGATCGGCACCGTGGTCGGCATGATCATCACCTTCCAGAGCATCACCGAGTCGGGCTCCAGCGACCCGCGGCTGATGGCCACCGGTATCGGCCAGGCCATGATCGCCACGGTGCTGGGCCTCGGCATCGCGATCCCGCTCCTGTTCGCAAATGCCCTGTTGAACGGATTGTCGCGTACGGTGGTCCAAATACTGGACGAGCAGAGCGCCGGCATGCTGGCGGAAAGCATCGAGAAACAGCGGCGTGTTTGAGCAGATCCCACTGTTTCGGGGCATCGTCGAGCTGGCGAACGACGGAGGGCCGTTCGTCGTTTGGATCTTCCTGTGCGGTGTCCTGATGTGGACGCTGATCCTCGAGCGGTACTGGTATTTCATGCGGATCCTTCCGCGCCAGGCCGCCGAGATCAAGGAGCAGTGGCACGCGCGCAAGGACCACACGTCCTGGTGCGCGCGCCAGATCCGCCAGGCGATGATCTCGCGCCTCAACAACTCGATGACCGCCGGGTTTCCGGTGCTCGAGGTGCTGGTCCCCATGTCGCCGCTGCTCGGGCTGATCGGCACGGTCAGCGGCATGCTCGAGGTGTTCGACTCGATGGCGCTCCGCGGCAGCGCCGACGCCCGCAGCATGGCGAGCGGCGTGTCCGAGGCGATGATCTGCACGATGACCGGACTCGCGGTCAGCATCACCGGGCTGTGGCCGGTCCACTATTTCCGTACGCGCGCGGTTCGGGAGACCGAGCTGCTGGCGGACGAGTTCAGCTTCTGACGTCATGCGTGTAAGACGACAATCCGAATCGGGACACCAGGGATCGCACGGCATCGACCTCGCGCCGATGCTCGACTTCGTGATCAACCTGCTGATCTTCTTCATCATCACGGCCGTGTTCGTGAAGGAAGCCGGGCTCATGGTGAACCGGCCGACGGGCTTCGAGGAGCCGCAGGATACGGAGAGCGACAGCATCAACATCCAGGTGCTGAACAACGGGGAGATCTGGGTCGACAACCGCGCGGTGGATGCGCGGGCCGTGCGCGCCAACGTGGAACGGCTCTCCGCCGTCAATCCGGACGCCGGCGTGCTGATCATCGCGCAGGAGCAGGCGCCCACCGGCGTGATCGTCGAGGTCGTCGACCAGGTACACCTGGGCGGCATCTACGACATCACGTTCACGACCACGCAGTAGGCGGGACGGTACGCGAGACATGAAGACCAATCGTCACACCCCGGGAGAAGCGGAGGAGACCGGCATCGACCTCGCGCCGATGCTGGACTTCACCATCAACCTTCTGATTTTCTTCATCATCACCACGTCGTTCATCAAGGAAGCCGGGGTCACGGTGTTCAAGCCCGAAGCAGTGACGGCGGAGCACCGGGAATCGGGCAACCTGTTGATCGCCATCCGCGAGAACGGCGAGATCTGGATGGACCGCAAGCGGGTCGAGCTGCGCGAGCTGCGGCCGATGATCGAGCGCCTGCACATCGAGCGGCCGGACGACACCGTGGTGATCATTGCCGACCGAAGCTCGCACGCCGGCGTGGTGGCCCAGGTCATGGACGAGGTCCGCAACGGCGGCATCACCGAGGTCTCCATTGCAGCCGACCCCGGTTCCGGCTGAGCGCGGCAGGAGGACTTACGACATGAGCATCCTGCGAGTACCCCTTGCACTCCTGTTCGGCCTTGCTTTCAGCGGCTCCCTGTTCTGGCTCATGTGGTCCCTGATCAGCCAGCCGATCGACGTCGGCGAGATGATCGAGGCGACCCGCATCGAGTTCAGCCGCATGCGCCGCGACACGCAGGCCGCGACCAAACGTGACGAGCGCGTCGAGCGCGAGCCGCCCCCGGCCGCGCCGGAAGTGCCGCGCATGTCTTTCTCGACGGCGAGCGTGGGCTCGAGCGTCGCCCAGCTCAACCCGACCATCGACACGGCGAGCGCGCTGCAGCGCATGAACCTGAGCGGCGGCTCCGATACGGACGTGATTCCGCTGGTGCGCATCGCGCCGGAGTACCCGCCGCGGGCACTGCGCCGCGGCATCGAGGGCTGGGTGCAGGTGCAGTTCACGATCACCGAGACCGGCGCCGTGAAGGACGCCAAGGTGATCGCGGCCGAGCCGCCCGGGCTGTTCGACGAGGCGGCGCTCAAGTCCATCGCGCGCTGGCGCTACAACCCGAAGATCGAGGGCGGTGTCGCCGTGGAACGGGTCGGCGTGCAGACCGTCATCCGCTTCGTGCTGGAGGAGTGACGCCATGAGTTCCCGCGAATCACGCGTGGCGCTGGTCCCGGCCGTCCTGGCCGCCGCCCTGGTGGCGTTCGCGCCGGCCTTGGCGCTCGCCCAGGACGAGGGCGGGCGGCGCTCGGCGCCGACGATCAGCGAGCGCACCGGCGAGCGCCTCAACGAGGCGATCGAGTACCTGAACCAGGACAATTACGCGGGGGCGCGCCAGGTCCTGTCGCAGATCAACATGGACCGGCTGAGTCCCTACGAGGCGAGCCGCGTCCACCAGATCTGGTCGGGCATCGAGTACTCCGAGGGCAACTACGCCGCGGCGCGCCAGCGGCTGCAGCAGGCCATCGACGCCGGCGGCTTCAACGACCGGGAGGTCCTGCAGGCCCGCTACCAGATCGCCCAGATCTACATGGCCGAGGAAAACTGGCGGGAAGGGGCGGCGGCGCTCGAGGAATGGTTCCGCCAGGCGCCCGAGCCCAACGCGGCGGCCTACTACCTGCTCGCGGCAGCCTACTACCAGATGGAAGACATGAACCGCGCGCTCGAGCCCGCCAAGAAGGCGGTCGAGATCGCGGCCAAGCCGCAGGCAAGCTGGATCGAGCTGCTGCTGGCGCTTTATCTCACGCGCGAGGAGTACGACGCGGCGGTGCCGCTGCTCGAGCGCCTCATTGCCATGGAGCCCGAGAAGAAGACGCACTGGCTCAGGCTCTCGTCGCTGTACCAGCAGCAGGAGAAGTACCCGCAGGCGCTGGCGGCGATGCAGGTCGCGTACAACGCGGGCTTCCTGTCGCAGGAGTCGGAGTACATACGGCTTTCCGACATGCTGCGCTTCAATGACATCCCCTACCGTGCCGCGCGGGTGCTGGAGCAGGCGATGAAGGACGGTCACGTCCAGGCCAACTCGGAGAATTACGAGCGCCTCGCGAACTGCTGGATCCAGGCACGCGACTTCGAGGAAGCCATCCCGCCGCTGCGGCGCGCCGCCGAGATGTCGAACGACGGCAATCTCTTCGCGCGCCTCGGCCAGGTGCACATCCAGCGCGAGCAGTGGGCGGAGGCCGAGCGGGCGCTGCGCGAGGGGATGGACAAGGGAGGCCTCGAGGACGAGGGCGAGGTGCACCTTTACATGGGGATCGCCCTGTTCAACCAGGATCGCCTGCGCGATGCCCGCGAATGGTTCACGCGTGCGATGCGGGACCGCGAGCAGCGGGACTTTGCCGACGACTACATCAAGCTCATCGACCGGAAGCTCAAACAGCAACGCGGTTGAAGACAGAAGCCGGTACGCGCTGGGCGGTTGGATGCCGCGCTGCCGGTCGGGGAATCGTGAGTGAAGGGATCTGTTGAAAATATGACCCGCGAAGGTCGGAACGGAATCGGCAGGACGGTCGTGACGTGGGGGGCGCGGTCGGCCTGTGTGCTCCTCGTCGCTGCGGCCATCGGGACGGTCGCCGCCCAGGAGAATCGGGCGACCCGGTACGCACAGCTCATGGCGGAGGTCGACAGCTACGCGGATTACAACGCCCACATCGAGACGTTGCTGCAGTCCCAGCAGGCGGACATCGAGCGGTTGGGCCGGCAGATCGAAGGCCTCGAGGGCACCCAGCAGGCCATCCAGCCCCTGGTGCAGAAGATGTTCACGAGCCTCGAGCAGTTCGTGCTGAGCGACGTACCGTTCCTCGAGCAGGAGCGCCGCCGCCGCATCGACGACCTGCGGACGCTCGTGGAAGGCGAGAACCCGCTCGCCGAGAAGTTCCGGCGGCTGCTCGAGGCCTACCAGATCGAGATCGAATACGGCCGCACCATGAGCGCCTATTCCGGCAAGCTCGAGGACGGACGCGACGCCCACTTCGTTCACCTGGGGCGCGTCTCCCTGATGTACCGCACTACCGACGGTGAGGAGGTGGGCTACTGGGATCGCAACTCGCGATCCTGGGTCGTGGATCGCAGGTACTCCAGGGCCATCGAGGAGGCCATCCGCATGGCCGAGGAGACCGTCGCCCCCGATCTCGTGACCCTGCCCGTCCCCGCCGCCCAGGAGACCCGCTCGTGATGCGTTGGAAAGTCCCTGTCGTCACCTCGATCCGCCGCACGCGCACCGGGATGCTCGCCGTGCTCGTGGCGACCCTCGTGTTGCCGGCAGCCGACCTTCCGGCGCAGCAGGACCAGGACGCGGCGGCGCGCGCGGAGGCCGAAGCCGCCGCCCGCGCGGCAGCGGAGGAGCGTGAGCGCCAGCAGGTCTTCAACCAGCTTCAGCAGCAGATTCGCGAGATGCGCGCGCGCGAGGCGGAGCTCCTGCAGCAGAAGGAAGCGCAGGCCAGGCGGGACCTGGCCGAGCAGCAGCGCCGCACCCAGGAAATGCGCGCGCGGCGCGACCGGGCGGAGGCGTACAGCCAGCAGCTCGACCGCCAGTGGGAAGCGAACGAGCAGCGCATCGAGGAGATCAGCGCGTTGCTGCGGCAGCACGAGGGCAACCTCGGTGAGCTGTTCGGTGTCACCCGCCAGATCGCCGGCGACGCCGCGGGGGTCCTCGGGCGCTCGCTGATCAGCACCCAGTTCCCCACGCCCGAGGGCGAGGAGGAGCGCTCCGAGTTCATGGTGCGCATCGCCGCCGCCCGCGCCCTGCCCTCCATCCGGGAGCTCGAGCGGGTCTGGTTCGAGCTCCTGCGCGAGATGAAGGCCAGTGGCGAGGTCGTGCGCTACACCGCGCCGGTCATCCAGCTCGAGGAGACCGAGGACACCGGACGCGAAGGCCTCGCCCAGCAGGTGGCGGAGCTCGCCCAGGAAACCGCGGGCGGCGGTGCAGACGAGGAAGAGCTGGCGCGCGGCGAGGCCGTGCCGAGGGAGGTCGTCCGCGTCGGTTCGTTCACCGTGCTCACGGAGGGCGGCCAGTACCTGGGCTACCTGTCGAGCGTGAAGAGCCTGACGGAGCTGGACGGCGAGCTGCCCCGGCAGTTCCGTGACATCGGCGCCCGCCTGTACAACACGTCGGCGGACGCGGGCTACACGCGCGCGGTCGTCGACCCGGCAAGCGGCGCGCTGCTCGGTATCTACCTGCAGCGGCCGAGCTGGTTCGAGCGCATCGCGCTCGGCGAAGCCGTCGGTTACCTGATCATCGCCGTCGGCATCATCGGCGTCCTGGTCGCGCTGTACCAGTACGCGTACCTGATCCGGACGCGGATCGCGGTGACCTCGCAGCTCAAGGACCTGTCGCGCCCGCGGGACGACAACCCGCTCGGCCGCCTGCTGCTGGCATTCGGCGGCAGGAACGGGCATACGCGGGAGCCCGAGAGCGCCGAGCTCGCCGAGCTCCGGCTCTCGGAAGCGGTGCTGCGCGAGCTGCCGAAGCTCGAGCGCTTCCAGGCTTTCCTGCGGCTGGCGGTGGCCGCCGGTCCGCTGCTCGGGCTGATCGGCACCGTCATCGGCATGATCATCACGTTCCACGCGATCGTCGCGTCGGGCACCAGCGATCCGAAGCTCATGGCCCACGGTATCGGCCAGGCCATGATCGCGACCGTGCTGGGCCTCGGCATCGCCATCCCGCTCCTGTTCATCAACGCGGGCCTGACGGCGTTCTCGCGCGGCATCACGCAGATCCTGGACGAGCAGAGCGAGGCGCTTCTTGCCGATACCCTGCGTTCGTCCCGCAAGCGGCGGGCCGAGGCGTCGACCTGACGGCCACGGCGGCCCGATCCCTGCCACGCACGGCCGGCGCCTGTCGCCGGCCGTGTCGTTTCAGGGCCTGACCACGAGCCGCTGCAGGCCCCGGAACACGAGGCCCGTGCGGTACTCCGGCGCTTCGCCGAGCTCCATCGCGCCCAGTCGCCCCAGCAGCGCACCGAACAGCGTCCTGAGCTCTAGGCGCGCGAGCGGAGCGCCCAGGCAGAAATGGGTGGCCGCACCGAACGCGAGGTGCCGGTTGGGATGGCGGCCGATGTCGAACCGGTCCGGCTCCGGGAACGCCTCCGGGTCGCGGTTCGCCGCGCCGTAGAGCAGCCCGACGGCTTCCCCGCGTGCGACGGACACGCCGCCGATTTCGAGGTCCTCGCCCGCGAAGCGATGAAAGAGATGCAGGGGCGAGTCGTAGCGCAGCATCTCCTCGATCGCCTGCGGCACCCGCGCGGGTGCCGCGAGGAGCGCCCGGCGCGCGTCCGGATGGCGCAGCAGCGCGAGCAGGCCGTTGCCCGCTGCGTTCACCGTCGCTTCGTGCCCGGCGTTCAGGACCAGGATCGAGTTGGCGACCAGCTCGTCCATCGAGAGGCCGTCCGCTGCGTCGAGGCGCGCGGCGAGCGCACTCACGAGATCGTCGCGGGGACGGCGGCGCCGCTCTTCGATGAGCGCGATGAGGCGCTCGCCGAAGGCACGGGCTGCCTCGTCCGCACGGCGCCGGTCCTCCGCGGTGGCGTCCTTCTCGTACAGGCGCACGATGTCGGCGGCCCAAGGCCGCAGCGTCCCGATCTCGTCCGGCGGCCAGCCGAACAGCTCGGCGATGACGGAGACCGGCAGCGGCTCGGCAATCTCGCTCACGAAATCGACCTCGCTCCCCGGCTCGAGGCGTTGCACGAGCGCGGTCGCGATCGCCTCGATACTTCCTGCGAGCGCCTGGATGCGCGCGGGCGCGAGCGCGCCGCCGAGCAGCCGGCGCAGCCTCGCGTGCGTCTCGCCCTCGGTTTCCAGCAGGTTCACCCGCACCCAGCGGTCCCAGTGCGGCAACTCGCCCGGCAGCGGACCCGGCGGCGGCCGCCCGTCCGCGCGCGGGACCGACGTCCGGCCGAAGCGCCTGTCCGTCAAAAGGCGCCGGACGTCCCGGTAGCGCGTGACCAGCACCATGCCGAGCGCTTCGGAGCGGAACACGGGCGTGGTCTCGCGCAGTGCCGCGTACACCGGGTACGGATCGGCGGCGAAGGCCTCCGTGTAGGGCTCGAACGCAGGGACGGAGGCGGCCAAGGCGCGGGCCCGGTCAGGGCGAGAAGCGCCCTTTCTCGATGCGGGCGCCGACCTGCTGGATGACGGCGGTGGCGCACTCGGTCGCGAACCGGGCGCAGGCATCGAGTGCCTTGCCGTTCGCAAGACCGTGCAGGAAGCCGGCCGTGTACGCATCGCCCGCGCCGGTCGAGTCGACCACCCGGGGTACCTGGATCGCCTCTTGCCGGATATGGACCTCGCCCTCGACGATGACCGAGCCCTTTTCGGAGCGGGTCATCACGAACAGCTTGCCGAGCTCCGCCGCCTTGCGCTCGACGGCGGCGAAGTCTGCGGTCTCGAAGAGCGACATCACTTCGTCGTCGTCGGCGAACACGATGTCGACGTGCCCTTCGACCGCGCGCGTGAACTCCGCGCGGTGGCGATCCACGCACATGGAATCGGACAGCGAAAGCGCGATGCGCGCGCCCCGGTCGTGCGCGATGGCCATGGCCTTCTCGATCAGTGCGGGACCTTCGGGCAGGTCCCACAGGTAGCCCTCGACCAGCAGGATCTCGGGGTCGCCGACCGTCTCCGGCGTGATGTTGGACACGGCGAGCTGGGTGCAGGCGCCGAGATAGGTCTGCATCGTCCGCTGGCCGTCGGGCGTGATGAGGATGTAGCTGCGCGCGGTCGGCAGGCCATCGGCCGCCGGCGGCAGCCGGACGTCTACGCCGAGCGAGCGCATGTCGTGCACGAAGATGTCCCCGAGCTGGTCGGCCTTGACCCGGCCGATGTACGCGGCGCGGCCGCCGAGGCTCGCAAAATTGGCGACGGTGTTGGCGACGGAGCCGCCGGATACCTCGGTCGCGGGTCCCATCAAACCGTAGACCTCACGGGCCTTGTGCTCGTCGATCAACGTCATCGAGCCGCGCGGTGCATCGATCCTCGCGAGCAGGGCTTCGTCCACGTGCGCGAGCACGTCCACGATTGCATTGCTGATCCCGAGCAGCTGTACCCGTTCCGTCATCCTGCCTTCCCTGTGGTTGTGAGACGCGCCATCCTACCGCACGCCGGCGCCTGTGGGCGACGCCGGGAACGGCAGCGATGCCCGACCGTACGCGAAGCGACTCAGCCGATCGTCGCGATGCACTCGATCTCGACGCGCGCATCGAGCGCGAGACCGTTCGCACCCAGCGCGCTGCGGGCGGGCTTGTTCTCGAAAAACGTGACGTAGACCTCGTTCATCGCCTGCCATTCGCCCATGTCGGCGAGGAACACGGTGCACTTGACGACACGATCCATCGAGGAGCCCGCGTGCTCGAGCGTCGCCGCGATGTTCTCGAGCGCCTGCCGGGTCTGGCCCTG
The DNA here is from genome assembly GCA_035304345.1 of Woeseiaceae bacterium. Lineage (GTDB taxonomy): Bacteria > Pseudomonadota > Gammaproteobacteria > Steroidobacterales > Woeseiaceae > IDS-8. The sequence goes on along the minus strand of DATGQE010000006.1, from coordinate 63,413 downwards.
TATGCCGCCGGGCGCGAGCTCGAGCGTGCCGGGCAGGTTGCCGATCATGCCGGAGACGTACAGCGTGTGGCCGACGCGCACGGCCGACGAGAACGGCAGGTCGAGGTTCTCCAGGCCGGGCCCGGCAATGTACTCGACCACCGGGGCGCTCGCCTGCGCGGCCCCGGCGGAAGCCTGCGCCCCCGGTGTCGGCTGGCAGCCCGCGGTGAGCACGGCCATGCACACGATCGGCAGTCGGATAGCGGTCATCGATGATCCCCCCTGTCTGGATTGGTCAGATTTCGTTCGCGCGCGCGGCGCGTACGATGTAATCGGCGGCGCGGAACGCGAGCGCCATGATGGTCTCGGTCGGCTGGCCGCGGCCCGAGGTCACGAAGCTCGACCCGTCGCAGACGAACAGGTTGGGCACGTCGTGACTGCGATGCCAGCGGTCGGTCACCGAGGTTTCCGGGTCGTCGCCCATGCGGCACGTGCCGAGCAGGTGCGCGCCGATCGTTTGCGGCGCGACCGGTGTGGCCCATGCGCGCTTCGCACCGGCGGCGTCCAGCAGGGCCATCGCGTGCTCCTGCAGGAAGCGCGCCGTCGCGAGGTCGTCGTCGTGATCCCGGTAGGTGACGCGAATGGCCGGGCGTCCCCACGCGTCCTGGTGCGTCGGGTCGAGCGTGATGTTGTTGCGGTCCAGCGGCAGCGACGTGGTGCTCGCCAGGATCATCATCTGGCGGGTGAACGACCACGCGAGCCACTCCTTGAACTCGGCACCCCAGCGCGGCAGGTCGGGCGGCATGCCCAGCAGCGCGTGCATGATCGGGCCGGCCGAGAGGAACGGGCGTGCGTCCAGGCCGCCGCCGCCATAGAAGCCGCGGGCGGGATCCGCTTCGTAGAAATCGAGGATGATGCGCGTGGTCTGCACGCCCTTGTGCTCGTTCAGCGGGTGCTCGAAGACGCCGCGCGCCTCACCGTGGCAGTTCCACATCAGGTTGCGGCCGACGTAGCCGCTGGAGTTCGCCAGCCCGTCCGGGAAACGCCCGCTCGCCGAGGCGAGCAGCAGCCGCGGCGTCTCCGCGCCGTTGGCACACAGGACGACCGCGCGTGCTTTCTGCCCCTGCTCGCGCCGCTCGGCATCGTAGTACAGGACGTCGCTCACGCGGCCGTGCGCGTCCGTTTCCAGCCGGTAGACGGCACATTCGCTGCGGATCTCCAGGCGGCCGGTCGCGAGCGCGTCCGGGATCAGCGCGGCGAGCGTGGAGGACTTGGCGCCGACCTCGCAGCCGAAGCCCAGGCACCAGCCGCAGTTGACGCAGGCCGCACGGCCCCGGTAGGGCTGCGACAGGATCGCGAGCGGTGCGGCTTGGGCGGTCAGCCCGAGCTTCCGCGCCGCGCGCTCCAGGAGCACGCCCGCGGATTTCACCGGCATCGGCGGCAGCGGGTACGGCTTCGATCGCGGCGGGTCGGAGGGTCCGGGCGCGCCCGAGACGCCGATTTCCCACTCGACCTTCGTGTACCAGGGCTCGAGCTCCTCGTACGTGATCGGCCAGTCGGCGAAGTTGGTGCCCGCGATCGGGCCGAGGAGGCTGCGCTCGCGGAAATCGCTCTCGCGGAAGCGCCAGAAGTTCCCGGAGAAGTGCACGGTGCTGCCACCGACGCCCTGGGCGTACATGGCGGGCGGCGGTCCTCCTGCCGGCACCTGCGCCGTCTTGCCCGGGTCGTCGCGAAACGTTTGCCCGTGCACCGCGGCCCCGCCTCCCAAAAGCTCCGAGTTGAGCATCACCGCGATCTCGTCGTGCGTGAAATCGCTCGCCCGGCGAAAGGGCCCCTGCTCGAACAGCACGACGTCGAACCCCGCGGCGGCGAGCTCGCGGGCGAAGATGCCGCCGGCGGCGCCGGCGCCGATGATCGCGAAATCGACCGGCTCGCGCGCGGGGAAGGGGGGCTGCTCAGGCGTCATCGGGTTCGCCGCGCGCCGCCCGCGCGTCGTACCAGCCGAAAGGATGGGTATGCGTGTGCGCTGCCGGATCGATCCCGAGAAGCGTCCAGCCGACGTGGTCGCGGTTGCCGCCGTAGGACGTCATGCCGAGGAACCCCGCCACCGTGAGCAGGCGCACGAGCTCGAAGAACGGCTGTCCTTCGTGCGGCGCGAGCCACGCATCCTGGTCGGCTTCGTCGAGATCGGAGAACGCGCGGGCGCCGGGGTAGGTGGCCGGAATCGCCTCCTGGAAGGCGCGCAGCCCCTGGCGCACGAAGGGCAGGTTCGACTGCATGAACGAGCCCAGGGCCCGGTCCATGAACCAGGCCACGCCGGCTTCGCGCGCGCCCGGCGTGTCCGTGGCGGGCAGGATGCGTGCGGCGATCGCTTCGAGCTCGCGGGCCTCGGCGGCCGTGAGCGTGGTGAAAGCGGCGCCCTCGTCCCGGGCGCGGCACGCGGCCTGGCCCAGCGCCAGCACTCCGGCAGCTCCGAGGCGGGCGAAAGCCGCCGCCGCCACCGCGCCCGAGCCTTGCACGAAGCCCCGGCGCGTGAGGCCATCGCCGTCCATTCCAACTCCCGTGCCGCCTGCTGCCCCAAAACTAGCACAACCGCATTTCCGGCGCCCCGGGGACGGGCGCCGGCGCCTGCAGGGGGCCGACCGGGGAGCCTGCTAGAATGGCCGTAAATGGGACGCCTGACGACACACGTGCTGGACACCGCCCATGGCCGCCCCGGCGCCGGCGTGACGGTGAAGCTGTTTTCTCTGGAGAACGGGAGGCACCTGGTCGCGACGGCCGTCACCAACGCCGACGGGCGCACCGACAAGCCGCTCCTGGACGCGCAGACGTGGCGCCCCGGCCGTTACGAGCTCGAGTTCCTCGTCGGCGACTATTTCGCGGCGTGCAAGGCTGCGCGCGGCGATCCCCCGTTCCTCGACGAGGTCGTGGTGCGGGTGAACCTCGGCGGAGATTCCCACTACCACGTGCCCCTGCTGGTTTCGCCCTGGAGCTGGACGACTTACCGCGGAAGCTGATGACCCGGTGATCCCATGCCCATCGATCATGCCAGCGCCGAGCGAGCCGACACCGTAAGGTTCGTGCTCGACGCCGAGGTGATCGAGCTCCGCGGGCCCGATCCCACGCGCACGGTGCTCCAGTTCCTGCGCGAGGACCTCGGCCGCACCGGGACCAAGGAAGGCTGCGCCGAGGGGGATTGCGGCGCGTGCACGGTGGCACTCGCCGAGCCCGATCCGGGCGGCGGCGGGTTGCGCGTTCGCGCGGTCAATGCCTGTATCCGTTTCCTCCCCACGCTCGACGGCAAGGAGCTTCTCACGGTCGAGAGCCTGCGCGCTCCCGGCGGACGGCTGCACCCGGTGCAGCAGGCGCTGGTCGACTGCCACGGCTCGCAGTGCGGCTTCTGCACGCCGGGGTTCGTGATGTCGCTGTTCGCCCTGTACAAGAACGCTTCGAACCCGACGCGCCGCGAGATCGACGATGCGCTCGCCGGCAACCTGTGCCGCTGCACCGGCTACGCGCCGATCGTACGCGCCGCCGAAGCCATGTACCGGCTCGGTGCCGCGGAGGTGGGCGGCGACTGGCTGGTCGCGCCGCACGGAACGCCCGCGGGGGCCGACGAAGCGCAACGCGCGGCACGCCTCGCATCGCTCGCGCGATCGGGTTCGCTCGCCATCGAGCACGGCCAGCGCCGCTTCTTCGCACCGGCGACGCTGGATGAGCTCGCGGACCTGGTGATCGCCCACCCGGATGCGGTCCTGCTCGCCGGCGGCACCGACGTCGCGCTGTGGGTGACGAAGGGCCTGCGCGAGCTGAGCACCGTCATTCACACCGGCGGCGTGGCGGCACTCTCCGCGATCCGGCGCGAGGCGGCGCACGTGGAGATCGGCGCCGGCGCGACGCTCACGGACGCGATACCGGCAATCCTCGCCGAGTACCCCGAGCTCGAGGAGTTCTTCCTGCGGTTCGCTTCGCCGCCGATCCGTAACGCGGGCACACTCGGCGGCAACGTCGCGAACGGCTCGCCGATTGGCGACTCGATCCCGGTGCTGCTCGCGCTGGATGCGACGCTCGTGCTGCGGCGGGGCGAGGCGGTGCGCGAGCTGCCGCTCGGCGATTTCTACCTTGCCTACCGGAAGACGGCTCTCGCTTCCGGCGAATTCCTGGTCGCGGTGCGCATCCCGCGGCGCCGCGATCGGACGGTCGTGCGCGCGTACAAGGTGTCGAAACGCTTCGACCAGGACATTTCCGCGGTCTGCGCCGCGTTCCGGCTGGAGCTCGACGGCGCAGGAGTCCGCGAGTTCCGCGCGGCATACGGCGGCATGGCCGCGATTCCGAAGCGCGCCGCCGCGTGCGAGCGGATGCTCGCGGGCGGCCAATGGCACGAGCCGGCGGTGCAGCAGGCGATGGGCGCGCTGGAGCAGGACTTCACGCCGCTCACGGACATGCGCTCGTCGGCAGAGTACCGGCGGCGCGTGGCCACGAACCTGCTGTACCGCTTCTGGCTCGAGACCTCGGGCGAGCTCGCAACGACGGTGTACGCGTATGGACGCCAGAAGCTCGCCTGAGCAGCGCGCGGCGACCGGGGCGATCGCCGGCGGCGTCGGGCAGGCGATTCCGCACGACAGCAGCCGGCTGCACGTCAGCGGGGAGGCGCTGTACACGGACGACCTGCCGGAGCCGCGCGGCCTGTTGCACGTCGCGGTCGGCCTCAGCGCAAAGCCTCACGCGCGCATCCGCTCGCTCGACCTCGATCGCGTGCGCCGCGCACCGGGTGTCGTCGACGTCATCACTGCCGACGACGTTCCCGGGGAGAACAACTGCGGTCCGGTGGTGCACGACGACCCGATCCTCGCACCCGGCCTCGTGGAGTACGCGGGGCAGGCGGTGTTCGCGGTGGCGGCGACGTCCCCGATGGCCGCGCGCCGCGCCGCCCGGCTCGCGCAGGTCGACTACGAGGAGCTGGAGACGATTCTCGATCCGCTCACCGCGCTCGAGAGGCAGTCCTTCGTGCTGCCGACCGAGACGATCCGCCGCGGCGACAGCCGCCAAGCGCTCGCGGGCGCGCGGCACCGCCTGCAGGGCCGCGTGCGCTGCGGCGGCCAGGACCAGTTCTACCTCGAAGGGCAGGTTGCGATGGCGCTGCCGGCCGAGGACGGCGACCTCGTGGTCTGGAGCTCGACCCAGCACCCGGGCGAGGTGCAGCAGCTCGTGGCGGCGGCGCTAGGCCGCCAGGCGAAGGACGTCGTCGTGTCCTGCCGCCGCATGGGCGGCGCTTTCGGGGGCAAGGAAAGCCAGGCGGCACTGATCGCCTGCATCGCCGCGGTCATGGCCTGGAAGACGGGCCGGCCGTGCAAGCTGCGCCTCGACCGCGACGACGACATGCTCTTGACCGGCAAGCGGCACGACTTCGTGATCGACTACGACGTGGGCTTCGACGACAGCGGCCTGATCCAGGGCATCGAGCTGCGCCTCGTATCCCGCTGCGGGCGGTCTGCCGACCTCTCCGGTGCGATCAACGATCGCGCGATGTTCCACTCGGACAACGCGTACTTCCTCGAGCACGTCACGATCGTCTCGCACCGGTGCAGGACGAACACGGTGTCGAACACGGCGTTTCGCGGCTTCGGCGGGCCCCAGGGCATGTTCGCCATCGAACACGTCGTCGACGAGATCGCGCGGCACCTGCACCTGGATCCGCTCGAGGTGCGCAAGCGCAACTTCTACGGCATCGGCGAGCGCGACGTCACGCCGTACGGGCAGAAGGTGGGCGACAACGTGCTGCACGAGATCGTGCGCCGGTTGGAGCAGACCTCGGAGTACGCGCGCCGGCGCGAGGCGATACGCGCGTTCAACGTACAGAGCCCGTGGCTGAAGCGCGGCATTGCGCTGACGCCCGTCAAGTTCGGCATCTCGTTCACCGCGACGCACCTGAACCAGGCAGGCGCGCTGCTGCACGTCTATACCGACGGCACCGTGCACCTGAACCACGGCGGCACCGAGATGGGGCAGGGGCTGCTCACGAAGGTGGCGCAGGTCGTGGCCGAGGAGCTGCAGATCGACATCGACCGGATCAAGATCACCGCTGCCGACACGAGCAAGGTGCCTAACGCCTCGGCAACCGCGGCCTCCAGCGGGTCGGACCTGAACGGCAAGGCGGCGCAGGCCGCCGTGCGCAAGATCAGGAAGCGCCTCATCCGCTTCGCGGCCGGGCACTTCGGATGCGCCGAGGGCGAGGTGGAGTTCCGCAACAACGAGGTCCGCGTAGGAAGCGAGGTGGTCGGTTTCGCCGAGCTCGTGCGGCTCGCGTGGCTCGCACGCGTCTCGCTGTCGGCGACCGGGTTCTATCGCACGCCGAAGATCCACTACGAACGCGGGACGTTCACGGGCAGGCCGTTCTTCTATTTCGCCTACGGGGCCGCCGTTTCGGAGGTGATCGTCGACGTGCTCACGGGCGAGTACCGGCTGCTGCGTGTCGACATCCTGCACGACTGCGGCCGGTCGCTGAATCCGGCACTCGACCTGGGGCAGATCGAGGGCGGGTTCATACAGGGGATGGGCTGGCTCACGTCCGAGGAGCTCTGGTGGAACGACGCGGGCGAGCTCGCGACGCACGCGCCGAGCACCTACAAGATACCGACCTGCTCCGACCTGCCGGTGGACTGGCGGGTGCGGATCATGGAATCGGCCGCCAACCGCGAGAAGACGATCCATCGTTCCAAGGCGGTAGGCGAGCCCCCGCTGATGCTGGGGCTGTCGGTCTTCCACGCTCTCCGCGACGCGATCGCCGGCGTCGCGGACTACCGCGTCTCCCCGCAGCTCGACGCCCCCGCGACTCCCGAGCGCGTGCTGGCCGCGATCGACCGTGTTCGCGCCGCCCGTGAAGCGGCCGTCGCGTCCGGGGGAGCGAGGACCGCCCGCGGCCGGGAACCCGCTGCGCTGCCGGCAGCAGCGCGCACCGCGCGTGATGCCAGGGCGGGTACGTCGCGGGCGGGCGGCAGCGCCACCGGCCGCAGTGTCGCGCGCGACGCGCGCCCCTTCAGGCGCGGCTCGAAAGGCAGGAAACGATGACCCCGTGGCTCGACGCCCTGCGCACCCGCCCCGCGAGCGCGGGCGACGCGGTGCTCGTCACCGTGCTGTCCGTGCGCGGCTCCGCCCCGCGGGAGCCGGGCGCGAAGATGCTCGTAGACCTCGAGGGGATCGCCGGTACCATCGGCGGCGGCGTGCTGGAGCACCGCTGTGCGAAGCTCGCATGCGAGGTGTTGAAGGCCGCAGGGGAAGGGCCGGTCGGCGCACGGGTTTTCACGCACAAGTTTCCCCTGGGCCCCGGGATGGGCCAGTGCTGCGGCGGCGTCGTCGAGGTCCTGTTCGAGCGCGTCGATGCGCGTACGGACTGGATCCGCCACCTGCTCGAGTGTCACGAGCAGCGGCGGGCCGCGGTGCTCGCCACCGAGCTGCCCGTCGGCGACGAGGGCACGAAGCTCGTCGTGACGGCCGACGGGTTCCGGATCTTCGGGAGCTCGTCGGTGCACGTACAGCCCATGGTGGACGCGGCGCGCGGCCTGCTGGCCGATCGCGGCCCGGCACGGCGAGCGGAGGCGACCGCGCCGGACGGAAGCCGGTCTCACGTGCTGCTCGAGCCGGTCGGTGTGCCCGAGATGTCCCTCGCGCTGTTCGGCGCGGGCCATGTCGGCTCGGCCGTGGTGGCCGCGTCGGCCGGACTGAGCTGCGAGATCCGCTGGATCGACAACCGCCGCGGCGTGTTCCCGGCCGTCGCTCCCGGCAACGTCACCATGATCGAGAGTGGCGAACCGGTGCGCGAGATCGCGGCGATGCCGCCGGGCGCGTACTACCTGGTGATGACGCACGATCACCCGCTCGACTTCGAAATCTGCGCGGCGGCGCTCGAGCGCGGCGATTTCGCCTACGTCGGCCTGATCGGCTCGCGCACGAAGCGCCACCGGTTCGAGCAACGCATGAAGGCGGACCTGCCGCCCATGCTGCTCCAGCGCCTGACCTGCCCGATCGGCATCGAAGGCGTGGGCGGCAAGCGTCCGGCGGAGATCGCGATCGCGGTCGTCGCCGAGCTCCTGACGATCCAGGCGGCCGTGAATGCGCGGCATGCCGGCCCGACCGGGAATACCGACAACGTGCATCTGTTCCGCCGCCCGTAACGCGGGCGCCCCGTACAACTGGCGATCCAAACGATGGAAGCGTACATCGTCGACTGGCTGAACCTGCTCGCGCGCTGGGCGCACTTCGTGGTCGGCATCGCCTGGATCGGCTCCTCGTTCTATTTCATCTGGCTCGACAACCACCTCGCGGCGCCGAAAGCGCGCGAAGACGCGGAGAAAGGCATCGGGGGCGAGCTCTGGGCCGTGCACGGCGGCGGCTTCTACCACGCGCAGAAGTACCGCGTCGCACCGCCCGCGCTCCCGGAGACCCTGCACTGGTTCAAGTGGGAGGCTTACAGCACGTGGCTGACCGGCATGTTCCTGCTGGCCGTCATCTACTGGTGCGGGGCCGAGATCTACCTGGTCGACGAGGCGGTGATGAGCCTGTCACCGAAAGAGGCCATCGGCATATCCCTGCTCGCCATCGGCGGCGGCTGGCTGGTGTACGACGTGCTCTGCCGCTCGCCGCTCGGGCGCAACGAGCCGGCGCTCGCAGGCGTGTTGCTCGTGCTCATCGTGCTGCTCGCGTGGGGCCTGTGCGAGGTCTTCAGCGGGCGCGGCGCCTACATCCACTTCGGCGCAACGCTCGGCACGATCATGGTGGCGAACGTGTTCTTCGTCATCATCCCCGGTCAGCGCAAGATGGTCGCCGCGGCGAAGAGGGGAGAGCCGCCGGATCCGGTGCCCGGGCTGCGCGCGAAGCAGCGCTCGGTGCATAACACGTACTTCACGCTGCCGGTGCTGTTCGTCATGATCAGCAACCATTTCGCGCTGACCTACAACCACGCGTGGAACTGGCTGATCCTGGTCGCGTTCACGGTCGCCGGCGCGCTGATCCGCGTATGGTTCGTGGCGCGCCACAAGGGCAGGGCGTCGCCGCTGCCGCTCGCGGTCGCGATCCTGATCCTGCTGGCGGTCGCCTTCGCCCTGGCGCCGCGCACGCGGGCCGCCGCCACGGAACCGGTCACCCTCGCGGACATCCAGCCGATCATCGAGCGCCGCTGCACGACCTGCCACTCCGCGCAGCCGACCTTCGCCGCGTTCCCCGCGGCTCCCGGCGGTGTCGTCCTCGACACGGCCGGGCAGATCGAGAGCCAGGCGCTACGCATCCACCAGCAGACCGTCGTGCTCGGCGTCATGCCCATCGGCAACCTCACGCAGATGACCGAGGACGAGCGCGCCTTGATCGACGCCTGGTACCGCGCGAGCGGCGACTGACGCATCGATGGCAACGTACCGGGATCGTCGCACGACCCGAAGCACGACCTTCGGGTAGGACACAGCTAATCGTCGGGCCTCGTACTGTCAAGCGGCACGGCTTGCCGCCTGCCCCTCGACGCACCTGCGTATGTTCAGGCGACCGCCTCTGCGCTAATGTGGCAGGCGCATGAGCGAAGCCTACCCGAGAAACCTGCGCGGCTACGGTGAGACTCCGCCGGACCCCCGCTGGCCCGACGGCGCCCGCATCGCCGTCCAGTTCGTGATCAATTACGAGGAGGGCGGCGAAAGCTGCGTGCTGCACGGCGATGCCGCCTCCGAGGCCTTCCTTTCCGAGATCGTCGGTGCGCAGCCCTACGCGGGCTGCCGGCACATGAACATGGAATCGCTGTACGAGTACGGCTCGCGCGCGGGCTACTGGCGCCTGCACCGCCTGTTCCGCGAGTACGACCTGCCGGTAACCGTGTTCGCGGTCGCGACGGCGCTGGAGCGCAACCCGGACGTCATCGAGTCGATGCAGGCCGCGGGCTGGGAGATCGCGAGCCACGGGTTGCGCTGGATCGACTACCAGTTCGTGGAGGAAGCCACCGAGCGCGAGCACCTCGCGCGCGCGATCGAGATTCACGAGCGCCTGACGGGGACGAAGCCCGCGGGCTTCTACCTCGGCCGCTGCAGCCCGAACACGCACCGGCTGGTCGCCGAGCACGGCGGCTTCGAGTACCACGCGGATACCTACGCCGACGACCTGCCGTACTGGGACTACACGCACGGTACACCGCAGCTCATGGTGCCGTACACGCTGGACGCGAACGACATGCGCTTTGCGACCGCGCAGGGCTTCAACACCGGCCGGCAGTTCTGCGACTACCTGAAGGACACGTTCGACGAGCTCTACCGCGAGGGCGCGGACACGCCGAAGATGATGTCGGTGGGCCTGCATTGCCGCCTCGCCGGGCGCCCGGGGCGCACCGCCGGCCTGCGCGCGTTCCTGGAGCACGTCATCGAGCACGACGACGTCTGGGTCGCCCGCCGCATCGACATCGCCCGCCACTGGCGCGCAACCCATCCGGCCGGCGCCCCCGAAGCGGCGGGCCGATAGGAGCGCGCATCGCGCGACGAGAACGCGCCACGATGGACAAAGCCACCTTCATCGCCCGCTACGGGGGCGTCTACGAGCACTCTCCGTGGGTCGCGGAAGAGGCGTACGAACGTGCGCGACGTGTCACCGACCCGGCACGGCTCGCGGAGATCATGGCTGCCTGCGTCGATGCCGCGGACGAGGCGACGAAGCTGGCGCTGATCCGGGCCCATCCCGATCTCGCCGATCGGGCCGCGGTCGGCGGACTGACGACCGCTTCCGGCGAGGAGCAGGCGAGCGCCGGCCTCGACCAGTGCACGCCGGGGGAGTACGCGCGCTTCGGGGCGCTGAATCGCGAGTACAAGGCGAAGTTCGGCTTCCCCTTCGTCATGGCGGTGCGCGGCAGGCACCGTCGCGAAATCCTCGCGGCTTTCGAGCAGCGGCTCGGCAACGACCGGGAGACGGAGCTCGCCACCGCGATCCGTGAGATTCACGCGATCGCCCGCTTGCGGCTCGAAGCCATGGAGCCGCCTACGGCGGTGGACCGACGCCTCGTATAGAATGCTTTCTCGTTCCGGAGCGTTCGCATGTCGTTGCAGGATGAGAAGCCGTTCGAGGAGTGGGTGCGCCTGGAGCAGCCTCGGCTCGGTGCGCGCGTCGTCGCCGCGAGCGACGAGTTCTTCGGCGCGAAGGAGCGGCTGATCGAGCCCCGGGAGCCGGTGTTCATCCCCGACAAGTACGACGAGCACGGCAAGTGGATGGACGGGTGGGAGACCCGCCGGCGCCGCACTCCCGGGCACGACTGGTGCATCGTCAGGCTCGGCATGCCGGGCGTCGTGCACGGCCTCGACATCGATACCCGCCACTTCACCGGCAACTATCCGCCGTACGCCTCGGTCGACGGCGCGGTGAGCGACGAGGACATGCCGGGCCACGGCGACTGGCGCGAGCTGCATCCCAGGGTCGAGCTCGGTCCTGACGCGCATCACTACCTGCCGGTACGCCACGGACCCGCGGTGACGCACGTGAGGCTCAACATTTTCCCGGACGGCGGCGTCGCGCGGCTGCGCATCTACGGTGAGATCCGGCCGGACTGGAGCCGCTTCGATCGGGACGCGGCGATCGACCTGCTCGCCCTGGAGCACGGCGGTCGCGCGCTGCGCGCGAGCGACGAGCACTTCGGCAGCATGCGTCACCTGAACCTGCCGGGCCGCGGCGTGAACATGGGGGACGGCTGGGAGACCGCGCGCCGCCGCGGGCCCGGGCACGATTGGTGCGTGTTGAAGCTCGGGCATCCCGGTATCGTCGAGCGCGTGGAAATCGACACCGCGCACTTCAAGGGCAACTACCCGGACCGCGCGTCGCTCCAGGCCGCGCTGGTCACGGAGGATGCGCACGACGTGGACCGCGTCGTCGCCGAGAGCCATCGCTGGCCCGTGCTGTTGCCGGAATCGAAGCTGGGGCCGGATGCGCGGCACGTGTTCAGCGAGCTCCCGGATCTCGGCCCCGTCTCGCACGTGCGCCTGTCGATTTACCCCGACGGCGGCGTGAGTCGCCTGCGCATCTTCGGCAAGCTCGTCCCGTGACTGCGCGGTGGGCAGAATGAGATTGCGGCCGCTCGTCCTCCTGGCAGCGTTGGCGGCCGGCACGATGACGGCAGCGGAGGAGAAACCCGTGTCGGGCGACACCCTGAGCATCGTCACGCTGAACATCTATCACGACCGGGCGGACTGGCCGGCGCGGCGCCCGCTGGTCATCGAAGGGCTGAAGGCGCTGGAACCGGACGTGATCGTGTTGCAGGAGGTGTTGCAGCACGAGACGCTGCGCAACCAGGCGGAAGACATCGCCGAGGCGCTGGGATACGAGAGCTGGTTCGTCTCGACCGACCCGCCGGAGCAGGCGCGGCGCTACGGTAACGCGATCCTCAGCCGGCACCGGATCCTGGAGCGGAGCGGGCACCGCCTCGAGCCGCTGGACGATTCGCGCACGCTCGCGCACGCGAGGCTCGACGTACGCGGCAACGTGGTCGACGTGTACGGTACGCACCTGCACCACACGCCGGAGGGTGAGGGCATCCGCGCTCGCCAGGTCCGGCACCTGCTGTCCATCATCGCGAAGCGCGAAGGCGACGCGCCGTCGCTGCTGATGGGTGACTTCAATGCACCCGTCACCGCAAGGGAGCTCGAGCCGCTCTTCGAGCGCTACATCGACGTCTACGGGGAGTTCAACGAGGAGGCTGCCGGGATCACGACGCTGAACCCGCACTACTTCGAGCCCGCGAGGCAGGGGCGCATCGACCATATCTTCGCGGAACGCGGCCGCTTCGAAATTCTCGACGCACGGCGCGTGCTCGACCGGCCGGACGAGTCCGGCACCTGGCCGTCGGATCACTTCGGCGTCTACACACGATTATCCTTCGCGACAGGCGCCAAGCTTCGTCAACGGGCAACGAGTCCCTGAGCGGACAGCCGAGATCCTCGCTGCGCCACGATGGCTGCACCTGCCGCGCGTCGGCGTTGCACACTATTAGCGTTCGGGCCCGATCAGTGCGCGTTTGCTGTCTTGTTCCACAAGAGCGCCGGGAGGAGGAACGAAGCAATCGCCGCCCCGATCCACAGCATTCCGGCTGCGTGGAAATCGTAGGTGACCGTGCCATTCACGTGCGTGCTCTCAACGAGCCAGCCGCTGATCACGTCCTGCACTGCAGCACCCACGTAGCTTGCGATGCCGACGACGCCGAGCGCGGTTCCGGAAACCTCCTTCGAGCACAGGTCGACGGCGATGAGCCCGCCAAGATAAACCAGCAGCACGCCGAGCGCTACTCCGAACACGCACATGCTGGCACCATCCAGAAGCGGATCTGCCGGCCCCAGGACGAACTGGGCCGTAGCAATCGCGTACAGTATCCCGAACAGGAGTGCGGGCACATTCCGACGACCCTGAAACAGGTGATCGGAGATTAATCCGGATGTGAGAGTGCCAAGGATTCCGGCAACGGCGTTCAGCGACACGAGTGCACTCGCCTCGGCCGTGCTGTACCCTTTTTCCACCTCGAGGAAGAATATGCCCCAGCTATTGACGGCATATCGAGTGACGTAGAAGCAGGCGCTCGCACCTGCAATGATCCACACGGCTCCGTTCCGTAGTACCGAAAGCTGCCTGCGCGTCATGCTGAACGCCGGGTGGCTTGCAGGGGGACAGACCTCCCGCAGGCCGTAGGTTCGCGGACGGTCCGGCAGGAGGATCCACAGAATGACGCTCATTGCAAGGCACGCGATACCGGCTGCCCTGAATCCCCAGGTCCACCCGAAGGCAGCAACGATCATCGCCGTGCCGACGAAAGTCATCGCCTCGCCCAGATTGTGGCTGGCGCTCCAGAAGCCATAGAACGTGCCCCGTTCGCCGTCATGGAACCAGCGAGAGAGCGTGACGACGCTCGACGGCGCGCCAAACGACTGGAAGCAGCCGTTCAGGCACCAGAAGACCAGGAAGGCCCAGAACGCGGTCGTGAAGCCGAGGAGGAGGTTTACCGCACCGGAAGCAGCCAGTCCAACGACCATGAACATCCGGACATTGACGCGGTCGGCGAGCAGACCGCTGAGGAGCTTGCCGACCGCGTAGGCGATGAAGAAGGCCGAGCCGATCATGCCCATCTCGGCCGGATCGAATACCCCGTCCCGCGCCATGGGACCCCTGGCGACACTGAAGCTCAGGCGGCAAACGTAGTAGAAGCCGTATCCTGACGTGATCGCCCAGAATGCAGCCCATTTCAGTCGGCGCCATTCGACCGACTGCGCCTGGGCCTCGCTACCGCGAAGATTGTGGGCTACTGCTCGGTTTCGCCCGAGAGCTTCTTCACTCACCGGGAGCAGGGGATCGGGAGTGCAGGTACTGCAGCAGGGCTTCGGGCCAGTCCGTCTGCAGCATGTTCGCGCCGAGGCGCACCAAGTGCCCCCAGTGCTGGTCCGGCGCAGATACAGCAACGGTGTCGCTGTGGCCAGGACTCAGCTCGTCCCACATGGTGTTGACCCAGCAGCGTGCCTGCAGGGTGGCCGCCGCGGCGCACGCCTGCACCAACGCATCCTCGGTCTGCCAGATGAGCTCGAAGGCAACCGGCTGCAGTGCCTCGAGAGCGAGCACTTGCTGGCCCAGGTCTCCTTCGCTTTCGCGAAGGATTGGCATGAAGTGGGCTCCCTGCGGCCGCCAGTGGTCCCGCGTGCGCCCTGCCTCGAACGGTCGCACTCTCCGCTTGAGCAGGACCTGCCCGGCAGTTCCGGTCGCCTCCGCAACATGCCAGGCTTCCGCGAGGGCCTCCTCCTTCACGTCCAGATTCACGAGTATGCGATCCCTCGAGGTCGTGAGAACCTGTTCGAGAGATGGCACACGCTCACTCGTCAGGCGCGCTTCTGCGCCACCCTTGCCCTCTCGCAGGAACAGTGCCGATATCTCCGCAAAGCTGCTGTCGGCGATCCTGCCGATCCCGTTGGTTGTGCGCTCGAGGGTCTCGTCGTGGATCGCAACGAGACGGCCGTCGCGCGTTCGGCGCACGTCGATCTCCACCATTGCGACACCAAGGCGGATGCATTCCTCGATGGCCCGGAGCGAGTTCTCCGGTGCAACCCGCCAGCAGCCGCGATGCGCCACGACCATGACGCCTGAGTCGGGATGGCGCAGCATGGCCTCGAAATCGGTCCCGGCATGCTGCTGCTCAGCTTGGGAGCCGGCCGCGGCGGTGCAGGCTACGAACAGCAGGCACGCTGCGCGTGTGAGAAAGATGCGGTTGCGCATCAAAGTGCGAACTGGGCCCGAAGGCTGTAGACGCGACCGTAGTTGGCGAACGCAATGTTCCTGTCGAGTGTCCGGTCGTAGCGGTAGCTGTCCTCGCTGGTAACATTCGCCGCGTCGATCGACAACTTGAACCGCTCATTGAAGCGGTAACTGAAAGTCAGATCGAGGTACCCGGTATCGTCCTGGAACCGGTTTTCATTGTTGCCCCGCCGAATGATCAGGAAATCGTCCCGCCAATGCCAGGCGGCCCTGGCGCTGAACTTCTCCGTTTCGTAGTAGACGAGCACGTTGTACGACACTTCGGACTGACCCTCGATGGGAGCTGTGAACGTCTGGCCTCCGAAAGTCACCGTGGACTCGCTGTCGGCATACGTGTAGTTGGCTAGCATTCCGAGCCCGTCGAGCGGTGGGGGAAGGAAGCTGAAGGGCTGCTGGTAGGAAACTTCGATGCCGGACAACCTTGCTCCGTCTCCGTTCACGAGGCGGCTGACCAGGAAGTCTTCGCCGGAGACGTCGGTGCCCGTGTGGTCGATCAGGTTGCTCCCGAAGAAGGGCTCCGTATTCGAGATTCGTGTTACGAGTGCGTCGATGTCCTTGTAGAAATAGTTGAAAGCGAGCAGCGAATCCTCCGCGAAGTACCACTCGAGCGCGAGATCGATCTGATCGGCTTCAAACGGCGCCAGCTCGGGATTGTTGATGGTCACCGTCCTCGACCCGAGCTGCACGTTTTGCGACGGATTGATCTCGCTCAACGTCGGTCGCGTCATGCCCCTCGACATCGCAACCCGCAACAGGAGATCGTCCCGCAGGAGCCAGCGCAGGTTGAGGCTCGGGAGCCAGTTGCCATAGCTACGGTCGTGCTCGACCGGCACCGTTCCGCTACCTCCCTGGGAAAACCCGGAGGAGTACTGGTCCGTTCTGGCGTACCGAACTCCAAAGTTGCCGTCCACGCTCCCGAAGGAGAATGCCCCTTGGAGGTACGCTGCCAGCACTTCTTCTTCGACTGTGTAGCTATTCAGGAAATTCTGGGCGGGTTGGAAAGCAGGATCGATCAGTGCGGATATCGCCAGCTCCTGGTTTGGCACGGCAAAGTCGCGCAGCAGACCGGGAGGTCCTTCTCCGTCGAATATATCGAAGCCGAGGCCGCGCAGGGTCGTACCGCCAACACCCGACAAGCGCCGGTACGGGGAATCGAATGGCAGGTAAGACTCATCGCCGAGTGCCCGATCTTGGAGAAACTCCGTCTGTGAGCGTTCCTGCGTGCGAAACTGGATGCCCGACTTGATGGACTCCAGGAGGCCATGAGCCAGGACCTTCTCGAGATCGGCCTGCACAACGAAGTTGTCGTCACTCACGAAGAACGGATGATGACGGACCTGGCTCAACGTGAACTGCGAGGGATCCCTGAGATCGATCGATCCCGAGGAGCCGGTCGCCGGATAGCGCCAGTCACCCGTAAGGTCGTACGAGAACTCCGGATCGTTGACGCCGTAGGTGATACGGACCTCGTCACGCGCAAACTCCGCGTCGGAAACGGCGATCCGACCGCTTGCGACGACACTCTCGCTGGCATTCCAGCTTGCCGATAGCGAGTACAGCTCGAACTCTGTGTCCACCGTGTTATAGATGTTCTCGGTGCGTCGCAGCTCGTTCGCGAAGGTGCCCGCAACGACGACTCCATGCCTGACGTCGAGCGCCAGCGGCGTGTCGGGTCCGTTGCCGAAGAGGTCACCGTCGAGGGTGTGTCGCTCGCGCTTCCGCCGGGTTTCACCGTACATGAGGTCGAGCACGAGCTCGAGATCCTCCGTCGGCCGCAACTGCAGTGCCCCGGTCAACCCGGTCCGCTCTCGGTCGTACTGTTCGACTCCGGTGCGGACCAGGCGGGCGAACTCCGTATCCGCATACTCCGGGACCCCGTCACCGTCGAGATCGAGATCTGCGGTATCGAATCGCACTGCCTCGGCGAGCTCCCCGTGGAGAATCGCCTCCGAGTACGCGGCTTGGAGCAGCGCGCCCCAGCGTCCGTCGACCGAGGTCCGGGAGATCAGGAGCGATGCTGCCGGAAGTGTGTGATCAACGAGCTCGTTCTCGCTCGCCTGAACGACAGTCGAGAATTGTCCGCCACCGTAGTCGAAAGGGCGAGGAAGGCGCATATCGACGGTCGCGGCCAGGCCGCCGTCCTGCAAGCCGGCCGCCGGAGATTTGTATACGCCTACGCCACTGAAGAGCTCGGAGGGGAACAGGTCGAAAGTCAGCGCGCGGCCGTACTGGATGTTGCCGTCATCACCCTGGGCGGCGCTGGCGGCCTGCATGCCGTTGATCAGCACGCCTGTGAACTGAGGTGCGAGGCCACGAACGCTGACTTGCTCGCCTTCTCCCAGATTGCGGGTGATCGTCACACCCGGGATTCGTTGCAACGACTCGCTGATGTTGAGATCGGGGAACTCGCCGATATCCTTGGCAACGATCGAGTCGTAGATGCCGGTTGCTTCCCTCTTCTGGTCCAGGGAGCGAGCAAGACTGGCGCGCACGCCTTTGACTACGATCTCGTCGATCGCGGAATCGTCCTGTGCGGCTGCCGGTGAGCCGACGAGCACCGTTGTGATCAGGGATACCAGGCCTTTGTTCTTGCTTTGCATTCGCCCTTCCTCGCCGGCCGCATCGGATACGACCTTCGCTATGTTGATGACGCGTTTCTCGGAAAGGCTGCCGGTCAGGCCGGTATCGCGCAGGAGCAGGTCGAGTGCTTCCGGTAGAGTGAACCGCCCGACCACGGCGTTAGACTTGCGCTTCTCTGCCAGGTCGTACGGAAAAAGGGTTAGTGCGTCGGTCTGCTTTGCAAGTGCCTCCAGGGCTTGCGCTACCGTCTGGGCCGGGATGTCGAGCTCATAGACCGGTTCGATGCGATCCGCGCTCGCCTCGGCCGCGACAAGCAGCGTCAGCACGAGAATGCACAAGCCGCTTCCGACGTACTGTCGTTTCCCCTTCTCCGGCAGATGACGTCCGGTCGGGTCTGCAACAGCAGCCTTGCCGGTAGTAAGACCAGCGAGCTGCGAAAATCCGTAAGTGAGCTTCATTTCATGAAGCAAATAATGCGGCGATCATCCTTCTTCATGGAGCTCCACGCCGGCGGACACTACCACTTCGGTGTCAGACAAGCGTGTGATCCGCAGGCCGAAATTCTTCTCGAGCGCCTGGAGCATCTGCTCTGTCTCCCCGACGGGAAAGCGACCACCGATCCTGATGGAACGCACTTCCGGATCCGGTATACGGATCCTCATCGTCGTGTATCGGCCGATCTCCCGAACCGCGTATTCGAGTGGTTCTCCCGAGAACAGCAGCATGCCGTGGGTCCAGGCCAGTCGCCGTGACATGTCGTGCTGGTTGACCTGGCGCACGTTGGAAAGCGCGGCGGGAGCTGCCCCGTTGCTCCCCGGGCTGTTGATGGTTGCTTCCTGGCCTGCGGTCAGAATGCCGAGGTCGGTGACTTCTCCCCCATTCGCCGCCGACGCGGACTGGCCCGGCGTCTGCTCCGGGTTCAGATGTGCCAAGACCACAGTCCCTTCCGCCACCGTTACGCTCACCGCATCCTCTCTCAGGTAGACGGAGAACGCCGTGCCAACGGCGCGGATCTGTCCGGCGCCTGCGAAGACCCGAAACGGCGTGGTGTCAGGAACGACGGTGAAGTGCGCCTCGCCCTGAAGAAGAATCACGTCGCGAAAATCCAGGCTATACCGGACACGGAGCCGGGTGTTCGTGTTCAGCATGACCGCAGACCCGTCGGGCAGCGTGATAGTCCGTTGCTCGCCGACAGTCGTGGTGTACAAGCCGTTCACAGGGGTCTTTTCAGGCGGTCGACCGGATACCAACAGCGCCGTGCTGACCAGAACGGCGACGAGCACTGTCACGGCTGCAAATCCGTGCCGGAGCCTTGCCCTGGACGCAGGCCTGTCGCGGCGCACGCTGCCCAGTGGCACGGCCAGCTCCGTCAGCAGATTGAGCTTGTTCCAGAGCCGGGCAAGCTCGACGAGCTCACTGCGGTGGGCGGAGCTTCGGCCCATCCAAAGCTGCAAGAGACGGAGCTCCTCGGCGGCCAGGGGTTCGTCGCTGTCGAGGCGCACCAGCCATTCGGCAGCCTCGCGCTCCACGGCGGGCCGGTCCGGAAAATCAATCACCTTCTTCATTGGCGGCTTGATCCTCGACCAGGGTTGTCCGGATTCACCGCAGCTCGATGAGGCGAGCGTTCCTTCTCCCGGAGATGAGCCCGACAGCCGAGGATTCCCTGCTGCAGGTACTTTTCCACGGAGCTGACCGACAATCCCATCCTCTCGGCAATGTCCTTGTGACGCATCCCGTGCACCTTGCGCAGCAGAAACGCTTCCCTGCATTTGTTGGGGAGAGCCGCCACGGCCTCGCAATACAGCCCAAGCCGCTCCTGTGCTTCGAGCTCTTCGGCGGCTGACGCAGCGGAACCGCTTGCGTCCTGGATGCTGGCCAAATCGAGATAATCGGCAATTTGCCGGGATTTTCGTGTCAGTTCCGTGAGAGCAACGTTGCGCGCCACCCGCAATAGGAACGCCCTGGGATGCTCGATAATGGTCTTTTGTTCGGCCGTGAACGCGCGCAGGTAGGCTTCCTGGAGGACGTCCTCGATGTCCTGCTGGCTCGAAAGGAAACGGGCCAGGAATTTCCTGAGAAATCCGGTGCTTTCAAGGAACGCTTCAGAAATCCTCGAAGCCGGTTTCGGCGGTCGCTTCGCGTGCGGCATGAACTATCCCCAATCCGTATAGACTCGCGAAGCAGGAAAACCCGCAATGAGCGGGCAGATCGCGCATTCAACTTATTGTTCGGACGACGCCCTCGAGCTGGCCGCGTGCGAGGCACGCACGGGACAGGAAGGCCCCGGGCGCTCCTGCCCGTCCAATCGTACACGCCACTACCCGACGCGGCACCGGCGACGCGGCCGGGCGCCTCGAGCGGGTTCCGTGGGCTGGGGCCGCCACGTAAACTCCCGCCATGCGCGATCCTGTCCACTCGCTGCGCCCCCTGCCGCTGACGGCGGAGCGGTTCGCGCCCTACGGCGACGTGATCGCCGCGTCGCCGGGCGACCGCCAGCCGATGAACGAGGCGCGGTTCGAGCGCTTCGACGACCTCGCGCGCGTGAGCGTCGACCCCGATGGCGGCGGGCGCGTGGCCATCAGCATCGCCCGTTGCCGTACGCCGACCGCGTTGCCGTACCGCTTCGACATGGTCGAGCGGCACCCGCTCGGCAGCCAGGCGTTCGTGCCGCTGAACGGCCAGCGCTTCGTCGTCGTCGTGGCGCCACCCGGCGAGGCGGTGGAGATCGAGAGCCTGCGCGCGTTCGTGACCAACGGCCGCCAGGGCGTCAACTACCATCGCGGCACGTGGCACATGCCGCTGATCGCGCTCGAGGCGGGGCAGGAGTTCCTCGTCATCGACCGCGCGGGCGAGGGCGCCAACTGCGACCAGCTCATCCTGGGCGAGCAGATCACGCTGCTCGCGCCCTGAAGCTCATGGCCGACGTCACCGCCCATCGCGCCGCGATCCTGCACTGCCTGCGCGATCCGTCCGGCGACAAGGACCCGGTCGCGGCCGGCAGCGTGGAGTACTTCGAGGACGGACTGCTGGTCGTCGCCGACGGCCTCGTTGAGGCGGTCGGTCCGGCGGACGAGCTGCTCGCGCGCCTGCCGTCCACCGTGCCGGTGACCGACCACGGCGACAAGCTGATCATCCCCGGCCTGATCGACTGCCACGTCCACTACCCGCAGATCGACATCATCGGCTCCTACGGCGAGCGCCTCCTCGACTGGCTGGAGAGGTACGCGTATCCCGCGGAGCGCGCCTTCGCCGATCCTGCCCACGCGCAGGAGGTGGCGGAGTTCTTCGTGCAGGAGCTGCTGCGCAACGGTACGACCACCGCCTGCGTGTTCGCGACGGTGCACCCGCACTCGGTGGACGCGATCTTCGAGGCGGCAGCGAAAGCGGGCATGCGCCTCATCGCCGGCAAGGTGATGATGGACCGCAACTGCCCCGCGGACCTGCGCGACACGCCGGCCACGAGCTACGAGCAATCCCGCGCGCTGATCGAGAAATGGCACGGCCGCGACCGCCTGCTGTACGCCGTCACGCCGCGCTTCGCGATCACCTCCAGCGAGGCGCAGCTTCGCGAAGCCGGCCGCCTGCTGCAGGAGTTCCCCGACGTCTATCTCCACACCCACCTCGCCGAGAACGAGGAGGAGGTGAAGCGGGTGGCGGAGCTGTTCCCCTGGAGCCGCAGTTACCTGCACGTCTACGAGCACTTCGGCCTCGTGCGCGAGCGCTCCGTGTTCGCACATTGCATCCACATGGAGGACGAGGATCGGCGGCTCATGGCACGGAAAGGCGCGGCGATGGCGTTCTGCCCGTCGTCGAACCTGTTCCTCGGCAGCGGGCTGTTCGACCTGGCCGCGAGCAGGCGCTACGGCGTGCACGTCGGCGTGGGCACCGACGTCGGCGGGGGCACGAGCCTGAGCCTGCTCAGGACGCTGGGCGATGGCTACAAAGCGCTGAAGCTCAGGGAACAGCCCTTGTCGCCGTTCGCCGCTTTTTACCTGGTCACGCAGGGAGCGGCCCTGGCTCTGCACCTGCACGATCGGATCGGCAACTTCGAAAAAGGCAAGGAAGCCGACTTCAACGTTCTCGATCCGTTCACGACGACGCTCGCCAGCCGGAGATGGCGAACGACACCGGAGCTCGCGAACCGGCTCTTCCTGCAGCTCATGCTCGGCGACGAGCGTGCGGTGAGCAGCGCCTGGGTTTCAGGAAGGGCGTGCGGTCCTCACGGCTCTACAGCACGAACGCGAGCGTCAGCGCGGCGTAGATGACCGCCGAGGCGATGGCCCACCGGAACCGCCAGCGCGAAGCTTCGCCGCGCCACTCCAGGTGTTTCCATTCCGGCAGCAGGCTCACGGCCAGCAGGGCGGCGATCCCGATGGAGACCCAGGCGACCCAGATCGGCAGGAAAGTCCAGTTGCCGAACGGGACGAACACGGAGTAGATGAACGCGTAGCCCGCGAGCATCGCGATCACGTCCCAGCGGTTTTCCGATCTCACCGGGCGGCCGCTGTCCCACCGGCGGCGCAGGCGCCGGCCTGCCAGGCCGAGCGGGGCGAGCAGCATCATGACGGCGGTGACGGCGGTCCATGCCGGTCGATGATGCGGCGGCGGTGAGCTGTCCTGGCCGAGCAGCCGGCGCGCCAGGAAATCGACCGGCACATCGCTGTTCGACAGCACCACGACCCCGCGGCCCTGTGCGGGCAGGAACCCCGCGAAGCTGCTGAAGCCGCCCGTCCCGCCGTTGTGCCAGATGAGCGTTTCCGTCCCGATGCGGTCCTCCAGCCAGCCGAGGCGCACGGGCCCGGCCGCGCCGTCGGCGCCGGTGAACCGCCACAGTCCCCGGTCCGCGTCCATCTGCTGCTCTACGAACGCACCGAGGCCGGCGGCCGACGCGACGAGACTGCCCACCGGCGCATAGGCCCCGAAGTGCCAATGCGATGCCTTCAGGCCGTTCGCCCGCCAGCCCTGCACCAGGCGTTCCCGCGGCGCGCTCGCCACGTCGAAGTAGATGCCGCTCATCCCGTGAGGCCGGAGAACGCGTTCCTCGAGCAACTGGCGGTACGGCTTGCCGGCGCGGTCCGCGAGGAGCTGCCCGAGGAGCGCGACGCCGAAGTTGGAATACGCGAATGCGCCGCGTGTCCCGACATCGACCTTTCGCAGCGGCCTCAGCAAATCTTCCCTCGTCGTGCCGGCGTAGGGATCCTCGGCCCGGAACACCGCGCGCATCCAGAAACCGGCGCTCATCGGCAGGCGGGGGAGGCCGGAGGTGTGCCGCGACAGCTCCTGGAGGGTGATGGAGGCGACGTCCTCCGGGAGCACGACGTCGGCCAGCTCGCCGATCGTCGTATCCAGGCGCACTTCGCCGCGACGCACCATGTCGGCGAGCAGCAGGGACGTGAACACCTTGCTGATCGAGCCGATCTCGAAGAGGGTGTCTCGATCCGGCGGCCGGCCGTCGAGCTCGCCATGCGTATACACGGCCTGGCGATAAGCGCCGGAAGCGGGATCGCGATCGATGACGAGGGCGACCACGGCCGGGGTACCGCCGTTCCCGTCCGCGTACTCCCGCAGCAAGGCCTCCGGATCGACGTCCGCATCCGCCAACGCCGGGAGCGGCAGAAGCGCGAGCAGCAGCACGGCAAGCGCCGTGGCACGACCGCGAAGCCGGCGCCGGAGATCAGCGGACGGGTTCAACGGCGGGAAGGCTCCATCCGTCGCGCGTTCTCGTGTACTCCGCCGCCGGCAGCAACACGAACACCGGGTTGGCGTCCGGCCGCAGCCAGGTCGCCAGCCGCTGCATCGCGGGCTCCTCCATCGCCGTGCAGCCGGCGGTCGGCGCGTCCGGGGCTTTCCAGAGATGCGCGAAGATGCAACTGCCCGCGCCCGGCTCGTTCCCCGGGTTGTGCTCGATGACGAAGCCGAGCTTGTAGCGCTGGTCGCCGTCGAGGTGCAGGTCCCGGCGCATCGGTTCGGTCGAGCCGGCGACCGCAGCCTCCCCGACTTCCCTCGCGTCCACGATCCGGTTGTAGAGCGGCGAGGTGCTGACGTCGATGCACCAGTCGCTCGCGTCCATGGGCTCGTACGGCAGCGCCGTGCTCACGGAGTCCGCGTAGCCGAACGCGGTGCCGATGCGGAACACGCCGGCGGGGCTGCGCCCGTCGCCCTCCCGCTTCTGCGGGCCAGGTTGCGGCGGGTGCAGGCCGACGCCCCAGGCGGACCCGGCACGGCCGATCGCCACCGGAACGGCACTGCCGGCTTCTTCCCATCCCGACTCCGTGCGCGCGAACGTCCGCAGCGTGCCCTGGCTCGAGTCCCAGCCGGGCGTCGTCACCAGCACGAGCTGCCGCGCATCGGCCCACGGGAGGTCGGCCGACCACACGCCCGCAGGCGCTGCCGTCAGCAGGGCGAGGGCGGCGAGCGGGACGAGAGGCGTCGAAGCCGGGGCACGGCGTTTCCGCGGAAGCGTTCGCTCATCGAGCATCGGTTGCATGCGCTCAGGTTCCCCGGGGTTGGGCGGTGTGCCGGTCGGGCGCCCGGCAGGCCTGCAACGGCCCGGACGGCACCGCGGTGGCGGATACCACGCTCGTTGCGCCCGTCATGGTACGGGAATCCACGGCTCCTGCCACGTTCACTCCAACGAAGAGCGTTGAAAGTACAACCTGCCGGCAGTGAGCCGGTACAGCAGGACAGCAGGACATAAAGCCATGAAAACGACCACGAGTGCCAGGCCGGAGACCTTGGAGCGGCAGGACCGCGACGGTGTGCGCCTGCCCGCCCTCTCGGCCGATTCAGGCTGCTGGCAGCACGTTCAGTGGCCGCTCCACCCGGACGCCGCCGGCGGGCGGCCACGCTTCCGCGGAAGCGTCGGTGCCATCGGGCACGTTCGCAAGCTGCTCGCGAGCCGGCCCGGGGCGGATCTTCCGCTGCAGCCGGGAGGTGCCCGGTGAGCGCCGCCCCGGCGCGGGCCTGCCTCGCCTGCCACCCGGCACATCGGGTCGGCGAGCTCCGGCGGGTGATCCTCAGCGACCCGAAAGGCGCAACGCTGGGCGAGGTGTCGCTGGACGTCGCCGTTCGCGGGGCAATCGCGATGCGCCCCGCCGCGGCGCAGCTTCTCGCCGTGATCGGCCCGAACCGGTCGGACAGGTCGCCCACGGGCGATGCGCTCCATGTCGTCATCGGCAGGCGAGCCTGCTTCGGCTACGCCATCGACGCGGATCGCGTCCGCTGGTTCAGTCACCCGCGGCTCGCCAGGGCGGACGCATTCGGCACGCTCGACGATCGCGAGATCCGGGGGCTTCTCTACGATCTCCATGCCGACGATCCCGACATCGTCTCGGAGATCATCTGGGAGACCTCGGGGCGCATCCGCGCGCACCGCGTGCCGGCACTGCCCGCGCGCATCGATTCCGGTGTCCGCGGCCTGCTGCAGCGGTATCGCGACGACGCGGCGTACTGGATCGCGGTCGCGAGCGTCCTCGCGGGCGGCGCGGCCGATGACGGTCGCGCCCTGGCCGTTGGGGAATGATTCCGGGATCCGGTCGGGCGAGCGCTACTCGCGGAGCGCGGCGCGCATAGCGGCGATGTGGTCGGGGCGCACGCGGCAGCAGCCGCCGATGAGCGTCGCGCCGGCTGCCCGCCATTCCCGCGCGGCGGCGGCGCAGTCCATGGACGTCACGGTGCCGTGCCAGCGGCGGTCGCGCGCATCCCAGCGTTCGCCGGAGTTCGGGTAGACGACGACGGCCTTGTCGGGCGCCGCCCGGCGCAGCTCGGCGATGAGCCGGGTCGCGAGCTCCGGTGCCGTGCAGTTGATGCCGACGGCCAGCACGTTCGGGTGACCGCGCAAGCGAGCGGCCACGTCCGCGATCGGCGTCCCGTCGCTGATCGAGCGCCCGTCGCGGCAGGAGAAGCTGATCCACGCGGGGGTCTTCACCGTCTCCAGCAACCCGGCGAGCACCTCCGCCTCGACGCGGTCGGGGATCGTCTCGCAGGCGAGCACGTCGGCGCCGCAGGCGTCGAGCACGTGCAGCCTGGGCTCGTGGAACGCGCGCAATGCTTCGTGGTCGAGGCCGTAACGACCGCGATACTCGGAGCCGTCGTGCAGGACGGCCCCGTAAGGCCCGACGCTCGCGGCCACGAGCGGCGGGTTTTCCGCCTCCGGGTGCTCCCGCAGGAACGCGTCGCGCGCCGCGATCGCGATTTCCACGGCGCTCGCGATGAGCCCGTCCGCCTCGGCTTGCGACAGGCCGAGCGACGCGAAGCCGGCACGGCTCGCCTGGTAGCTCGCGCTCGTGATGCACTCCGCGCCCGCTTCGAGGAACGCGCGGTGCGCGGCCGCTATCGCCTGCGGGTTGGAGCGCAGCAGTGCGGCCGACCACAGCGCCGTGCCGAGGTCGTGTCCCTGCGCTTCGAGCTGCGTGGCGAGACCGCCGTCGAGCACGATCGGCGCCCGTCGCTCGAGCGCCGCGACGAATGCGGCCGCTGCGTGCGCCGGTTTGGTGTCGCGGCTCAACCTTGCGGCGCTACCGGTCGGCCTGGCTCGCGCGCGCCGCGAGCTCTTCGGGCGGCACGTCCTCGACGTGCGTCGCGATGTACCAGCGATGGCCGAAGGGATCGACGATGCCGCCCATGCGATCGCCGTAGAACTGCGTGGTGACGGGCCGCTCCACGGTCGCGCCGGCCTGCTCGGCTGTCGCGACCACGGCGTCCGCGTCCTCGACGTACATCATCAGGCTGACCGGAGTCGACGCGCCCGGGGCGGGCGCCGCGTAGCCCCGCTCGGGATACTCGTCCGCGAGCATGACGATCCCCTGGCCGATGCGCAGCTCGGCGTGACCTACCTTGCCGTTGTCGTCGAAGCGCATCAGCTCCGTGGCGCCGAAGGCCTCCTTGTAGAAGTCGATGGCGCGCGCGGCGTCCTTGACAACCAGGTAAGGCGTGACGGCTTCGTAGCCTTCGGGGATCGGTTTGACGGGTGCGGTCATGGCGCTCTCCTCGGGAAGCAGTGTCGGCGGGAACGCTGGCGCTCTACCCATGGTAGCCCAACCCTGACGTTGCTATGCATAGAGATGCAATGTATAGTGCCTCAGGGTATCTTCGGAAAGGCGGACGCTGCCCGCCGGTCGAGCTTCATGGCCATCAACAAGGACCTCGTCGCCGCTTCGTCGACGCCCCTCGTGCTCGCCATCCTCGCCACCGGCGAGAGCTACGGCTACGCCATCCTGAAGCGGGTCCGCGAGCTTTCGGGCGGGCAGCTCGAATGGACCGACGGCATGCTCTACCCGGTGCTGCACCGCCTGGAGCGGCTCGGCTACATCGAGGCCCGCTGGCAGGCTCCCGCCGGCGGTCGCCGGCGCAAGTACTACAGCCTCACCGACCGCGGGCGGCGGCAACTCGGCGAGGAGCGCCGCCAGTGGCTGGCCGTGGACGCCACCCTGAGGAGCGTCTGGTCGGCGCTGTCGCTCGCCGGCCAGGCCGTCCCGGTCACCCAGGGGACCTGACCATGGCCGTCGCGGGCGGGGCGATCGGGATGGAGGAGCAGATCGCGCGCTGGCGCAGCTTCCTGCATCGCCGCGGAGCGATCCGCCTCGCCGACGTGGAGGAGCTGGAGGATCACCTGCGCGAGCAGGTCGCGGCGCTCGCCGAGGCCGGGCTCGCAGAAGACGAGGCCTTCCTGGTCGCCGTCAAGCGCATGGGCGCGCTCGACGCCCTGTCCCGGGAGTTCGCGCGCGAGCACTCCGAAAGGCTGTGGAAGCAGCTCGTCATGGCGCCGGACGTGTCGGCCGATACCGCCGCGCGCTCGCGCCGTGACCCCGTGGTCGCGCTCGCGCTGGCGGTGCTCGCCGCCGTCGCCGTCAAGGTGCCGGAGCTGTTCGGGCTGCGGCTCGACGAGGACGCGGGCTTCTATGCCCGCAACATGAGCCTGTTCGTGCTTCCCTTGCTCACCGGTTACTTCGCCTGGAAGCGCGGCTTCGATCGCGCCACGCTCGGATGGATGATCGCGGCTTTCGCCGCGGCCGCCGTGTTCGCCAACGCCTGGCCCTTCGCGCCGGCGGGCTACACCGAGGTGCTCACCGCGCTGCACCTGCCGATCGCGCTATGGCTGGTCGTCGGGGTTGCCTACGCCGGCGGACGCTGGAACGAGACCGGCGCCCGCATGGATTTCATCCGCTTCTCGGGCGAGCTCTTCATCTATTACGTGCTGATCGCCTTGGGGGGCGTCGTGCTCATCGGCTTCACGGTGGGCATGTTCGAGACCATCGGCGTCGACATGGAGCCGGTGCTGGAGCGCTGGATCGTGCCTTGCGGCGCGCTCGGCGCGGTCGTGATCGCGGCCTGGCTCGTGGAGGCGAAGCAGAGCGTCATCGAGAACATGGCGCCCGTGCTCACGCGGCTGTTCACGCCGTTGTTCGCCCTCGTGCTGCTTGCGTTCCTCGTCACCATGACGCTGACGGGACGCGGCCCCGCTTTCCATCGCGAGCTGCTCATCGCGTTCGACCTGCTGCTCGTCGTCGTCCTCGGCCTGCTCGTCTACGCCATTTCCGCCCGCGACCCGCTGGCGCCCGCGAACGCGTTCGACCTGCTGCAGGTCGTGCTCCTGATCAGTGCGCTGCTGGCCGACGGAGTCGCGTTGTGGACCATCGCGGCGCGCATCAACGAGCTCGGCTTTACGCCGAACCGTGTGGCCGCGCTCGGCGAGAACGTCATCCTGCTCGTGAACCTCGCGTGGTCGGCCGTGCTCTACCTCCGGTTCCTGCGCGGCCGCGCGCCGATCGCGGATCTCGCGCGCTGGCAGACGAATTACGTGCCCGTCTATGCCGCGTGGGCGGCGCTCGTCGTGATCGTGTTCCCGCCGCTGTTCGGGTTCATCTGAGGCCGCTCAGCTCTCCAGCAGGCGATCCACGCTGAAGCGTCCCGCGCCGTGGGTCGCGAGGTAGAGGCCGATCGCGACCAGGCACGCCGACGGAAAAGCCGTCCTGATGCCGCCGTGAATGTCGACCATGACGATCGCCACGACGAAGTTGACGATGCAGACGATCCCCGCCCAGCGCGTCAGCAGGCCGAAGATGAACGCGATCCCGACGGCCGCCTGCGCCCACACCGACAGCCGGGCGGAGAACGCGGGCACCGGGAAGCCGAAGCGCGCCAGGAACTGCTCGAACTCGCGCATGTGACCCGCGTCGGCAATGTTGTCCGATACGCCCCAGACGAGAAACGCACCGACGAGGAGGCGCAGCAGGAGGAGCGCCAGGTCGCCGTGCCGCCTCAGCGGCGTCAGGAATACGACGGAAGAGCTCGCGCGCGACACTTTCAACGCTCCCGGCAGGCGGACGACGCCGCGTAGCCTGCGCATTCCGGCGCCGAGCGTCAACTCGCGGGGACCGGAAGCCCCGCCGCGGGAACGTCAGCGGCGGGTCGAGTCGCGCAGCACCGGGCGGGTCAGGCAGGTCGCGCCGCCTTCCGCCTTGCGCGAGATCTCGTCGCCGCGGTAGGTCGCCACGCGGCAGCCGGCCTCACGCAACCTCTGCACCGTGACGGGGTTGCCTTCGAGCAGCAGCACGTCGCGCGGCGCGAGCGCCAGCACGTTCGTCGCCTGGCCGTGCACGAACTCGTCCTCCGGCACCTCGAGCAGCCGGATCCCGCGATCCGCGAGGTCGTTCACCAGCCGCACCGGCAGCAACGGCGGAAACACCACGGCGAGGTCGTCGTCGATCATGCTGATCAGCGACATGAGGTGCAGGCACGCGTCCGGCCCCTCGTAGTACGGCAGGTCGTAGGCCCGCACCGACACGCCGATGGGCGCGAGAATCTGCGCGAGCTGGTCGGCGCCTTCGCTGTTCGTGCGGAAGCCCACGCCCACCGCCAGCGTCTGCTCGTCGAGCCACAGGAGATCGCCGCCTTCCGCGCGCGCATCGCCGTGGAGCCGCCCGAGCTCCGGCACGCCGGCGCGTGCGAGCACCCGTGCCATCGCCTCTTCCTCGCCTTGCCGCAATGCCTTGCCCATGCGCAGGATGATGCTGCCGTGGTTCGTGACCAGCGCCGAATCGTGCGTAAAGATCGCATCGGCGAGGCCCGGCAGCGGCTCGTCGTGCCACACCAGCTCGACGCCGGCCCGCTCGAGGATGTCGGTGAAAGCGCCATGCTCGGCGCGCGCCGCCTCGAGCTCGGGCCGGCCCGCGTAGTGCCATTCGTCCGGGTCCGCCTCCGCGAACGACCGGTCCGGCGCGCGCACCACCGCCCGCCGCAGCCTGCCCACCATGCTCTGGGAGCCGTACTCCGCCATCGCCAATCGTCCGCAACGCGATACCCGGGATTCTAGCGGGCGCCGGGGCAGGACGCCGGCCTTGATCGTGGTGTGCCGTGGGCGGATTCCCACGGCGCCTGCCACGCTCGTTCGCTGGAAACCGCGGCCGCGGGCGAGGCTTCGGCACGGCAGTCGCGCGACTCCGAAGAGACCGGCGCCGGAGCGAGATGAATCAGGACCAGGCGGACACCATCAGGCGTACGTCGCCCTTGATGCCGGGCGTGCTCGGCTGGCGGTTGCCCTGTGCGTCGATGACGTGGCTCTCGAACGGGATCCGGATCTCGAGCCCGTTGCCGGCGAGCGCCGTGCCGTCGACCTCGACGTCGGCCTTGCTGGTGCCGGCATCCTGCCACGCGTAGCACACCTTCCATTTGCGGCTGCCGCGTGCCGGCGGCGTGATCTCGACGACGAGCGCGTTCTGGAACAGGTAGCCGCCTTCGTAGTGCTCGTTGATCCACAGCCTGCGGTCCACCTCGTAGTCGGGAACACGCACGCCGAGCGTCATCTGGTAGGCGAGCGATCGGCGCCGCGGGTTCACCCGCCCGTGGTTGGCGAGGAAGACGGTGGAGAGATAGTGCGTGCGGTCGGTTTCCCAGTCGGCGTGCGTGAAGCAGGAGACCGAATCCTCCTCCGCCGTGCGCCGCGTCAGGTACCAGAGCTTGCCGCGCGCGGCCGCCGTGCACTCGATCTGGTACAGCGCATCGATCCTGTGTTTCTTCGCTGCCGCCTGCAGCGCCTCCGGCAGCCGCACGTCCTCCACGTCCACGAAGACGTCCACGCGCACGTTGCCGAAGAGGAAGCGCGTGAGGTTCTGGTACGCTTCCTCGCTGTTCACGATGCCGAAGTAGCCCGAATGCGAGCGGTACGTGAACGCCTTCGCGCACGGTTCCCCGAGCGTGCCGTCCTCGTTCAGGCCGCGGCAGGTCGCGTTCTCGATCAGGACGAGCCCGTCGCTGCCGTGGCCGACGAACGTCCTCGCGAGCCCGGCCGCCGCCGAGTAGTCCATCCGGTTGGTGCCCACCATGCAGAACACGCGGCGCGAGGAGAAGCGTGACTCGGGTACCAGGTCCACGCGACCGTGCTTCCGGTATTCCTTCTCGAGCGCCAGGTATTTCGACATCCGCTTACTGCGGTTGAAGTTGTTGATGTCGTTCAGCCCGAGCCACTCCGGCACGTTCACCTTGGCGACGTCGATGCCGTTGTGCGGCGTGGCGTAGGTGAACAGCTTGTCGACGTACCTGGCGGCGTCGTGCACGTCGAGCGCCGGGTTCTGCAGCAGCGCCCGGCAGATCAGCCCGCCCATGGAATGCGCCACGAGGTAGCAGCGGAAATCGCGGCGCGTCACCTTGTTTGCCGGGTTGGCGCAGACGAGGTCCCGCACGGTCACGATCAGCTGGCCGAGCTCGCGGGCGAAATCCTCGATCTCCGGCGTCTTGGCTCCTTCCCCGAGCAGGTCCGATGCCGCGTCGTAATAGCGGTAGATGATGATGGACCGGCTGTCGAGCCTGTTGCCGGTGGGCTGGCCGAGCGCGTCGCTGTGCCACTCGGGGTCGAGGATGTCCCGCCCGTCCTGGTAGACGTCGGAATACCCGAAATCGGACATGAGCCTGACGACGGGCGATTCGAACACGTACTTGCGGGCGGGAGCCCGTTTGTCCGGAACCGCGCGGTAGACGGTGGAGCCGAGGTTGAAGCCGCAGAACGGATCGGCGGCGGTTGCATCCTTCTCGCCTGCCGTCATGGCGTAGCCGCGCACGTAGATGATCGGGCGGGCATTCTTCGGAACCGCCATCTTGCACCCCCCTGGTTCTCGTTGCCGGAACCTTTTTGACGTCGTTATGCGCCATCCCCCCGCCGCCGTCAACGACCGCGGACCAGGATTGCACCGCGTGAGTGTCCGGGCGGCCGTCCGTCGGCTCCTTTTGCGCGCCTCGACCGGTTGGGGTAAAGGTAGTGCATGCCGAAAACCCCCGACCCGCCGGCCACCGTCCCGTTCTTCGACCTCACCGTGCAGTACCGCGCGCTGAAAGCCGACGTCGAGGCCGCCATGCGCGAGGTGTGCGACAGCCAGCAGTTCATCCTCGGCCCGCAGGTGGCGCGTTTCGAGGAGCGCATGGCCGCGTACTGCGGGGTGCCGCATGCCGTCGGGCTTTCGTCCGGAACCGACGCGCTGCTCGCCGCGTTCATGGCGCTGGGCGTCGAGGCCGGCGACGAGGTCATCGTCCCGGCGTACACCTTTTTCGCCACGGCGGGCACCGTCGCCCGGCTCGGCGCGCGGCCCGTGTTCTGCGATGTCGAGCCGGAGTCATTGAACCTGGATCCCGGTGCGGTCCGCCGCTGGCTCGAAGGGTCCTGCCGGCGGGATGGCGAGGGTGCCGTCAACGCGGTGACGGGGGCGCGGGTCAAGGCCATCGTGCCCGTGCACCTGTACGGGCGCACGGCGGACATGAGCGCACTCGCGGCCGTGGGCTCGGAGTTCGGGATTCCGCTCGTCGAGGATGCCGCGCAGGCCATCGGCGCCGAAACCGCGGACGGGCGTCGCGCGGGGGGCATCGGCGCCATCGGCTGCCTCTCGTTCTTCCCCACGAAGAACCTCGGCGCCTTCGGCGACGCCGGCATGTGCCTCACCGGCTCCGCGGAAGCCGCCGAGGCCTTGAGGCTGCTGCGCGTTCACGGCAGCGGGCACGGCGGCCGCTATCACACCGCGGTCGGCGGCAACTTCCGGCTCGACGAGCTGCAGGCGGCCGTTCTCAACGTGAAGCTCGATCACCTCGAGGCCTGGACGGCGCGCCGCCGCGAGATCGCGAGCCGGTACACCGAGGCGTTCTCCGGCCTCGGCCTGCCGATCGAGATCCCCGCCGTGCCGTCATCGGGCCGCCACGTGTTCAACCAGTACGTGATCCACGCCGATGCGCGCGACGAGCTGCGGGAGCACCTCGCCGCACGCCGCGTCGGCACGGCCATCTACTACCCGGTGCCGCTGCACCTGCAGCCGTGCTTCCGGGACCCGGGCTGGCGCGAAGGCGATTTCCCGGTAGCCGAGGCGGCGGCGCAGCGCGGCCTCGCGCTGCCGGTCTACCCGGAGCTCACGGAAGAGCAGCAGCAGCACGTGATCGCCAGCGTCGCGGAGTTCTTCGATCGCCGCGCATGAGCGCCGCAACGCTGGCGCACGGACCGAAATCGGGACACAATGTGGCCGTGCAGTCCTACAGGCGCGAGGGTCGTGTCCTTCGCCGGCATCCTGCCATTGAGCCGGGACTGCGGCCGTGCGCCTGCTCCGTTTCCGGATCCGGGGCCGATGATTGAGAGCGCAACCAGGTAATTCGATGACGGGTAATCGGGTCCGCGTTGCCGCTTCGGCCCGGGAGCAGGCGCAGTGAAGCCGCTGGCGACCGCGGTCGTGGGAGTGGGCCAGCAGGGCGAGCGTCACGCCCGCAAGCTCGCGGCTCTCGAGAGCTCGCGCCTCGTTGCCGTCGTCGACATCGATCCGGAGCGTGCACGCAGCGTCGGTGCGGAGCTGGGCGTCGCCACGACGACGAACTACCGTGACCTCATCGGCGAGGTCTCCGCGGTCGTCGTCGCCACCCCGACGTCCACGCACTTCGACATCGCGCGTGACATGCTCGACGCCGGCGTGCACGTCCTCGTCGAGAAGCCGATCACCACGGGCATGGAGCATGCCCGCGAGCTGGTCGAGATGGCGGATGCGAGGCAGCTCGTGCTGCAGGTCGGCCACCTTGAGCGCTTCAACCCGGTGGTGCTCGCGCTGGCGGAGCACGTGTCCCGGCCGCAGTTCATCGAGTCGATCCGTGTGGCCCCGTTCCAGCCGCGGGCGCTGGACGTCAGCGTCGTGCTGGACCTGATGATCCACGACATCGACCTCATCCACACGTTCGTGAGGTCGCCGATGAAGCACGTCGATGCCGTCGGCCGCCCTGTTTTCACCGACAACATCGACGTCGCGAACGCCAGGATCACGTTCGAGAACGGTTGCGTCGCGAACGTCACGGCCAGCCGCATCAGCTTGAAGACCGAGCGCACGCTGCGGATGTTCCAGCCCGACGCCTACTTTTCCGCCGACCTGCGCCACATGGAGCTCACGCACTGCCTGCCGCGGTCGCATGGCCGCGTCGCGAGCCCGGACGACATCGAGATCCGCCGGGAGAGCTTCCAGCCGGGCGATGCGATGCTGGAACAGACGAAAGCTTTTCTCACGTCGATTGCCGGCGGCCCGCCGCCGCTGGCGAACGGGCACGTGGCGATGCACGCGCTCGAGACCGCCACCATCATCAACGGGATTGTGGCGGCACAGTCCTGAAGGCGCGGTCAGCCGGTCACGATCTCGCGCGGTATCCCGAGCCGCTCGATGCATTCCGTCATCAGCCCGTCCAGCACGGCCTGCATCCGCTGCCTGAACTGCTCCAGCTCTTCCCGTGACAGCTCCTCCGGCACCTCGACCGGGTCGCCGATGGCGAGGGCGACCCGGGCGAACGGCTTCGGGATCATGAACCGGTCCCAGGAGCGCAGGTACCATGCCCGGTCGGCCGCGCACGCGATCGGGACGAGCGGCGCGCGGCCGATGCGCGCGATCAGCACCGTGCCGGTCGTGAACCGGAAGCGGGGACCCAAGGGGCCGTCCGGCGCCGTGGCCAGCGATACGCCGCGTTTCATCATCTCGTGCGCGTCGCGCAGCACGAGCGCGCCCGCGCTCGTGGCCGAGCCGCGGATGACCTCGGCTCCCCATGCCCTGGCGACGCGGGCGGCGATCTCGCCGTCCACCGACGCCGATATGATGTAGCATGCCTTGAAGCCGCGCCGCGCCCAGCGACGGATCAGGTGGGCGCAGACGATCGTCTGCTGGTGCCAGAAACACGGGGCATAGGCGCGCCCCCGGTCGGCGAGGATACGCTCCTCGACGTCGGCGCCGCGGATCTTCTCGATGCGGTAACTCGAATGCAGGAGAAACAGCAGGGTTCTCAGCAATGGCATGCCGAGTGAGTAGACGAATCGCCTGCCGCGCGACATGCGCCGCTTCGAAGCCTTGCTGCGCCGCTTGTCGACTTCCGCGTAGCTATCCATGAACGGCGACATTCACGAGACGGCCATCGTGTCCCCGGGCGCCGTGATCGAGGAGGGCGCCAGCGTCGGTCCCTATGCCGTCATCGAGAGCGACGTGCACATCGGAGCAGGCACGCGCATCGGTGCCCACGCGGTGATCCGCAGCCATACGCGTATCGGCCGCGACAACGATATTGACGCACATGCGGTCATTGGCGGCAAGCCCCAGCACACGCGCTACGACGGATCGCCGACGGGCGTGACGATCGGTGACGGCAACGTGATACGGGAAGGCGTCACGATTCACCGTGCGTTCCTGCCGGGCGGCGAGACGCGCATCGGCTCCCGTTGCTACCTCATGGCGTACGCGCACGTCGGCCACGATTGCCGCATCGGCGACGGCGTGACGCTGTCGAACAACGTCCTGCTCGGCGGGCACGTGGAGATCGGCGACGGCGTGGTGATGGGCGGCGCCGCCGGGGCGCACCAGTTCGTGCGCATCGGTGCGTACAGCATGGTGGCGGGCTACGCGCCGCTGCGCAAGGACGTGCTGCCGTTCATGCTGGTCGGCGGGGAGCCGCCCCGGCATTTCCGGCTGAACAGCGTCGGCCTCCGTCGCAACGGGTACGATGCCACGCGCCTGCGGGCGCTGGAAGCCGCGTTCCGCGCGCTGCGCGCCGGCGACAAGGCGCTGGCCACGGCGCCCGACGGCCCGGACGTGCAGTTCCTGCGCGAATGGCTCGCCGCGGAATCGAGATTCGGTCATTACGGCTTCGCCTCCCCCCGCACCTCGCGCGATCAGCAACCCCGCACCCCGTAGGTGCACGCATCGCGCGCAACCCACCGTCGTGTCGCGCGCGATGCATGCGCCTACCCGGATTGGACGGCTTCGCGCAGCTCGGCGAACACCCGGATCAGCTCCGGGAGCTGGTAGCTCGCGTTCAGGCCGCTCGGGTTCGGCAGCACCCACACGCCGGTCGACCCGATGCGCTCCGGTTGCCGCCCCAACTGCGCGTTGCGCTTCCCGAACGCGGTGCGGTAGGCGCCGATCCCGAGCACCGCGAGCCAGCGCGGCGCGTAGCGGCGCAGCTTGCGCTCGAGCACGGCACGACCGCGCACCAGCTCGTCTTTCGAAAGCTCTGCCGCGGTTGCGGTCGCGCGGTTCACGAGGTTGGTGATCCCCAGGCCCACCTCGAGCAGCTCCCGCTCCTCCCAGGGTTCCAGCCGGCGCGCGGTGAAGCCGGCGCCGTGCAACGCCGGCCAGAAGCGGTTGCCGGGGCGCGCGAAATGATGGCCGGTCGCACCGGAGTACAGGCCGGGGTTGATGCCGCAGAACAGCACGTCGAGCCCGGGCGCGATCACGTCCGGAACGCGCTTGCCCGCGGCGGCTTCGAGCTCGACCCTGGTCGGTCGTCGCATCGGCGCATGATAGCAATGCCGTGCGCGGGGCCTGCTGCGGGTGACCGCCGCGAGCTCGCGCGAGCGCCGCGCCACGACCGCACGAACGACGTCAGGCCGGCTGCTTTCCCTTGCAGAGCTCGGCGAGGCGGTCGATCACCGGGGCGATCTCGCGCTTGTGCGCGCGCAGCTCCTCGATCGTGAGCCCCGAGAGCTCGTAAGGCAGCACGAGCCAGTCGTGTGTTTCGTGGATGAAGTAGTCCGGCCTGCGGAGAGTCCTTTCGGTCGGGCGGAACCACACCGTCGCCACGCGGATGTCGTGCGGCAGGTTGCGGCGCGCCTTCTTCTGCAGCCGCTCGATCACGGCGTTCGCGCTGGAGCCCGTGCTGTACACGTCGTCGACGATCAGGAGCGAATGCTCTGCGCACACGCGGTCGATGACGTAGTCGAGCCCGTGCACGCGGATGGCCTTGGCGTGCTGCACCATCTCGTGGTAGGCGGGCTGGCCGCTGTAGGAAGTCCGAACTGCGATGTGGTCCGTCGGGATCCCGAGGTGCTCCAGTCCTTCCTGGACCGCGATGCCGACGGCGCTGCCGCCGCGCCACAGGCCGACGAGGAAATCCGGCCGGAACCCCGACTCGCGCACTGCGACCGCCAGGCGGAAGGAATCGAGCAGCAGGTCGTCTGCCGCGACGAACGTCTTGTTCATGTCCCCTCTGGCACTCGCAGGTGCTGTAGTATGGCGATCATTATAGCCAACGCGGCCCCGCCGGCCGCGACACTGTGGACGCGTATGGACAAGACGGTGCTCACGGCCAGGCAGTTGCTCGAGGACTCCTTCCGGCTCGGCGTCAAGGTGCTCGAGAGCGGCTTCGAGCCGACCCTGATCGTCGCGATCTGGCGCGGCGGCACGCCGGTCGGGATGGCCGTGCAGGAGATCCTGGCCTATTGCGGCGTCGCGGCCGACCACATCGCCATCCGCACGTCGTCCTACGTGGGAGTCGAGCAGCGCGGTGCCGTCGCGGTGCACGGCCTCGACTACATCATCGACAAGGTCTGCTACGACGACCGCCTCCTGATCGTCGACGACGTGTTCGACACCGGCAACACGATCGCCGCCGTGCTCGCCGAGGTACGGCGGCGCGCCCGCGGCAACACGCCCGAGGACATGCGCGTGGCGGTGCCCTGGTACAAGCCGTCGCGGAACCAGACCGACATCGTCCCGGACTACTACGTCCGCGAAACGGCCGAGTGGCTCGTCTTTCCCCACGAGCTCGATTCGCTGTCCGACGAGGAGCTCGCGGCACACCGGCCGGCCGTGTACGAGATCATCCACGGCGGGTGAGCGTGCGCGCCCTCTGCGTCTATTGCGGGTCGAACCTCGGCGTCCGCGAGGTGTACGCGGAGGCCGCGGAACGGCTCGGCCATACGCTCGCCCGGCACGGCATCGGCCTGGTCTACGGCGGGGCGTCGAAGGGGCTGATGGGGCGGCTGGCCGATACCGTGCTCGCCGCCGGCGGGGAAGTGCAGGGCGTCATCCCGCGCGCGTTGATGCACAAGGAGATCGCCCATACCGGTGTCACCCGGCTGCACGTCGTCGACACCATGCACGAGCGCAAGGCGCTCATGGCCCGGCTGGCGGACGGTTTCGTGGCGCTGCCGGGCGGCTTCGGCACGCTCGAGGAGATCATCGAGATCGTGACGTGGGCGCAGCTCCGCTTTCATGCCAAGCCGTGCGGGCTTCTGAACGTCGCCGGCTACTTCGATCACCTGATCGCGTATCTCGCGCACGCGGAGGAAGAAGGTCTCCTCAAGCCCGAGCACCGGCGGCTGCTGCTGGTCGCGAACGAGCCCGAAGAGCTGCTCGAGCTCTTCGAGCGCCGCCGATAGGAGCGCGCAGTGCGCGCGACCGGCGATCGCCGTCGCGCTGCGTGCCGGATGAGTCCGGAGCGGGGTCTTACCAGCGGAACCGCCAGGTGAGCGTCGGGTCGCCCAGGCGCTTGCGGCGGTAGCGGCGCATGCGGGCGTGGAGTTGCGCGCGCTTGTCACGCAGCCACGCTTCACGGTCGGCGTGCGGGTCCTCGCCGCGCTCGAGGCGCTTGCGCTCCTCGTTGGAGCGGAAGATGCAGAACTCTTCGTAATGCTCGATCTCGTTCTTGAGCTCGCGCAGGATGAGCTCCACGTAGATCGCATCGTCGAGGAAGCCGATGCCCGGGATGTGGTCCGGGATCAGGTCCTCCGGGTTCGTGAAGTACACGAGTGCGCCGCGAATCCGTGCGCGCTCCTCTTCGTTCAGCTTCCACTCTTCGTCGCGGACCATGTTGATCACGGTCTCGAGCTTGAAGAGCCTGGAGGCGATGAAGTCCGGCAGGTCTTTGCGCTGGCGGGCTTCGTCGATCAACTTCTGCGCGGCGGCCTCGATCTGCCCGGGATCCTTGCCGTCCTCCGTCGCCATCTTGGCGCGGTCCACGATCTCCTGGAAATGCTCCAGGTCTTCGTCGGTAAGGGTGAACGTGATGTCGAGCGCCATCGTCAAGTCCTTAATTCTGTTTGCTCTTTCGGGCAGGACCGCCATTCTATACGGAACCGGCCCAAGGGGCCATGGCGAAACGGTGTCGCCCGCCGGGCGATGACACGGGAGCGGATCGCGCTGAGCTCCGTGCAGCGCGGCCGGTGACGGCAAGGCAGGTTTGGACGGCGCGTCAGCCGTTGTTGTACGGATCGAAGCCGCCGCCCGCATCGCGTTTCGGGCCGCGAGCGGCAGGCATCGGCCGCGCCGGGTGCCGGGGCCGCTCGCGTTCGGGCCGGCGGCTGTCGAGCCGCCGCCGCAGCACCTGCGTGCTCACGAGCGAGAGCTCCTCGCCGCCGAGCGACTCGAGGCTGCCCCGGTCCTTCTCGAGCGCCGCCGCGACCTCGGCTTCGCTCACGATCTGGAACAGGCCGGTGGTCGGGTCGCGCGCGAGCACGCCCTCCGCGTCCGTCGCGAGAACCTGCTCGATGGCCGTGCGGCTCTGCTCGTCGCTTTGCGCGAGCAGTTGCTCGAGCTCGGCCGTGGAGACGAGCTCGAGCTCGGCCGTTTCGATCGTGC
This sequence comes from Woeseiaceae bacterium, assembly GCA_035304345.1. Classification (GTDB taxonomy): domain Bacteria; phylum Pseudomonadota; class Gammaproteobacteria; order Steroidobacterales; family Woeseiaceae; genus IDS-8. The sequence continues at coordinate 23,718 of DATGQE010000006.1, read as the reverse complement.
CGGTCCAGACCGTGCGGCCCCGGTCGTCGGTGGTGACCTTTGCCGGCCGGCGGATGCGGATCGTCGCCGTGTACTCGTCCGCCATGTCGCTCACCCGTGGCTGTGCCAGGAAGCCGGGGACTGTAGCGGGGGGCGGGGTGGGCCGCCATGAACTCCGTCAAGAACTGCCGCGCCGGTATACCGGCCGCGGACGGGATGCTAGGCTGGATTTACGCCGGCATGCGTACCAGTCAGGAGGGAACGATGACCGAGTACCGGATCGGCGTGGTCGTGGGCAGCCTGCGCCGCGAGTCCTTGAATCGCAAGCTCGCCAACGCCGTCATCAAGCTGGGACCGCCGGAGTTCAAGTTCCAGTCGCTCGAGATCGGCGACCTGCCGCTCTACAACCAGGACGACGACGAGAACCAGGCGGAGCCCGTCAAGCGCCTGAAGAGCGAGATCCGGGCGTGCCACGGCATCCTCTTCGTCACGGCCGAGTACAACCGCTCGATGCCGGGCGTGCTCAAGAATGCCCTCGATCATGCCTCGCGCCCGTACGGCGACAACGCGTGGGCCGGCAAGCCCGCGGGCATGATGGGCGTCTCGATCGGCGCGATCGGCACGGCCTGCGCCCAACAGCACCTGCGCGACTCGATCGCGTACCTCGACATGCCGGCGCTCAACCAGCCGGAGGTGTTCATCACGATCAGCGACGACCTGTTCCAGCCGGACGGCAGCATCGGCCCGGGCAGCCGGGATTTCCTGCAGGGCTGGATGGATCGCTTCGTCGCGTGGGTGAAGAAGCACGCGACGTAGCGACCATGAGCGTGCGCCCCGCGACCGCGCGTCGACCCGACCAGCGCGGCAACGGGGTGCGCGCGGCTGCCGTCAGCGGTGGAACTCGCCCGCGCGTTCGGGCTGGTAGACGATCTCGACGAGCTGCACCCGGATGGTGCCGCCGCCCGGCTTGGGCCATTCGATCTCGTCCCCCTGCTTGAGGCCGAGCAGCGCGCTGCCGACCGGCGCGAGGATGGAGATCGTGCCCCCGCTGTCGTCCACGTCCTTCGGGTAGACGAGCCTCAGGGTGAACTCCTCGTCGGTGGAGGCGACCCGGAAGCGGATCGTGGAATTCATCGTCACCACGTCCGGGGGTACCTCCTCCGGCGGAACCAGCTCGGCGCGCTCGAGCTCGGCTTCGAGCGCCGCTTTCCCGGGAAAGCTTCCGGACGGCAGTTTCTCCAAGAGCGCCTCCAGGCGCTCGGCGTCACGCTCTGAAACGATGATGTGGGGCGTTTTGCTCACGATGGCTCCCGGGGAATCGAGAATTAGAATGAATAAAAACAGTGACTTCGATGCCGCCGATCTTCCAAGTATGGAGCCAGCCGCTCGATTTGCAAGAGGCGCCTTGCGGCTCCCCGGGCGAGCGGCCGGCTCCTGTGGCAGTCTAACGGGCTGGTTCTCGCCCGGGAGTTCACGTGACGGTAAAAGGCCCCCTCGACCGGATCGTCCGGGCCGCCACCCGCATAGAGCCCCACGAGCTGAAGGCGGTGCTCCTGTCCTTCCTGTTCGTGTTCCTGCTGATGGCGGCGTACTTCATCCTGCGGCCGGTCCGCAACGCCATGGCGAGCGACTGGACCGACGCGGAGCTCAGCCTGCTGTGGACGGGCACCTTCGTCTTCAGCCTCGCGGCCGTCACCGTCTACGGCGCCATCATCCCGCGGGTGAGGATCCGGCACCTCGTGCCGGGCGTGTACGTGTTCTTCACCCTGTCGTTTTTCGCCTTTTACCTCGGGGCGACGCAGGTCGAGAACCGCGGCTGGCTGAACGCGGCCTTCTACGTCTGGGTCAGCGTGTTCAGCCTGTTCCACGTGTCGGTCTTCTGGAGCTTTATGGCCGACATCTACAACCGGGAGCAGGCGCCGCGGCTGTTCGCGTTCATCGCGGCGGGCAGCAGCCTCGGTGCGATCACCGGGCCGGCCATCACCATCGCGCTCGCGAACGTCGTCGGCACCTACGAGATCCTGCTGGTGGCGGCGGTGATGCTGCTCCTGCCGCTGCCCATCATCGCGGTGCTGAACCGGCTCAAGGTCACCGAGCTCGGCAATGCCGGCCTGGAGGCGGATCTCGCCCGGGAAGGCCGGATGGCCCGCAACCCGTTCCGGGGCTTCACGCTGTTCTTCAGCGACGGCTTCCTGTTCGGCATCGGCACGTTCATTTTCCTGTACGTGTCAATGGGAACTTTCGCCTATTTCCTGCTCGCAGACCTCATGCGGCCTTACGACGAGGCAACGCGGGGCCAGATGTGGGCCTTCATCGACCTCACCGTGAACACCCTCGCCGTCCTCACCGCCCTGTTCGTCACCGGGCGGGTGGCGCAACGTCTCGGCATGGCCCGCACGCTGGCGCTGGTGCCGGCGGGCATCGCCGCAGGCTTCCTGGTGGTCGCCGTGGCGCCCGTGCTGGCCGTGGTCATCGGGCTTGAAATCGCCCGCCGGGCGGGCAACTATGCCGTTACCCGCCCCGGTCGCGAGATGCTGTTCACCATCGTCGACCGGGACCGACGCTTCAGGGCCAAGCCCGTGATCGACATCGTGATCTACCGCGGCGGGGACGCGGTCTGGGCCTGGGCCTTCACCGGCCTCACCACGGGCATCGGGCTCGGCCCGAAGGCCGTCGCCGCGGTGGGCGCCGCCATCGCGCTCGCCTGGACCGCGGTCGCCGCCTGGCTCGGCCGCCGGTATGATCGCGCCGCCGGCGAAGCCGCCCCGGCCGTCGCCGATCAAGGAGAGAGGACCCCTGCATGACGCAAAACGCGTGGATCTGTGATGCCGTCCGGACGCCGATCGGACGGTACGGCGGTGCGCTGTCCGCGGTACGGGCGGACGACCTCGGCGCGATTCCCCTGGCGGAGCTCCTGCGACGGCACCCGAAGCTCGACCCGGCCGCTATCGACGACGTGATCCTGGGCTGCGCCAACCAGGCCGGCGAGGACAACCGCAACGTCGCGCGCATGTCGCTCCTGCTCGCCGGCCTGCCGCCGGGCGTGCCGGGCGCGACCGTGAACCGCCTGTGCGGCTCCGGCATGAACGCGATCGGCAACGCCGCGCACGCGATCCGCGCGGGCGAAGCCGGGCTCGTGATCGCGGGCGGCGTCGAGTCGATGTCGCGCGCGCCCTTCGTGGTGGCGAAAGCGACCGCGGCGTTCGACCGCAACGCCGAGATGTACGACACGACGCTCGGCTGGCGCTTCGTGAACCGCGCGCTCGAAAAGCAGTACGGGACCGATTCCATGGCCGAGACGGCCGAGAACGTCGCCGCGGATTTCGGCGTTTCACGCGAGGACCAGGATGCTTTCGCCCTGCGCAGCCAGGAGCGGGCGGCAGCCGCCATCGAAGCCGGCCGGCTGGCCGGCGAGATCGTGGCAGTGCCGGTGCCGCAGCGGAAGGGCGACCCGGTGCTCGTCGAGCGCGACGAGCATCCGCGCGCCACGAGCCTCGAAGCGCTGGCGAAGCTGAGGCCGATCGTGCGCCCGGATGGCACGGTCACCGCCGGCAACGCTTCCGGCATCAACGACGGTGCCTGCGCCGTGCTGCTCGCCTCGGACGAGGCGCTCCGGCAGCACGACCTCGAGCCGCTGGCGCGGGTGGTGGCCTGGGCGGCGGCCGGGGTCGAGCCGCGCATCATGGGCATGGGTCCCGTGCCCGCGTCGCGCAAGGTGCTCGGGCTCGCCGGCCTGTCGCTCGACGACATGGAGCTGATCGAGCTCAACGAGGCGTTCGCGGCGCAGGCGCTGGCCGTGCTCCGCGAGCTCGGGTTGCCGGACGATGCCGGGCACGTCAACCCGAACGGCGGCGCGATCGCGCTCGGCCATCCGCTCGGCATGTCGGGAGCGCGGCTCGTCACCACGGCCGCGTACGAGCTCCGTCGCCGCCAGGCGCGTTACGCGCTGTGCACGATGTGCATCGGCGTGGGGCAGGGCATCGCCATGATTCTCGAAAGGGCGTAATGGAGGCAGTACCAATCGACAAACGCTTGCAGGACGTCGCGGACCTGATTCGCGGGCGCCGCACCGTCAAGCTGTACCTGAAACGGCCGGTCAGCCGGCAGCTCGTGCTGGACGCGATCGAAGCGGCCCGCTGGGCACCGAACCACCACGTCACCGAGCCGTGGCACTTCTACCTGCTCGGCCCCGAGGCGATCGCGGAAGCGGTCGAGCTGACGCGCATCGTCACCAGCGAGCGCAAGGGGCCGAAGATGGGCGACTTCAAGGCGGCCGCGGCCGCGGAGCGCCCGGGCTGGCTGGTCGTCACGTGCAAGGTCTCGGACGACGAGCTCCTGCAGCGCGAGGACTACGCGAGCTGTTGCTGCGCGATCCAGAACTTCATGCTCTATCTCTCCGCCGCGGGCGTCGCGACCAAGTGGTCGACCGGCGCGCTCACCCGCGACGAGCGCTTCCTGCGCATGCTCGGCATCGATCCGGCCGAGGAGTTCATCGTCGGCCTCATCTGGTACGGCTACGCGAAGATCACTCCCGCGCAATCGCGCAAGCCCGTCCCCGAGATCGTCACCGAGCGCCCGTAGGCGCGGCCAACCCGCCCGATACCCCCGCAGGAGCGCGCACCGCGCGCGAGCGACGATGCCGGGCATTCCCGGCCGCGATCGCCGCGCACGCCTACGGGCGGGGAGCGCGGGTGGCGGACAGGGTCTCGCGCGCGATCGGGCGCCCGGCGAGGATGACGGTTTCGATCGTGTCCCAGGCGGACACGTCCTCGAGCGGGTTGGCGCGCAGCAGGAGGAGGTGCGCCACCTTGCCCGCCTCGATGCTGCCGATGCGCTCGTCCAGCCCGAACGTGCGCGCGTTGTCGAGGGTCAGGGCGCGGAACAGCCGCGCTTCCGTGATGCCGGCGTCGATCCAGCGCTGCATTTCCAGCCGGCCGTTCAGCCCCGGCGGGTTGGCGTACGTCGGCGCACTGGGCGTGTCGCTGCCGAAGAGCAGCGTGGCGTCGCCGCGCGCGACGACGGGCACCACGGCGCGGATCCGCTCGAGCACGGACGCAAACACCGCGCGCCCGTCCGCGCCGCCGAGCCCGCTCGCGATCTCGTCGTGAAACCAGCGGCCTTCCGGCGTGCGATACCAGTCGATCAGCGCCTGCGGGTACGCGTGCCGCACCGCGGGCCGGTCGAGGAACGTCTCGTCGAACAGGTCGCTCAGCCCTTGCAGCACCTGCATCGTCGGCTGCCAGCCGATGCCCTTTGCGGAGATTGCCTCGAGCACACCGTCCGCGCCGTTGCTGAAGCCGTCACCGTCGACCTCGAAACCGTTCCACAAGCCGTGCGCGATGACGTCCGCTCCCGCCTCCAGCGCAAACCGCTGCGCGGCGACCGAGTTCGCGTGCATGAGCACGGGCATGCCCCGTTCGTGCGCGGCGGCGACGAGCGCGCGCGCCATCTCGAGCGTCGGTGTCGGCAGGTCGTGCAAGCCGCCGAACCCGGTCTCGTGGAACGTCTTCACGCAAACCGCACCGTCCGCGGCCATGCGCCGCACGACCGCCTCCGGGGTGTGCTCGGCCGGGTCGATGTCGTCGGGGATGCGATCCGCCTGGCGCGGGTCGTAGAGGAAGTAACGTGCAAGGCGAAAGCGCAGGTCTTCGGGCACCCACGCCATCGGGTAGCCGTTCGCGATCGGCGCCGCGCCGCAGGAGACGACGTCCGGCCGGTCGGGAGCGGCGCGCCAGCGCGCCGTGCGCTCGGGATCGCTGATCAGGTCGACGACTGTGGTGAAGCCGAAGTACAGGTAGCTGCGCGGCTCCTGCGCCCGCGCCGCCCGCACGAGCTCGGGGTGCGCTTCCGCCTGCAGCGGCGTCACGCCGGGCGCTTCGCCGAGATGCACGTGACTGTCGATCAGCCCCGGCACGAGGAACCGGCCGCGGCCGTCGATCGTGTGGGAGGCTTCGAGCGGCCGCGTGCTCACCGCGGCGATGCGGCCGTCGCGTACGAGCACGTTCGCATGGGCGAGCGGCTCGCCGCGCTCCGGCGACACGACGGTGACGTCCTCGATGACGAGCTCCCGCGGTGGCGGTTCCGCGAACGCCGCGCCGGCCAGGAATGTGCAGGCGAGGGCGGCGGCCCGCACGATGCCGCGGGCGCAGCTCACGTGCCGCGGCTCCCGGCGCCGCCGACGAACAGCTCGTGCAGCGGGTTCAGGCCGAGCCAGTAGGTGAGCTCGCGCGGGTGGCCGACGTCCCAGACGGCGAGGTCGGCGCGCTTGCCGGCTTCCAGCGTGCCGCGGTCGGCGAGGCCGAGCGCGCGCGCCGCGTTGCGCGTCACGCCGGCCAGGCACTCCTCCGGCGTCAGCCGGAACAGCGCGGTCGCGAGCGTCATCGCCGCACGCAGCGAGCACACCGGCGAGGTGCCGGGATTGCAGTCGCTCGCGATCGCGATCGGCACGCCGAGCTCGCGCAGCCGGGCGACCGGCGGCGCCTGCGTCTCCCGCAGGATGAGGAACGCGCCCGGCAGCAGCACGGCGACCGAGCCCGCGTCCGCGAGCGCCTTCAGCCCGCCGTCCGACGCGTACTCGAGGTGATCCGCCGACAGCGCGCCGTACCGCGCCGCGAGGCCCGCACCCTCGGCGTCGCTGAGCTGGTCGGCATGCAGCCGGACGGGAAGGCCGAGCGTGTCCGCGCGCGTGAAGAGCGAGGCCACCTGCCGCGCGGAGAACGCGATGCGCTCGCAATACGCGTCCACCGCATCCACCAGCCCTGCCGCGTGCGCGGCGGGCAGCACGGTGTCGTTCAGGAAATCGATGTAGTCGTCCGCCCGGTTCCCGTATTCCGGCGGCAGCGTGTGTGCGCCGAGGAACGAGGTGCGCACGGTGATGCCGTGCTGCTCGCCGAGCCGGCGGGCGACCCGCAGCATGCGAAGCTCGGTGTCGAGGTCGAGCCCGTAGCCCGACTTGATCTCGACGGTGGCGACGCCTTCCGCGCGCAAGGCGGCAAGGCGCGGCGCCGACGCGGCGACGAGCTCGTCCTCGGACGCGGCACGCGTCGCGCGCACGGTCGACAGGATGCCGCCGCCGGCTTTCGCGATTGCCTCGTAGGAGACGCCCTCGAGCCGCTGCTCGAACTCGTTCGCGCGGTCGCCGGCGAACACGAGGTGGGTGTGGCAGTCGATGAGCGCGGGCGTGACCCAGCGCCCGCCCAGCGTGCGCGTTTCCGCGGCCTCCCCGGCGGGCAGGTCACGGGCGGGGCCGATCCACGCGATCGCATCGCCGCGGATCGCGACCGCCGCGTCGGGAATCGCCCCGTAGCGCGCGCCGTTCGCCGCCATCGTGGCAGCATGGACGTCGGTCAGGAGCAAATCCCAGTCGGCCATCGCGGTCACCTCGTTGCGTCCGACGGTAGCATCCATTAGCCTGTATATACAACTGCCATGGCCGCTCTCTTCGTTCGCAAGGCACTGCTCGCCGACGGCTGGTCCGAGGCCGTGCGGCTGCACGTCGCGAACGGCCGCATCGCGGACGTCGAGACCGGCGCCACGCCGGAAGGGGCGGACGTCGTCGGCGGCATCGCCATCCCCGGCCTCGTCAACGCCCACAGCCACGCCTTCCAGCGGGCGCTCGTCGGGCGCACCGAGGAGCGCGCGCCGGCGGTGCAGGACACGTTCTGGACCTGGCGCAGCCGCATGTACGCGCTCGCGCACCGCATCGACGCCGGCGCGCTGCTCGCGATCGCGCGCCAGGCCTATTGCGAGATGGTGGCGGCCGGTTTCACGGGTGTCGCCGAGTTCCACTACCTGCTCTCGGAGCCCGGCGAGCCGCGCCCGGGCATGGCGATGCTGCACGCGCTGGCGGCGGCCGCCGCGGACAGCGGCATCCGCCTCGCGTACGTGCCGGTGCTCTACGAGCGGGCGGGCTTCGACGACCCGGAGCCGAACGCCGACCAGCGCCGCTTCGCGACGACGCTCGACGCGTTCGAGGCGCACTACCGGCAGGCGCGCGACGAGGCCGACGGTTACCGTGTCGGCATCGGCGCGCACAGCCTGCGGGCGGTGACGGCCGGGTCGCTCGCGCGCGTCGCGCGCATCGCGGCGGAAGACCGCGTGCCGATGCACATCCACGTGGCCGAGCAGCAGCGCGAGGTCGAGCAGTGCCTGGCCGTGCTGGGCGAGCGCCCGGTGCGCTGGCTGCTCCGCGAGCACGAGGTGGACGAGCGCTGGTGCCTCGTGCACGCGACGCACGTCGACGACGAGGAAGTCGAGAAGCTGGCGCAGAGCGGCGCCGTCGCATGCCTGTGCCCGAGCACCGAGGCGAACCTGGGCGACGGGCTGTTCCCGCTCGCGCGCTACCTGGAGCACGGTGGGCGCATCGCGATCGGCTCCGACAGCCACGTGTCGATCAACCCGTTCGAGGAGCTGCGCTGGCTCGAGTACGGGCAGCGGCTGGTGTCGATGCGCCGCAACGTCGCCGCGCACGGGGACGAAACCCACACCGGCCGCAGCCTGTTCGCGCTCGCGGCCGAGGGCGGGGCGCTCGCCGCCGGTATCCCCCACCGCGGCCTCGCTCGAGGCGCGCCGGCCGACCTCGTCGTGCTCGACGACGACAGCCCGATGCTGGTCGGCCACGAGGCGGATTCACTGCTGGATGCGCTCGTGTTCTCCGGCTTCACGCTGCCGATCGACCGCGTGATGGTGGGCGGCGAGTGGCGGGTCGTCGACGGCCGCCACGTCGCCGCCGAGGATGCACGGCGCGAGTACGCACGCACGGTGCGGCGCCTGTTCGCGTGACGAGCCTGCGATGGCCACGCAGCCCAAGCCCCGCTACCAGCAGCTCAAGGAGATGATCATCGAGCAGATCTCGCGCGGCGAGCTCAAACCGCGCGATCGCGTGCCGTCGGAGAACGAGCTGGTGAGCGCTGCGGGCGTGTCGCGCATGACGGCGAACCGGGCGCTGCGTGAGCTCGTCGACGAAGGCATCGTGAAGCGCGTCGCCGGCGTGGGCACGTTCGTGGCCGACCTCAAGGCGCAGTCGCACCCGCTCGAGGTGCGCAACATCGCGGACGAGATCGCGCGGCGCGGGCACCGCCATTCGGCGCGGGTGCTGAAGGCCGCCGAGGAACGCGCGCGCGACGCCGTCGCCGACGCGCTCGGGGTCGCAGCCGGCGAGCCCGTGTACCACCTGCGGATCGTGCACGAGGAAAGCTCGGCGCCGATCCAGCTCGAAGAACGCTGGATGCTCGCCTCCTTTGCGCCCGATTGCCTGGAGCAGGACTTCACGCAGGTTACGCCGGGCGCCTATCTCTCCGCCATCGCGCCCCTGCAGGCGGCGGAGCACGTGCTGCGCGCCGCGATGCCCGACGAGTTCGTGCGTACGAGCCTGTGCATGCCCGAGAACGAGCCGTGCCTGCTGGTGATCCGGCGAACCTGGGCGCACGGCCGCACGGTCAGCTACGCGCGGCTGTGGCATCCCGGCAGCCGCTTCGAGCTGACCGGAACCTACGCGCCGCCCGGCATGGCCCCACCCGAACCCGGAGGACCCCTGCAATGAACGATTCAGGCGCGCGCCGCGTGCAGGCACCGACCGGCACCACGCTGTCCGCGAAGAGCTGGCTGACCGAGGCGCCCCTGCGCATGCTCATGAACAACCTGGACCCGGCGGTGGCCGAGCGACCCGACGAGCTCGTCGTCTACGGCGGTATCGGCAAGGCGGCGCGCAACTGGGAATGCTTCGACGCGATCGTCGCGACGCTCAGGCGCCTCGAAGCCGACCAGACGCTGCTCGTGCAGTCGGGCAAGCCGGTCGGCGTTTTCCGGACCCACGAGGACGCGCCGCGCGTCCTGATCGCGAACTCGAACCTCGTCCCCGCGTGGGCGACGTGGGAGCACTTCCGCGAGCTCGACCGCAAGGGCCTCATGATGTTCGGCCAGATGACGGCGGGCTCGTGGATCTACATCGGCAGCCAGGGCATCGTGCAGGGCACGCACGAGACCTTCGTCGAGATGGGCCGCCGGCACTACGGCGGCGACCTCGCCGGCCGCTGGATCCTCACCGCGGGGCTGGGCGGCATGGGCGGCGCGCAGCCGCTCGCGGCGACGATGGCGGGCGCGTCCATGCTCGCGGTCGAGTGCCAGCCGGACCGCATCGCGAAGCGGCTGGAGACCGGCTATCTCGACACGCGCGCCGACGACCTCGACCAGGCGCTCGCGATGATCGAGCGTTCGGTCGCGGAGCGGAAGCCGTTGTCCGTCGGCCTGCTCGGCAACGCGGCCGAGGTGCTGCCGGAGCTCCTGCGCCGCGGGGTGAAGCCCGACGCCGTCACCGACCAGACCTCGGCGCACGACCCGGCGAACGGCTACCTGCCGCAGGGCTGGACGGTGGAGGAGTGGATCGAGCGCCGGCGCACGGATCCCGCGGGCGTGGCGAAGGCGGCGAGCCGCTCGATCGCGGTGCACGTCGAGGCGATGCTCGGCTTCCATCGCGCCGGCGTGCCGACGTTCGACTACGGCAACAACATCCGGCAGGTCGCGTACGACGAGGGCGTGAAGGACGCGTTCGCGTTCCCGGGCTTCGTGCCCGCGTACGTGCGGCCGCTGTTCTGCCGCGGCGTGGGGCCGTTCCGCTGGGCCGCGCTTTCCGGGAATCCCGAGGACATCTACCGCACCGACGAGAAGGTCAAGGAGCTGATTCCGGACGATCCTCACCTGCACCGGTGGCTCGACCAGGCGCGCGAGAAGATCAGGTTCCAGGGGCTGCCGGCGCGCATCTGCTGGGTGGGCCTCGGGCAGCGTGACCGGCTCGGGCTCGCGTTCAACGAGATGGTGCGCAAAGGGGAGCTCGAAGCGCCGGTCGTCATCGGCCGCGATCACCTGGACTCCGGCTCCGTCGCGAGCCCGAACCGCGAGACGGAGGCGATGCGCGACGGCTCGGACGCGGTGTCCGACTGGCCGGTGCTGAACGCGCTGCTCAACACGGCGAGCGGCGCGACCTGGGTGTCGTTCCATCACGGCGGCGGCGTCGGCATGGGTTACGCGCAGCACGCCGGGCTCGTCATCGTGTGCGACGGCAGCGAGGCCGCCGACCGCCGCATCGCCCGCACGCTGTGGAACGATCCGGCCACCGGCGTCATGCGCCACGCCGACGCCGGCTACGAGGAGGCGATCGCCTGCGCCGCCGAGCACGGCCTCGACCTGCCGATGGTGCGGCGGTGATGCGCTCCTGCGGGAGGGCAATGCGATGGAGCTGATCATCGACGGGCAGCGGCTCACGCTGGGCGAGCTGCGGCAGGCCTGGCGGCAGCCGCTGAGGGTGCGGCTCGGCGACTCGGCGCGCGCGCGCATCGCCGCGTCCCGCGCGGTCGTTGCCGAGGTGGTGAAGAGCGGCAAGAGCGTCTACGGCGTCAACACGGGTTTCGGCAAGCTCGCCGACGTCCGCATCGGGACCGACGAGCTCGTGCACCTGCAGGAGAACCTCATCCGCTCGCACGCCGTCGGCGTGGGCGACCTGCTGCCGGACGAGTGCGTGCGCCTCGTGCTCGTCACCAAGATCGCGGCGCTCGCGCAGGGCGCTTCGGGAGTGCGCACGGAGCTCGTCGACACGCTGTGCGAGCTCGTGAACCGCGACATCTGCCCGTGCATTCCGGCGAAGGGCTCCGTCGGCGCGTCGGGCGACCTCGCACCCCTGGCGCACCTCGCGCTGGTGCTGCTGGGCGAGGGCAGCGCGCGCGTGAACGGGGAGCAGGTCGAGGCTCTCGAAGCGCTCACGCGTGCCGGGCTGCAGCCGCTCACGCTCGCGCCGAAGGAGGGCCTTGCGCTCCTGAACGGCACGCAGGTTTCGACCGCGCTCGCGCTGTCCGCGCTGTTCCGCGCCGAGCACCTCCTCGCCGCCTCGATCGTCGCGGGGGCATTGTCCGCCGATGCGATCCAGGGCAGCGACGTGCCGTTCGACGCCCGCATCCAGGACGCGCGCGGCCACGCCGGGCAGGCGGCGGTCGCGGGCCTGCTGCGCGACCTCATGGCCGGCAGCGAGATCCGCGCGTCGCACATCGAATGCAACCGCGTGCAGGACCCGTACTCCATCCGCTGCCAGCCGCAGGTCGCCGGCGCGTGCCTCGACGTGCTGCGCCACGTCGCGCAGGTGCTCGAGACGGAGGCGAACGCCGTCACCGACAACCCGCTCGTGTTCACGGACACGAGGTCGGTCCTGTCGGGGGGCAATTTCCACGCCGAGCCCGTCGCGCTGGCCGCGGACTATCTTGCACTCGCGATCGCCGAGATCGGCTCGCTCGCCGAGCGGCGCATCGCGCTGCTCATCGACCCGCACCTGAACGGCGGCCTGCCCGCGTTCCTCGTGCGCGACGGCGGCCTCAATTCCGGCTTCATGATGGCCCAGGTGACGGCCGCGGCGCTCGCCTCGGAGAACAAGTCGCTCGCGCACCCCGCGAGCGTGGATTCGATCCCGACCTCCGCCAACCAGGAGGACCACGTGAGCATGGCGACCTTCGCCGCGCGTCGCCTCCACGCGATGCTCGACAACGTCGCCAGCATCGTCGCCATCGAGCTGCTCGCCGCGGGGCAGGGGATCGAGTTCCACCGCCCGAAGCGGAGCTCCGTCGTGCTCGAGCGCGTGCTCGAGCAGGTCCGCAGCGTCTCCGATCCCTACGTCGAGGATCGCTCGCTTGCCGGCGAGATCGCCACGCTCGCCGCGCGTCTCGATGCGGGCCTGCTCCACGAGCACGCGCGCGCGATGCTGCCGAGCGTGTCATGAGCGAGGTCTTTACCTGGCACGAGGGCGACGGGCCGTTCCTCGTCAGCATCCCGCACGACGGGCGCGAGATCCCCGCCGACATCGCGGCGCGCATGACGGCGGCGGGCCGGGCGATACCGGACACGGACTGGCACGTCCGGCGGCTGTACGCCTTCGCGGAGAGCATCGGCGCCGGCGTGATCGCCGCCCGCTACTCGCGCTACGTCGTCGACCTGAACCGCTCGCCCGACGACGACGTGCTGTACCCGGGCCGGGTATCGACCGGCCTCTGCCCGGCGCAGACGTTCGCGGGCGAAGACATCTACTCCGGCGGGGGCGAGGTCGATGCAGCCGAGAAGCGGGAACGCATCGCGCGGTACTGGAAGCCGTACCACGACGGCCTCGCGAGCCGGCTCGAGGCGATCAGGAAGGAGTTCGGGTACGCGATCCTGTGGGATGCGCATTCGATCCGCGGGCGCGTGCCGAGGCTGTTCGAGGGCGACCTGCCCGACCTCAACATCGGCACGAACGACGGCCGGAGCTGCCCTCCCGCGATCGAGCAGCGCCTGGCCGAGGCGGCGGCCGCGCTGCCCTACTCCTTCGTCGTGAACGGCCGGTTCAAGGGCGGTTACATCACCCGGCACTACGGCCGCCCCGCCGAAGGCGTCTATGCCGTGCAGCTTGAGATCGCGCAGCGCTGCTACATGGACGAGGACAGCTTCGAGCTCGACGAGGAGAAGGCGGAGCGCCTCGCGCAGTCGATCCGCCTGCTGCTGGCGGCCTGCCACGCGGGTGCTACGATCGGTGCACAGGAGACCGAACCGGAGGAGCTCGAATGAAAGGCGAGACCGGTAAGCGCCGCGTGGGCATCCGTGCCCTGTACGCCGCCGACCCCTCCCGGGCGGACCGGCTGCTCTGGGGCCGGCAGGCCGATCCGCTCACGCGCCGCGGGTTCCTCCGCGGTGCCGGCCTGGCGGCGATGAGCGCCGCCGTCGGTGCGTCCATCCCGTTCGCGCGCTTCATGCCCGGCGGGCTCATCCCGGCCGCGCTCGCGGATACGCCCGAGCCGTTCGAGATCGAGGGCAAGGAAGGGCTGATCGTGCTGAACGATCGCCCCCTCAACCTGGAGACCCCCGCGCACCTGCTCGACGACCCGGTCACCCCGGCCGCGCGCCTGTTCGTGCGCAACAACGGTATCCCGCCGGATGCCGCCGCCATCGACCCGGATCGCTGGACGCTCGAGATCGCCGGCGAGTCGTGCGTCCGCCCGCAGACGTTCACGCTGGCGGAGCTCAGGTCGCGCTTCGAGCCCGTGACGCTGAAGCTGCAGATCGAATGCGCGGGCAACGGCCGCTCGGAGTTCTACCCGGCGACGTCGGGCAATCAGTGGACGACGGGAGCCGTGGGTTGTCCCGAGTGGACGGGCGTCCGGCTGCGCGACGTGCTCGAGCATTGCGGCATCGCGGACGACGCGGTGTACGTCGCCTACGAGGCGAGGGACCGGCACCTTTCCGGCGATGCCTCCAAGCAGCCGATCTCGCGCGGCGTGCCGCTCGCGAAGGCCATGGAAGCCGAATCGCTGCTCGCCTTCGCCATGAACGGCGAGCCGCTGCCTCCGCTGCACGGGTTCCCGCTGCGCATGGTGTGCGCCGGCTGGCCGGCGTCGGTCAGCGGCAAGTGGGTGCACCGGGTGCTGGTGCGCGACCGCGTGCACGACGGCGAGAAGATGCTCGGGCAGTCCTACCGCATGCCCTGCCAGCCGGTCGCGCCCGGCGCGGAGGTGGCGGACGAGGACATGTGCATCATCGGCTCGATGCCGGTGAGGTCTCTCGTCACCTACCCGAAGTCCGGGATCACGCACCCGGCCGGGAAGGCGCTCGAGGTACGCGGCCACGCGTGGGCGGGCGACCGCAGCGTCCGCCGTCTCTACACCTCCATCGACTTCGGCGCGACCTGGCAGCGCGCGCGGCTCGAGCGGCCGGCCAACCGGCTCGCGTGGCAGCACTGGAAGCAAGCGATCGAGTTCCCGCAGCCGGGCTACTACGAGGTGTGGGCACGCGCGGAGGACAGCGAAGGCGTGTCGCAGCCGATGGTCCTGCCCGGCTGGAACCCGCGCGGGTACCTCAACAACGCGTGCCATCGCATCGCGGTGCAGGTGGCGTGAGCAGGCGGTTGTTCCTGCTCCTGTCCTGGCTGCTCGCAGCGGGCGCGGCGACCGGGCAGGAGATCGACGAGGCCACGGGCCTCGTGCGGGCACCGGGTTTCGAGCACGTGCGCGCGCACTGCGGCGGTTGTCACTCGTTCCGGCTCGTGACGCAGCAGCGCGCGGACCGGCAGACCTGGCTCGACATCATCCGCTGGATGCAGGCGACCCAGAACCTGTGGCAGTTCGAGCCGGCGGTCGAGGACGCGATCCTCGACTATCTCGCCACGAACTACCCGCCGCGTGCCGACCGCCGCCGCGCTCCCATCCCGCCTTGGCTCATGCCCGGGGACCCCAATCCGTCCCCGTAGGGCCCGCCACGCGAGGGACCGGAAGGTCGGTCCGGCCGGCGTGCGATCCAGGCAGGAGCGGGCATTCCGCGCGACCGAGGCGCCGGGCGATGCCTGCTCGTGCGTTCCTGCAGGGGCATCCGTGCCAGGCGTTTCAGTCCAGGCGCGCGAAAGCGCGAGTCGCAAGCTCGGTGGCAGCCTGCAGCCGATCGCGGTCCGGCGGCAGCCGGTGCAGGTAGACCTGCACCATGCGGTCTCCCCGGTGCGCCTGGAGCATGCCGGCATCGGCCATCCAGGCGTTGACGGTGCCCGGGCCATCGACTTCCTCGTACATCGCCCAGTCGAAGTCCATGCCCATGTCGGCGGCCGATTCCTGCCATGCCGCGAGCGCCTGCTCGTAGCTCGTGTAGTTGGCGCTCACCGTGACGAGCAGGCTCGCCGCGAACGGGTAGGCGCCGTCCTGCGACGGCCAGTTGCACATCGGCGGGGCGTTGCGGCCGCCCTGGTTCTCCGCCGGGCCGGGCGCGATCCCCGTGGCGGCCTCGATCTCCGCCGCGGTGAGCAGCGCGCAGGCATCGATGTCCTGCAGGGAGCCGGCGGCCGGGGCGGCGGATTCGCCGTCGCCGCAGCCGGCGAGGGTGAAGGCTGCGGCCAGAAACCAGGCCGCCGGGAACGCGTATCTCATGTGACCTCCGCGCTGTTCGCTCATGGTGCCTGCAGGTAAAGACGCAATTCGGTGCGGGGGGAGGCCACGCCGGCGAGTCCGCCTGCGTTATGATCCGGGCTGCGGCGGCGGTCGCCGGTGCCACGTGGTGAACAACGAGGGGGACGAGCCTATGAAGAGACGGCTGGCGGGCCTGGGTGTGATGCTGGTAGCGATGCTGGCGACGGTGTCCGCGAACGCGGCCACCGCGGCCGAGCTGGATGCCGCGGTCGCCGAGGCGCTCGACAGGTTCGAGGAGCAGGTGAAGGGCGGCAAGGTGTTCCTCGACAACGCCGCGGGGTACCTCGTGTTCCCGCGGGTGATCAAGGTGGGGATTGCGGTCGGCGCGGAAGCCGGCGAGGGCGCGCTGATCAGCCACGGCCGCACGCTGGCCTATTACCGCACCGTCGCGGGCTCCTTCGGCCTGCAGCTCGGGGCGCAGGCGAAGTCCATCGTGATCGCCTTCATGACGCCGGAATCGCTCGAGCAGTTCCGGAACAGTGCCGGCTGGAAGGTCGGGGTCGACGGCTCAGTGGCGCTCATCGACATCGGCGCCGGGCGCTCGCTGGACACGACCAACATCAAGGACCCGGTGGTCGGCTTCGTGTTCGGCGCCAAGGGCCTGATGTACAACCTCACCCTCGAGGGCGCGAAGATCACCCAGATCGACAAGACCTGACCCCACCGGCAGGAGCGAGCCCCGGGCGCGCCTCGGATGCCTGGCCGCGAGCGGCGCTCGACCCTGCACGGCAGGGCGCCGCATTTGACCCCCCTGCCCGAAGGGGTAGGATCACCGCCGTGGCCGACGATCAGTCCAACCCGAAGCCGCCGAAGAAGTCCTTCCTCAGGCGCACGGAGGAGCGGCTGCGCGACGCCGCCGGCCTCGGGCGCCTCGCGTTCGAGGAGCCGCGCGCGGTGCCGGGAGAGCTCCGGCGGCGCTTCAAGCGGTTCGTGCGGACGGTATGGGACGCCCACGGCGGCGGCCTGTACGCCTGCGGATTCGTCATCGCGTTCCTGTGGCTCGAGGCCACCACCGTCGTGGACGAGATCGCCTCGAGCAGCAGCCTCGCGGCGTTCGTCACCGACCAGCTCTTCGAGTTCCTGTTCCGTTTCACCGTCCAGTCGCTGACCAACACCATCCTCGCCTTCATCTGGCCGGCGTTCGTGCTGCAGTGGTCGCCGATGTGGGGCGGCGCGCTGCTCGGGGTCCTGTACCTCGCCTTCCCGCGTTTCATCAAGCCCACGATCACGCGCTGGCTGTTCGATGACGAGCCGGAAAGCGAAAAGCCGCAGGAAGAATCCCGCGGGTAAGGGCAGGCGGCCGGTCGTGTACACGATCGGTCACTCCACGCGCAGTTTCGACGAGCTGGTGGAGCTCCTGCGGGCACACGGCATCGAGCGCCTCGTGGACGTGCGGACGGTGCCGCGCTCGCGCACCAACCCGCAGTTCAACCGCGACACGTTCGGCCCGGCGCTGCGCAACCGGCGCATCGCCTACCGCCACATGAAGGAGCTCGGCGGGCTGCGCCGCGCGCGGCCGGATTCCGTCAACACCGGCTGGCGCAACGCCTCGTTTCGCGGCTTCGCCGACTACATGCAGACCGACGAGTTCCGTGCCGCGCTGGACGAGCTCGAAGCGCTCGCCGCGGAGAAGACGACCGCGATCATGTGCGCCGAGGCAGTACCGTGGCGCTGCCACCGCTCGCTGATTGCCGACGCGCTGATCGCCCGCGGTCACGAGGTGCGCGACATCATGAGTCCCACGAGCGCGAAGCCGCGCACCCTGAACCCGATGGCGAAAGTCGAGGGCGACGAGATCACCTACCCGGGCCTCCTGTAGGGGCGCGCACCGCACACGCCGCAGGCATGCCCGCGATCGCCGGTCGTACGCGACGTGCGCTCCTGCGGCTCAGGCCTTCGCGCACTTCTCGACCGTGTTCCAGGTGCGGGTGGTAATGTTCTTGCCGAACCTGCCGCGAGCTCGAGGTCACGAGCCGAGCTTTGCACCGGACCCCCGGGGTTCTTCACCCGGGCAGCGTACTCCAGGCAACGCGCAGCACCATGTACCACAGTGCGAGCGCCGAGATCACATAGAGGAAGAATCGAAGCGGCACAAAATTGAAAGAGCAGTGTACGACGCTGTGAAGGATCCTGAATACGAAGAAAATCCATGCCGCCAACACGTAGTACCCGTCGACCTGCGAGGTGGCGTACAGATAGAGCACCACTGCATAAAAGACGGTAGGCAGCTCGAAAAGGTTCTTCAGGTTGTCGGACGGGTTGGCGACGCCTGCAGGGGACACTCGATCCAACTCCTGGCGGGTCATCTGTCGAGACGAAAGCTTGCGACTCAGCACAAACGGGAGGCGCCGCGAGTACATGTAGAACCACACGATGAAGGTCAACATCATGGTTCCGACGAATGGCACGAAGATGGCGGTTTGATCCATGTTTCCCCCGTTCGATAATTGCCCGTCGATGGTCGCACGCGAGACGGGCCCGGGCGGGCGCGATGTCCCGGAAGAACGCCGCGTAGCGGGGCATGTTTTCCTGCCTTGCCGATGGTCCCGGTCCGGGAAAGCGGCTATGTTAGCGCGATGAGCTCCGCCGACTCGACGCATCGCTGAGCCCATGGGCGCCGGGGGACGCCCATGCGACTGGGACCGGGCCAGGGCCCTGTTCGAGCGCGCCATCGAGCTGCCGGAGGGCGATCGGGCCGCGTTTCTCGAGCGGGAGTGCGCGACCGACGCCGACATGCGGCGGGAAGTCGAGAGCCTGCTGCGCGCGGACGGCGCAGCCGGCGGCCTGCTCGACGATCCGTCGGCAGCCCTCGGCACCCTGCTCGATGAGCCACTGGAGGAGGAACGCCCGGAGGGGTGGCAGATCGGGGCCTGGCGGATCCTGCGCGAGCTCGGCCGCGGCGGCATGGGCATCGTCTACCTCGTGGAGCGGGCGGACCGGGCGTGGGAGCAGCAGGCCGCCCTGAAGCTCGTGCGCGGCGGCCTGTTCGGCGGCGCGCTCGAGCAGCGCTTCCTGCGCGAGCGCAACATCCTCGCGCGGCTCGAGCACCCCGGCATCGCGCGCCTGCTCGACGGCGGCATCACGCCCGAAGGCCAGCCGTATCTCGTCATGGAGCGCGTCGAGGGGATGCCGGTCACCGACTGGGCGAAGGCGCATGGGCTCAACGTGCGCGCGCGGCTGCGCCTGTTCCTCGAGATCTGCGATGCGGTCGAGTACGCGCATCGCCGGCTCGTCGTCCATCGCGACCTGAAGCCCGCCAACATCCTCGTCACCGCGGAGGGGCGCGTGCGCCTGCTCGACTTCGGCGTGGCGCGCCTGCTCGACGACGCGTCGGACGAGGCGGGCCTCACGCGCACCGGGATGCTGCTGCTCACCCCGGAGTACGCAGCCCCGGAGCAGGTGCTGGGACACCCGCCGACGACCGCGACCGACGTCTTCGGCCTCGGCGCCGTGCTGTACGAGCTGCTGTCCGGCCGCGCCATCCGCAGAATCGGTTCGACTGCGATCGCGGAGGTGTTGCGGGCGGTGCAGGCCGATATCCTGCCGCTCACGAGCAACCCGGCCATGAGCCCGGCGCTCCGCCGGCGCCTCTCTGGCGATCTCGAGACGATCGTGCACTGCGCGCTCGCGGCGGAGCCCGAGCGGCGCTATGCGACCGTCGGCATGCTCGCCGACGACATCCGCCACCACCTCGAGAACCGGCCGGTGCGCGCGCGCCCGGCCGGTTTGCGTTATCGGGCGGGCAAGTACCTGCGGCGGCACCGGGCCGGCGTGACGGCCGCGGCCGCCGGCGCGTTGCTGCTCGCGCTCGGCATCGGCGGCACGCTGTGGCAGGCGGAGGAAGCGCGCCGCGAAGGGCTGCGGGCGCAGGAGATGTCCGCGTTCCTCCAGGACCTGTTCGAGTCCGTCGATCCGTTCGAGGCACGCGGCCACGAGGTCACGGCGCGCGAGCTGCTGGACAAGGGCGCCAGGCGGATCGATTCGCTGCGCGCCGATCCGGAGGTGCGCGTGGACGTGCTGCGCACGCTCGGGGATCTCTATTACAAGCTCGGCGTTTTCGACCGATCGGAGGAACTGCTGCGGCGGGCCGAGCACGAGGCGGTGCAGGCATTCGGTGCACGGCACGAGCGCACGGTCAACGCGCGCAACTCGCTCGGGTACCTGCTCGTCGACATGGCGCGCCACGACGAGGCGGAGGACATCATCGAGCTCGCACTCGCTGCGGCACGCCGGTTGCGCGATCCGGTGCCGCTGACCTACAGCCTCGATGCGCTGGCGCATCTCTACGGCCGCCAGGGGCGCCATGCCGAGGCGCGCGATCTGCGGGCGGAGCTCCTCGAGCTGAACACGAGGCTCCACGGGGCGGAATCCTGGCAGGTTGCGGCCAGCCTCAACGGCCTGGGCGCGGCCGAGCTCGACCTGGACAACTTCGAGGAAGCCGAGCGCCTCCTGCAGCAGGCCGCGACGCTGGAGCGGAAGCTGCTGCCCCCGGCACACCCGTCGCTCGCGAACACGCTCGGTCTGCTGGCCGCGGTGGAGTTGAACCTCGGTCGTCCCGAGCGGGCGGAGCCGCTGCAACGGGAAGAGCTGGCGATCCGGATCGCAGCGTTCGGCGAGGAGCATCCCGACGTGGCGCTCTCGTACGATCAGCTCGGGATCACGCTGACGCGCCTGAACCGGCTGGACGAGGCCGCCCGGCTCTACGATCGCACCCTCGAGCTGCGCCGCCGGACCCTCGGTGAGCGCCACACGCAGGTGGCCGACACCCTCACGAACATCACGGCGCTCATCTACCAGATGGGCGACCTCGAGACAGCCATTGCGCGCCAGGAGGAGGCGCTCGGCATATACCGGGAATCTTTCGGCGAGACGCATCCGCGCGTCCTGAACGCGATGAGCAACCTCGGCTTCCTGTTGACCGAGCTCGGCCGCTACGACGAGGCGGGTGAAGTGCTGGAGCGCACGCTCGCCCTGCGGCGCGAGGCGCTCGGCGAGGAGCACATCGACGTCGGCACCTCCCTGCAGCACCTCGGCAACCTGTACCGGATGACCGGGCGGCTCGGGGAATCGGAGTCGGCGCTGCGCCGGGCGCTCGCGATCTACGAGGCTCGCCTGCCGGACGCACATTCGAGCATCGCGCGGACACGTGCCGGGCTCGGTGCCACCCTGGTCGTCTCGGGCCGCGCGGCCGAAGCCCTGCCGCTGCTCGAGGCGGCGGAGCCGAACCTGGGTGGTCGCTACGGCGACGAGGATCCGCGGGTTGCCGAGTGCCGGCTCTGGCTCGGCGTCGCGCTGGCGGCCGTGGGGCGTGACGGCGAGGCACGGCCAAAGCTCGAATCGGCGCAGGCGGCGCTCGCCGCCCGGCACGGCCCGGACCACGGGCTCACGCGCCGCGCCGTGGCGGAGCTCGATTCCCTGGAACGGCGACTGGCGAGCGCGGAATGACGGCGCCGATCACGCAGATCCTGGATGCGGTCAGGGCCGGCGATCCCGGGTCGCTGGACGAGTTGTTCACGCTCGTCTACGACCAGCTCAAGCGTCAGGCGCGCCGGCATCTCCAGGGTGCGCGCGGGCGCACGCTCAACACGACGGCGCTCGTGCACGAAGCGTGGCTCAAGCTGGCAGCGAACGAAGCGCCGGACTGGGAGCACCGCCGGCATTTTTTCTGCGTCGCGGCGCGCGCGATGCGGCAGATCGTCATCGATCGCGCGCGGCGGCGGCGTGCCGCGAAGCGGGAAGGGCGGCTGGAGCGCGTCGATCTCGAGGAGCGCGACCTCGCGGTCGACGCCCAGGCGGAGCAGCTCTTCTCGCTGGATGCCGCGCTACGGAAGCTCGAGGCCACCGACCCGCGGCTCGGGCAACTCGTGGAGCTGCGCTTCTTCGCCGGGCTGTCGGTCGAGGACACGGCGGAGGCACTCGGGGTCTCGGACCGCACCGTCAAACGCGACTGGCGGCTTGCCCGGGCATTCCTGTACCGCGAGCTGGAGCTGGCGTAGCGGTGTGGCGGCGTGCGTTGCTGCGCCGCCATGAGCCTGGTTGTCACGGGTCAGCCGAGCGGGCGTTGATGCAGGTGTGATTCCGCGGTCATTTCCGCGGCGGGAACACCAGCGCCCAAACCGGTCCGAAGATGAACCAGAAGAAGACCGAAGCGCCCGCGACCAGGTACCAGAGATGCAGTTGCCGGGTGTTCGCTTCGTTGTCGACGTAGGCGATCAGACCGGTCAGCAGCACGAGTGTGATGCTCCACGCCACTATGCCGCGAAACCAGTACCCCAGCTCGTGCCGCACCGCCGGCCAGCCGCGATCGGGCGGCTTCGGCGGTGCCGGGCCGCCGGCGAACCGATGCGCGAAGTGCCGGTCCGCCCAGCGCACGGCGACTCCGCCGAATGCCACGGTGAATCCGACGTACGCCGTGGCGAGGCCGTGAGCAGCAGTAGCCGTCGCTCCGTTCTTCAGATCCGCGGCTGTCGCCGCCAGCAGCAGGAGGTCCAGCACCGGCAGGGACAGGAGCAGGCCCCGGCTCAGGCCCTCACGCAACAGCAGGTAGCGGCTGGCGAGCGCCGCCACCAGCACGAGCCAGAATGCTGCTTCACACCCGACGATCAGCCAGTAGAGCCAGGTGGGCTGACTCGCGGTATCCATGTCCAGGGACTCAATGTGCCGTCTTCTCGACAGGCGGCACTTGATACCAGGCCGCCATCAGCCGGTCAACGGCGCGACGGACCTGAAGCCATGCATCTTCTTGCCACGTCACTCTGCCGGCGCGCCTTTCGCGCGGCATTCATCCTGGTATGCCACGACGTAGGGCTCATCGAAGCAGGCAATGAGCCCGTCGACAACATCGAGGTTCATCTTCTTGCCAATGGCCCAGTCAGGAATGCCCTTCTCCTCCGTCATGACCGGCTGTTGCGAGATACGCTCTCTCATGCGCAACAACGTCTCGTAGTCCTTTTCGAGGAATGCGATGTTCGCATCCACGAAGGCATTCCAGTCGATCAATGCCGAACGGCGTGTCGAGTACGCCTGGCGCATCAGCTCGACTGCCGTGTCATATTCGCCGAACATCGACAGCATCTGCCCGGCGTGGAACGCCAGCATGTGATGCTCCTTTGCCCGCTCCGGGTGGCGTGCCATGCAGCCTTTCAGGAGCTCCGCGGCCTCCTCGTAGCATTTCGACGCATAGTAAGGCCGCCAGCCGTCCCCGGGATTCTGGTCGAACTCCCGGAACGGCAACTCGAGGATTCGCGCGAGCTCGCTTTCTGTTGTCTCGCAGGATGAAGGACCGGGTGAGTCCGACAGCACGGGGTTGCAGAAGATGCCAGCGAGGGCACCGAGTGCCAGTATGATGCTGCCGGGCCGCCTGACCATCAGCTTCGTCCACCTGTCAGCAGCGTTCCAGGCTGCCAGAGGGCATGGGAGGTGACCACCTGCAACGTTCGACCGCGTGCATCGTCAGGCTTCGCCCGGCGTTTCCGGCGAGACGAGCGCGCCGCCCCAGCTTGCCGGTGGAGTGTCGCTGATGGATTGCGAGAACGTCCAGACATGACCCCCGATGTCCCTCACCGTGAACTGGCGCTCGCCGTAAGGGAAGGATTCCGACGCCTGCAGGATCTCGGCGCCGGCGCCTGATGCTCGCCTGAAGATCTCGTCAGCGTCGCGAACCCGCACCATGATCGATTGTCCGGAAGGGGCCGGTCCCGCGTGCGGCCTCGCCGCTATGACGACGGCGCCGGAGCCGACATTCATCTGGATCCTGTGCGATCCGATACGGAGGCGCTCGGTGAAC
>DATGQE010000005.1:0-2337 GCA_035304345.1 Woeseiaceae bacterium | reverse complement strand
GCGGGGCCGAAATAGAGTTCCCAGCACCCGCTCCCCGCGCTCTTCAGTCCCACCACCTGGCGGTGTAGGGTCTCGCTCACGAAGAACAGCCGCCGGCGCCAGCGGATCTGCCCCCGACGCGAGACGCGCCTGAGCTCGAAGCCCTCCGGATAGACCATCGCCGGCAAGCGTCGGGGCAGCCGTCGCTCCGAGGGGCGATAAAGCGCAGCGGGAGGACGGTTGCCCAGCGCCTCGTGCGGCCGCTCCTCGTTGTAGACGGCCCGGAAACGGTCGAACGCCCGCTGCTGCTGCTCCGCCGTCTCGCGCGCAGGCCGGGTGGCTTCCGCCTTCAAGGTGCGGTGCATGCGCTCGTGCGCGCCATTGTCTTCCGGATGGCGCCGCCGCGTGCGCTCGAGCCGAATCCCGAGCCTGAGCCACCAGACGGCGAGCTCGGAAAGCCCGCCCAGCGCCTGCGTACTGAACGGAACACCGTTGTCCGTCCGGATCACCTCCGGCAGCCCGTAGCGGCGAAAGACCCGCTCGAAGCTCGCCCGTGCGCCAGCACTCGCCGTGCTCGGCAGCGCTCGGCAGTCTAGAATGTAGCGCGTCGCGGCGTCCACGATCGTGAGCGGATAGCACAGCCGCCCACAGCCCAGGCGAAACTCCCCCTTGAAGTCCGCCGTCCACACCCGGTTCGGCTCATCGGCCACCGTCTTGGGCCCCGTCCACGCCCCTCCTGCTCGCCGCCGGCGCCGCCGCCGCCCCTTCACAAGCCCCTCCCGCCTCAGGATCTCGCCCACCGTGCTCGCGGCCGGCCACGGCAAGCCGGGCTCGAGCGCCTTGAGCCGCGCCAACAGCTTTCTCGGCCCCCAGGTCGGGTGCTTCTTCCTGAGCGCCACAATGCGCGCCACGATCTCGGGCGGCGTCCTGCTCGCCTGTGTCCGACGCGCTCGCGAGCGATCCTCCAGCGCCGCCAGACCGCCCTCCCGGTAGCGCGCCAACCACTTGTAGCCCACTCGCCGGCTCACGCCGTAGCGAGCACACAGCTCGCTCATGGGCGTCCAGCCCTCCAGAGCTTCCAGAACGAACCGAGCACGCTCTTCCATGACTGAGGTCTCACTCCAGGGCATCGGGCATCCTCCGTTCGAGGTGCCCTAGTTTGCACTCGAGTGTTACCTATGTGCCCGGTCTGTTCTGTTACCCATGTGCCCGGTCCGTACCGAGGCAGTGACCCCACACCCGCACCCTGAGCCCCCATGCCCCCCACCCTCGACCACTTCCGAGGCGCGCTCCTCGGCCTCGCCGTCGGCGACGCGCTGGGCACCACGCTCGAGTTCCGCCGCCCGGGCAGCTTCCAGCCGATCACGGACATGGTCTGCGGCGGGCCGTTCGGCCTGGAGCCCGGCCAGTGGACCGACGACACCTCGATGGCGCTCTGCCTGGCCGAGAGCCTCGTCGAGCGACAGGGCTTCGACCCGCTCGACCAGCTCGAGCGCTACTGCCGCTGGCACGAGGAAGGGTACCTCTCGAGTACCGGCCACTGCTTCGACATCGGCAGGACCGTGGCCGCAGCGCTCGCGCGGTACAAGGAGGCCAAACGCGCTGGTGCGCTGACCACCTTCGAATTCGGCTCCACGGACCCGCACAGCGCCGGCAACGGCTCGATCATGCGGCTCGCGCCGGTGCCGATGGCGTTCGCCGCGCGCCCCGTCGACGCGATCCAGTTCTCGGCGCAGAGCTCACGCACCACGCACGGCGCGAGGGAGGCCGTCGACGCGTGCCGCTACCTCGGCGCGCTGCTCGTCGGCGCGCTGCGCGGCGCGAGCAAGGACGAGCTGCTCGGCAGACGCTACTCGCCCTTGCCCGGCTACTGGGACGAGCACCCGCTCGCCCCCGCGATCGACGAGGTCGCACGCGGCTCGTTCAGGACGCGCGAGCCGCCGGAGATCCGGGGAACGGGATACGTCGTGAAGTCGCTCGAGGCCGCGCTCTGGGCGTTCCACCGCACCGGCGACTTCCGCTCCGGGTGCCTCGCCGCGGTGAGCCTCGGCGACGACGCGGACACGACGGGCGCGGTGTACGGCCAGCTCGCCGGCGCGTTCTACGGTGCGTCGGGAATCCCGGCGGAGTGGATCGAGCGGCTCGCGCTGCGCGAGAAAATCGAGGAGCTGGCCGCGGGGCTCTTCGAGCTATCCGGGGTCGTCCGGACTGCATGACGGGCGCGTACGGCCCGGTCTGACCATCCAGCGCCGCTCCGGCTTGCGCGCAATCGACCTCATAGCCATGTTTCATAGCCATGGCTACGAATCCGTGGCCATGACCCGACCCGGGCGCCGAACGCCGCCCGGTCTCGCCGTC
>DATGQE010000004.1:0-6710 GCA_035304345.1 Woeseiaceae bacterium | reverse complement strand
TCCTCGACGACCTGGAGAAGCTGTGAGCACACCGACCGAGATCGACGCTGCCCGGGAATCGAACCCGGTCGCCCGAACCGCCAGCGCCGCGCAGCGCCTGCTCGCGGAGGTCGAGAAGGCCGTCGTCGGCAAGCGCGACGTCCTCGAGCTCGTGCTCGCCGGCCTGCTCGCCGACGGCCACGTGCTGCTCGACGACGTGCCCGGCGTCGCCAAGACGCTCATGGCGCGCTCCTTCGCAGCCGCCGCCGGGCTCGACTTCTCGCGCGTCCAGTTCACGCCCGACGTGCTGCCCGCCGACATCACCGGCGCGACCGTGCTCGACCTCGCGACCAACCAGCCGGCGTTCCGCCCCGGCCCGATCTTCGCCCAGCTCGTCCTCGCCGATGAAGTCAATCGCGCGCCCGCCAAGACACAGGCTGCGCTGCTCGAAGCGATGCAGGAGCGGCAGGTCACGGCGGACGGCACGACGCATCGGCTGCCGTCCCCGTTCCTCGTCATCGCGACGCAGAACCCGATCGAGTCCGAGGGCACGTACCCGCTGCCCGAGGCGCAGCTCGACCGGTTCATCCTGCGCACGACCGTCGGCTATCCCGCAGCGCAGGATGAAGTCGAGCTGCTCGCGCGCAGGCTCGCGCGCAGGCAGGACGAGGTCGAGCTGTCGCCCGTCGTCTCGCCGGCGGAGTTCCGCGCGATGCAGGCGAGCCTCGAGGACGTGCACGTCGAGGCGACTCTGCGCGAGTACGTGGTCGCGCTCGTCACCGCGACGCGCGAGAACGGCCAGCTCGAGGTCGGCGCGAGCCCGCGCGGCTCGCTCGCACTCGTCAAGCTGGCGAGGGCGTGGGCCGTGATCCGCGGCCGCGACTTCGTCACGCCGGACGATGTGCGCGCCATCGCCGTGCCCGCGCTCGCGCACCGCGTCGTGCTGCGCGCCGAGGCATGGGCGCGCCACGTCTCGCCGGACGACGTCGTGCGCGGCATCGTCGACACCGTGCCGGCGCCGAGCTGGCAATGACCGCGCCGCGCGCCACGGTCACCGGCAGCGCCCGGCTGCGGCCGTCGCGTGACGCGCGCCTCGTCCCCTACTTCCTCATCGCGGTGGGCGGCCTCGCCGCGTCGCTCATCGCCGGCGAGCCCGCGCTCGCGGCGCTCGCGATCCCGTTCGCCCTCGCGCTCGGGCTCGGGCTCCGCCGCATCCGGCCGGTCACGGTCACCGCCCGCTTCGTGCTCGACACCGACCAGGTGCTCGAGGACGATCCCGTCACCGGCCGCCTCGAGCTCGAGTGGGATGGCGCCTTCGAGGCGCAGGTCATGCTCGACCGGCTCCGCGGCGTCGCGCCGCTTCCGGACCATGCGCTCTCGTGGTCGTTGCCGCCGGCGAGCCGCTCGTTCCAGACGCCGATCCGCATGCGCGCCGCGCAGTGGGGCCGGCACACGCCGGGTGAGGTGTGGCTGCGCATGGAGGCGCCGCTCGGACTGCTGACCTGGACCGGAAAGGTCATCGCGGCGCCTGCGCTGCGCGTGCTGCCCGGCAGCGAGCGGCTCACGCGTCTGCTCGACCCCGCCGAGCCCCGCACCGTGCTCGGCGCGCACCGCTCGAAGCGGATCGGCGGCGGCGACGAGTTCGCCGAGCTGCGCCCCTACTCGCCCGGCGACCGGCTGCGCGACCTGAACTGGGCCGCGACCGCACGGCACCGCCGACCGTTCGTCAACCGGCACCACCCCGAGCTGGCCGGCGATGTCGTGATCGCGATCGACGCGCTCACCGACGGCTCCGCCGCATCCACCGCGGTGCTCGCCCGCGCCGCGCGCGCCGCCTGGGCACTCGCCTCCGTCCATCTCCGTGCCAACGACCGTGTCGGCCTCGCCGGGCTCGACGGCAGCACACAGTGGCTGCCACCAGCGGGCGGACGCCTCGCGCGCTACCGGCTGCTCGAGACGCTGCTCCGCATCGGCGGTGATGCAGCCGACCCGGTGACGGTCCGGCGCCACGTCCACCGCACGGCGGTTCCGTCGTCCGCGCTCGTCATCGCGCTCACGCCGCTGCACGACAAGCGCACGGTCGACACACTCCTCGCGTGGCGCGCGCGCGGTCGATCCGTCGCCGTCGTCGTCATCGAGACCGCCGACCTGCTCGGCGCGCCGGCGTCGCCAGCGGAAGCCCTGGCGCGGCGCGTGCTGCGCCTCGAGCTCGACCGCCGCAGGCGCCAACTCGCGGAGCTCGGCATCCCGGTCGTCACCGCAACGGCCGAGGACCCGATGACCACCATCGTCCCCGCACTGCGGCGCGCACGCCGGGCGCCCTTCGTGAGGAGGCGACGGCGTTGACTCGGCCGCGCGTCGTGCTGGCTTCCTGCTCCGTCGCGCTCGTCGCGCTCGTCGTCATCACGGGAGCGCTGCTGGGGCCCGAGGGCGCACGGACCTGGCTGCTCGTGTGTGGCGGCGCCGCCGTGTTCGCCGCCGTGCAGGCCGCGTCCTCGAACCCCGCGGACCTCACGCCGACGCTCGTGCTCGCCCTGCCGCCCGTGCTCGGCCTCCTCGTCGGCGGCTCGCCGGCCTGGCTGATCGGCCCGCTCGGCGCACTGCTGCTCGCCGCCAGCGAGCTGAACGCGCTGGCCTGGGAGTGCGGCGGGGCAGACGCGCTGAGCGCCGCGAAGCGGCGGCGGCTCGTGGATGTGATCCGGCTCGTCGCGCTCGGGGCTGGCGCGTCGCTGCTGGTCGGGCTGGTGGCGTGAGGGCACTCGCGCGTCTACAGGGACGGGATCACCGGAGTGGGATCACCCGCAGCCGATCCCCTTGCCGATCGGCGTCAGAACCGGCAATGTCGAGGCGTGCGCTGGGCACACGGACGCGGCCGCGATCCGGTCCCGGCCCGGGCGTAGAGCAACGGACCAGGAGGGGGTCATGAACCGGGAACAACTAGAGAAGATTCGTCTCGGCGACGGCTTCATCGCGGCGCTGGACCAGAGCGGCGGCAGCACGCCGAAGGCGCTGAAGCTGTACGGCATCGGCGAAGACCAGTATTCCAACGAAGAGGAGATGTTCGACCGCATCCACGAGATGCGGACCCGCATCATCACGAGCCCGGCGTTCGACGGAGATCGGATCATTGGCGCGATCCTGTTCGAGAACACGATGGATCGTGAGATCGAGGGCCGCGGCACCGGCGACTACCTGTGGTCGGTGAAGCGCATCGTCCCGTTCATCAAGGTGGACAAGGGCCTTGCCCCGGAGGCGGACGGCGTGCAGCTCATGAAGCCGATCCCGGACCTCGACGCACTGCTCGCGCGGGCTCGCGAGAAGGGGATGTTCGGCACGAAGATGCGGTCCGTGATCAAGCGGGCGAACGAGAAGGGGATCCGCGCCATCGTGGACCAGCAGTTCGAGATCGGGCGCAAGATCCTCGAGGCCGGGCTCGTGCCGATCCTCGAGCCGGAGGTCGACATCCACGCCCCGGACAAGGCCGAGGCCGAGGCGCTGCTCAAGAAGTACCTGCTCGAGGGGCTCGAGTCCATCCCCGAGGGCCAGCAGGTCATGTTCAAGCTCACGCTGCCGGAGCAGGACGACTTCTACCGGGAGCTCGTGGAGCATCCGCGCGTGCTCAAGGTCGTCGCGCTCTCGGGTGGCTACACGCGTGAAGAGGCGAACGCGCGCCTGGCCCGCAACCCCGGCGTGGTGGCGAGCTTCTCGCGCGCGTTCACGGAAGGCCTGAGCGTGCACCAGAGCGACGAGGAGTTCAACAAGGCGCTCGACGAGTCGATCCAGAGCATTTACGAGGCGTCGATCGCGTAGGCAGGCGCCTGCTTCCACAAGGGGGCGGAGCGACGCGGGCGCCGCCGCGGAGCCGCTGCCGGCGTGACGCCCGCGCGGCCGCTGCAGCTTGCCCGCACGGGTCCGCCCCCGCATCCTTAGGCCCCGCCCACGTCACCGAAGAGGAAGACCCGGCGCGGCCAGACCCGATGGGAACAGCGGGTCGAGCTGCCTGTCCGGCTCGCCATCGACGACGTGCGCGCCGTGCTCGCGTACCTCGAGGCTGAGTTCGGCGAACACGGCACCATCACCGAATTGAGCTGTGGTACGGTGTGGACGCAGTACCGGTGGCGGCACGGCCACACCCACGCAGCCGTCGAGGCGATCGAAACCGGCACGCGGCTCCACGTCGCCCTCGAACGGTCGACTCAGCGCAAGTTCATGCGTCGAGCCGGCGGCGCGATCGGCGGCCTCATCGGTGGATTGCTCGGTGCTGCGACCGGAGACCCCGCTGGCTTCACGATCCTCGCCGGCATGGGCGTCGCGCTCGGCAATCTCAACGGCCGCGGCGCGTGGCGGCTCACCGCCCGGCGCCTGGCCGGGCGGCTGGACCGGCTCATCTCGACCGTGTCCGGCGAGGCGCTGCGCAACGGAACACTGCTGCCCACGCCACCCACCTCCCTACCCGCCGAGCCCGCAGCGGCGCCCCGTGGTGAGCGAGAGGCGGCCCCGCGCTAGTCCGATCAGCCGTAGATCGCGACTCGCGGCCCCGGACCGCTGCCGCTAGCGGCGCTTCGAGCGGCCGATCGACAGAACTCAGAACAACCACAGGTTCATACGGAGCGTGATCGGGAAGCTCCATACCGCGCCGAGCGGCTCCACCTCGTCGGACGACGATCCGTCGTGTCGCGTGCGCATTCGCGCCGACGGACGCCCGACTCATTGGGCCTCGGGGACGAGAGCGTCGGCGAACACCACGGCCCCGAAGACGCCGTAGCCGCGGTCGATGCCGGACCGGCCCACGCGCTCGTCCGCCAGGTAGCGGTACAGGTTCTCGTCGACGGCCCGGACCTGCAACCGCGTGCCTGCGGGCACGTCCGCCGGGATGACGTAGGTCGTGTCGGCCTGGACCTCTCCCTCCCCGCCGACGATGTACCCGCCCGCCCCACGGACACGCGGCCAGACCGCGATCCTGTGGCTGCCCTGCACGAGAATGCTCACCGTGAAGCTCTCCGGAATGGTCGCCCGGCCGCGCAGCACGACGCCTTCCGTCTCGATCTCCAGCTCGTACGTCTCGCCCGGCTCGAGGTCTTCGTACACGAGCCCGTTGCCGCTGGACTTCTCGGGCAGGTAGTAGTTGCCCGAGTTAAGCTCGACGAAGTCGATCCGTCCCGCCTCCGGATAGAGCCGGGTGTGCGCGCGCCAGTCGAAGGGCGCCCCGTCCGAGGCGCGCCGCATCTCGAAACGCTGGGCGGAACGGTAGAGCGGCAACTCGCTGGGCGAGCCGGCAGTCACCAGCAATGCGTGCTGCGTGAAGCTGTCGAGGTCATAGTGCGAGAGGGTTCGCCAGTTGAGGACGAGGAAGAGGAACGGCTCGTCGCTCTCGGGCGCGATGATGTCGGCCGTCCCGCACCCGGCCGTCAGGAGCAAGAGACCGCCCAGGGCTGCAACGGCTCGCCGCGCTGCGCTTGAGCGATGCCTCACCATCTCGCCTCCACGCCCAGACTCGGCAGGATCGGCAGGCCAGAGCGGCCAGCGCCACTCCGGTGCCCGCTCGAGACGCCCCGGAAGTACTGGAGCCAGTCGTAGTCGATCGCGTTCTCGCGGAACAAGAGGTTCAGCACCTGGAAGAAGAGCGTCACGTCCGCGCCCCACAGCCGCCCCTCGCGCCGGAAGCCCAGGTCCAGGCGGTGGTACGGCGGGACCCGAATGCTGTTGCGCTCACCCAGGATGTAGCGCGCGTTGATGCGATTGAAGTCGCCGCTTTCCGGCGCGAAGACGCGCGCGACCACCGGCGTCGTCGCACGCCCGCTGTGCGCGTGGTAGGCGGCGTTCAGCGTCCAGCGCGCGCCGAGCGGCAGGCTGCCGAACAGTGCGAGCGTGTGCGGCACGTCCCAGGCGGTCGGGTACTCGCGCCCCGCGATCTCCTCGAAGACGCGCTGGAACGTGTAGCTGCCCTGCACGAGCGTGCCGCCGGGGAAGGCGAGCCGCCCGCTGAGCATCGCGCCCGCGCCACGGCCACGGATGCGGTCGAAGGCGGGGAAGTCCGGCCCGGCCATCTCCGGCCGCCCCCCGCCCCCCGGCCGCTCCGGCAGGATCGGCCGCTCGCGGTACTCCTTCCAGAACGCCTGGATGTGAAACGCGCCGCGCGCACCGAACGGCAGCTCGTCGGGCTCGAGCCGCGCCGAGAGTGCGGCCACGTCCGCGACGCGCGGCTCTTCCAGCAGGAACAGCGGCGCGGTGACGCTGCCCTCGACCGGCTCCTCGAGCTGCGCGTCCCACTGGTGCCGGCGGTTCAGCGCGGCCTCCAGGGCCAGCGCATCGCTCACCCTGAAACCGAGCCGCGCGCGCGGCGCGACGTACACGCCGCCCGCGCTCCAGATCCGGGTGCCGAGCGCCGCGCTCCACCCACCGCCCAGCTCCGCCGACCCCTCGCCGAAGAGCGAGAGCATCGTGAGCGACTCCTCGCCCGCGTACTCCGCTGGTGTGTTGGGCGAGAAGATCTCGTCGATCAGCCCGCGCGCCGTCCACTCCTGGCGGTTCACGCGGCGGTCCACACCCGCGCCCGCGTCCAGACGCCAGCGGTGCGCTTCGTACGCGACGCCCACCGCGCCGGACCACCAGTCGCGCCGGCTGTCCACGTGGTTGGCGCGCCCGGCGGGCGGATCCAGGCTCCGCTCGTCCACGTGGATGCCGGCACGGTTGAACGACGCGCGTGCCGAAACCGACCACGGCGCACCGCT
>DATGQE010000003.1:0-128363 GCA_035304345.1 Woeseiaceae bacterium | reverse complement strand
ACCAACCCAGCAGTCTCCGCGGGTGCCACCGCCTCGCGAGTTATCCCCAGGTGCGCGGCGGCCCGCCAAAGCAGCTCCACGTCACCGGTCGGATCGGCCGCGGCCACCAACAGCAGCAATTGTGTCTCGGCCGGCAAATTGCCCGAGCGTTGCCGGAAGCTGTCCTCGACGCGGCGCGGTACGCCGAGCGCGTCGGGCAACTCGAACCCGCCGGAATCGATCGGGCGAAAAGTCGGTATGGCCGAACGGCGAGACCGACGACCGCGTGCCGGTAGGCGCCAAACGGACCGATTGCACTGCGAACGTCAGCCCCCCTGACTTGTCCTCGACCGGCGCCAGGCCTATGTGCGAAGATGAAAGCTCTCCCGCTTCGCAGGGCCCCGGCATGGACGCTCGGCCTCATCGCAAGGTCCGCAGCTTCGTTCGCCGTCCGGGCCGCATCACGGCCGCGCAGCAGCGCGCCCTCGATTCGCTGTTACCGCGCTTCGCGGTTGCGTTCGAAGCGCGGCGCGTCGATCTCGACGCAGCCTTCGGCCGCGCGGCGCCGCGCGTGCTCGACATCGGCTTCGGCGACGGCGAAGCGCTCGTGTCGACGGCGGCCGCGCATCCGGAGATCGACTACCTCGGCGTCGAGGTGCACGAGCCGGGCGTCGGGCATCTGCTGATCATGCTCGAGCGCGCACGGCTCGAGAACGTTCGCGTGATCGTGCACGACGCCGTCGAAGTGATCGGCACGATGCTGCCCGACGCCGCGTTCGCCGCGATCAACCTGTTCTTTCCGGACCCGTGGCCGAAGAAGCGCCACCACAAGCGCCGGCTCGTGCAGCCGCGGTTTCTCGCGCTCGCGGCGGCGGCGCTCGAGCCCGGGGGCACGCTGCGCATCGCGACCGACTGGCACAACTACGCCGAGCACATCGACGAGGTCATCGCGCAAAGCGACGCCTTCACCGTGACCGAGCGGCGGGAGCACGCCGGGGACCGGCCGCTCGACCGCCTCGTGACGCGCTTCGAGCGCCGCGGCCTCGCCCAGGGGCATCGCATCACGGACTGGTGCCTCACGCGCAAACGGTAGGCTGCGAGCGCGGCCGGACGCAGAATGTTGCGCGTGCCCTGCAATGCACTATAAATAATGAAAGGAGCGATTGCGGGGACAACGGACGAGGGTACAGGAGATGACTGCCGAGGAACCGGTCATCGGGCGCTGGTACCGCCATCCCGACGGGCGCCTGTTCGAAGTGGTCGCACTCGACGAGGAGGCGAAAACCATCGAGCTCCAGCACTTCGACGGAACGCTGGATGAGGTCGAGCTCGACACCTGGAACGGCATGCTGATCGAGGCCGTCGACGCGCCGGAAGACTGGTCGGGCTCGCTGGACATGGATCCCGAGGACTTCTCCGGCACCGCGACCGACGAGATGCCCCACGGCTGGCACGATCCCCTGGCTTTCCTCGACCAGTCGGAATAGGCGCCACCGCCCGCCGCCCCGCCGCCCCGACCGCTGGCCTCCGGACCGCGGATCGCGTACGGTCTGGGCCGCATGGGGAGCCCCGTTCCACACGATCGCGCCTCGAACGCCGCCCGACGGTCGTCGCCGCCCGGCGGCGGAATCCGGGCCGCGCTCCGTCCCTACGTCGAAAAGGAATCGCTCGCCGCCTTCTTCGTCGGCGTGTCGTCGGGCTTTCCCTACGCCATGATCGGCGCGACGCTGACGACGCGCCTCGCGCAGGACGGCATCGACAAGCAGACGGTCACCGCGTTCAGCCTCGCGTTCCTGGTCTACAACCTCAAGGTATTCTGGGCCTGGATCGTCGACGGGGTGCGCCTGCCGCTCCTCGGCCGGCTCGGCCAACGCGTCTCGTGGCTGCTGTTCGCCGGCGGGCTCGTGATCGCGGCGGTCGTGAATCTCGCGCTCGTGGATCCTACCGCCGGCATCACCGCCACGATCGTGGCGGCCGTCCTCGTCGGCGTCGCCGGCGCTACGTACGACATCGTGATCGATGCCTATCGCATCGAGACCCTGAAGCCGTACCAGCTCGGGGTGGGCTCCGGCATGTCGCAGTACGGATGGCGCATCGGCTCGGCGGCAGCCGGCGCGCTCGCGCTCGTCGTCGCGGCGCGCATGGGCTGGACCGCCGCCTACGCGGTCTGCGCCGTGTTCGCGCTGCCGGCGATGCTGACCGGCCTGATCGTCGGCGAGCCCGCGCGCCACGTCGTCCTGAACGAAAAGCGCAGCCTTGCCACGGTCTGGAAATCCATCGTCGGACCGTTCACCGAGTTCCTGCAGCGCAACGGTGCCTGGCTCGTGCTGGTGTTCGTGCTCGTGCACAAGATCGGCGATACGCTCGCGAACCTCACGCTGCGGCTGCTACTGAACGATCTCGGTTACTCGAACGACGAGATCGCGCTGTACGACGTGGGCTTCGGCTTCTGGGCCTATCTCACGGGCATCTTCGTCGGCGGCATCCTCTACACGCGCATGGGCTTGAAGCACTCCGTGCTGCTCGCGCTGGTGCTGATGTGCATTTCGAACCTGAGCTTTGCCCTGCTCGCGGCCTACGGGCACACGAACCCCGGTCTCGCCGCGGCAATCGGCTTCGAGAACTTCGCGA
Source organism: Woeseiaceae bacterium (assembly GCA_035304345.1). GTDB lineage: Bacteria > Pseudomonadota > Gammaproteobacteria > Steroidobacterales > Woeseiaceae > IDS-8. The sequence goes on along the minus strand of DATGQE010000003.1, from coordinate 125,753 downwards.
GCGGCTACGGCGGGGTGGCGGTCGTCGCCTACTTCTCCGCGCTGTGCAACCTGCAGTTCACCGCGTCGCAATACGCCCTGATCTCGGCGGCAGCCAGCGTTCTCGGGCGCCTGCTGACCGGCACCACCGCCGGCGGCCTGATCGAGGCGATGGGCTACACGAGCTTCTACCTGCTAACCACGGTGCTGGCGCTGCCGGGCATCCTGCTGTTCTGGTTCATGATCCGCAACGGCCTGGTCGACGCCGCCCTCGGCACTGCCGGCAAGGAGAACGGCGCGGCCGCCTCCCGCGGCGACCCGTGAGCGGCGCGCCCTCGCCTGCACGGGAGCGCGCACGCGACCGAGGACGAGATCGTAGTCCATCACCAGAGGGGCATGATCCGAAAAGCGCTCCGCCTTGTAGATCGCGGTGGAGCGCACGCGATCCTTCAGCCCGGGAGTCACGACCTGGTAGTCGATGCGCCACCCGACGTTCTTTTCCCAGGCGCGCCCGCGGTTCGACCACCAGGTGTACTGGCCGGGCTCCGGGTTCACGACGCGGAACGCGTCCACGAACGCGAGCTTGCCGAACACCTGGTCGAGCCACGCGCGCTCCTCGGGCAGGAAACCCGAGTTCTTGCGGTTCGACCGCCAGTTGGTGAGGTCGATCTCCTTGTGCGCAATGTTCCAGTCGCCGCACAGGATGTATTCCGACGGCCGGCGCCGCAGTCTCCGCAGGTGCAGCGAGAACGCGTCCAGGAAGCGGTACTTGGACGCCTGGCGCGCTTCGCCGGCGGAGCCGGAGGGCAGGTACACCGAGACCACGGACAGGTCGCCGAATCGCACCTCGAGGTAACGGCCCTCGTCGTCGAACTCGCGCACCCCGAACCCGCGCACCACCTCCTCGGGCTCGTGCCGGGTGTAGACCGCCACGCCGCTGTAGCCCTTCCTGAGCGCGTCCGCGTAGTAACAGTGGTAACCGTCGGGCATGAAGCAGGGGTCCACGAGCTGGTGCTGCTGCGCTTTCGTTTCCTGCAGGCAGACGACGTCCGCGTCCTGCGCACGCAGCCATTCGAAAAATCCCTTGCGTGCGGCGGAGCGGATGCCGTTGACGTTGAGCGTGATTACCCGGAACAAGCGTCTTCCCTCGAGGAACCCTTCGTTGTGCCTTCTGTGTCATACTTGCCGGCAGGTCGCCCTGCTCGGCGTTCGCGCCCATAATACAGAAGCCTTCTTCCGGTCCAAGGACATGCGTGCTTACAAGCAGGAATTCCTCGAGCTCGCGCTGGAGCTCGGCGCGCTGCGCTTCGGCGAGTTCACGCTCAAGTCGGGGCGCCTGAGCCCGTATTTCTTCAATTCCGGCCTGTTCAGCAACGGGTACGCGGCCGCCAAGCTCGGCCGGTACTACGCGTCCGCCATCGTGGACTCCAAGATCGAGTTCGACATGCTGTTCGGCAGCGCCTACAAGGGCATCCCGCTCGTCGCGCTCGCGGCCGCCGCGCTGGCCGAGCACCACGACATCGACGTGCCCTATGCGTACAACCGCAAGGAGGCGAAGGATCATGGCGAGGGCGGGCTGACCGTCGGTGCACCGCTCGCGGGCAAGGTGCTGATGGTGGACGACGTGATCACGGCGGGCACCGCCGCGCGCGAGACGCACCGCATCGTCACCGCGGGAGGCGGCGAGGTCGTCGGCCTCGTCATCTCGCTCGACCGGCAGGAAGTGGGCGACGACTCCCGCTCCGCCGTGCAGGAGCTCGAGGAGGACCTCGGGATCCGCGTGATCAGCATCGTCCAGCTCGCCGACGTGATCGACCTGCTGGAGGACTCCGAGGAGCTGGGCGCCTGGCTGCAGCCGGTCGTCGATTATCGCCGCCGCTACGGGGTGCAGACCCCGGCGCGGGCCGGCTGAGACGGATTTCGCGAACCAGTCCCTGTTGCGGGGCCGCGGGCGTATGTGATAGTCGCCGGATGGAACGAAGAGCCACAGCCCGCCTGACCATCTGCATCGCACTTGCGGCGGGCCTGGCCGCACCGGCGTGGTCCGCCGAGGAGCAGAAGCTCTATCGCTGGGTGGACGAGCACGGTGTCGTCCACTACGGGGACAGCGTGCCGCCCGAGTACGCGGACGCGGACAAAGAGATTTTGAACCCGCACGGCATCACGCTCGACGTCGTTCGCGGCAAGAAGTCGGAGGAGGAGCTGGCCGAGGAACGCCGCCAGCAGGAGCTCGCGGAGCAGCGCGAGCTGCAGCGCCGGCAGGACCAGGCCCTGCTCGCGACCTATCTCTCGGTGGACGAGATCATCATGCACCGCGACCGGCGCGTGGAGCTGTTCAAGGCGCAGGCGCGGGTCACCGAGCTCTACCTGCGCAACCTCGAGCGGCGCCTGGAGCAGCTCCGCGAGATCGCTGCCCGCTACCGGCCTTACAACGACGATCCGGACGCGGAGATGATCGATCCGGCGCTCTCCGCCGACATCGCGGAAACGCGTGAGACCATCGAGCGGCACCGGCAGAACCTCGAGCGTTTCCGCGAAGACGAAAAGAACATCGTCGCGAGCTTCAACCACGACATCGACCGCTTCAAGGCGCTGAAAGGGCTCGACTGACGCCGCCACGGGAGCGCGCACCGGCGCGCGAGCGCGGCTACAGGGTGCCGGTGTGGCCGAAGCCACCGCCGCCGCGGCGGCTCGCGTCGAAATCGTCCACCACCTCGAAGCGCACCTGTGCGACCGGCACGAACACCATCTGTGCGATGCGCTCGCCGGGCTGGATCTCGTAAGCCCTGGCGCTCCGGTTCCAGCAGGAGATGAACACCTGGCCCTGGTAGTCGGAGTCGATCAACCCGGTCAGGTTGCCGAGCACGAGGCCGTGCTTGTGCCCGAGGCCGGAACGCGGCAGGAGGACGGCCGCCAGCCCCGGGTCGCCGATGTGGATCGCGAGCCCTGTCGGCACCAGCACCGACTCGCCGGGGTCGACGCGCAGCGGCTCGTCGATGCAGGCGCGCATGTCGAGTCCCGCCGAGCCGTCCGTCGCATACGCGGGCAACGGGATCGACTCGCCGACCCGCGGGTCGAGTATCCTGAGGCGGATACTGCGCTTCGCGGGCGCGGTCAAGCCGGGCTCCCCGCCGTCGTCGCCCTGGTTGCCTGAAAGCGCTCGGCGATGAGGGCCACGATCGCGGCCGCGAGCGCCTGCTTGTCCATCAGCGGGAACGAGCGCTCGCCGCCGCGCCAGTAGACTTCCACCGCGTTGTCCTCCGTGTCGAAGCCCCGGCCGGCGCCGACCTGGTTCGCGACGATCATGTCGAGGTCTTTGCCTTCCAGCTTCGCGAGCGCATGCTCCTTCAGCTTCTCCGTCTCCGCGGCGAAGCCGACGGTGAACGGTCCGTTCTCGAGCCTTGCGACCGAGGCGAGCGTATCGGGCGTTTTCACGAAGTCGATCTTCAAATCCCCGCTGGTCTTCTTGATCTTCTGCTCCTGCACGCGGCCGGGCCGGTAGTCGGAGATCGCGGCGGCCCCTACGAAGATGTCGACGCCGTCGACGTGCCGGTGCGTTTCCGCGAACATCTGCTCTGCGGTCTCGGCGTAGACCGTCTCGACGCCCGCCGGCGGCGGGAGCGCGACCGGGCCGCTCACGAGAATCACCTTCGCGCCCGCGTCCCGCGCGGCTTCGGCGATCGCGTAGCCCATCCGCCCCGAGCTGCGATTGCTGATGAAACGCACGGGGTCGATCGCCTCCCGCGTGGGCCCGGCCGTCACGAGCACGGTGCGGCCGGCCAGGGGACCGTCCGCCGGGCGGGAGAGGCAGGCGAGCGCGCGCTTCGCGATCTCGGCGGGCTCGAGCATGCGGCCCTCCCCGAACTCCCCGCACGCCTGCCCGCCGGTCCCGGGGCCGAAGATGTGCACGCCACGCTCTTCCAGCGTGCGGCGGTTCGCCTGGACGGCGGGATGCGCCCACATCACGCGGTTCATCGCGGGCGCGACGGCCACGGGCGCTTCCGTCGCGAGGCACAGCGTGCTCAACAGGTCGTCGGCCGCCCCGCTGGCGAGACGCATCAGGACCTGGGCCGTCGCCGGTGCGACCAGCACGAGATCCGCCCAGCGGGCGAGCTCGATGTGGCCCATGGCGGCTTCCGCGGCCTCGTCCCACAGGTCGCGGCGGACGGGCTCGCCGGAGACGGCCTGCAGCGCCGTCGGGGTGATGAAGTGCGTCGCTGCGGCCGTCATCACGACGCGCACGGCCGCGCCGCCGTCCTTCAGCCGTCGCACGATCTCCGGGGCCTTGTAGGCGGCGATGCTGCCGGTGACACCGACGATGATGTTCGGTTGGGCCATGTATAGGAAGCTGCCGGGCTCGAACGGAGCGGGAGAGCTTAGCCCGCCGGGCGGCATTCGCGCCAGCGGCCGCCGGTCATCCTCATTCTCGTCAGGCCGGACGGATTTGCGGCTTGCCGCCGCCGTGGGCAAGCGCGAGGCTCGTGCCCGGGAACCTGGGGACAGGGAGCGTCCATGCCGTCCTTCCGCCTGGGCGGGCCACGCCCGCGAAAGCCGCCGCCGGCGGCGAACGCCGCATCGCTTTCGGAGGCGGAGCTCGTCGCGACGCTCCTCAGCCGCGGCCGGCGTGCCGGTGACGCCCTCGCGCTCGCGGAGCGCCTGCTCGAACGCTTCGGCGGCGTGCGGGGGCTCCTGGACGCCCCGGACCGCGAGCTGTGCGCCGAGGCGGGCATCGGGCCGGCGCGCCTCGGCGTGCTCCGCGCCGTCCCCGAGCTCGCCCGGCGTTACTTCGAGCAGGCGCTGACGCCCGGGCAGCCGATCCGCAGCCCGGCCGACACCGAGGCGTTCCTGATGGCCCGGCTGCGCGGCCTGCCGCACGAGCTGTTCTGCTGCCTCTACCTCGACAACCGGCACCGCGTCATCGCCTTCGAGGAGCTGTTTCGCGGCACGATCGACGGCACCAGCGTGTACCCGCGCGAGGTGGTCAAGCAGTCGCTGGCCGTGAACGCCGCGGCCGTCATCCTGGCGCACAACCACCCCTCCGGGGTGGCGGAGCCCAGCCAGGCCGACGAGCGCATCACGCGCCGGCTCAAGGCGGCGCTCGAGCTCGTGGACATAAGGCTGCTCGACCACCTCATCATCGGCGACGCCGCGAGCACCTCGCTTGCCGCCCGCGGCCTCCTCTGAAGGCGCTTACCGCCGCGGCACGCCGAGCGGGCCTTGAACGGCGCGGGGCGGGCTGGTATAAAGTGCCGCTCCCCGCCCGCCCCCTGCGGGCGTGTTTTTCGAGAAATCAGAGACTTATACCATGTCCCGAGTGTGCCAGGTGACCGGGAAGGGGCCGCGGAGCGGCAACAACGTTTCCCACGCCAACAACAAGACGCGGCGGCGCTTCCTGCCGAACCTCCAGTACAAGCGTTTCTGGGTGGAGTCGGAGAAGCGGTTCGTGCGCCTGCGCGTATCGCACCAGGGCATGCGCATCATCGACAAGCACGGTATCGAGAAGGTGCTGGCCGACCTTCGGGCACAGGGCCAGCGGGTCTGAGTGACGCGTCGGAGGTATCGTCATGCGTGAGAAAATCAGGCTCGTCTCCAGCGCCGGCACAGGCCACTTCTACACCACCACCAAGAACAAGCGGCTGCACCCGGACAAGATGGAGACGCGGAAGTACGACCCGGTCGCCCGCAAGCACGTCATCTACAAGGAAGCCAAGATCAAGTAGGAGCGCGCACCGCGCGCGACCCGGAAGAGAAAAAGCCCGCCGTTCGGCGGGCTTTTTTGTCTGCTGGCTCGCGATGGGCTATGCGGTGGCGAGCTGGTACGAGCGCAACCGCGCGGCGAAATCCTCGAGCACCTTGATGCCGCTGGCCTCGGCTTCCGCGCACCATTCGCGCAGGTGCTGCAGCAGCCGCTCGTTGCTCATGTTCGCCCCGCTCCAGAGCTTCGCGAGGCGCTCGCGGAACTCGTGCACCGTCCGGAGCGCCGCGTTGTCCGACAGGAGCTCGCCGAGGCGGCGGCGCGCCGCTTCGTCGAGGAGCACGGGAGTGCGGATGAACAGCTTGCGCACGCTCCACAGCCGGATGCCGGTGACCTTCGCGCTTTCGCGCTTCAGCACCGGGAGCGTCACCTGCCGGGTGTAATCCCTGAGCACGTGCATGCGGTTGACGATGATCGCGCGCAGGTTGTCGAGGTCCACGTGCGGTTGCGGATCCTTCGTGAGCAACGGCTTGGGCGCCACCTTCTTCACCTTCGCGAGCCTTAGCGCGCGCAGGATGCAGATGTACATCCAGCCGATGTCGAATTCCCAGCTCCGCACCGAGAACTTGGCGGAAGTCGGGAATGCATGGTGGTTGTTATGCAGCTCCTCGCCGCCGATCAGGAACGCCCACGGGATGAGGTTCGTGGCGGCGTCGTCGCATTCGAAGTTGCGGTAGCCGGTGTGGTGGCCGAGGCCGTTGATCACGCCGGCGGCGAACACCGGCATCGAGATCATCTGCACGGCGATGATGATGATTCCCGGCACGCCGAAAAGCAGCAGGTCGGCGACGACGGTGAGCACGATGCCGCCGTACGGAAAGCGCAGGTACACGTTGCGCTCGATCCAGTCGTCCGGGCAGCCACGCCCGAACTTCTCCAGCGTCTCCGGGTTGTTCTTCTCGGCCCGGTAGAGCTCGGCCCCTTCGAGCAGGACCTTTTTCAGCCCGTAGATCTGCGGGCTGTGGGGATCGTCGGCGGTTTCGCAGAAGGCGTGGTGCTTGCGGTGCACGGCCACCCATTCCTTCGTGAGCATGCCCGAGGTGCACCAGATCCAGAAACGAAAGAAATGCCGCAGCGCCGGGTGCAGGTCGAGCGCGCGATGCGCCTGGTCGCGGTGCAGGTACAGCGTGACCGCCATCATCGTGAGCTGCACCATGGCGACCGTGACGATCACGTATTGCCAGAAGGACAGGTTGAGCAGGCCGTAAAGGTATTCCATCCGGGTTTTTCCAAAGGTATTGCCGTGGGTGAGTATAATGCCTGGCGCCGCCGATCCTGCGACCGGGTCGCCGGTTTCGCCATTTCGGGTGGGACGTCCACGGCGACCGGCAGCAAACTGTGCGCCGGGTCACGTCGTGCCGGTCGCGTGAGCCATTATGCCAGAACTTCCGGAAGTCGAAACGAGCCGTCGCGGCATCGCACCGTGGCTCGAAAAGCGGCGCGTCACCGGCATCACCGTGCGCGAGCGCAGGCTCCGCTGGCCCGTCCCGCCGGATATCGACCGTGAGCTGCCCGGAAAATTCATTCGCCGCCTGAGGCGGCGGGCCAAGTACCTGCTGTTCGACACCGACGGCGGGACCCTGCTCCTGCACCTCGGGATGTCGGGCAGCCTGCGGATCGCCGACCCGGCCGAGCCGCCCGGCGCCCACGATCACGTCGACATCGTCGTGGACAGCGGCAAGGCCCTGCGTTTTCGCGACCCGCGCCGCTTCGGGTCGCTCTTGTGGACCCCCGACCCGGATGCTCACCCCCTGCTCCGGGACCTCGGCCCCGAGCCGCTCGATCCGGGCTTCGACGGTGCCTACCTGCATGCGCGGGCCCGCGGCCGGCGGGTCGCGGTCAAGTCGTTCATCATGAACGCGGCGGTCGTGGCGGGCGTCGGCAACATCTACGCGAACGAAGCGCTGTTCGAAGCCGGGATCCACCCGAAGCGCCGCGCCGACCGCATCAGCCTGCCGCGCATGGAACGGCTGGCGCAGGCCATCCGCGACGTGCTCGACCGCGCGATCGAGGCAGGCGGCACGACGCTCAACGACTTTCACGGCGCGGACGGCGAGCCGGGCTATTTCGCGCAGGAGCTCAAGGTCTACGGCCGCGAGGACGAGGCTTGCCCGCGCTGCCGGGAGCCGCTCGCGGTCGCCGTGATCGGCCAGCGCTCGACGTTCTACTGCCGGCAGTGCCAGCGGTAGCTTACGCGCGGCCGACGCGCTCGAGCAGCGCCTGCCTGACGGCCGGAGAGACGAACTCGGAGATGTCGCCGCCCAAGGCCGCGATCTCCCGCACCAGGCTCGAGGAGATGTAGGTGTAGGTCTCCGTCGGCGTCAGGAATGCCGTCTCGACCTCGTCCGTCAGGTGCCGGTTCATGTTGGCGAGCTGGAACTCGTACTCGAAATCGGAGACGGCGCGCAGCCCCCGGATGATCACGGCGAGCCCGTGCTCGCGCGCGAACTCGACGGTGAGGCCCTCGTAGCCCATCACCTCGACGCGGTCGAACGGCGCGAGCACCTCCTGCGCGAGGGCCACGCGCTCCTCGAGCCGGAACATCGGCGCCTTGCCCGGGTTGGCCGCGATCGCGACCACGACCCGGTCGAACAGGCGCAATGCACGGCGCACGAGATCCTCGTGTCCGAGCGTGATGGGATCGAACGTACCGGGATACATTGCGGATACCGTCATCGCTGCTCCTCCCTCGCTTGCCCGGCGCCGCCTCCGGCCAGGACGAGTGAATAACGCACATTACCGGCACGTTTCTCGCGCATCGTCTGCCAGCCTTCCGGCAGCGAAGGCTCGGGCTCGCCGCCGCCCCTTTCCAGGTAGACGACCGCACCGGGTGCGAGCCAGCGGCCTTCGGCGAGGAGTCTACACAATTCCGTCAGCCGGTCCCCGCCGGCGGGATCGAACGGCGGATCGAGGAACGCAACGTCGTACGTACCGGGCCCGCCGCCCTGCAGGAGCTCGCGCGCGTCACCCGCGTGAATCCGCGCCCCGGTGGCGCCGAGCGCGGCGGCGGCGCGCTCGAGCGCGCGCACGGCGACCGGGGAGCGCTCGACGAACAGCACCTCGCGCGCGCCGCGCGACAGCGCCTCGAAGCCCAGCACGCCCGTGCCCGCGAAGAGATCGAGGCAGCGGGCGCCTTCGAGGCGTGGCGCCAGCCAGTTGAACAGCGTCTCGCGAATGCGGTCCGGCGTCGGCCGCAGGCCCGGCACGTCCGGCACCGGGAGGCGCCGGCCGCGCCATTTTCCCGCTACAATACGCACCCGTCCCGGTGGCGAGGTGTCAGGGACGGGTGCCTTGCGTCTCCCCATGCTCTCTCATCGGATTCCCGGCTTCGCTTTCCCAATGGTATCGGCCCCACGGTCCCGGCGTCGTGTTCAGGCGTAAGGACAAGGCAAAACCCGAAGCGGCTCCGGCGCGCGAGGGGTTCGTCAAGCGCCTGCGCGCGCGCCTGAACCGGGGCGCCGGCTGGCTCGGAACCGACCTCGCGAAGCTCGTGCCCGGCGGCCGGATCGACGAGGACGTCCTCGAGGAGCTCGAATCGAGGCTCGTGCTCGCGGACGTCGGGATCGAGGCGACCGAGCGCATCCTCGGGCAGCTCCGCGACCGCCTCGCGCGGCGCGAGCTCAAGGACGTGGAAGCGCTGAACGCCGGCCTGCGGCGCATCCTCGTCGACCTGCTGGAGCCCGTCGAGCAGCCGCTCGACCCGACGAGCGCCCAGCCGTTCGTCATCCTCGTCGTCGGCGTGAACGGGGCCGGCAAGACCACGACCATCGGCAAGATGGCGCGGCGCTTCCAGCAGGAAGGGCTCGCCGTCATGCTCGCCGCCGGCGACACGTTCCGCGCCGCGGCGATCGAGCAGCTCAAGGCCTGGGGCGAGCGCAACGCGGTGCCGGTCATCGCGCAGGAGCGGGGCGCGGACCCCGCGGCGGTGGTGTTCGACGCGCTGGACGCGGCGCGCGCGCGGGGCATCGACGTGCTGATCGCGGACACCGCCGGGCGGCTGCAGAGCCAGCAGGGGCTGATGGACGAGCTCGCCAAGATCAAGCGGGTGCTCGCCCGGCGGGACCCGGCGGCGCCGCACGAGGTGCTGCTCGTGCTGGACGCGGGGATCGGCCAGAATGCGCTGTCGCAGGTGGAGAAGTTCCACGCCGCCCTGGGCGTCACCGGCCTCGCGGTGACGAAGCTCGACGGCACGGCGAAAGGCGGCATACTGCTCGCGATCGCCGACCGCTTCGGGATCCCGGTGCGCTACATCGGGATCGGCGAGGCGCTCGAGGACATGCAGCCGTTCGTCGCGGAGGAATACGTGGACGCGCTGCTGCGCCCGGCGACGGCGGAGGGGGACGACGCGGATTGATCCGTATCGAGAACGTCACCAAGCGCTTTCCCGGCGGCCAGGAAGCGTTGCGCGACCTGAGCCTGACGGTCGAGCGGGGGGAAATGGTGTTCGTGACCGGCCACTCGGGCGCCGGCAAGAGCACCCTGCTCAGGCTGATCGCCCTGATCGACCGGCCGACCCGCGGCCAGGTGATCGTCGACGGCCAGAACACCCGGCGCATCTCGCGCCGCCGCATCCCCCGCTACCGCCGGCAGATCGGCATGGTGTTCCAGGACCACAAGCTCCTGTACGACCGGCCGGTGTTCGACAACGTCGCCCTCCCCCTGGTCATCGCGGGCATGACGCACCGCGAGGCCGGGCGCCGCGTGCGCGCGGCGCTCGACCAGGTCGGGCTCCTCGGCAAGGAGCGGCGCCTGCCGGAGACGCTCTCGACCGGCGAGCAGCAGCGCGTCGGCATTGCCCGCGCGATCGTGAGCCGGCCGAAGCTCCTGATCGCCGACGAGCCCACCGGCAACCTGGACCCGGACCTGTCGCTGGAGGTCATGCGCATTTTCCGCCGCTTCAACGAGGTGGGTGTCACCATCCTGATCGCGAGCCACGATCTCGCGCTCATCGACCGGCTCGGCTGCCGGCGCATCGCGCTCGCCAACGGCAGCCTGGCGCCGACGGGTGAGGACGAGGACGACGACGTGGCGTTCGACTACGCCGGGGCGCCCGCGCAGTGGCCGTGAGGGAGACGCCGGCGAACTGGCTGCCCGTGGCGGGCAGGCGCGGCCCCGGCACGTGGCTCAGGCGGCATGCCGCGACCGCCGTCGGCGCGCTCGGCAGGCTTGCACGGCAGCCGTTCGCGAGCCTGCTCACGGTGCTCGTGATCGCGGTGACCCTCGCCCTGCCGGCCGCCCTGCACCTCGCGATCAGGAACGTGCAGGTCTTGAGCGGGGGCTGGGCCAATGCCCTCGATTTCGCCGTGTACCTCGTCGAGGGCACCGCGGTCGCGGACGCGGAGCGGATCGCGGAGCTCGTCGGCCGGCGCGCGGACGTCGAGAGCGTGACGCTGATCCCGGCCGAGCGCGCGCTTGCCGAGTTCAAGGCGGTGTCGGGCTTCGGCGCAGCGCTCGATGCGCTGCCGGAGAATCCGCTGCCGCACACGCTCGTCGTGCGCCCGAGCGCCGCCAATACCGAGGCCTCGATCGCGCTGCTCACCGAGGAGCTCGGGAGCCTGCCCGAGGTGGACTTGGTGCAGGCAGACACCGAGTGGGTGCGGCGCTTCCACGCGATCCTCGAGATCCTCGAGCGCGCGGTCTCGATCGGCGCCGTGCTGCTCGCGGCCGCCATCGTGGTGATCATCGGCAACACCATCCGGCTCGACATCCAGAACCGGCGGGACGAGATCGAGGTGACCAAGTTGATCGGGGCGAGCAACGGCTTCGTCCGGCGGCCCTTCCTCTACTCGGGAGCGTGGTACGGGCTGGGCGGCGGTGTCGGGGCGCTCCTGCTCGTCGCCTACGGGCTGCACGCGCTCGAGGAACCGGCCCGGCGCCTTGCCGGTCTCTATGACAGTGACTACACCCTGCTGGCCCTCGGCCCGGCCGAGAGCGCGGCGATTGTGGGCGCGGGCGTGGCTTTGGGCCTCGTCGGGTCGTGGCTGGCCGCGGCGCGCCACATGCGGGCGATCGAGCCCCGCTGATCGCCACCCGGTCCGCGGCACCCATCACAGGCCGTTGATTTCACTGGCCTTTCCAGACGATTTCACGCGGAACCAACCGGTCAATTAGCACTCTAAGGGACCGAGTGCTAAAATCCGCAGCGCAAAGGGAGGAAAGGAATTCAATGTCGACGGCAGTAGCAACGCTCAATCGTGACCTGGCCCTGCTGGGCCCGGTCGGCAGCCTGGATGCCTACATCCAGCTCGTCAGCTCTATCCCCGTCCTGTCCAGGGACGAGGAGCAGGCCCTGTCGCGCCGTTTCCGGGAGGAGAACGACCTCCAGGCGGCCCGGCAGCTCGTCATGGCGCACCTGCGTTTCGTGGTGCACATCGCCAAGGGGTACACCGGCTACGGGTTGCCGCTGGGTGACCTCATCCAGGAGGGCAACGTAGGCCTGATGAAGGCCGTCAAGCGCTTCGACCCGGACTTCGGGGTGCGCCTGGTGTCCTTCGCCGTGCACTGGATCCGGGCCGAGATCCACGAGTACGTGCTGCGCAACTGGCGCATCGTCAAGGTGGCGACCACCAAGGCGCAGCGCAAGCTGTTCTTCAACCTGAGGAAGGCGAAGAAGAGCCTCGCCTGGCTGTCGCAGGACGAGACGCAGGCGGTAGCCGACGATCTCGGCGTCAGCACCGAGGAAGTGACGGAAATGGAGCGTCGCCTGAGCTCGCGCGACGCGGTCTTCGATCCGGGCCCGGACGCGGCCGACGACGAGGCGGCGTTCACGCCCGCGGCCTACCTGCCGAGCCCCGGCGCGGACCCGGCGGAGCTCATGGAGGACGCGGACTGGCACGATGACGCCACCGCGCGCATGAGCGAGGCGCTGGAGGACCTGGACGACCGCAGCCGCCACATCCTGGAGACGCGCTGGCTCTCCGAGGAGAAGCAGACGCTGCACGAGCTCGCCGACCAGTACGGCGTGTCGGCGGAGCGCATCCGCCAGATCGAGAGCAACGCGATCAAGAAGCTGCGCCAGGCGATGACCGCCTGAGCGCGGCCCGGTCCCCCGCCCGGCTCAGCGCCAGGTCCGGCGCCGCCAGCGGATCCAGCCGCCCGGCTCCCGGTCCATCGGATCGCGGTGCGTCCAGTGCACCAGCCCGCCCTCGTCGTTCCATTCGTACAGCCCGCGGACCCGTACGCGATCGCCGATCCCGAGCGGCACCCGCTCCGCGACGTCGAGGTTGTGGAGCACCAGCAGGGTTCGGCCGCCGCCCGAGTCGAGCACGAAGCGCTGGTGACGCTCCGGCCCCCGTTCGTCGGCATACAGCCGAACGACGGTTCCGGCCGTTTCGATCCACGTGCCGCTGTCGGCCTTGCTGAAGGAACGGGTCAAGCCGGTAGGACCCGAAACCCGGCGCGGCCGCGCCGCGCCGGGTGAGGGCACGTCACCCGGAGGTGACCGGCACCATCGTGATCTCGACGCGGCGGTTCGCCGCCCGGCCTTCCGCCGTGGCGTTGTCCGCGACCGGCATGGATTCGCCCATGCCGACGGTGATCAACCGCTGCCGGTCGATTCCCTGCGAGGTCAGGTACTGCGCAACGGCGGCGGCGCGCCGCTCCGACAGGCCCTGGTTGTAGGCGTCGCTGCCGGTGCTGTCCGTGTGCCCGGCCACCTCGACGACCGTCTTGTCGAACTCCTTCATGACCTTGGCGACCGAGTTCAGGACGTCGAAGAACGCGGGACTCAGGTCGGAGCTGTCGGTGCGGAAGGTCACGTTGCCCGGCATGTTGAGCGTGATGTTGTCGCCGATGCGCGTCACGCTCACGCCGCTCCCCTGCAGCTCCGCCCGGAGCTTCGCTTCCTGCCGGTCCATGTAGTGACCCACGGCCCCGCCGGCGAGCGCGCCGACCCCCGCCAGGATGAGTGCACGCTGCCGGCGCTCGACCGCGTCGTCGCCCGACACGAGGCCGACCACCGCGCCGGCGGCGGCGCCGATGGCGGCGCCCTTGGCGGCGCTGCTCGTCTTCGGTTGCTGGGTATACGCGTCGAGCGTCTGGCAACCGCCGACCGCCAGGCTCGCGAGCGCCGTCGTGACGATGAGCGTCATTCTTCTGTCAATCATCGGATTTATCCTCGGTTTTTGCCCAATCGAAGCACCGGCGGCCGCCCGCCTGGGCACCGCGGCGAGCGTATTGTATAGGCGGGGGCGCCTTAACGACGACTGAATGCGTCGCATTGTCGCCCCGCCGCGAACGGGCGGCCGGCGGCGGCGCGCGCTAGAATGGCGCTTTTCCCTGTCGCAGGACTCAAGGAGCCGACGTGGCAAGCCCCACCCCCCTCGACCAGCGGCGCGCCGAGCGGCGCCAGCTCGATCCCCTGGACCTCCTCGACGTCCGGGCGGAGCTCTCCGACGAGGAACGGATGGTGCAGGAGACGGTCGCCCGCTTCGTGGACGACGACGTGCTGCCCGTGATTCGCGAAGCCTTCGAGCAGCACACCTTCCCCCGCGAGCTGATCCCGACGATCGCGGAGCTCGGCCTTCTCGGCAGCTCCATCGAGGGTTACGGCTGCGCGGGGCTGAACAGCGTGTGCTACGGCCTCATCTGCCAGGAGCTCGAGCGCGGCGACTCGGGGCTCCGGAGCTTCGTCTCGGTGCAGAGCAGCCTCGTGATGTACCCGATCCATGCCTACGGCTCCGAGGAGCAGAAGCAGGCCTGGCTGCCGGCGATGGCGCGCGGCGAGGCGATCGGCTGCTTCGGGCTCACCGAGCCGCACGGCGGCTCCGACCCTACGAACATGAAGACGCACGCGAAGCGCGACGGCAGCGACTGGGTCCTGAACGGCTCCAAGATGTGGATCACCAACGGCAACCTCGCCGACGTCGCGCTCGTCTGGGCCATGACCGACGAAGGCGTGCGCGGCTTCCTGGTCGAGAAGGACATGCCGGGCTTCTCCGCGCAGGAGATCGAGAACAAGTTCTCCCTGCGCGCCTCCGTCACCTCCGCGCTGTTCCTCGACAACGTCCGCGTGCCCTCCGCGAACGTGCTGCCGGGCGTCACCGGCATGCGCGGCCCGTTGAGCTGCCTCACGCAGGCCCGTTACGGCATCACCTGGGGCGTGATCGGGGCCGCGCAGGCCTGCCTCGACGAAGCCCTGAAGTACGCGAAGGAACGCGTGCTCTTCGGCCGCCCGCTCACGCACAACCAGGCGATCCAGATCCGGCTGGCGAACATGGCACGCGGCATCACCACGGCCCAGCTCCTGTCCCTGCGGCTGGGGCGCCTGAAGGACGAGGGCCGGATGACGCCGACCCAGGTGTCGCTCGCGAAATGGAACAACTGCCGCATGGCGCTGGACGTCGCCCGCGACGCGCGCGACCTGCTCGGGGGCGCCGGCATCAGCGCCGAGCACGTCCCGATCCGGCACATGCTGAACCTCGAGAGCGTAATCACCTACGAGGGCACCGAGACCGTGCACCAGCTCGTCGTGGGCAAGGAGCTCACGGGCGTCAGCGCGTTCTGAAGACCCGGGCAGGCGCGTCGACGACCCGGGTCGCCTCCCGCCAGCCGGTCACGATGGCCGTTCCCCGGCACCGGGATGTCTGGCGCATCGCGGCGCCGATGATCCTCTCGAACCTTTCGGTGCCGCTGCTCGGCATGGTGGACACCGGGGTCACGGGCCATCTCGAGGACGCCGCCTACCTCGGTGCGGTGGCCGTGGGCGCCACGATCTTCGGCGTGCTCTACACCGGAACCAATTTCCTGCGCATGGGCACGACGGGCATCGCCGCGCAGCGTTACGGCGCGGGCGACACCGCCGGGCTGCGGACGAGCCTGGGGCAGGCGTTGATCGTCGCGCAGGTGATCGCGCTGGCGCTGCTCTTCCTGCGCGGCCCGGCCCGAGAGCTGGCGCTCACGCTGATCGGAGCGGAACCCGCCGTCACGCAGCACGCCCGCACGTATTTCGACATCCGCATCTGGAGCGCGCCGGCGACGCTCGCCAACTTCGCGCTCATCGGCTGGTTCATCGGCCTCCAGAATGCGCGCGTGCCGCTCGCGATCGTGCTGGTGACGAACGTCACCAACATCGTGCTCGACCTTTTGCTGGTGCTCGGTTTCGACATGAAGGTGGACGGCGTCGCGGCCGCGACGGTCACCGCCGAGTACGCCGGTCTCGCGACGGCGCTCGCGTTCGCGCGCGCCGAGCTCGTGCGCCGCGGCGGGCATTTCGCGGTGGATGCGCTGGTCTCGTTGCGCGCCTACTCGGCGTTTCTCGCCATCAACGGCAACCTGTTCGTGCGCACGCTTTCGCTCATGTTCACGTTTGCGTTCCTGACGGCGCAGGGCGCACGCCAGGGCGGGCTCGTCCTGGCCGCGAACGCCATCCTGCTGAACTTCCAGAACCTGCTCTCGTTCGCGCTCGACGGGTTCGCGCACGCGGCGGAGGCGCTGGTGGGCAGGGCCGTCGGTGCACGGGATCCGGTGGCGCTCCGGCGCTCGGTGCGCCTCGCGCTCGCCTGGTCGCTGTACGTGGCGACCGGCTTCGCGCTGCTCTTCCTGCTCGGCGGGCCCTACCTGGTCGGCCTGCTGACCGACCTGCCGGAAGTCGCCGGCACGACGTTGCGCTACCTGCCGTGGATCGTCGTCTCGCCGCTGGTGTCGGTCTGGGCGTTCCTGTACGACGGCGTGTTCGTCGGTGCGACGCGCGCACGGGAAATGCGCGACATCATGCTCGCCTCGACATTTCTCGTGTTCCTGCCTGCGTGGTACCTGCTGCAGCCGCTGGGCAACCACGGGCTGTGGCTCGCGTTCCTCCTGTTCATGGGAAGCCGCGGCATCGGCATGCATCACTACTACCGCCGGCGGGTGGTGCCGGCGGAGCGGGCGGCGCGCACGTCCTGACGACTAGTGGCGCAGCGTGCTCTCGGCGCCCTCGCGCCCCATCATGGACCGGAAGCGTCCGGTGAGCGTGCGCTCCTCCTCCGCGCCCTCGTGACGCGAGTTGGCGGCCCGCAGCACGCTCCACACGAGCCAGCCGGCGACGGCCGCGGTGACGATCGTGCCCATCGGGTGCTCGCGAACCGTGCGACGCGTGTCCTCGAGCAGGGAGAGCTCCTGGTGAGGCCGGACACGCTCCGCCATGCGGCTCGCCCGCCGCCGAATGGCACGCCCGGCGCGCGACAGGGGACGGCGGCCGGTGTCCGGCAGCACATCGTCAAGGCGGTCGGCCAGGTTCCTCAGCGCCGACTCGACGTTGCCCAACGCCGAGTCGAGCTGGCTGCGTACGTCTGCATTTCTCATGACGGTCCTCGCGGCAATGTTTGCACCGGGCCATGCAAGTCCCTTGCCAGCGCCACTGCCGTCACGCCGCGTCATGCCCGAGCCCGGCCCGCCGGGAAAGGGCAAAATTTGCAACGGCCGCGGCAAATTTGACGTTCAGCCGGCGGCCAGCAGCGGCGCTCGATGGCGGTCGCACTGTGCCTGCACGGCCCGCTTCGCCCACGCGAATGCCGAAAAGCCCGTCACGACGTTCGCGATCGCGTAGGCGGCGAAGATGCCGGGAACGCCGAGAACCCGGTCGAGCAGGAATCCGAGCGGCACGTACAGGACGATGGTGCGCGCCACGCTCACCACGACGCCTGGCAACGGCCGTCCCATGCCGTTGAACGCGGCATTCATCACCATGACCATGCCGTAGGCGCCGTAGCCGATCGGCGCGATCAGCAGGAAAGTGCGTGCGACGCCGCGCACGGTCGCGTCGTCGCTGAACAGCGCCGGCAGGAAGCGGCTCGCGGCGGCGAGACCGATCGCGATCGCGAGCCCGGATCCCAGGCAGAACAGCGTGCAGAGGTTCAGCGCCCGGTGGATGCGGTCCGGCTTGCCGGCCGAGACGTTCTGTCCGACGAACGGCCCGATGATCGCGGAGAGCGCGTAGAACATCACGAGCGTGAGCGCCTCGATGCGGCTCGCGACGCCGAATCCCGCGACCGCCTCGGGTCCGTACCGGGCGAGCATCGCGGTGATGATGCCGGTGGCGATCGGCACGATCGCGTTGGTGCCGGCGGCCGGGATGCCGACGTGCAGGATGGCGGCCCACGAGCGCCACAGCCGGGACGGCTCCGGGCGCTCGAAGGTCAGCATGTCGAGCCGGTGCCTGAGGAACCAGACGCCGCCCGCGAACAGCGAGAAACGCGAGATCAGCGCCGCCCAGGCGGCCCCGTCGAGCTCCATGCGCGGCACGGGACCCAGGCCGAAGATCAGGACCGGGTCGAGCAACACGTTGGCGACCGAGGCTAGGATCATCAGCAGGCTCGGGAGCCGCGTGTCGCCCGTCGCGCGCATGCTGCTCATCGCCACCATGCCCACCACCACGAACGGCACGCCCGCGTAGAAGATGCGCATGTAGCCGCCGATCAGCGGCAGGAGCGCCTCCGGTGCGCCGAGCAGCCGGAACAGGGGGTCGATCGTGAATACGCCGAGGAGGCTGATGACGGCGGTCAGGGTGAACGAGAGCAGCAGGCTGTCGGTCGCCAGCCGCTGCGCCCGCGCATGATCGTGGGCGCCGATCGCGCGCGCGACCACCGAGGACGTGCCCGCGCCGAGGCCGATCGCGACGCTCGTGACGACCATCAGCACCGGGAACGCGAAGCCGAGCGCCGCGAGCTCTTCGTCCCCCACCTGCCCGATGAACCACGCGTCGACGAACGCCTGCGCCATCATCGTCGTGATGCCGACGAGGACGGGCAGCGTCATGCCGACGAGGTGCCGGCCGACGGACCCCTGGGTCAGGCGGGCTTCTTTCATGCGGGGGAGCGGTCGCCGTGGACGGGACGGGGACGATCATCGCTTAAGCGAGGCAGGAGGCGCAATCGCCGTTTGCAGGTATGATCGCGGCCATGAGCTGGAAAACCCTGTCCTCCCGTGAGGTGTACGACAACCCGTGGATCACCGTGTACGAGGACCGCGTGATCAACCCGGGCGGCGGCCGCAACCTCTACGGGCGAATTCATTTCAAGAACCTGGCCGTGGCCGTCATTCCCCTGGACGGCGAGGGGAACACCTGGCTCGTCGGCCAGGAACGCTACACGCTGCGGCGGCGCTCCTGGGAGCTGCCCATGGGCGGCGCACCGGCGGACGAGGATCCGCTCGATGCCGCGAAACGCGAGCTGAAAGAGGAGACCGGGCTCACGGCCACGCGCTGGACGGAGATCATGCGCCTGCACACCAGCAACTCGGTCACCGACGAGACCGGCATCGTCTACGTTGCCGAGGGGCTGACGGAGGGCGAGACGGACTTCGACGAGACCGAGGTGATCGAAGTGCTGAAGCTGCCGCTCGAGGACGCCATCGCAATGGCCGTGCGCGGCGAGATCACCGATGCGATCAGCGTGGCCGGCCTGCTCGGCCTGGCGCACGTCCTGCCCGACCGCGTACAGGTGCGCGCACCGCGCGACCGGTGATCGCCGCCCGCGCGACCTAGTCGGAGAGGTAGTACTCGATCGTCGACACCACCCGCACCTTCTTGATGTGCGGCGTCGTGCTGTCGCGGTCCGTGATCGAGAACACGCCCTGGTTCGCACGCCGGATCTTGCCGAGCGTGCTGTCGGAATCCTCCGCGAACTTCTGCGCGGCGGCGCGCGCGTTCACCGTGGCCTCCTCCAGCATGTCGGGCTTGATGTCGTTCAGCTTCGTGAACAGAAACTGCGCCTGGTTGCCGTATTGCTGGCCGGAAAGCGCAATCCCGTTGCGGCCGAGCGCGATGACTTCGGACATCGCCCGGCGCACGGCGTCGACGTCGTGCGAGTACAGGGTGATCGCGGCGGTCGCGACGTAGCGGTACTGGATCTGCGCGGTGTCGCCCCATGACTGCGCGTAACGGTCGACGACGTCGGGGCCGGAGGAGGTCGCCTCCGAAAGGTCCAGGCCGTGGTCGGCCAGGAAGCGGCGGATGATCTCGTTCTTCTGCGCGACCGACTCGTACAGCTCGTTCAGGTCGTTGCTGGCGACCTGGTACTGGAGCGGCCAGATCACCGTGTCGGCCGGCACCTCGCGCTCCGCGAGCCCTTTCACCTCGACCGTGCGCTCGTGCGACTTCACGTCGAGCGCCGCGTCGGCGCCGATCCAGGCGAACGCGACGAGGCCGGCGAAAATGAAGCCGCCCAGGATGACGGCGAAGGAACGGCTGGAAGGCATGGTCATGCGACCTCCGTGTGCGTTGGTATTCTCGACAGCCTCAGTAGACGCCCTCGGCGGTGACGACGTAGCGCAACGGGCCGCCGGCAACCGGAGCGTCGAACGGGTAGCAGGTTACCAGAGTAAGGGTCGGCGTTGCCGCCTCCAGCAGGATGCCGGCCCGCCGCGAATCGACCACGTCGACCTGCGTGACGACGAACAGGTGCGCGCGGCCGCCCGGGCGCTCTACCCTGAGCGAATCGCCGGGCGCGAGGTGGCGCAGGAAGCTGAAGTGCGTGTCGCGATGCCCGGCGATCACGCTGTTCCCCGGGTCGCCCGGCAACGCGCTCGCGTCCAGGTGACCCGGGCCGAAAGCGAGCGTGCGCCCGGAGCCGCCCGCGAGCACGATGAGGTCCACCTCGCCGCCTCGCGCGGTGAGCCGCGCCAGGGGCCAGGTGTCGGCCCACGGCCAGGGTGCCGGCTGCGCCTCGCCGCGCTCCGCCCGGAGCCAGGCGCGCTGCATCAGCTCCTGCGCGACCCACGCCTTCGCGGGGACGTAGGCGCCCTGCGCGAGCTGCCAGAAGCTCAAGCACAGCAGCGTGCTCACGACCAGCGCTCGCGGCCGGCGATCAAGGCAACGCCGGGCCGTCACCGGCGATCCTCAGGCGCAGGAACCGGCGGAACGCCTCGCAGACCAGCGTGAGCAGGAGGAGCGCCGCACCGAAGGCGGTACGCGCCTGCCAGCCGGTGTCGGTCGCCGGAAAACCGAAGATCGCCTGGTGACTCTGGCCGTAGGGCAGCAGGTTCGGCACGGCCTCCCGCCGGAGCGCCTCCGCGTCCGGCCGCGCCGGCGTCCTGTCCACGGCGACGAGGCTCGTGTAGCGGCTGACGAGGTGATGCGCCAGGGCCGTCTCGACGACCTGCGCGCGGATGGCTTGTGCGTCCTCGCCGCGCCGCTCCCGGTCGAGCAGCGCCGCGATGCGCGCGCGGGCCCAGTGCGTGCCGATCCCGGCGTGGCGTTCGCCGGCCGTGAGCGGCAGGGCTTCGCGCCATTCCCCCGCCGGGGAGCGTCCCGACACCTGCACCAGGTCGCCGGCGCGGGCGCCCGCGGGCAGCCGCGCGGCGACCACCACCGGCTCGCCCGCGTACAGGTCGGGCACGTTCGCCGGGTACGCTTCCGCGTCCGGCACCGGCCAGCTCACGCGGATGTCCGTCACCTGGGGCAGGCGCAGCTTCTCGAACAGCCGGGCCATTTTCCCGTTCACCTCGTGCAGCGCGCCGACGAACGTGAAGCTGCCGCGCCCGGCCTCCGCCGCCTTGCGCATGAACCAGGCGTTCGGCGCCGAGCCGATCCCGACCGTGAACAGCCGCGCGGCGCCGAGCCGCTCCTCGATGAGCGAGAACAACCCGGCTTCGTTGCCGACGCTGCCGTCGGTGATGAACACGACCTGCTTCAGGTGCGTTTCCGGCGCCGCCGCGGCAAGCGCCCGCTCGAGGGCGGCGCGCATCTCGGTGCCGCCGTTCGCGGTGAGCCGCGCGACCCAGTCGCGGGCCCGCGCGACGTTCTCCGGCGTCGCGGCGACGCTCGTGTCGAACAGCGCTTCCGCGTACGAGTTGAACTGGATGACGTTGAACCGGTCCTCGGGCCGCAGGTCGCCGAGCGCGAGCAGCAGGGCTTGCTTCGCCTGCTCGATGGACACCCCGTGCATCGAGCCGGAGGTGTCGATGACGAGCACCATCTCGCGCGGCACGGGCGTGACGGCAGTGCCGTCCGTCGGCGGCAGCACCATCAGCAGGTAGTGCTCACGGCCGTCGATCGTCTCCACGAACAGGCCCGAGCGCGGGAAATCACTCGGCTCGGGACGCCACGTGAGCTCGAGGTCGTGATCCATGGGCACGTCGCCGTCTGCCAGATCGACGACGTAGCGGGTGCCGGCATCGGCGCGGACGGCGATGGGGTGGTAGCGGCTGGCGACCTCCTGCAGCGGCACGCCGGCGTCGATCACGGCGTGCAGCGTCAGCCGGTGGGCGGCGGAGCGCACCGTCACCGGCGGCGTGATGCGCGAGGCGTCGGGCACGCGATCCGTATCCGGCGACCAGCCCGAGCCCCGGCGGTCGGGCAGCGGCGTGCCCGGAACGTAGCGCGGCGTGAGCGTGGTCGGCACCCGCAAGCGGAACGTGCCGTCCTCGAATGCCGCGGTCTCCTGGTATTCGAGCTCGATCACGATCGTGGCACCGGGCGCCACGTTCGCGAGCCCGGTCGTGAACAGGTTCGCGCGTTCCTGCTCGACGAGCCCGGCACGCTGCCCGGCGGCCTTCGCCGCCTCGTACTCCTGCCTGGCCTGCTCCCGTTCCCGGATCTCGCCTTCCACGAGGCGCTCGCCGATGCGCATGCGCAGCCGGTCGACCGCGGCCGTCTCCGGCAGCGGGAACACGTACACCGCTTCCACCCACTCGGAGCCGCCGTTGCGGAAGGTCTGGCGCACGGTGCTGCGGGCGACCGGGCCGCTGACCGCGATCTCCACGCTCGTGTCGAGGCGGGTGGCGACCTCCCAACCCGCCTGGCGCTTCAGGAGCAGGCTGCCGGCCTGCATCTGCTCCGGCGAGGCGATCTCGAGGACCGTTTCCTGCCCGAGCGCGGGCGAGAAAGCACAGGCGAGCAGCACCGCGAGCAGCGCCGCCGATTGCAGCCAGCGCCGGGCGGCGGGAAACCTGCGTACCGGCAGCAGCGCGTACACGGCGGTGCCTGCGTTGCGGTTCATGGTCGGCGTCATCGTTCTCCTCCCGTTTGCCGGGATTCGAACATCGCAAGCAGGCTGCCCCGGGGCACGGACGTGGCGAACCGGCGGCGCAATGTGGCACATTGTGGCGCGTATCCTTCCGGGGAGATTCGAGTTGCCCAGGCGCATCGCGATCGTCGAGGACGAGGCCGCCATCCGCGAGAACTACGCGGCGGCGTTCCGCCGGGAGGGTTACGCGGTAGAGCTGTACGCGGCCCGCCGTCCGGCCATCGACGCGTTCGCGGCGCGGCTGCCGGATCTCGTCGTGATCGACGTGAGCCTAGAGGACGAGGTCGAGGGCGGATTCGAGCTGTGTCGCGAGCTGCGCGCCATGTCGACCGACCTGCCGATCATCTTCCTCACCGCACGCGACAGTGAATTCGACGCCGTGTCGGGCCTGCGGCTCGGCGCCGACGATTACCTGACCAATGACATCAGCCTGCCGCACCTGATGGCGCGCGTCGCCGCCCTGTTCCGCCGGCTGGACGCGCTGCGCAATCCCGATTCCGGGACACAGCGCCTGACCCGCGGCCACCTCGAGATCGACACCGAGCGCATGGTGATGCGCTGGCGGGACCGGACGGTGGGGCTCACGCTGACGGAGTTCTGGATCGTGCACGCGCTCGCGCGCTACCCCGGCCACGTGAAGAACCGGCAGCAGCTCATGGACGCGGCGCGAGCCGTGCTCGACGACAACACGATCACTTCGCACGTGAAGCGCATCCGCCGCAAGTTCACCGCCATCGACCCGGACTTCGACGCCATCGAGACGGTCTACGGCATGGGTTACCGCTGGCGCGGCGACTGAGCCGCAGGCGATGACGCTCCGCCGCCAGTTGCTGCTCGTCAGCCTGCTCACGCTGGTGCTGCCCTGGGCCGGCATCCAGTTCGTGCGGGAAACGGAGAGCGCGCTGCGGGAAGGCCAGCAGCGCATGCTCGCCGGTACCGCGCAGGCGATCGCCGATGCACTGGCGCAGTTCCCGCGCGAATTCCTGGTCGACCGGCGGCCGGCGGCGTGGCAGCAAGGCCAGCTTTACGCGCACGCGCTCGAAGCGGCGCCGCTCCTGGACGGCTACTTCGACGACTGGCTGCTGCCCCGCGAGTCCCTCGTGCCGCTCGGCGAGGAGGGGTTCGCGCGCTTCGCGCTCGGCAGCCATCGCCAGTACCTCTACCTGTACGTCGCGGTCCAGGACGATTCGGTCGTGTACGCGCTGCCGGGAGCGGCGGACACGCTGCACGCCGACCGCGTCGAGGTGGTCAGCGTGACGGGGGAGGCGACGGTGCGGTACGTGTTCGCGCCCGAGGCGCCGGGCTCGCTGATCGCGCGCCGCGACGATGGTGCGGTGTCCGCCGACGAAACCCGTATTGCGGCCCACTGGCAGGACATCCCGGGCGGGCAGGGCAGGCGGGGCGGCTACCGCCTGGAGGCACGGCTGCCGCGCGAGCTCGCCGGCGACGCGCTCGGCATCGTCGTCACGAACACCGACCGGCCGGACGCCCCGGGAACGCAGGGCGCGAGCTTCCCCGGCGAGCGGCCGCCGCGACTCGTCACTCCCTCGGTGCTGCTGCAGAGCGTGATCGCCGGCTATCTCCAGCCCGGGCTCAGGCTGCTCGTCACCGACGCGGCCGGCTGGCGCCTCGCGGCAGGCGGCAGCCTGTCGCCGCCCGCGAGCCCCGGTGCGAACGCCGAAGTCTCCGGCTGGACCCGGCGGATCTACGACCTGCTGCTCGACACGGGCGACGCCCCGGCGCTCGAAGAGCCCGACCCCGGCGGGCGCGAGCAGCAGGATTTCGTCGCGCAGGCGCTGGAGGGCCGGGCGGCAAGCGGCTGGTTCCTCGCACCGGGCACCGGCCGCGCGGTCGCCGTCGTCGCGCAGCCGGTCTGGGCCGGCACGGTGCAGAGCGGCGCCGTCGTGCTGCAGCAGGGCACCGACGCGATCCTGAGCCTCACGCACCGCGCGCTCGGGCGGCTGATGAACTTCACTCTGGTGGCCTCCCTCGTGGTGGCGGCGGGCCTGCTCGGTTACGCGAGCTGGCTGTCGCTGCGCATCCGCGCCCTGAGCCATGCCGCGCTGCACGCGCTGGACCGCGAGGCAGTGCGCACCGAGCTGCCGAGCAGCGGCGCCCGCGACGAGGTCGGCGATCTCTCGCGGAGCTTCTCCCGCGTGCTGCGGCAGCTCGGCGAGTACAACGCCTACCTGCGCTCGCTTGCCTCCAAGCTGTCGCACGAGATGCGGACGCCGCTCACGATCGTCACCTCGTCGCTCGAGAACCTGGAGCACGAGCGGCTGACCGGGGACGCGGCGGTGTACACGGCGCGCGCGAAGGAAGGCGCATTGCGCCTGCAGAAGATTCTCGCGGCGATGAGCGAGGCGAGCCGGGTCGAGGAGCTGATCGAGCACGCCGAGCTCGAGACCTTCGACCTGGCGCGGGTGCTCGCGTCGGCCGTCGACGCCTACGCGGGTGCGTGGCCCGCCCGGCGCTTCCGCTTCGACTGCGCAGCCGGCGAAGCGCCGTTCCACGGCTCACCCGAGCTCATCGTGCAGATGCTCGACAAGCTCGTGGACAACGCCGTCGGCTTCAGCGCCGAGGGTGACGAGATCCGCATCGCGCTCGTACGCCGCGACTCCGACTACTTGGTGACCGTGACCAACCCGGGACCGCCGCTGCCCGAGCGCATGCGCGAGCAGCTCTTCGATTCCATGGTGTCGGTGCGTCCCGAGGGCGACGGCCGGCATCTCGGGCTCGGCCTCTTCATCGCCCGCCTGATCGCGGTCGGTCACGGCGGCTCGATACGGGGGTCCAACGTGGACGGCGGCGTGAGCTTCGAGATCCGCCTGCCCGCCTAGGAGCTCCTACACGCCGAGATACGCGGCGATGCTCTTCGCGGCCTCGCGACCCTCGAACACGGCGGTGACGACGAGATCGGCGCCGCGCACCATGTCGCCGCCGGCGAAGACCTTGGGATGCGTGGTCTGGAACGGGTACGGCCCGTGCGTCGCGACCCGCACGCGGCGGCTCGGCAGAAGCTCGATGCCGAAGTCGCCGAACCACGCCGGCGGATTCGGGCGGAAGCCGAACGCCACCAGCACGGCGTCGGCGGGCAGCACCTCCTCGGTGCCGGGCACGGGCTCCGGCCGGCGGCGCCCGCTCGCGTCGGGGGCACCGAGACGCGTTTCCATCACCACCACGCCTTCCACGCGGTCGCGGCCCGTGATCGCCACCGGCTGGCGGTTGAACAGGAAGCGGACGCCTTCCTCGCGGCTGTTCTCGAACTCGCGGCGCGAGCCGGGCATGTTCTCGGCGTCGCGCCGGTACGCGCAGGTGACGCTCGCCGCGCCCTGCCGGATCGCGGTGCGGTTGCAGTCCATGCCGGTGTCGCCGCCGCCGAGCACCACGACATGCTTGCCGGCGAGATCGATCCAGGGCCGCTCCTCGCCGTCCATGCCGAGCTCGCGGTACACGTTGGAGACCAGGTAGGGCAGCGCCTCGTAAACGCCTGGCAGATCGAGCCCGGGGAAGTCGCCGCGCACCGCCTCGTACGCGCCCATGCCGAGGAACACGGCGTCATATTCCTCGAGCAGGCGCTCGAACGGCAGGTCCTCGCCGATACGCGTATCGAGCACGAAGCGGATCCCCATGCCCTCCATGATCTCGCGGCGCTTCCTGACCACCTGCTTCTCGAGCTTGAACGGAGGGATGCCGAACGTGAGCAGGCCGCCGATCTCGGAGTACGCGTCGTACACCACGGAGCGGATGCCGAGGCGCGCCAGCACGTCCGCGGCGGCCAGCCCGGCCGGCCCCGCGCCGACGATGCCGACTCGCCTGCCGGTATCCAGCACGTGGGTCATGTCGGGGCGCCAGCCCTGCTTCAGCGCCTCGTCGGTGATGTACTTCTCGATGGCGCCGATCGAGACCGCGCCGAAGCCGTCGTTCAGCGTGCACGCGCCCTCGCACAGCCGGTCCTGCGGACAGATGCGCCCGCAGATCTCCGGCAGGGAGTTCGTCTGGTGCGACAGCTCGGCCGCCTCGAACAGCTTGCCTTCCTCGATCAGCTTCAGCCAGTCGGGAATGTAGTTGTGCACCGGGCACTTCCACTCGCAGTAGGGATTGCCGCAGGCGATGCAGCGTCCCGCTTGGCTCGCCGCGTCCGCGGCATCGTAGTGGCCGTAGATCTCGCGGTAATGCCGGGTGCGCACCTCGACCGGGTCCTTGGCCGGATCGCGGCGCGGCACCTCGAGGTACTGGAGCGGATGCTTCGACACGGCGTCAGGCCGCCTGCCGCAGGGACTGGATGAGGGAGCCGAGCTCCGCCGCCTTCGGCTTCACCAGCCAGAACTTCGGCAGCCAGGTGCGGAAGTCGTCGAGGATCTCGGCGCCCCATTCGCTGCCCGTGAGCTCGACGTGGAGCTGGATCATCGAGCGCAGGTGGTGCAGGTACGCCTCCATGCTTTCCGGCGTCACCCGGTGGATGTCGATGAGCTCGTGGTTGTAGCGGTCGACGAAGTCGCGATCCTCGTCGAGCACGTAGGCGAAGCCGCCGGTGAAGCCCGCGCCGAAGTTGATGCCGACGCGGCCGAGCACCACGACCATGCCGTCGGTCATGTACTCGCAGCAGTGATCCCCGGCGCCTTCGACGACCGCGATCGCGCCGGAGTTGCGCACCGCGAAGCGCTCGCCCGCCGTGCCCGCGGCGAAGAACTGCCCCCCCGTCGCGCCGTACAGGCAGGTGTTGCCGACGATCACGGTGTCCCGCGCCCGGAACGCGGAGCCTTCCGGCGGCCGGATCACGATGCGCCCGCCGCTCATGCCCTTGCCGACGTAGTCGTTGGCATCGCCCGTCAGCGTGAGGTTCACGCCGGCGACGTTCCAGGCACCGAAGCTCTGCCCGGCGGTGCCGCTGAGCCGGATGTCGACCGGCGCGTGCGCCGCGCCTTTCGCGCCATAGCGGCGCGCGATCTCGCCCGAGAGGCGCGCGCCGATCGAGCGGTTGAAGTTCTTGATCTCGTACCGGAAAGTGCCGCCGGTGCCCGCTTCGATCGCCGGTACGATCTCTGCCACCATCCTCTCCGCGAGCTCGCCCTTGTCGAACGGGCGGTTGCGCTCGGCGATGCAGAGCTGCGGCGCATCCGAGGCCAGTCCCGCCGTCGACACGATGCGGGAAAGGTCGAGGCGGCGCTGGCGCGGCGTCTCGCCCTCCCTGAGCTCGATCAGGTCCACGCGGCCGACGAGGTCGGCGAGGCTGCGCACGCCGAGCTGCGCCATGACGAGCCGCACCTCCTCCGCCACGAAGCGGAAGAAGTTCATCACCATCTCGGGCAGGCCCGTGAAATGCTCGCTGCGCAGCACGTTGTTCTGGGTCGCGATCCCCGTCGCGCAGTTGTTCAGGTGGCAGATGCGCAGGTACTTGCAGCCGAGCGCCACCATCGGCGCGGTGCCGAAGCCGAAGCTCTCGGCGCCGAGCAGCGCGGCCTTGATCACGTCCAGCCCGGTCTTCAGCCCGCCGTCGGTCTGCAGGCGCACCTTGTGGCGCAGGTTGTTGGCGCGCAGCACCTGGTGCACTTCCGAGAGCCCGAGCTCCCACGGGCTGCCGGCGTACTTGATCGAGGACAGCGGGCTCGCGCCGGTGCCGCCGTCGTAGCCCGAGATCGTGATCAGGTCCGCGTAGGCCTTCACGACCCCCGCCGCGATCGTGCCGACCCCCGGCTCGGCGACCAGCTTCACCGACACGAGCGCGTCGGGGTTCACCTGCTTCAGGTCGAAGATGAGCTGCGCCAGGTCCTCGATCGAGTAGATGTCGTGGTGCGGCGGCGGCGAGATCAGCCCGACGCCCGGCTTCGCGTAACGCAGCCGCGCGATCATCTCGTTCACCTTGTGGCCCGGGAGCTGGCCGCCCTCGCCCGGCTTCGCGCCCTGCGCGATCTTGATCTGCAGGACCTCGGCGTTGACGAGGTAATCCGCGGTCACGCCGAAGCGCCCGGAGGCGACCTGGCGGATCTTGGAGCGCCGTTCGGTGCCGTTGCGCGCGGGGTCCTCGCCGCCCTCGCCGGAGTTCGAGCGGCCCCCGAGCCGGTTCATCGCGATCGCGAGCGCCTCGTGCGCCTCGGGCGACAGCGCGCCGAGCGACATGCCGGCGCTGTCGAAGCGCGGGAAGATGGCCTCGGGCGGCTCGACTTCCTCGAGCGGCACGGGCGGGCCGGCGGGTTTGATGCCGAACAGGTCGCGCAACGTGGCAACCGGGCGCTCGTTCACGAGCCGCGCGTACTCGAGGTAGCGGTCGAAGTCGCCGGAGCGCACGGCCGCCTGCAACGTGGCGATGACGTCGGGGTTGAAGCAGTGGTACTCCCCGCCGTGCATGTACTTGAGCAGGCCGCCCTGCGTGAGCGGCAGCCGCGGCTCCCACGCGCTGCGCGCGAGCTCGCGCTGGTCCTCCAGGAGGTCCTCGAACGTCGCACCCTGGATCCTGCTCACCGTGCCGCGGAAGCACTTCTCGACGACCTCGTCGTGCAGGCCGACGATCTCGAAGAGCTGGGCACCGCGGTAGCTCGACACGCTCGAGATGCCCATCTTCGACATGATCTTGAACAGTCCCTTGCGGATGCCGCGGCGGTAGCTCCGGCCGAGCTGCCGGTGGCGATCGACGTTGCCGCGTTGCGCCAGCGCGTGCAGGCTCTGGTACGCGAGGTAGGGATACACCGCCGTGGCCCCGTAGCCGATCAGGCACGCGAAGTGATGCGGGTCGCGGGCGACGCCGGTCTCCACGATGATGTTCACGGAGCAGCGCAGCCGCGTGCGGACCAGGTGATGGTGCACGGCGCCCGTCGCGAGCAACGCGTGCACGGGCAGCATGCCGGGCTTGAGGTAGCGGTCGCTCAGCATGATCACCAGCATGCCCGCACGCGCCGCGGCCTCCGCCTCCGCGCAGATGCGATCGAGCGCCTCCGGCAGCGGCTGCGTGTCGGGCGCGTTCAGGTCGATGAACGCGTAGCGCTCGGCGAACATGCACGGCCCCGGCCCGACCAGCTGCCTGAGCTTGCGCTGCGACAGGATGGGCGAGTTGATCACGACCTGCTCTGCGTGCTCCGGCCCGATGTCGAACAGGTTGCCCTCGCGCCCGATCGTCGTCTGCAGCGACATCACGATGCGCTCGCGCAGCGGGTCGATCGGCGGATTCGTCACCTGCGCGAACTGCTGGCGGAAATAGTCGAACAGCGAGCGCACCTGCCGCGACAGCACCGGCAGCGGCGTGTCGTCGCCCATCGAGCCGACCGCCTCCTGCTCCGCTTTCGCGAGCACGGCGACGACCTCCGAGAGCTCCTCGCGCGAGAGGTTGAACATCTTCTGGTAGCGCGCCAGCGTCTCCGGGTCCATCGGCTCGGCCGCCATGTGGCGATCGACCAGCTCCGAATCGAGGTAACGCAGGCCCTGCTTCAGCCACCTCTTGTAAGGCGCGCGGCCCTTGAGCTCCTCGTGGATGTCATCGGTGCGCAGGAGCCTGCCATTGCGCAGGTCGACCGCGAGCATCTCGCCGGGCCCGAGCCGTCCCTTCTCGACGACTTCGCCGGGATCGTAGTCGTAGACACCGATCTCCGAGGCGATCGTGATGTGCCGGTCCTTCGTGATCACGTAACGTGCCGGCCGCAGCCCATTGCGGTCCAGGCAGCAGGCGGCGTAGTGCCCGTCGGTGAGCACGATGCCCGCCGGCCCGTCCCACGGCTCGATGTGGCAGTCCCAGAACTCGTAGAAGGCACGCACGTCGGGATCGAGCGCGTCGACGTTCTGCCACGCCGGCGGGATGAGAATGCGCATCGCCTGCAGGACGTCCATGCCGCCCGCGCGCAGGACCTCGAGCATGTTGTCCAGGCTCTCCGAATCCGAGCCGGAGAGCGAGATGATCGGCTCGAGCCCGGAGATGTCGTGCAGGTAGTCGGAGCGGAAGTTGTCCGCCCGGGCGATGGCCCAGTTGCGGTTGCCCTGGATCGTGTTGATCTCGCCGTTGTGCGCCAGGAACCGGAACGGCTGCGCCAGCCGCCACTGGGGCAGCGTGTTGGTCGAGAACCGCTGGTGGAACAGGCACACCGAGGTCTCGAGCCGCGGGTCGGTGAGGTCCGGGTAGAAGCGCGGCAGCGCCTCGGGCATGACCATGCCCTTGTAGCTGATCGTCGCCGCGGACAGGCTCGCGACGTAGGCATGCGGGTCGACGCGCTCGAGGCGCTTCTCCGCCCGCCGCCGCGCGAGGAACAGGCGGCGGTTGAAATGCGCCCGCTGCATGCCGAGCGGCGCGTTCACGAACACCTGCTCGATGCGTGGCAGCGTGGCGAGCGCCTCGTCCCCGCACACGGAGGGGTCGATCGGGACCTCGCGCCAGCCGGCAACCTCGAGCTCCTCGTCGATCAGCGCGCGGTCGATGATGCCGCGCGCCTGCGCGGCGACCGCCTCGTCCTGCGACAGGAACACGGTGCCGGCCGCGAAACGCTCGGCCGTCGTGATGCCGCATTCGCCGGCGACCGTGCGCAGGAAGCGGGTCGGTGCCTTCATGAGGATGCCGCAGCCGTCGCCGGTCTTGCCGTCGGCGGCGACCGCGCCGCGATGCGTGAGCCGGGCCAGCGCGCCGATCGCGGTCTCGACGACCCGGTGCGACGGGTTGTCGTCGAGGCTCGCGATCAGGCCGAAGCCGCAGCTATCGCGCTCGAAAGCCGGATCGTAGAGTCCCCGTGTCTTCATGTTCGTCCCGGGACGCGCGAGCGCGCCCCACCAGGGGCACCCTCCACCGGGAGCGTGCCTGATGCCTGAATCCGAGATGCCGGCGTTCTTCCTGACGCCGCAGGTGCTGCCCTCGTGCTACGAGCGGCGATGCGCACTCGCGTGCTGAACCGGCGCCAGCGTCGCGCCGATCGGTTGGATGTTCGGAGACAGCCCGAATTAGCGAGTATAAGGATGCGTCGCCGGATTTCCAGAAGAAGCGAAGGTTACCCCCGCAACCAAGGCCGCCGTCCTCAGTCCCAGCTCGCCCCGACGAGCCGCCACTCGTCCCCTTCGAGCTCGAGCTCCAGCTCGAAGCGGCGGGCGCTCGCGTCCAGGTCGAGGACGCTCTCCCCGCGCCCGGCCATGGCGGCCTTCAGCACCACGCTGGCCGCCGTGTCGCCCGAGATCGTGAGCGCCTCGATGCGCGACGCGATCACGATCGCCTGGTGGCGCAGGAAATACAGCCGGAGCTGGCGGTCGATGGCGTCGCGGTCGTTGCCCCGGGAGTCGGCATAGCGCTCGGAGATCATGCCGACGAGCGTGCGGCGATCGCGTGCCTCCGCGGCCGCTTCCGCCCGTTCGAGCCAGGCACGCACCGCCGCTTCGGGCGGCTCGGGCGGCGTGCAGCCGGCGAGGAGAGCCCAAAGCAGGATCGTTCTATAATGGGTCCACAGCGTCTCCCGGGCCGGAACCATGTCAGTCAAGCTCCTGAGCGAAAGCATGGATGCGACGATAACCGACGACGATCACGTCCGCATCGACCGCATCCTCACTTTCTGGTTCAAGGAGCACGAGCTCACGGCGCCGCAGATCGACGGCCGCATGGAGATCTGGTTCGGCGAGGACCCGGCGTTCGACGAGGAAATCGAGCGCGAGTTCGCAGCAGACGTGGAAGACGCCTCGCGCGGCGCCCTCGATCACTGGGCCCGCGAGCCACAGGGCCGCCTCGCGCTGATCCTGCTGCTCGACCAGTTCCGCCGCAACATCTTCCGCGGCACCGCCGAGGCCTTCGCGAAGGACAAGGTCGCGCTCAAGCTCTGCATCGAAGGCGCGATGGAGAAGAAGGACCAGGGTCTCTCGCCGATCCAGCGCGTGTTCTTTTACATGCCGCTGCAGCACGCCGAATCGCGCAAGGTGCAGGCGAAGTCCGTCGAGATCTTCCGCAAGCTCGCCGAATCGGTGTCGCCCACCTACCGCGAGACGTTCGAAACGATCGCGCAGTTCGCCGAGCTGCACCGCGACATCGTCGAGCGCTTCGGCCGCTTCCCGCATCGCAACAAGCTGCTCGGCCGCGAGAACACGCCGGAGGAGGCCGAGTACCTCGCCGGCGACTACGCGGCGTTCGGCCAGGGGTAGGCGCGCCTACGCTTCGGCCGCGAGAGCGGCTTCGGCCACGGTGCGGCGGGACACGCGCTGGAAGCGCAGCGTGAGCAAGAGCGCCGCGACGGTCAGCCCGACGACGAACCCGCCCCAGATCCACTCCGGCGGCAACCGGTAGGTCACCGCCGCGAGCCAGGCCAGCGGAAAGGCGAGCGCCCAGTACGCGAACGTCGTCACCACCATGGGCACGCGCGTGTCCTTGTAGCCGCGGAGCGCGCCGGCGGCGCCGACCTGGATGCCGTCGGCGACCTGGAAGATGGCCGCCATCAGCAACAGGCTGACGGCGATCCCGCGCACGGCGGGATCGTTCGTGTACAGGGTGACCACCGCGTCGCGAAACAGGAGCATGCCGAGCGCGGACGCGGTCATGAAGGCCGCGCAGGCGGCGATGCCGATGCAGCCGCTGTAGCGCGCGGCCGCTGCGTTGCCCGCGCCCAGGGCGTGGCCGACGCGGATCGTGGTGGCCGCGGACAGGGCGAGCGGCACCATGAACATCGTGGAGGCCAGGTTGATCGCGATCTGGTGCGCGGCCGCGATCTCCGCTCCGAGCGTGCCGATCAGGATAGAGACGGCGTTGAACAGGCCGGATTCCGCGGTGATGCTGATCGCGATCGGCGCACCCAGCGCGACGATCTCGCGCAGGATGGGCCCGCGCGGCCGGGGCACGCGTGAAAAGATGCCGAGTGGCCGGTAGCGGGGATGCAGGAAGACGTACGTGCCGAGCACCAGCATCATGAGCCACATCGTGATCGCGCTCGCGATGCCCGCGCCGACGGCCCCGAAGGCCGGCGCACCGAGGTGCCCGAACATGAACACCCAGTTCAGGAACACGTTGCACGCGAGCCCGAACACCGACAGGTAGAGCATCGGCGTCGTATAGCCGATGCCCTCGGTCGTGTAGCGCAGCGCAAGGAAGACGCAGATGGCGGGCGCGCCGAACACGATCGCGTGCACGTAGTCGACGGTGAGTTGCCGGAACGCCGGGTCGACGCCGACGACGGTGAGCATCGGGCCGGCGAGCAGCAGGCCCGCGGCCGTGACGGTGAGCCCGAGGAGCACCCCCATCAGCATGCCCTGCCGGGTGTAGCGCCCGATCAGCTTCGCTTCGCCGGCGCCGTAGTGGCGTGCCGCAATGGGCGAGATCGCCATCAGCAGCCCCATGCACACCATGAATCCGATGAAATAGACGCTCGAGCCCACGGCGACAGCGGCGAGGGCGCGCGCGCCGAGCCGCCCGGCCATCACCGTATCGGCGAACTGGATGCCGGCGATCGACAGGCTGTTGACGATGAGCGGCCCGGCGAGCCGGAGCAGGCGGCTCACCTCCTCGACCCACGAGCGGCTGGATACGAAGGTGGTCATCGGTCAGCTCGAGTGCCGTTGCACGCCCCCGCCGGGCGCCATCGTTCATGAAAAGGGCGCGCTAGTGTACAGTTAACCCCGCCCGCTGAGCGCGGAGAGGAGCATGCTGCACGACGGACGTTCGAGACGGGTGGCGGTGATCGGCGGGATACGGATCCCGTTCTGCCGCGCCCACACCGCCTACGCACGCTGCTCCAACCAGGACATGATGACCGCGACGCTGGCCGCGCTGGTCCGCCGCTACGGCCTCGAAGGCGAGGCGCTCGGCGAGGTCGCCCTCGGCGCGGTCGTCAAGCATTCCCGCGATTACAACCTCGCCCGCGAATGCGTGCTGGGCTCGGGGCTCGCGCCGGTGACGCCGGCGGTCGACCTCCAGCGGGCGTGCGGCACCAGCATCGAGGCCTGCATCGCGATCGGCAACAAGATCGCCTTAGGCCAGATCGAAGCCGGGATCGCCGGCGGCACGGACTCCATCAGCGACGCACCGATCGTCTATCCCGACGAGTACCGCTCGATCCTGCTCGAGAGCCATCGCGGCCGCACGCTCGGCGAGAAGCTGTCGCCGTGGCTCAGGCTGCGGCCGGGCCATTTCAGGCCCGAGCTCCCCGGCGTCGTCGAGCCCCGTACCGGGCTGTCGATGGGGGAGCATACCGAGCGCACGGCGAAGGCGTGGAGCATCTCGCGCGAAGACCAGGACGCGCTCGCCCTCGCCAGCCACCGCAACGCCGCGCGGGCCTACGACGAAGGCTTTTATGCCGATCTCGTCGTCCCGTACCAGGGCGTCCAGGAGGACAACAACATCCGCCGCGACACCTCCGCGGAAAAGCTCGCGCGCCTGAAACCGGTCTTCGACCGGAGCGGCAGCGGCACGATGACGGCCGGCAACAGCACGCCGCTCACCGACGGGGCCGGTGCGGTGCTGCTCGCGTCGGAGGAATGGGCGGCCCGGCGCGGGCTGCCCGTCGCCGCCTGGCTCACGCACTGCCGCGTGGCGGCGGTCGATTTCGTCTCCGGCGACGACCTGCTGCTCGCCCCGGCGCACGCCGTCTCCGCGATGCTGGACGCCGCCGGACTGACGCTGCAGGAATTCGACTTCTACGAGATCCACGAGGCTTTCGCCGCCCAGACGCTGGCGACGCTCGCCGCGTGGGAATCCGAAACGTTCTGCCGCGAGCGACTCGGCCGGGACCGCCCGCTCGGCGCGATCGATCGCTCGAAGCTCAACGTGAAGGGCGGCAGCGTGGCGATGGGCCACCCGTTTGCCGCGACCGGTGCCCGCATCGTCGCGACGCTCGCGAAGCTCCTGGCGGAGAGAGGCAGCGGGCGCGGCCTGGTGTCGGTCTGCACCGCGGGCGGCATGGGCGTCACCGCCATCCTGGAGGCCGCGCCCGGCGAAGGCACGTGAGGGCGGCGCGCGTACACCAGCCGATGCCGCCGGAGGGCGGCGCCGCGTCGGGCCGGCCGGACCCCGACGCCCCGTCCGTGCCGGCGCTCGCCGGGGCGGGGGTCCCGGGCGTGCTGCTCGTCAACCTCGGCACGCCGGAAGCGCCCACCGCCGCCGCCCTGCGCCGCTACCTCGCCGAGTTCCTCGCCGATCCGCGCGTCGTCGAGCTGCCGCGCTGGCTGTGGCTCCCGGTGCTGCACGGCATCGTCCTGCGCGTGCGGCCGGCCCGCTCCGCGGAGATGTACGCGCGCATCTGGACGCCGGAGGGCTCGCCGCTGCTCGCCAACTCGGCGGCGCTCGCCCGCGCGCTCGAGTCGCGCCTGTCGCGATCGCCCGGGAATGCCGTCCCGGTCGAGCTCGGGATGCGCTACGGGCAGCCGGGCATCGACGCGGCCGTCGCGAAGCTCCTCGAGCGCGGCGCCGATCGCCTGGTCGTCCTCCCGCTTTACCCGCAGTACTCGGCCTCCACGACCGGCTCCGCGTTCGACCGCCTGGCCGCCGTGCTGTGCGCGCGCCGCCGCGTGCCGGGCATGACGTTCATCGACGGCTACCACGACGCGCCGGGTTACATCGCCGCCGTCGCCGCAAGCATCCGGGAGTTCCGTGCCGCTCACGGCAAAGGGGAGCGGCTCCTCTTCTCCTTCCACGGCGTGCCGGCGCGGATGGTGGAACAGGGGGACCCGTACCTTGCACAATGCCGCCGGACGGCTTCGCTGGTCGCACGCGAGCTCGGCCTCGCCGACGACGAATGGGAGGTCGCGTTCCAGTCGCGCGTCGGCACGCAGAAGTGGCTCACGCCCTACACCGACGAGCTGATCGAGGCCTGGGGGAGGCAAGGCATGCAAAAGCTCGACGTCGTCTGTCCCGGCTTCGCCGTCGATTGCCTGGAGACGCTCGAAGAGGTGCGCCTGCGCTACGGCGAGCTGTTCGAGCGCACGGGCGGCGGCGAGCTCCGCTACGTGCCGGCGCTCAACGACCGCGCCGATCACGTCGAGCTCCTGGCGGCGCTGGTCGCGGCACACGGCGCGCTGCCGGAGGGCCGCGCGACGGGGGATGGCGCACGATGAGCCAGCTCGGCCGCTTCCTCGAGCTCAGCGTGCGCTCAACCGACCTCCTGGAGTCACTCGCGTTCTACAAGGCGCTCGGGTTCTGCGAGCTCACTATCGGCGACGCGTGGTCGCACCGCTACGCGGTGGTCAGCGACGGCGAGCTGTGCATCGGCCTGCACGATCGCGAGCACGAGAGTCCCGCCCTCACCTTCGTGCACCCCGACGTGGCGCAGCATGCACGCGGGATGATCGATCACGGCTTCGAGCTCGCCTATCTCCACGTCGACCGCGACGAGTTCAACCGGCTCGGCTTCACCGATCCCGACGGTCACATGATCACGATCCAGGAGGCGCGGACGTTCTCGCCGCCGGTCGACGAGCTCGATCATTCCCTTTGCGGCGAATGGTTCGAGATCACGCTGCCGGTGAAGGACGCGACCCATACCGGGCGCTTCTGGGCGCCGCTCGCGCCCGTGCTCCTGCGCATGCGCGAGGAGCCGACGCTGCACATGCGCTTCGATGCCGCGGGCGTCGCCCTGGGCCTGTCCGAGAGCATCGCGCTGGCCGCGCCGTCACTGTGCTTCAAGTGCCACGATCGCGAAGCCCTGCTGGCGGCGATCGAGCGTCACGGCATGCGGCACAAGCCGTTCCCGGGATTCGAGGGCGCGTTCGTGGAGATCGTCGCCCCGGAAGGCACGCGCCTTTACGCCTTCGACCAGGATTTCCTCGGCGAGCCGTACATCGTCGAGGAGTCCGGGGTGTACGAAGCGGGCGACGCCTTCGACCCGTAGGTCCAGGTCCCCGCCGCGCGTCTACGCGCGAGAGAGCGAGCGGATGAGCGCGAGCGCACGGCCGAGGTAGCCCGAGCCGAACAGGTTCAGGTGGTTCAGCACGTGATAGAGCTGGTACAGCGCGACGCGCTGCTCGTGTCCCGGCGCAAGCGGCCAGGCGGCCTCGTAGGCGGCGTAGAACTCCCGCCCGAAGCCGCCGAACAGCCGCGTCATCGCGAGATCGCATTCGCGATCGCCGTAGTGCACCGCGGGATCGAACACGACCGGCTCGCCGTCCACGGCGCCCCAGTTGCCGCCCCACAGGTCGCCGTGCAGCAGCGACGGCTCCGGCGCATGGCCGGCGAGCCGCTGCTCCAGGCTGTCGAGCAGCGCGCCGCCTTCCTCCTGCAGCGCGCCGCGGTAGCCGTTCTGCGCCGCCAGCTCGAGCTGGAACCGCAGCCGGTGCTCGCGGAAGAACGTCACCCAGTCGTCTTCCGGCGTGTTGCGCTGCGGCGTCGCGCCGATGGTGTTGTCCCGGTGCCAGCCGAAGCGCTCGCCGGTGCTGCGGTGCAGGCGGGCGAGCCCGCGTCCCAGGGCGCGCTCGGTGGCGGCGGTTGCCGGGCCGAGCTCGAGCCACTCGAGCGCGAGGAACGCCTGCCCGCCAGCGGCGCCGCGTGACAGCACCCGTGGCACGCGCAGGGCGCCCGCCGCGGCGAGCGCCGCGAGCCCGTCGGCTTCGCCGTCGAGGCGGTCGAGCTCGCCGCGCGGGGCGAGCTTCAGGAACACCGGCCCGGCGCCGGTCTCGAGGCGAAACGCGCCGCCCGCGAGCGGCTCCGGGCGCCGCTGCGGCACGGCGTCGAGGCCGTCGCGCGCGAGCGCAGCCTGGATCGCCGTCCAGTCCGGCATCGCTACGATCCCTGCACCGTCGTCATCGTGAGAGGCTGCCAGATCGCGCCGCGACGGGCGAGTCGGACGGGCGGCGACGGCCGTGCGGACCGGTGCCGTTCAGGCCCGGCCGGGCGCGAGTGCCGGTCCGGCGGCCGCAGCGGGCGAACCGAGTTGCTCTGCGAGGCGCTCCGCCTGGCGGCGCAGCGCGAGACCGAAGCCCGCTTCGTCGCAGATCGCGTGCACGGCCTCGAGATCCGGCGCGCGCACCGCGAGCCCGCCCGGCGGGCGCTCGAACTCCGCGTCGCAGGCAATGCCGGTCAGTTGCCTGGCGAGCAGCACCGCTTCCCGGTGCTCCTCGAGTCTCGCCGCCAGCGTCTTCGCGCCGCGGCAGTTCACGTCGCACACCCGGTCGAGGTTCGCGTACAGCACCTCCAGCGTGCCGAAATGCGCGAGCAGCGCGGCCGCCGTCTTCCGCCCGACCCCCGGCACGCCCGGAATGTTGTCGACGCTGTCGCCGGCGAGCGCGAGGAAATCCGCGATCTGCTCGGGCATGACCCCGAACACTTCCGGGATCTGCTCGTAGCCGAGGCGCCCCTTGCCGCTGAAATCCCAGAACACGTCGCGCGGACCGACGAGCTGCGCGAGGTCCTTGTCGCGGCTGACGATGGTGGAGGGCATGCCGGCCGCGCGCCCTTCCACGACCAGGGTGCCGATGAGGTCGTCGGCCTCGAACGTCGGGTGCGCGCAGGCCATGACGCCGAGCGCGCGGGAATAGCGGCGGCACAAGTCGAATTGGCGCTTGAGCGCCTCGGGAGCCGGCTCGCGGTTCGCCTTGTATTCGGGATACAGCCGGTTGCGGAAGGAGGTGCTCAGGCTCTCGTCGAACAGCACCGCCACGCGGTCCGGCCGCACGCGCTCCAGGAAATCGCCGAGGAAACGGCACCAGCCGTAGAACGCATTGACCGGGTTGCCCTCGCCGTCGACCAGGTCGTCGGGCATCGAATGCCAGGCACGGAAGACGTAGACGCTGGCATCGATGAGGTATTGCATCCGCGCGGCGAGCTGAAAGACCCGCCGGCGATCATACCAGACGCGTCACGGGAGCGCGGCGCGCGCCTACCAGTCGAATTCGCGCTCGGAAAGCCGGCCGGACAGCCGGGCGTGCAGCGGGCTCGAGCGCGGGATGTGCGCGAGCAGGTACTGCATCTGGTCGGCGAGCACCCGCCGGCCCTTGAGGTAGATGTATTCGGCGTAAGTCGGGGTGAACGGTACGGCGACGAGCTGCAGGCCGGCCTCTTCCGGCGTTCTTCCACCCTTGTGGTTGTTGCAGCGGCGGCAGGCGGTGGCGACGTTGTTCCAGGTGTCGCCACCGCCACGGGAGAGTGGCGTGATGTGATCCCGCGTCAGCTCGCGCGTCGGGAACCGCATCGCACAATAGAGGCACAGGTTCGCGTCGCGCTTGAACA
Source organism: Woeseiaceae bacterium (assembly GCA_035304345.1). Taxonomy (GTDB): domain Bacteria; phylum Pseudomonadota; class Gammaproteobacteria; order Steroidobacterales; family Woeseiaceae; genus IDS-8. The sequence goes on along the minus strand of DATGQE010000003.1, from coordinate 85,982 downwards.
ACGTGCGGTTGTTGAGGGGCGGCACGTATTGGTCGCGCACGTACGCCAGGCCCTGCCCGGTCCCGTACGTGGCAATGATGGAGCTGACCTCGACCTTGCTGCGGCGGCCGGAAAGCGCGCTGATCCCGCCGAACAGCGTGTACAGCCGCGAGCCGCAGGTGTAGGCCACCTGCTCCGTGTGATAGAGCCGAACCGCTTCGCGGTAATCGATCCATTCGAGCGGCATGCCCGCTACGTCGGTTCGGAGTACCTGTTGCGAAACGTCGACAGCCGTCCCAGTTCGCATACGATCGATCCGTGTGGACCGTCCGTTAGGTTTGCAGGAAGACCGCGAAAAAGCAACATCGGGACACGCAAGTCCCGGTTTGCGATTGCATTCCGCTATGTCATCATTCGCGCTTTCGTGTGACCCCGGCGCGACAGGAGGCTGCCGCGGGTCCCCGTCGTGCCCCGACCCGGAGAAACTACAATGCCGCTCACGATTGGCGTGCTCAGGGAAACCCTGGAAGGCGAGACGCGCGTCGCCTTGACCCCGGAGGTCGCCGCCAGGCTCAGGAAGGCCGGCGTGACCCTGGTCATGGAGAGGGGAGCCGGGACGGCGGCGGGACTGCTCGACGAGGCCTACGAGGGCGTCGAGCTCGCGGACGCCGATGCGGTGCTGGCGCGGGCGGGCGTCCTTTTCACGGTGCAGCCGGCACGGCCGGAAGCGGTGGCGAAGCTGGCGCCGGGGTCCGTCGTCGTGGGCTTCATGCACGGCCACGTCAACCGCGACCTCGTCGCCGCGTTGCGGGACCACCGCCTCACCGGCTTCGCCATGGAGCTCATCCCCCGCATCTCCCGGGCGCAGAGCATGGACGCCCTGTCGTCGCAGGCCGCGGCTGCCGGCTACCGCGCCGCGCTCATCGGCGCGATGACGCTGGACAAGTTCTTCCCGATGCTCACCACCGCCGCCGGCACCATCCGGCCGGCGCAGGTGCTCGTCATCGGCGCCGGCGTCGCCGGGCTGCAGGCGATCGCCACGGCGCGGCGGCTGGGGGCGATCGTGAAAGGCTACGACGTGCGGCCGGCGACCCGCGAGCAGGTCGAGTCGCTCGGCGCGAAGTTCATCGACACCGGCGTCAGCGCCGAGGGCGCCGGCGGCTACGCACGCGAGCTGACGGACGAGGAGAAGGCGCGGCAGCAGGCCGCGCTCGACAAGGAGATCGCCGCGGCCGACGTCGTCATCACGACCGCCGCCATCCCGGGCCGGCCCGCGCCGAAAATCATCTCGGCGGCGGCCGTGCGCGCGATGAAGCCGGGCGCCGTCATCGTCGACCTCGCGGCCGAGACCGGCGGCAACTGCGAGCTGACGCGCGCCGGGGAGACGGTCGTCGACGGCGGCGTGAAGATCGTCGGGCCGGTCAACCTGCCGGCCAGCCTGGGCCGGCACGCGAGCGAGATGTACGCCCGCAACCTCCTGAACTTCATCACCCCGGCCCTGAAAGACGGCGAGCTCGCCATCGACTGGGAGGACGAGGTGTTCGCGGCCTCGGCACTGGTTCGCGACGGCGAAATCGTGCACGAGCCGACCTTGAAGGCCATCGAAGGGGAGCGCGCCTGATGATCGACGGCTTCATCGCACTTTATATCTTCATGCTCGCGGCGTTCACCGGCTACGAGGTGATCGCGCGCGTCCCCGTGATCCTGCACACGCCGCTGATGTCGGGCTCGAACTTCGTGCACGGCATCGTGCTCGTGGGCGCGATGGTGGCACTGGGGCGCGCGGACACCACGCTGGAGACGGTGATCGGCTTCATCGGGGTCGTGCTCGCCGCGGGCAACGCCGTCGGCGGCTACGTCGTGACGGAGCGCATGCTCGAGATGTTCAAGAGCAGCAAGGAGAAGCGCTGATGGCCGACGCGATGGACGCCCGCTGGCTGATCCAGCTCAGTTACTTCGTCGCCGCCGTCCTCTTCATCCTGGGCCTGAAGCGCATGAGCTCGCCCGTGACGGCGCGGGGCGGCATCCTGTGGGCCGGCGCCGGCATGCTCGTGGCGACGCTGGTCACCTTCCTGTACCCGGGCATGGGCAACTACCCGCTCATGATCGTCGCCATCGCGATCGGCGGCGTGCTCGCCTGGTGGACCGGCAAGCGGGTCGCGATGACCGACATGCCGCAGATGATCGCGCTGTACAACGGCATGGGCGGCGGCGCCGCGGCCGCGATCGCGGCGGTCGAGCTCTTCGGCGACACGGATCACGGGCTGAGCTTCGCCATCCTCGCCGTGCTCGGCGGCCTGATCGGGGCGGTATCGTTCAGCGGCAGCCTGGTCGCCTTCGCGAAGCTGCAGGGCATCATGAAGCGGACGCTGCGCTTCCCCGGCCAGCAGGCGGTCAACCTCGTGCTGCTGCTCGTCACGGTCGTGGTGGCGGGCATCGTCGTGGCGCAGCAGGGCCACATCGGGCTGGCGGTCCTCTTCTTCGTGCTCGCGCTCGCCCTCGGCGTCACGATGACGCTCCCGATCGGCGGCGCGGACATGCCGGTCGTGATCTCGCTGTACAACGCGCTCACCGGGCTCGCGGTGGGCTTCGAGGGTTTCGTGCTGCAGAACGCGGCGATGATCATCGCCGGCACGGTGGTGGGTGCCGCCGGCACGCTGCTCACGCGCCTGATGGCGAAAGCGATGAACCGGTCGCTCGCCAACGTCCTGTTCTCCGGCTTCGGCGACACCGCCGCGGCCGGCGGCGCGGTCGAGGGCACGATGAAGCCGATCGACGCGCAGGACGCCGGCGTCATGATGGCATTCGCGAACAAGGTGCTGATCGTGCCGGGATACGGCATGGCCGTGGCACAGGCGCAGCACAAGGTGTGGGAGCTCGCGCAGCTCCTCATCGAGCGCGGCGTGGACGTCAAGTTCGCGATCCACCCGGTCGCGGGGCGCATGCCGGGCCACATGAACGTGCTGCTCGCCGAGGCCGGCGTGCCCTACGACCTCATCTACGACGAGAACGAGATCAACCCGGAATTCCCGACCGCCGACGTCGCGCTCATCATCGGCGCCAACGACGTCGTGAACCCGGTCGCGCGCACCGATCCGTCGAGCCCGATCTACGGCATGCCGATCCTGAACGCCGACAAGGCGAAGAACGTGATCGTCATCAAGCGCGGCCAGGGGGCGGGCTTCTCCGGCATCGAGAACGCGCTCTTCTTCCTCGACCAGACGCGGATGCTCTACGGCGACGGCCAGGCGATGGCCGCGGAGCTGATCCACGCGATCAAGCAGCTCTGAGCGCCCCCGCGCGCTGCATCCTCATTGCGCCGACTGCGCGGCAGGGTTCGCGCAGATGACGCCTGGGCATCCTGCATTATGGGGCATACTCGCGAGGGGTTGCAGGCGCGAACGCGCAGGTTGAAGCGGATCGAAACCGGATGAGCGAAGCGGTGCTGAAGGTCGCCATCGACGCGCCGCTCTCGCGCCTGTTCGACTACCTGCCGCCGGCCCGCGGAGGCGTGCCGCTCCCCGGCAGCCGGGTGCTCGTGCCCTTCGGCCGCCGCAAGCTCGTGGGCCTCGTGCTCGGGCGGGCGGCCGCCAGCGAGCTGCCGGCCGCGAAGCTCCGGCGCACGCTCGCGGTGCTCGATGATGCCCCGCTGCTCGGCGCCCCGGAGCTCGACCTGCTGCGCTTCGTCAGCGACTACTACCACCACCCGATCGGCGAGGTGGTGGCAGCCGCGCTGCCGGCCCCCCTGCGGCGCGGCGAAGCGCTTTACCCCGTGGTGCGGGAAGCCCGGCTCACGCCCGAGGGCGCCGCGGTCGAGCTGGCCACCCTGGCGCGCAAGGCGCCGCGCCAGGCGGCGCTGCTCGCGGCGCTGCGGCGTGCCGGCGGCACCGCGAGCGTCGCCGCGCTCGACGAGGCGGTGCCGGGCTGGGTGCGGGTGCGGCGCACCCTCGAGGCAAAGGGCTGGATCGAGTCGCACGAGCGGCGTGAAGGCGCGGTCCGCGCGTTGCCGCCGGCGACGGCCCCGGGCCCCCGCCCCGAGCTGAACGCCGACCAGGCGGCCGCGATCGCCGGCGTCCCGCTCGAGGGCGGTTTCGACGTGAGCCTGCTCGACGGCGTCACCGGCAGCGGCAAGACGGAGGTCTACCTGCGTCTCATCGAGGAGACGATCGCGCGCGGCCGCCAGGCGCTGGTGCTGGTGCCGGAGATCGGCCTCACGCCGCAGTTCATCGGCCGCATGGAGCGGCGCCTCGGTTTCGCTCCCGCCGTGCTGCATTCGTCGCTGCCGGACACGGAGCGGCTCGCCGCGTGGCGCGCCGCCCGCGACGGCAGCGCGCCGCTCGTGCTCGGGACGCGCTCGGCCGTGTTCGTGCCGCTGGCGCGGCCCGGGCTGATCGTGGTCGACGAGGAGCACGACGGCTCGTTCAAGCAGCAGGAGGGCCTGCGCTACTCGGCGCGGGATCTCGCCCTCGTGCGCGGCAAGGCCCTCGACGTGCCCGTGGTCCTGGGCTCCGCGACGCCGTCGCTCGAATCGCTCAGGCGCGCGCTCGACGGGAGCTGGCGTCACCTGCGGCTGCCGGTCCGCGCGGGGGGCGCCGCGCCGCCGCGGCTCGTGCTAGTCGACCTCCGGCGGCACGAGCCCGAGGACGGCCTGAGCCGGCCGGCGCAGGACGCGATCGAGCGCGCGCTGGCGGACGGCGGGCAGGTGCTCGTGTTCATCAACCGCCGCGGCTATGCGCCCGTGCTGATCTGCGACGGCTGCGGGGCCGTCGCCGAGTGCCGCCGCTGCGACGCGCGCATGACGGTGCACACGGCGAGTCACCGGCTGATCTGCCACCATTGCGGCGCCATGCGCGCGCTCGACGCGCACTGCGCCGAGTGCGGCGCTTCCGTGACGCCGCTCGGGCACGGCACCCAGCGCCTCGAATCCGTGCTGCAGCGCCGCTTCGGCGAGCACGGCGTCGCGCGCATCGACAGCGACAGCACGCGGCGCCGCGGCGCGATGGAGGTTGCGCTCGCCGATGCCGCGAGCGGCCGGGCGCGCGTGCTGGTCGGCACGCAGATGCTGTCGAAGGGGCACCACTTCCCCGAGCTCGCGCTGGTCGCCGTCGTGAACGCGGACCAGGGGCTCTTCAGCACCGACTTCCGCGGCACCGAGCGGCTGGCGCAGAGCCTGGTGCAGGTCGCGGGGCGTGCGGGGCGCGCGCAACGCCCCGGCGAGGTGCTGATCCAGACGGCGTTCGCCTCGCACCCGTTCTGGGCGGCACTGCTCGAGGGCGGCTACGAGCGCGTGGCCCGCACGGCGCTGGAAGAGCGGCGCGCGGCGGGCTGGCCGCCGTTCTCCCGGCTCGCGCTGCTCAGGGCATCCGCCACCGACGCGCAGGCGCCGCAGGCCTTCCTGGAGAGCGCTGCCGGGCAGGCCCGCATGCTCGGGATCGGCGAGGTACGCATCCTCGGCCCGGTCCGCGCACCCATGGCGCGGCGCGCGGGCCGGCATCGCGCGCAACTCCTGCTGCAGAGCACCGACCGGCGCGCGCTGCATCGGCTGCTCTCGGCACTCCGCCCCCTGCTCGAAGGGGAAGGGACGGCGCGCCGGGTCCGCTGGTCGATCGACGTCGACCCGATCGAGCTGTTCTGAACGGCCCGCACGCCGCGTCAACGCGCGCACAAACCAAGGTACAATTCGCGCTCGAACCACCGGGCCTCTCCAGGATCATCCGTGAAGGGCGACGTCGAACAACTGCTCCGCCAAGCGCTCGCGCGCGTGCCCGAGCTCAAGGAACATCCCGACGCGCAGTCGGTGAGTGCAATCGTCGAGCGCACGCGTGATCCGCGGCACGGCGACTTCACGACCAACGTCGCGATGCAGATCGCGAAACCGATGGGCCTCCAGCCGCGCAAGCTCGCGGAGTCGATCGCCGGGTGCGTGCCCGAGAGCGAGCTGATCGAGAAAGTCGAGGTCGCTGGCCCCGGGTTCGTCAACTTCCGGCTGGCCCGTGAAGCGCTGCACCGCGAGATCTCCCGCGTGCTGCGGCAGGGTGACGAATACGGACACGGTGCGAAACGCGAATCGCCCCGCATCCTGGTCGAGTTCGTCTCGGCCAACCCGACCGGCCCCCTGCACGTCGGTCACGGGCGTCACGCCGCCTACGGCGCGAGCGTCGCGAACCTGCTCGAGGCGGCGGGGTACCCGGTCGACCGGGAGTACTACGTGAACGACGCCGGCCGGCAGATGGACATCCTCGGCGTAAGCGTCTGGCTGCGGGTGCTCGAGGCGCGCGGCGTCGCCGTGCCGTTCCCGCAGGCAGGCTACCGCGGCGGGTACATCCGCGACATCGCCGCCCAGGTCGACGCCTCCGGCTGGCCCGCGCCCGGGGACGTGCTCGAGAACCTGCCGCCGGACGCGCCGGAGGGCGACAAGGAAGCCTACATCGGCGCGCTGCTCGCCGCGGCCGAACGGCACCTCGGCGAGGCGGGTTTCGCGGCGCTGCGCCGCCAGGCACTCACGGCGATCCTCGACGACATCAAGAACGACCTCGCCGAGTTCGGGGTCGTCTACGACCGCTGGTTCTCCGAGGAAAGCCTCACCGCGGATGGCCGCATCGCGCAGGCGCTCGCGGAGCTCGAGAAGCGCAACATGCTCTACAAGCGCGACGGGGCGACCTGGTTCCGCGCCACCGACTACGGCGACGAGAAGGATCGCGTCGTGGTGCGCGAAAACGGCAAGACGACCTACTTCGCGTCCGACATCGCCTATCACTACGACAAAAAGCAGCGCGGCTACGATCTCCTGCTGGACGTGCTCGGCGCGGACCATCACGGCTACGTCGCCCGTGTCGGCGCGGGCCTCGAGGCCATGGGCTTCGCCGGCGACGACCTGGAAGTGCGACTCGTGCAGTTCGTCACGCTCTACCGCGGCGGCGAGAAGCTGTCGATGTCGACCCGGTCGGGCGAGTTCGTCACGCTGCGCCAGTTGCGCGAGGAAGTCGGGAACGATGCGGCGCGCTTCTTCTACGTCATGCGCTCCAACGACCAGCACCTCGACTTCGACCTCGAGCTCGCGAAGAGCCGCTCGAACGAGAACCCGGTGTACTACATCCAGTACGCGCACGCGCGCGTGGCGAGCGTGTTTCGCCAGCTCGAGGAACGCGGCCTCTCCTGGGACCGCGACGTGGGCCTGAGCCAGCTCGGCGCGCTCACGGAGCCGCACGAGGAAGCGCTCATGCGTACGGTGAGCCGGTACCCGGAGATCATCGAGCTCGCCGCCGCGAATCGCGCACCGCACCACCTGGTGCACTACCTGCGCGACCTCGCGAACGATTTTCACACGTATTACAACGCCCACACGTTCATCGTTGACGAGGAGGTCGTACGCAATGCGCGCCTCGCCCTGATCGCGGCGGCGCAGCAGGTGATCGCCTCGGGCCTCCGCATACTGGGCGTTTCGGCACCGGAATCGATGTAGATGGCACGCCGCAGGGGGAGGAGGAGCGCGGACGACTATCCGGGCTGGGCCTGGATGCTGTTCGGCCTCGCGATCGGGCTGTCGGTCGCGCTCGCGATTTACGTCAAGGGCCAGGTCGACGGACGCACCGCGCCGCTCGCGGCGGCCGAGCCCGCGAGCATGACGGAGCCGGCGCACGAGGAGCCGCTGCATGCCGCGGCCGCGACCCCGGCGCCGGCGGAGGAGCCGCGGAGCTCGCGCTTCGACTTCTACGACATGTTGCCGAGCTTCGAGGTGATCATCCCCGAGCAGGAGAAGGAGGTGAGCAGCGACAGGACGTCGCGCGCGGTGGTCACCCCGGGCCTGTACGTGCTGCAGGTCGGCTCGTTCACCGAGTACGCGGACGCCGACCGGCGGCGCGCGCAGCTCGCGATGCAGGGCATCGAGTCGCAGATCGAGAAGGTCGTGATCGACAGCAAGACCTACCACCGGGTCCGCGTCGGGCCGATCAGCGACCTGCAGCAGCTCAACGTGCTGCGCACCCGCCTGCACGAAGCCGGCATGGACGTGCTCCGGATTCGGCTCGGAGACGGATGATCGCCGGCAGGCTCCGCCGGGTCGGCGCGCTGCTCGCCTTCATCGTGCTGGCGGGCTGTGCCGTGGCGCCGGACAAGCCGCGCGAGCGCGCCCCCGAGCCGGCACCGCCCGCGGCGCCGGTCCCGGAGCCGTCCCCCGCGCCGGAGCCGCCGCCGAAGCCGCCCGTGTACCTCACGGTCGCGGCGGTCGGCGACATGATGCTCGGCACGGATTATCCCGAGAACCACCTGCCCGACGACGACGGCGTGTCGTTCCTGGCCGAGGTCGCGCCGGTGCTGGCCGGCGCGGACGTCACGTTCGGCAATCTCGAGGGGGTGCTGCTGGACGGCGGCACCCCGGCCAAGGAGTGCCGGAACCCGCGCGCCTGCTACCTGTTCCGCTCACCGTCGCGCTACGTCGAGCATTTCGTCAACGCGGGCTTCGACGTGCTGAGCCTCGCGAACAATCACGCGCGGGACTTCGGGGAGGAAGGGCGCACGGCGACGATGGAGACGCTGGATGCCGCCGGCATCCTGCACTCGGGGCGCGAAGGCGACTTCGCGACGCTCGAGGTGAAGGGCCTTTCCGTCGCGGTGCTCGCGTTCGCGGTCACCCGCAACTCGAACATGATGCTCGACTACGACCTGGCCGCCGCCACGGTCGCGGAGCACGCGGCCCGGCACGATATCGTGATCGTGTCCTTCCACGGCGGCGCGGAGGGGCCCGACAGGATGCGGCTGCCCTTCGCCGAGGAGGAGTATTTCAACGAGCCGCGCGGCGACGTCGTGTACTTCGCACGCCGCATGGTGGATGCCGGCGCCGACCTCGTGCTCGGGCACGGGCCGCACGTCGTGCGCGCGATGGAGCGCTACAAGGACCGGCTGATCGCCTACAGCCTCGGCAATTTCGCGACCTATTACGGCATCAGTGTCGAGGGGCTCGCCGGCATCGCGCCGATCCTCGTCGTCACCCTGGATAGCGAAGGGCGTTTCGTCGACGGCGTCATCCACTCGACGGAGCAGATCCGGCCCGCCGGGCCGTCCTTCGACCCCTCCGGCCAGGCGCTCGCGTGGATCCGCGACCTGAGCCGCGAGGATTTCGTCACGCCGGGCATCCGCTTCGAGCGGGACGGCCGCATCCTGCCGGAAGAGCGCCCGGCGTTCGTCGAGCACGGGCCCCCGTCCTCGCCGGCCGACCACTGACGTGCGCATCACGGGGATCGGACTCGCGATCGTCTCGCTGCTGCTGCCCCCGGCAGCACACGCGCAGGCTGCGGACGATGCCGCGGCCGACGTGCGAGTCGGCCTCCATCACGTGATCGTCGCGGTGAACGATCTCGAGGTCGCGGCACGGAGTTATCGCCAGCTCGGTTTCGCGCTCAAACCGGGACGGCCGCACGCGAACGGCATCGAGAACCAGCACGTCAAGTTCGCCGACGGTCCGGAATGAACCGGCAGCGATTCGCCGACGTCGGCTAGTCGTCGCCCCCGGAGACCGCGCGGAAATCGACGCCCAGAGAGCGCAGCTTGCGGTACAGGTGCGTCCGCTCCATGCCGACGCGTTTCGCGAGCCGCCCGACCTTGCCCTCGCACAGGAGGAGCTGCTGCTGCAGGTAGGCGCGCTCGAACTGCTCGCGCGCCTCGCGCAGCGGCAGCGACAGCAGGTCCTGCTTCACCAGCGGCTCGTCGGTCTGCACGCTCTGCGGCAGCTCGCGCTCGATCTCTTCCAGCGTGACCTCGTCCCGCGAGCCGGTGAGCAGCAGCCGGCGGACGAGATTCTTGAGCTCGCGGACGTTGTCGGGCCAGGGATAGTTGCGCAGCCGGTTCTGGGCCGCCACGCTGAAGCGGCGGAACGTGAGGCCCTCCGCGTCCACCAGCTTGTCTACGTAGTAGCTCAGAAGCTCCGGCACGTCCTCGGCGTATTCGCGCAGCGGCGGCACGCGGAGGCTCAGCACGTTCAGGCTCGCCACGAGCTCGCGCCGCAGGCGGCCCGCCTCGATCGCCTGCTCGTAGTCGTCGCTGACGGTCGCCAGGATGCGCGCCTGCAGCGGCACCGGGTCGCGTCCGCCGACGCGCGTGAACCTTCCCTGCTCGATGACACTCAGGACCAGCTTCTGCGCCAGCTCGTTCAGGTCCGTGAGCTCCTCGATGATCAGCGTGCCGTTCGCCGCGCGCTCGAACGCACCCGGAAAGACTTCCCCGTGGCGCTCGCTGCCGAGCAGCATCTCTTCCGTATTGCTGTCCGTCAGGGACGCCGCCAGCAGGACCTCGAGCTCCCCCTCCTGGCGATTGCTCAGCACGTGGATGTAGCGGGCGAATGCGCCGCGGCCGGTGCCCGGCTCCCCGACCAGGAGCACCGGCGAGTTGTGACCGGCAAACTGCTGCACCTTGTCCCGGAGGTCCTGCATCAGGCGGCTGCGTCCCACCGGCGCGAGCAGGGGCGGCAGCATCTCGCGCGCCGGGCCCGTATCGCGGCGTGCGCTCTCGAGCGCCTGCTCTACCGTGCGCAGGAGCTTCGCGATCGACAGCGGCTTCTCGACGAAATCGACGGCACCCAAGCGCGTGGCCTCGACCGCCGTGTCTACGGTGCCGTGGCCGGACATGATCACGACCGGGCAGTCCAGTCCTTGCTCTGCCCACTCGCGCAGCAGCGTGATGCCGTCCGTGTCGGGCATCCAGATGTCCAGGAGGACGAGGTCGCACTTGTTCTCCTGGCGCGCACGCCGCGCCTCCGCCGCGTTGCCGGCCACCGTAACCCGGTAATTCTCGTCCGTGAGAATGTCCTGGATCAGGGACCGGATGTCGGCCTCGTCGTCCACCACCAGCACATGTGCCGTGCTCATGCTCTCTCCCTCCGTTTCTCCATGCGCCGAGGCAACATGGCCATCATCGCTTCTCGCGACGACTCATTGAGTGGCAACCGGATGCGGATCAGCGCGCCGCCCTGCGGCCGGTTCTCCGCCTCGATGATGCCCGCGTGTTCCTCCACCAGCTTCTTCACGATCGCGAGGCCGAGCCCGGTGCCGCGCGGCTTCGTGGTCACGTAAGGATCGAAGATCTGGCCGAGGTAGCCGGGCTGGAAACCCGGGCCGTTGTCCTCCACGAGAACCTCGACCACGGCGATGCCCTGGTACTCCGCCGCTCGCACCGTGACGTCGACCCGGCCGTCCCGGCTCGCATCCAGCGCTTCGATCGAATTGCGAATCAGGTTGTGCAGGATCTGCCGGATGCGCCCGATGTCGGCATCCACCGGCGGCAGGTCCGCGTCGGCATGCAGCCGGATCTCGACGCCGCTCTCCTGCGCCCGGTAGAGATCGACCACCTCGTGCGCCAGCTTGTCGATCTGGAAGCTCGCGATGTCCATGTCCGGGGCGCGCGCGTATTCGCTGAAGGCGTTGACCATCTCCTTCATCGCCTCGACCTGCTGCACGATCGTGTGCGTGGCGCGATCGAGGATCTGCGCTTCCTCGGCCGACATCGTGTGCAGGTACTTGCGGCGCAGGCGCTCGGCGGAAAGCTGGATCGGCGTGAGCGGGTTCTTGATCTCGTGCGCCAGCCGGCGCGCCACCTCGCCCCAGGCCGCGTCCCGCTGCGCCTGCAACAGCGCCGTGATGTCGTCGAACACGATCACGAACCCCGGCGCATGCGCTTCGTCGCCCGGCAGCGTGGTGCAGGCGCAGGTGAGGACCCGCGTGCCGACCTCGCCGCGCAATGCGATCTGCTCGCGCCATTCCGTGTCGCCGGCGGTGAGATGCATGCAGGCGATGTCGACGAACTGCTCGAGGAGCGGCTGCCCGACCGCTACGTCCGGCAGGTACTCGCCGATCTTGTTCTCGAGATCGGCGTTCAGGATCGCACCGGCGGCCTGGTTGGCGGTGCGGATGCGGAAATCCGACTCCAGCGACACGACGCCGGTCGAGAGGCGGGCGAGAATCACCTCGAGGTTCGCGCGCTCGGCCTCCACCTGGGCCTGGCTCAGGCTGGCCTGCCGCCGCGCTGCGGCGAGCCGCTGCGTCATGTCGTTGAAGGAGTTGATCAGGAACCCGATCTCGTCGCGCGACCCCGTCGGCAGCCGCATGTCGAAATCTCCCTTGGCGACCGCCCGGGTGCCGGCCACGAGGTCCTGGATCGGGGCCACCAGCCGCCGCGAGAAGAAGAACGCGAGGTACACCGAGGCGAGCAGTGAGATCATCAGCACGATTGCCAACGTGATCGTGATCGTCCGCTTGAGCGGCTCGCGCAGGTACTCCGCCCGCTTGTACTCGCTGTAGGACGTCTCGACGCTGGACGCCATGCGGCTCATGCGCTCGCTGACCGGGAACACGGCACGCACGACGCCCTGGGCTTCCGGCTCCGGGCCGCTGCCGAAGGGAATCGCGGTGTGGATCTCGTACCTTCCGCCCTCGACTGATTCCAGGCTGACGTACGGCAGGTTCTGCTGCACCTGGAGCAGCATTTCCTCCATCGGCGGGTCCGGGATGTTGCCGGCGAGATCGTCCGAGCTGGTGGCGACGATGCGGCCGTTGCGGCCGAACACCGTGATCTCGCGCGCGCCGCTCTCGAGCCGCAGCACGCCGAGCTCGTAGATGAGGTCGCGACCCCTCACCTTCTGCACCGCGTCCGCGATGCGCAACGTCGTGTTCAGGTTGTCGCGCATCTGCATGCCGAGCGAGGCCTGGCTCAGCGCCAGCGCATTGTCGAGCCCGTCCTCCACCTCGACGTTGAACCAGGAATCGATGCCCTGGTTGATGAACTGCATCGCGAACCAGAACACGACGAACAGCGGCAGCACGGCGAGGACGACGAACATGGCGACCATGCGCGTCTTGAGCTTCGCTCCCGGCACGTGCGCGCGGTAATCGCGGGCGAGGCGGGCGAAGTTGCCGACGATCAGGGCGAGCAGCGCGACCACCCCGATCGCGTTGATCAGCAGGATCTGGTTCTGCAGCTCGTCGAAGTGGCTCGCGTTCTGGGCGGTGCGGCTGAGAAGGTAGAACGCGGTCAGCGCGAACACGATGCCGGTCGTGCCGAGCACCGTGTAGAACACCTTCCTTATCGTTCGAGGGACCATTCGTACCACTCGCTCGTGAGCTGCCAGTCGTCGCGCCAGAAGAACAGGAGCCGCAAGGGGGCCGGGTATTGCTGTGTGCTGAGCTGGGCCTGCAGCCGCATCCGGTAACGGGCATCCGGATCCAGGATCGACAGGTCGAGCACCGGCAGGTCCTGTATCCGTCCGAGGTTGTTGAGGGCCGAGTAGAGGGTCGCGAACGAATCCTGGTCGCCGCTGTTCAGGTTGCGCACGATGTAGCGCTGGGAAAGCGGCCGGTACTCGAGCTGGTAGCGCAGCACCAGCTCGGCGTCCGCCGGGTCCGGCAGGAAGCGGCGCTCGCGCACGACCTCCAGCCTGAGCTCGATCGTCAGGGGCACGCCGTTGTCGAGCGCCGCCAGCGCGTCGTCCGACAGCACGAGCTGCAGGCGCGCGTCGAGGTACACGACCCCTTCGTTCACCGTCGTGGATGCCGACCGGACGTCGAAGTAGCCCTGCCGCTCGACGGTCTGCGCCGGCACGGACGGCGTCGCCGCCAGCGCGAGCAGCGCGAGCAGCACCGGCAGCGCGCGGCCGATCCGCGGCGCGCCCCCTGCTCGCGTCATAGTCCGGTCAGTGCGTCTTTTCCAGGCAGGCATAGTAGAAGCCGTCGAGACCCGCCTCGCCCGGCAACGTCTGGAGGCCCGAGGCTCGGCGGTACATTACATCGCGGATGTTGCGATTTGGCAACACTTCGGCCTCGGCGGCCCCCGGGCGCCCCGCCAGGAAGCCCCGGACCACCGCCTCGTTCTCTTCAGCGAGCACCGAGCAGGTCACGTACAAGAGCCGGCCGCCCGGCGCGAGCAGCGGCCACAGCGCCTCCAGCAGGCGCCGCTGCCGCGCGGCGAAGGCCGGGATGTCGCGCTCGCGACGCAGCAGCTTGATGTCCGGGTGGCGGCGGATCACGCCGGTCCCCGAGCACGGAACGTCGAGCAGGACGCGCTCGAACGGCCGTCCGTCCCACCAGTCCCCCGGCTGCGAGGCATCGGCGGCGACCAGGGTGGCCCGCTCGCGGAGGCCGAGCCGCTCGAGATTCTCCCGCACGCGCTCCAGCCGCTCCGGGTCGATGTCCACCGCCAGGAGCTCCGTGCCGGGCGGCGCGAGCTCGAGGAGATGCGCCGACTTGCCGCCGGGCGCGGCGCAGGCGTCCAGGATCCGGCCGCCACCGTGACCTTCGAGCAGCCAGGGCGCTGCGATCTGCGCGGCCGCGTCCTGCACGGACACCCGCCCGTCGGCATAGCCCGGCAGGGCGGCCACCGGGCGGGCGGGGTCGAGCCGGATCGCCTGCTCGAAGCCCGGGAGGCGGGAGGCGGTGAACGGCGCCGGGGCGGGCGCGCGCTCGAGGTCCGCCTGCCAGGCCTCGAGCGTGGTCCGCCGCGGGTTGAGCCGCAGCCACATCGGGGCGCGCTGGTCGTTCGCCTCGAGGATCTGCCGGAAGTGATCCGGCCAGTCGCGGCGCAGGCGCGCGATCAGCCAGGCCGGGTGATTCCAGCGCGCCTCCTCCGTCGCGGCCTCGCGGGCCGCGAGATCGCGCCGGCGGAAATTGCGCAGCACCGCGTTGACGAGACCGGCGTGGCGCGGCCGCCCCAGCAGGCGCGCGGCCTGCACCGTCAGGGTCACCGCGGCGTGATCCGGCACCCTGAGCTCGGCGAGCTGGTACAGGCCGACGGCGAGCAGGGCTTCGATCACCCGGTCCTTCCTCGGCACCGGCCGGTCGAGCAGCTCGCCGAGCCAGGCACGCAGACGCCAGTGGCGGCGCAGCACGCCGTAGGCGAGCTCGTGGAGCAGCGGCCGGTCCGCAGCCGGCACGCTCGATTCGCGCTCGGCGAGCGCCTGGTCCAGCGCCCGGCCGGCCGTCACCACCGCGTCCACGACCTGCGCGGCGGTGGCACGGACCGCCGCGCCGCTCATGCCGGCAACCGGCGGCCGGCGAGATCCACCTGGCTCGCGTACTCCCGGGCGGTGACGCGGCCGCGCCCCGGCCGCTGCAGCTCGAGCAGGCTGAGCACGCCCTGCCCGCAGGCCACGTGGATGCCCTCGCCCGCGCGTTTCGGCACGGCGACGACGGTACCCGGCGGACCGCCGGCCCCCTCGAGCGCCCTGGCCCGCCAGCACTTCACGATTTCGCCGTCGAGCGCAAAGCGCGCGCCGGGCTCGGGGTTGTAGGCGCGCACGCGGCGCGCGAGGTCGATCGCCGGCAGCGTCCAGTCGAGCCGCGCGTCCTCTTTCTTCACCTTCGGCGCGTAGGTCACGCCGGTGGCCGGCTGCGGCTCCGCCACCAGCCGGCCCGCCAGCACGTCGGGCAGCTTCGACACCAAAAGCTGGCCGCCGAGCTCGGCCAGCCGGGCCTTGAGCTCGCCGGCCGTCTCGTGCTCGCCGATGGCGACCGGCACGCGGGCGTAGACGGGGCCGGTGTCGAGTCCTTCGTCCATGCGCATCAGGCTGACACCCGTCTGCTCGTCGCCCGCGAGGATCGCGGCTTCCACCGGCGCCGCGCCGCGCCAGCGGGGCAGGAGCGACGCGTGCACGTTGAGGCACCCTGCGCGCGGCAGGGAGAGCACGTCGGGCGGCAGAAGCAGGCCATAGGCCACCACGACGATCGCGTCGGGCTCGAGCGCGGCGAGTTCCTCGACGACGGCACTATTTATAAGTGTGGCGGGCTGGCTCACCGGGATGCCATGCTCTTCCGCGACGCGCTTCACCGGGCTCGGCGTAAGCCGGCGGCCGCGGCCGGCCGGGCGGTCGGGTTGCGTGAGCACGAGGAGCGGGCGCATGCCGTGCGCGACCAGGGCGCGCAGCGACGGCACCGCGAACGCCGGCGTGCCGGCGAATACGAGGCGCGGAGCGCCGGAATCGCGCTCACGCATGCGCAAGGGGCCTACAGGACGGCGGCGCGGCCGGGCTGGCGGCGTTCTTTCTCGAGGCGCTTGCGGATGCGCTGCCGCTTGGCTTCGGACAGGTAATCGACGAACAGCTTGCCGTCGAGGTGATCGATCTCGTGCTGCACGCACACCGCGAGCAGGCCGTCGAAGCTTTCCTCGTGCGGCTCGCCGTGGCGGTCGAGGAAGCGGACACGGATGCGGCTCGCGCGCTCCACCTCGTCGAAAAAGCCGGGCACCGAGAGGCAGCCCTCCTCCGTGACGGCGACGCCGTCCTTTTCGACGATCACGGGGTTGATCAGCACCCAGGGCGCGTTCTTCTCCGCCGAGACGTCGGCGACCAGCACCCGCCGGTGCACGTCGACCTGGGTCGCGGCGAGGCCGATTCCGGGCGCCGCGTACATGGTCTCGAACATGTCGTCGATCAGGGTCTGGAGCCCGGCGTCGAAACGCTCCACCGGCACGGCTTTCGTGCGCAGCTTGGGATCGGGAAAGCGCAGGATGTCGAGTATGGCCATGGCAGGAGTCGAAAACGGGTTCGTCAACCTTGGTCCGCCTCGGGGAGGCGGCGCTAAATTTTTGACTTACTTGAATAAGATAACAGACAATCGGCGTCCGAAACGGGCTTTGGGGACCGCTTCCCGGAAGGAACTGTGACGGGTTTGGCAGTCCATGCGCGGCCGACCGGACATATTATACCAGCGCCCGCTTCGAGGGCCCCACACTGAGACGGAGCCACCGCCCATATGTTCCCGAAGAACGAAGGCTCAAGCCGCGGACTCCCGCTGACCGTCCTCGCGCTCGCAGCGACGCTCGCGGCGTGCTCCTCCATGCCGTGGTCGGACGATGACGGCGACCGCCGCCCGGCGACGAGCGCGGACACGGCCCGCACCACCCCGGCAGCGCCGCCGCGGGCCACGGGCCCGGCGGCGGCCGAGACGACCTACGAGCCCAGGCTCACGCCCATGTCCGGGTCGGAAGCGGTGCTCGCGGAAGATTACCCCAACCGGTACGTGGTGCAGCCGGGCGATACGCTCTGGGACATCGCCTCGACGTTCCTCAAGGATCCCTGGTACTGGCCCGAGATCTGGCACGTCAACCCGGAGATCGAGAACCCGCACCTCATCTACCCGGGCGACGTCCTCGCCCTGGTCTGGATCGACGGCGAGCCGCGCATCACCACGGTGGCCGGCTCCGCCTACCGGCTGTCGCCGCAGGCCCGGATCACGCCGCTCACGGAAGCGGTCACGAGCATACCGTACGAGCAGATCGCCGCGTTCCTGTCCGAGGGCCTGGTGCTGGAGCGCGACCAGGTCGACCGGCTGCCGTACATCATGGCGACGCGCGACAACCACCTGATCGCGGCCGCCGGCAACCAGGTGTACGTGCGCGGCGGCGAGCCGGCGCAGCCCGGCACCCGTTACAGCGTCGTGCACGTCGGCGAGGCGCTCGTCGACCCGGACGACAACGCGGTGGTGGGCTACCAGGGCATCTACGTGGGCGCCGGCACGCTCGCGCGCGGCGGGGACCCGGCGACGATCGCGCTGACGGAAACGAACCGCGAGGCGCTGCGCGGCGACCGGCTGCTGCCCGCGGCGGTGGACGTCCCGCTCAATTTCTTCCCGCGCTCCCCGGATAGCCCCGTTGAGGGCCGCATCATTTCGGTGGTAGATGGGGTCTCACAGATCGGCCAGTACATGGTCGTCGTGCTGAACCGCGGCGCGCGCGACGGGCTCGAGCCCGGGCACGTGCTCACCGTGTTCCAGGCGGGCGAGGTGGTGAACGACCGCTTCGCCGGGAGCACGATGTTCCGCGGCGAGAAGGTGAAGCTGCCGGATGAAGAAGCCGGCACGGTGATGGTATTCAAGGTATATGACCGCATTGCTTACGGGCTCGTCATGGAAGCGACCAGCGCCATTCACGTGCTCGATGCGGTACGCAATCCCATCTGAATTCCCCCTCCTGACCGACTGCCGCGCGGGCCGGCGCTCCCTGGGGGAGCCCGGCCCGCGCCCTTTCGGGCACCTCGCGGCCGATCCGCTTCCGAAGGTGCCGCCCGCGCGGGCCCCCGGTGGGTGAGCTGCACCGCGCCTGGCTCGTTCTCGCCGGCGCACGCCTGGGTCCCGCTGAAGCCCGCGCGCTGCTCGAGCGTTACGGCGACGTGCGAACGGTCGCCGCGCTGTCCCGGCGCGAGCTCGCGCGCGCCGGGGTGCGCGAAGACGCGATCGACGCCATCGCCTCGCCCGACGAGCGCGCGATCGGGCAGGCGCTCGCGTGGCTCGCGGTCCCCGATCACCACCTGGTCCACCCGGAATCGGGCGCATACCCGCCGTTGCTCGCGGAGATTCCCGGCGCACCGCTCGTGCTGTACGCGCGCGGCGACCCCGCGGTGCTCGGCCTGCCCACGCTCGCCATCGTCGGCAGCCGCAACCCGACGCGCGGGGGCGTGCGCAATGCGTACGAGTTCGCGAAGCACCTCGCGGGCGCGGGTTTCACGATCGCGAGCGGGCTCGCCGAGGGCATCGACCGCGCGGCGCACGAAGGCGCGCTGGCGGCCGGCGGCACCACGGTCGCCTGGCTGGGTCACGGGCTCGACACGATCTACCCGGCCGCCAACGCGGCGCTCGCCGAGCGTATCGCCGCCTCCGGCGTGGTGGCCACGGAATTCCCGCTCGGCATGCCGCCCCGGCGCGGGCATTTTCCCGCGCGCAACCGCCTGATCAGCGGCTCGAGCCTGGGCACGCTGGTGGTCGAGGCGGCGCGCCGCAGCGGGTCGCTGATCACGGCCCGGCTGGCCGCCGAGCAGGGCCGCGAGGTCTTCGCCATTCCGGGCTCGATACACAACGCGCTGTCGCGCGGCTGCCACCAGCTCATCCGCGAAGGTGCGAAGCTCGTCGAAAGTGCCGACGACATTCTCAGTGAACTCGGACCGCTCGTCGGGCATCTTATGCAAAATGACACGGTAACCACGCGGCCGGAACCGAGCGCCGCCGCGCCCGTCGTGCGCGATCCCGACTACCGCCGGTTGCTCGACGTGCTCGGCCACGATCCGGTGAGCGCCGACGAGCTCGCTGCGCAATCCGGTTTGACGATCGAGCAGGTTTCATCCATGCTTCTGATTCTGGAGCTCGAGGGAGCGGTCGAGGCCTTGCATGGCGGCCAGTACGCTGCGTTGAGCGAACGTAAGGAGTAGCTCCAGGCATGAAAGAAAACGTACTCGATGTGTTGATGTACCTCTTCGAAACGTACATCGACGCAGAGGAAGAGCCGGACCCGGACCAGAACGAGCTGCGCGACGAGCTGTCTCGGGCGGGCTTTGCCGATGCCGACATCGACCGTGCCCTCGACTGGCTCGACGGACTGGCGGAAAAGCAGCACGAGCTCACCTATCCGCGCCAGACGGGTCACGGCACGCGCATTTACAACGAGATGGAGCACGAGCGGCTGGACACCGGCTGCCGTGGATTCATCACCTACCTGGAGCAGATCGGCATCCTGTCCCCGCCGCAGCGCGAAATACTGATCGATCGGCTGCTCGCGCTGGAAACACCCGACATCGACGTCGAGCAGATCAAGTGGGTCGTGCTCATGGTGTTGTTCAGCCAGCCCGGCCAGGAGCTCGCGTACGCGCGCATGGAGGACCTCGTCTTCGACGACTCCGGCGGCGTCTTGCACTGATACCGCCGCGGCTGGCATGGCCGGCCGGCCCGGCTGCGCGTTCCTGGTTTTGCCTTGCCCGGCTTCCGCTTGCAGCGAATAATGGCGCACGCGCAGCGGGTTTCGCGCGCGTAAATCTCTCGTCTTCGCAGCGGAACCCGGCTTGACAGCCAGCCGGCAAGTGTGTCATTGAACCGCGGCACGATCCGCTGTGCCGGCTTTCAGAAATCTCCCCGTTCGAAGGCTCGAGGGCGACCACGCCGCGCCGGGTCGGTCACGCTGAAGGAATCGAATGCCGAAAAAGCTCGTCATAGTCGAATCGCCAGCGAAAGCGAAAACGATCGAGAAGTACCTGGGCGACGAATTCGACGTCATGGCCTCCTACGGTCATGTGCGCGACCTCGTGCCCAAGGAAGGTGCAGTCGATCCCGAGCGCGGCTTCGCGATGAAGTACCAGATCATCGAGAAGAACGAAAAGCACGTGAACGCGATCGTGCGCGCGTTGAAGAAGGCCGATGCGCTCTACCTCGCGACCGACCCGGATCGCGAGGGCGAGGCGATCTCCTGGCACCTGATCGAAATCCTCAGGGAAAAGAAGGCCCTGGACGGCAAGCCCGTGTACCGCGTGGTGTTTCACGAGATCACCCGCAACGCGATCAGGGAAGCGATCGAGAATCCGCGCACCATCTCCGACGACCTCGTGAGCGCACAGCAGGCACGGCGGGCGCTCGACTACCTCGTGGGCTTCAACCTGTCGCCGCTGTTGTGGAAGAAAGTGCAGCGCGGTCTGTCCGCGGGGCGCGTGCAGAGCCCCGCGCTGCGCATGATCGTCGAGCGCGAGCAGGAGATCGAGGCGTTCGTGCCGCGCGAGTACTGGACGATCGAAGCCGACGTCAGCAAGGACGACCAGCCGTTCGTCGCACGCCTGACGCGTTACCGCGGCGAGAAGGTCGAGCAGTTCAGCTTCGGCAACGAGGAGGCGGCGCGCGAAGTCGAACGGACGATCCTCGCCGCGGCGCAAGGCAAGCTCACCGCAGTCAGCGTCGAGAAGAAGCAGCGGCGGCGCAATCCAGCCGCTCCGTTCACGACGTCGACGCTGCAGCAGGAAGCCGCGCGCAAGCTCGGCTTCAACACGCAGCGGACGATGCGCATCGCGCAGCGCCTGTACGAGGGCATCGAGCTGCCGGGCGAGGGCAACGTCGGGCTCATTACTTATATGCGTACCGACTCGGTGACGCTCGCTTCGGTGGCCGTGGAAGAGATCCGGCAGGTGATTCGCGAGCGTTACGGCGCGCACAACGTGCCGGACTCGCCGCCCGAGTACAAGAGCAAGACCAAGAACGCCCAGGAAGCGCACGAGGCGATC
Organism: Woeseiaceae bacterium; assembly: GCA_035304345.1. Lineage (GTDB taxonomy): Bacteria > Pseudomonadota > Gammaproteobacteria > Steroidobacterales > Woeseiaceae > IDS-8. The sequence goes on along the minus strand of DATGQE010000003.1, from coordinate 64,999 downwards.
CGCCCGACGTCGGCGGCGATCACGCCCGATTCGCTGCAAGGCAAGCTCGAGCCCGACCAGCTCAAGCTGTACACCCTGATCTGGCAGCGCACGATGGCGTCGCAGATGGTGCCGGCCGTGTTCGACACGGTGACGGTCGAGTTCCGGCCGGGTGCAAGCGCGCCGGGCGAAGAGCCGCCTCCCGCAGAGGACCATCGCTTCCGCGCGACCGGCTCCGTGCTGGTCGAGCCCGGCTTCATCGCGGTGTACCAGGAAGGCCGCGACGACGAAGCGGCAGAGGAAATGGACCGGCTGCTGCCGGAAATCGCCGAAGGCGATCTCGTGTCGCTCGACAGGCTCCGGCCCGAGCAGCATTTCACCGAGCCGCCGCCCCGTTACACGGAGGCGAGCCTGGTCAAGGCGCTCGAGGAGTACGGCATCGGGCGGCCGTCCACCTACGCCAGCATCATCGCGACGCTCAAGAACCGCGAGTACGTGGAGATGGACGGCAAGCGCTTCATCCCGACCGACATCGGGCGGATCGTGAACGCGTTCCTGACGGATCATTTCACCCAGTACGTGGATTACGACTTCACCGCCAGGCTGGAAGACGACCTCGACGCGATCTCCCTCGGCGAGAAGGAGCTCGTGCCGGTGCTCGAGGACTTCTGGAAACCCTTCTCGAAGCTCGTCGAGGACAAGGAGCAGAGCGTCACGCGCGAGCAGGTCGCACAGGCGCGGGAGCTCGGCATCGACCCGAAGAGCGGCAAGCCCGTCACCGTGCGCATGGGACGCTACGGGCCCTTCGTGCAGATCGGCACCAAGGACGACGAGGAGAAGCCGAAGTTCGCGGGACTGCGCCCCGGGCAGAAGATGAACGAGATCACGCTCGAGGAAGCGCTCGAGCTGTTCAAGCTGCCGCGCAAGCTCGGGGAAACCCCTGAAGGCGAGCCGGTGATCGCCAGCGTCGGTCGCTTCGGGCCTTACCTTCGCTACGGTGACAAGTTCGTCTCGCTGCGCGGGGACGACGACCCGTACACCATCCAGCTCCCGCGCGCGCTGGAGCTCATCGAGCAGAAGAAGATCGCCGACGCGAACCGCATCATCCGGGATTTCCCCGACGAGGGAATCCAGGTGCTGCACGGCCGTTACGGACCGTACATCACGGACAAGAGCCGCAACGCGCGCGTGCCCAAGGATCGCGACCCGGCATCCCTCACGCTCGAGGAGTGCAAGGAGCTGCTCGCCGCCGCGCCCCCGCGGCGCGGCCGGAAAACGAAGAAGACGGCGGCCGGCAACGGCGCGACCGCACCCGCAGCGGCGGCGCCGGCGGCGAAGAAGAAGACGAAGAAGAAGAAAAAGGCCGGGAAGAAAAAGAAGGCCGCCGCGCGCACGAAAGCGGCGAAAGCGGCGCCCAAGGGCGCCCCGGAACCTTAAGCGCGCGCCATGCGGGGGGCCGCAGGCGGGCCGGATGCACGGGGCGGGGCAACGCCGGACGGTCCCGCCATCCCCGCGATCCCGATCCGCAAGGCCGCGCGCATCCTCTCGGGCGGCGGCGTCGTCGCCTGCCCGACCGAAGGCGTGTACGGGCTGAGTTGCCTGCCCGGCGCGCCAGAGGCCATCCGCCGGGTGCTCGAGATCAAAGAGCGCCGCGTGTCGGAGGGCCTGATACTGATCGCCGCGTCGGTCGCGCAGCTCGAGCCCTGGGCGGCGCTCCCGGAAGGCGCGGAGCTGCCTTCCGGTGCCGAGCGGCCGGTGACCTGGCTCGTGCCCGCCAGGGCCGATGTCCCGTACTGGATCCGCGGTGCGCACGAGCGCGTCGCCGTGCGCGTCACGGCACACCCGGTGGCGGCCGCGTTGTGCATCGCGGCCGGGTCGGCGCTCGTGTCGACCAGCGCGAACGTGTCCGGGCGCCCGCCGGCGCGCACGGAGCACGTGCTCCGCCGCCAGTTCGGCCGCTTGGTAGACTACGTGGTCCCGGGCCGCCCCGGCCCGGCGAAAGGACCTTCCGAGATACGCGATTTCGAGACCGGCAGCATCGTGAGAGCGGCAGCGACATGACGGGCGGTGCACCCGATCCGGGCAGCGTCCGGAAGTACCTCGAAGACCTGAAGGCCCGCATCGTCGCGGCGCTCGAGCAGGCGGACGGCCGCGGCCGCTTCCGGCACGATCGCTGGCAGCGCGAAGCCGGCGGCGGCGGCGAGAGCTCCGTTCTCAAGGGCGGCGCCGTGTTCGAGCAGGCCGGCATCGGCTTCTCCCACGTGCACGGCGGCGAGCTGCCGCCGTCGGCGACGCGCGCGCGCCCGGAGCTCGCCGGTGCGAGCTTCGAGGCAATGGGCGTGTCGCTGGTGCTGCATCCCTCGAACCCGCACGTGCCCACGACCCACGCGAACCTGCGTTTCTTCAACGCGACGAAGGACGGTGGCGGCGCGTGGTGGTTCGGCGGCGGCTTCGACCTGACGCCGTACTACCCCGTGCACGAGGACGTGCTGCACTGGCATCGCATGGCGCACGACGCCTGCGCCGGCTTCGGCGACGACGTGTACGCGCGTTACAAGAAGTGGTGCGACGAGTACTTCTTCCTGCCGCACCGCAACGAGACCCGCGGCGTCGGGGGACTGTTCTTCGACGACCTGAACGAATGGGGCTTCGAGCGCTGCTTCGAGTTCCTGCGCTCCGTGGGCGAGAAGTTCCTGCCCGCGTACCTGCCCATCGTGGAGGCGCGGCGCGACACGCCCTACACCGAGCGCGAGCGCGAGTTCCAGCTCTACCGCCGCGGCCGCTACGTCGAGTTCAACCTGCTCTACGATCGCGGCACGCTCTTCGGCCTGCAGAGCGGCGGCCGCACCGAGTCCATCCTCATGTCGCTGCCGCCGCGCGTGCGCTGGGAATACGGCTGGCAGCCCGAGCCCGGCTCCCCCGAGGCGCGGCTGTACGCGGACTATCTCCGCCCCCGCGACTGGCTCGCGTGAGGCCCGGCCGCGCGTGACCGGGACCGGCCGGTCGTAGGAGGCGGCGGCGGAATGTGGTAGCTTCTTGCCAAAACCGCGCCTCACGACGGTTTCCGACCGGACGTCCGCAAAACGAAGGGGGAGCTCCGGAAGCGCCGTGTCTTTCGTCCGCTCAATCCTGCTCATCTGCCTCGCGGCCAGCGCGAGCGCGCAAGTCGCGTTCGAATCGCCGCTGCGCCCGGCCGGCGACTCCGTGTCCGGCATGCGCCTCGCGGGCACCGCGGATCCGGCCGGCGCAGAGAAGGTCTACATCGTGCAGCTCAAGGCGCCCTCGGCCGTCGAGCAGCACGCACGGCAGGCGGCGAGCGGGCTCGCGAAGATGGGCGTCCGCGGCGGCGCGCTGCCGCGCTTCGACAAGAACGCGGCGTCCGTGCAGGGCTACGTGCAGCGGCTCGTCGAGTCGCAGGACAGGGTTCTCGCGCGCGTCGGGCCCGGCGCCCGCAAGATCTACAGCTACGGGTACGCGCTGAACGGCTTCGCGGCGAAGATGACGCCGGCGCAGGCGCTCGAGCTCGAGAGCCAGCCCGAGGTGCTGCACGTCTGGGAGGACGAGGTCCGGCCGCTCGCGACGAGCTCGAGCGCACGCTTCCTCGGGCTGTTCGACGCGGAAACGGGGCTCAGGGCGGCAGGCCTCGACGGCGAGGGGATCGTCATCGGGGTGATCGACAGCGGGGTGGCGCCGGGCCACCCGGCACTGTCCGACCGGCGGCAGGCCGACCGCCCGCGGGCGTGCAGGAGCCGCTGGGCGGAAATCTCGCTGCTCGGCCGCTGGCTCTGCCGGCGCTACGACCGCCTCGAGGACGTGGTCATGTTCGAGCCGCCGGAAAGCTGGAACGGCACCTGCCAGGCGGGCCAGCGGTTCCCGGCGGAAGCCTGCAACAACAAGCTGATCGGCGCCCGCTGGTTCGCCGACGGGGCGCGGGCGGGCGGACCGATCGACGACGGCGAGATCTTCTCGCCGCTCGACGTCGACGGCCACGGCACGCACACCGCCACCACGGCCGCCGGCAACCGCGTGCGCGCCTCCATTTTCGGCACGGCACTCGACCACGTGGAAGGCATGGCGCCGCGCGCGCGTGTCGCGGTCTACAAGGCCTGCTGGCTGCGTCCCGGCGACCTGCGCGCGAGCTGCAACACCTCCGATCTCGCGAACGCCATCGACGCCGCCGTGGCGGACGGCGTACACGTCATCAACTACTCCGTCGGCAGCTCGATCCTCACCGTCAACGCACCCGACGACGTCGCACTCCTGAACGCCGCTAAGGCAGGCGTGCTGACGGTGGTCGCGGCGGGGAACGAGGGTCCCAACTTCAACACGATCGGCTCACCCGCCGGCGCCCCCTGGGTGCTCACGACCGCGGCATCCAGCCGCGAAGGCCGGCACTCGGAGGAGGCGCTCGAGGTGACCGCGCCCTCCGGGGTGGCGGGCCGCTACGTCGTGCGCGAGGCGAGCTTCACGCCGCCGCTCGCCGACGTCGACCCGATCGAGGCCCGGCTCGTGCTCGTCGACGACGACGAGGCGGTGCTGGGGGACGGCAGCGAGGGCACGACCTTCGACGCATGCGAGCCCATCGTCAATACCGCCGAGGTCGACGGCAACGTCGCCTTCATCCAGCGCGGCGGCTGCGCATTCGAGACGAAGGTGGCAAACGCGGAAGCCGCGGGTGCCGTGGCCGCCGTGGTGTTCAACATCGCGGGCGACCCGATCGTGATGGTCGGCGACACCGGCTCGGTCGACATCCCGGCGCTGATGATCGGCCAGGCGGACGGCAACCTGCTGCGCGACGAGATCGACGCCGGCGGCATCGTCGAGGTACGCCTCGACAAGGGGCTCCTGCTCACCGAGGAGGACACCGGCAACGTCATGGGGGTGTTCTCGTCGCGCGGACCCGGCCCGGCGGAGGACATCCTGAAGCCGGACCTGACGGCGCCGGGCGTCAACATCCTCGCCGGGTTCACGCCCGAGGCAGCGAACTCCGTCGCCGGCGAGAGCTTCGCGTTTCTCTCCGGTACCTCGATGTCGGCGCCCCACGTCGCCGGGATCGCCGCGCTGCTGCGCGAGGCGCACCCGGACTGGAGCCCCGCCGCGATCAAGTCCGCGCTGATGACGAGCGCCCGCCAGGACGTGCGCCAGCAGGACGGCGAGACCCCGGCGAATCCGTTCGATTTCGGCGCGGGCCACATCGACCCGAACCGCGCGCTCGACCCGGGGCTCGTGTACGACGTCGGCGCAGACGAGTACGACGCATTCGCCTGCGGCAGCGGCTCACCGGCCGTGGACGCCGCCCGTTGCGACGAGCTCGCGGCCGCCGGGTTCTCGTTCCATCCCGCCGACCTCAACCAGCCGTCCATCGCCGTGGCGCGCCTCGCGCACACGCGCATCGTGAGGCGGCGGGTGACGAACGTGAGCGACGAGGCGGGCACGTACACGGCGCGGATCGAGCCGCCGCCCGGCATCAGCGTCCTCGTCTCGCCCTCGACCCTGTCGCTGGCGCCCGGCGAATCGGCGGAGTTCGAGGTCACGTTCGGCTACGAGAGCGGGCCGCTCGACTTGTGGCGTTTCGGCAGCCTCACCTGGGAAAGCCGGGATCGCTCCGTGCGCAGCGCGCTGGCGGTGCGCCCGACGTCCGTCAACGCGCCGCGGGAAGTCTTCGCGAGCGGCAGCAACGGGAGCTTCGCGTTCCCGGTGGAGTTCGGGTACACCGGCACGTACGCGCCCGGCGTGCACGGACTGCGGGCACCGGTCGTGTTCGCCGACGTGTTCATCGAGGAAGACCCGACGAAGACGTTCACGTTCCGCGACACGAACGGCGTCCGCGCACACCTGGTTGACGTGCCGGCGAACATGGCCTACCTGCGCTTCGCGCTGTTCGACGAGCTCACGGACGGCGAAGACGATCTCGACATGTACGTCTTCTACTGCCCGGACACGGTGAACTGCACCAAGATCGGGGAGAGCGGGGAGCCGACCTCGCGCGAGCAGTTCGACATCCTGCTGCCGGGCGCCGGGCGCTACGCCGTGTTCGTGCACGCCTTCGATACCGACGACGTCGCCGGCGGACCGGGGGCGGTCTACACGTTCCTCGCGTGGGGCTTCGGGCTGGACGACGTTCAGGGCAACATGACCGCCACGGGCCCCGCGCTCGTCAACGCCGGCACGACCGCCGACGTCACGATCGACTGGACCGGCCTCGCCCCGGGCACGATCTACTTCGGCGGCGTGTCCCACAACACGCCGCAGGGACTGGTCGCGATCACGCTCGTCACGATCCAGAATTGAGGCTTCTGCCCGCTCGCGCGCCGGAGGCCCCCAGTGCCCTCACCCGAACGCTTTCACGGAATCCTCGCACCGGTCCTCACGCCGTTCCGGGCCGACCTGGCGCCGGACGCGCCGCGGCTCGTCGCGCACTGCCGGCGGCTCGCCGCGGCCGGCGTCGACTTGGCGCCGTTCGGCACGACCGGCGAGGGCAATTCCCTGTCCTGCGAGGAAAAAATCGAGCTCCTCGAGCGCCTCGTCGAGGCCGGGATCGGGCCGCGACGCCTGCTGCCCGGCACCGGGGCATGCGCGCTCCCCGACGCCGTCCGGCTCACCGCGCATGCCGTGGCGCGTGGCTGCCGCGGCGTGCTCCTGCTCCCGCCGTTCTATTACAAGCCCGTCACCGACGACGGCCTGTTCGCGAGCGTCGCGGAGCTGATCGAGCGCGTCGGCCGCGCCGAGCTCCGGGTCTACCTCTATCACATCCCGCCAGTCGCGCAGGTGGGCTACTCGCTCGCGCTCGTCGAGCGCCTGGTGCATGCCTACCCCGGCGTCATCGCGGGACTGAAGGACAGCTCGGGCGACTGGAGTCACACGCTCGCGCTGATCGAGCGCGGCTTCGACGACTTCCGCGTGTTCTCGGGCAGCGAGACCTTCCTCCTGCGCAACCTGCGCGCGGGCGGCGCCGGGGCCATTTCGGCGACCGCCAACGCGACGCCCGATGCGCTCGTCACGCTGTACCGGGAATGGCGCTCGGAGCGGGCGGATACGCTGCAGGACGCGCTCGGGCGCACGCGTGCGATCTTCCAGCGCTATCCCATGATCGCGGCGCTCAAGGCGTTCATCGCCGAATCCACGCATGACCCGGAGTGGGAGCGCGTGCGGCCGCCGCTCACGCCGTTGAGTGCCGGGCAGCGCTCGGAGCTTTTCGCCGCGCTGCGCGAGGAGCGGTCACGGAGCTGACCGCGCGCAGGGCCTACGGGCGGGCGAGCGCGGCGACCTCCTTGTGGCGAAAGCAGCTCGTCAGGTGATCGTTCACCATGCCGGTGGCCTGCATGTGCGCGTACACGATCGTGCTGCCGACGAAGCGAAAGCCCCGCTGTCGCAGGTCCTTCGACAGCGCGTCCGATTCCTTCGACGTCGCGGGCACCTGGGAGGAGTCGCGAAAGCGGTTCTGCTTCGGACGGCCGCCGACGAACCGCCAGATGTAGTGACAGAAGCCGTCGAACTCCTCCTGCACCTTGAGGAACGCGCGCGCGTTACTGACCGCGGACTCGACCTTGAGTCGGTTGCGGACGATGCCGGGATCCTCGAGGATTTTCTCGATACGCCGGCGAGTGAAGCGGGCGACCTTCTCCGGATCGAACTCCGCGAACGCCCGGCGATAGCCTTCACGCTTGTTGAGGATCGTGGACCAGGAGAGTCCCGCCTGCGCGCCCTCGAGCACCAGGAACTCGAACTGCTTGCGGTCGTCCCAGACCGGCACGCCCCACTCGGTGTCGTGGTACTCGATGTAAGACAGGCTGCTCTCGCCGGCCCACGGACACCGGCGGATGCGCTCGGTTTTGACTGGCACGCTGTTCTCCGCGCTGCTCGTGAGCGGCAGCGTAGCATCGGCAGGCGCCTTCCGCACCGGCCGAAACCCGCGGCTACGGCCAGTAATGCCTGCCGCCCCGGTCTTGCGGAAGGCGCAAAGCCCGCGGCCGGGCCGCGGGCTTTACGCTCAACCGCGGCTGGCCGGGCTCAGGCCCCGCCGCCGCACTTGCCCTCCCCGCACTTGCCTTCGCCGGCCTTTTCGCCGCCGCACTTGCCTTCGGCGCCCTTCTCGCCGCCGCACTGGCCCTCGCCGGCTTTGCCTTCCGCGTTGCCGTCCTGGGACTCGCCGCCCTTATCGCCGCCGCAGCTCCCCTCCGCCGACTTGTCGCCCTGGTCACCGCCGCACGCACCTTCGGCGTGCTTGCCGGCGTGGTCGGCGCCGGCGTGATGGCTCGCACCCAGCGCGTAGCCCGCACTCAGCGCCGTCACGGCGAACGGACTCGCGCCGGTGTCGGCCGTCGCGGTGCCCGCGAGCGCAAACGAGCCGGCGAGCGCGGCGCCGACGGCCACGGTGATCGGTTTTACTCTCTTGTTTTCCGACATGGTCATCTCCTGCTGATGGACTGAAGCGGCCCTAAAGGCGCCACTGCACTGATTGCACTACCCGTTGCCCCACGTCACCGATCTCCGGCAACTGGTCCTCCCGTTCCCCGATGATGGCAATGGCGCCGGTCTCGGCCGGCACGATGACGCCGTGCACGTTCCTGCCGACGAGCGGGATGGCGTCATCGACGCTTTCGTCCGGCAGCAGGATGAGCGTGATGGGCCCGGTGCGGCCCTGCACGACGAGGTGCGGCACGAGCTTGCCGTTGATGACGCAGCTCATCGCGTAGCTCACGATCGCGCCGCCCGTGTCGAACGCCCGTACGCGGGGCTCGAGCACCTGCTCCAGCGCCGCACGGCTGACCGCCATGGTGGTGACCACGCGCGAGGAGGCCTCGCCGTCCATGTGGGCCAGCACTTCCGCCGCCAGCCGCTCACCGGCTGCGTCCCCCGGCGCGCCGGAGCGCAACGTGAGCACGGCGAGGCCCGCCAGGCTCACCGCCAGCGCCGCCGCGGCCGTCACGAGCCACCGGGTCCGGCGACGGCCGCGCTCCGCCCGCGGCGGGGCGGCGGGCAGCTCGGGCAAGGGAAAGGCCGGCACGTCGATGGCCAGCGCGCGCGCGAGGCGCCGGTCGAAGTCCCGGAGCGTGGCCGTGTACGCGCGGCACGCCTCGCAGCCGGCGACGTGCGCGGCCGCGCCGTCGAAGTCGCCGCCGGGATCCGCGTCGATGGCGCGGCGGTAGGCCTCACAGTCCATTGGCTTCCCCGTCCGCGTCCCCGTCCGGCTGTCCCGCGCCGGCCGCCGCGGGGTGCGCCCCGTCTCCTGCGATCGCGTCGCGCAGCCTGCGGCGCGCGCGATGCAGGCGCGTCAGCACCGCACCCGGCGTGAGTCCCATGATGTCGGCAATCTCGTTGCAACTGTGGCCCATCATCACCTGGAGCACCAGCGGCTCCCGGTAAGCATCTTCCAGCGCCATGATCGCGCGGCGGAGATCCTCGAGCTCCGCGTCGTCACCGGCCGCGATCATCGCCTCCTGGGCCGGGGACAGCGCGTCGATGTCCACGGCCGGCGGCGGGCTCCCGGCGAAATAGCGGGCGTTCTCGCGCCGCACGATCGTCAGCAGCCAGGCCTTGGCCGCGCCGTCGTGCCTGAGCCGGTCGAGCGACCTCCAGGCCCGGAGCAGCGCCTCCTGCAGCACGACCTCCGCGGCCCCGGGGTCCCGGGACAGCCAGGCGGCGTAGCGGTACAGCTCGCGGTGGCAGCCGGCCACGAGCCGCTCGAAGCGCGCCTTGCGCTCGCGGTCACCGTCGCTCGTCATCTGCGGTAGACCCGCCGCGGGGCGCGGTTATTACCGGGCGTTCCGGGATCCCGGGACGGCGATTCCGCCGGCGGACGGGGTTCGGGCAACGGGGCGAGTGCATGCATGGGGTTCTCGGCGGGTGTCTTGGTCTTTTTCTTGCCTGCGGGCCGGTAGAGCTACCCGTACGCCGCGAAAAGCCAAATAATAGTCACGACACGTCGGATTCGGATGTTCCTATGAGTGACTTCCAGGCCGGCCGGTTCCCCTCGACCCGGCTGCGCCGTACGCGCCGCACCGCCGCCCTGCGCCGGCTGGTGGCGGAAACCCGGCTCGAGGCCGCCGACCTCGTCTGGCCGGTGTTCGTCCGCGAAGGTGCCCTGCACGAGCGCGAGGTCGCGTCGATGCCGGGCGTGCAGCGGCACACGGTCGATGAGCTGATCGAGGCTTTGGCGCGGGCGGTGGAGCTCGGCATCGTCGCCGTCGCCCTGTTTCCCGTGATCGATCCCGACCGGAAGACCCCGGACGGCAGCGAGTGCGCGAACCCGCAGGGGCTCGTCCAAGGCGCCGTGCGGGCGGTCAAGCAGTCGTTTCCGGACGTGGTCGTGATCACCGACGTCGCGCTCGACCCGTACACGACCCACGGACAGGACGGCATCATCGACGAATCCGGTTACGTGCAGAACGACGAGACGGTCGCGATGCTGGTCCGGCAGGCGCTGTCGCACGCGGAAGCCGGCGCCGACGTCGTGGCGCCGTCGGACATGATGGACGGGCGGGTCGGGGCGATCCGCGAGGCGCTCGAGAGCAACGGCCACACGAACACGCTGATCCTGTCCTACGCGGCGAAGTACGCCTCTTCCTTTTACGGTCCGTTCCGGGATGCCCTCGACCTCGACCCTCGGCTGCGCGGCGCCGGCAAGCACGGTTACCAGATGAGCCCGGCCATGAGCGACGAGGCACTGCGCGAAGTCGGGCTCGACATCGCCGAGGGCGCCGACATCGTGATGGTCAAGCCGGCGCTGCCGTATCTCGACATCGTGCGCCGCGTGAAGGATCGCTTCGGCGTGCCCGTGTTCGCCTACCAGGTGAGCGGCGAGTACTCGATGATCAAGGCGGCCGCCGAGCGCGGCTGGGTGGACGAGAAAGCGATTGCGCTCGAAGCGCTCCTGTCCATCAAGCGCGCCGGCGCGAGCGCGATCCTGACGTACTACGCGCTGGACGCGGCACGCTGGCTCCAGTCACGGGAATGAAGCGGCAGGTCGACCGCTATGGCGTCATGGGATACCCGGTCTCGCACAGCCGGTCGCCGATCATTCACCGCCTGTTCGCGCTGCAGACCGGCCAGAACATCTCCTACGAGCTCTTGCCGGTAGCGCCCGGCGAGCTGCGCAGCGCGATCCGCGAGTTCGGCGAGAAGGGCGGCAAGGGCCTCAACATCACGGTGCCGCACAAGACCGCGGCGCTGGACGTGGTCGACCAGCTCAGCGAGCGCGCGACGCGTGCCGGCGCGGTCAACACGCTCGTCTTCCAGGACGGGGAGATCTTCGGCGACAACACCGACGGGGTCGGCCTGCTGCGCGACCTCACGCGCAACCTCGGGCTGCACCTCGCGAGCCTGAGGATCCTCATCCTCGGGGCGGGCGGCGCCACGCGCGGCATCCTCGGGCCGCTGCTCGCGGCCGGGCCGGAGAGCGTCACGATCGCCAACCGCACGGTCGAGAAAGCGCGCGTGCTCGCCGCCGACTTCTCCCACCTCGGGGAGGTCACCGCGTGCCGCTTCAAGGACGTCCCCGCGGCCGATTACGGCCTCGTCATCAACGCGACCTCGGCGGGGCTGAAAGGCGAGACGCCGCCGTGGCCGCGGGCGGCAATCACGCCCGACACGTTCTGTTACGACCTGTCCTACGGCCTGACGCCGACGCCTTTCAGCCGCTGGGCCCGCGAATGCGGTGCGCGCGAGGCGGTGCTGGGATGGGGCATGCTGGTGGAGCAGGCGGCCGAATCGTTCCATCTTTGGCGCGGCGTGCGCCCGGACACGCGACCCGTACTGAGGCAGCTCTCCATCAGCGCATCGTGACGAGCTCCTCCGCGCTCGTCGGGTGAATCGCGACCGTGTCGTCGAAATCGCGTTTCGTCGCGCCCATGCGAATGGCCACCGCGAACCCCTGCATCATCTCGTCCGCGCCGTCGCCGATCACGTGGCAGCCCACCACTTTCTCGTCGGGCCCGGCAGTGACGAGCTTCATGCGCGTCTGCGGCTTGTTCTCGCCGAGCTGGTAGTACATCGGCGTGAACTGCGACTCGTAGACGCGAGTTTGCGTGCCGTAGCGCTCGCGCGCTTCATCCTCGGTCATGCCGATCGTGCCGATCGGCGGGTGCGAGAAAATGACCGTGGGGATGTTCTCGTAGTCGAGGCGGCGGCCTTCCATGCCGCCATACAGGCGATCGGCGAGTCGGCGTCCCGCCGCAATCGCCACCGGCGTGAGCGCGACGCGCCCGGTAACGTCGCCGAGGGCGAAGATGTGCGGCACGTTGGTCGCCTGGAAGTCGTCCACCGGCACGAAGCCGTCGGCGTCCGTCTCGACCCCGGCCGCTTCGAGATCGAGTCCCGCCGTGCGCGGCGCACGGCCCACGGCCCAGAGCACGGCATCGAACGGGCCGTACGTCGTGCCGCCGACTGCCGTGAGGGTGAGCCCGTCCGCCCCGCGCTCGAGGGCGAGCGGCACGATCTCGCGCTCGATGCGGATGCCGGCCGCCTCCATGGCGAGCCCGAGCTCCTCGCCCAGCATGGCATCGAAGCTCCTCAGCACGCGTTCCCGGCGGATGAGCATCGTCACCTCGGAGCCCAGCGCGTTGAACACGCCGCCGAGCTCGACCGCCACGTAGCCGCTGCCCACGACGCACACGCGCTGCGGGCGGCTCTCGAGCTCGAAGAAATCGTCGGACGTGAACCCCAGCTCCGCGCCCGGCAGCTTCGGGACGATCGGGTGGCCGCCGGTCGCAACGACGATGCGCTTCCCGGCCACGCGGCGGCCCTCGATGTCGAGCGTGTGCGGGTCGACGAAGCGCGCGTGGCCGCGGATCAGGGACACGCCGCGGCGTTCCAGGTTGCCGGCGTAGATGTTGTTGAGGCGCGCGATGTAGGCATCGCGGCGCCGCTTGAGCTCCGCCCAGTCGTGGCCGCGGACCTCGACGTCGAAGCCGTAGTCGGCCGCATGCCCGAGGTGGTGCATCGTTTCGGCCGCGTACCACATGACCTTCTTCGGCACGCAGCCGACGTTCACGCAGGTGCCGCCGAGCCGGCCGGACTCGACGACGACGGCCCGGGCGCCGTATTCCGCCGCGCGTTGCGCGTGCGCGAGCCCGCCGCTGCCGCCGCCGATGACGACGACGTCGAACTCCACCGTCACGTCCCGATCCCCCGGGCCCGGCGCCGGCGTCCGCGGGCCGCCGGAAGGCCGTGTGATACCATCTCGTGCAGCATCGTTTTATCTCACCAGTTGACCCGACCCATGTCCAATCCGTTGTTGGATACCCGGGGGCTGCCCCGTTTTGCCGACATGCGGCCCGAGCACGCCCTGCCCGCCATCGAAAGCCTCGTCGCGGAGCACAAAAAGCGGCTCGAGAACCTGCTGGCGGACGAATCGGCGGGCGATTTCGAGCGTTTCGTCGTGCCGCTCGAGCAAATGCACCACGAGCTCGCCCGCGTCTGGTCGCCCGTCAGCCACCTGCATTCGGTGCTCGGCGATCCGGGCTGGCGCGAAGCATACAACGCGTGCCTGCCGATCCTCACCCAACATGGCACCGAGCTCGCGCAAAACAAGGCGGTGCAGGCGCGGTTCGCCGCGATCCGCGAGTCCCTTCCCCCGACCGCACCCGGGGCGCAGCGGATGCTGCTCGACAAGGCGTTGCGTGACTTCCGGCTCGCGGGCGTGGCGCTGCCGGAGGCGGAGAAGGCCGAGTTCCGGCAGGCGATGCAGGAGCTCGCGTCCGTGCAGGCCAAGTTCGAGCAGAACCTGCAGGACGCGACCGATAGCTGGCATTTCTACACCGAGGACCGGGCGTTGCTCTCCGGGCTGCCGGAGCCCACGGTCGAGCGCGCCCGGGCCGAGGCGGCGCGCCACGGCCAGCCGGGCTGGCGGCTGACCCTCGACCTGCCGACGTGGATGGCGGTGATCACGCACGCCGACGACCGCTCGCTCCGCGAGCGCTTCTACCGCGCGTGGTCCACCCGCGCCTCCGACCAGGGCGGCTTCGAGCGCTGGGACAACAGCGAGAACATCGAGAAGATCCTGGCGCTGCGGCACCGGCTGGCGCGGCTCGTCGGCTTCGAGAGCTACGCCGAGTACTCGCTGGCCACCAAGATGGCCGGCACGCCGGCCGAGGTGATCGGGTTTCTGGAGGAGCTCGCCCGGCGCACCCGCCCGGCCGCCGAGAAGGAGCTCGCCGCCATCCAGGCGCTCGCACCGGAGCCGCTGGCGGCGTGGGACGTGACCTACTGGCTGGAGCGGCTGAAGCAGGAGCGGTTCGCGATCTCCGACGAGGTGCTCAGGCAGTACTTCACCGCGGAGAAAGCCGTCGGCGGCCTGTTCGAGCTCGCAGAGCGGCTGTACGGCGTAAGTCTCTCGCGCGTCCCGGGCGTGCAGGTGTGGCACGAAACCGTCGAGTACTTCGAGGTGCGCGACGAGCGCGGCGAGCCCCTCGGTGGCTTCTACACCGACCTGTACGCGCGCAACGGCAAGCGCAGCGGCGCGTGGATCGACGAGTGCATCGTCCGCCAGAACGTGTCCGGCACGCCGGTGCTGCCGGTCGGCTACCTCGTCTGCAACTTCTCGCCGCCGAACGAGGCGGGTGTGTCGCTGCTCACGCACAACGACGTGGTGACGCTGTTCCACGAGTTCGGCCACATGCTGCACCACCTGCTCACGAAGGTGGATTACCCGAGCCTCGCCGGCATCAACGGTGTGCCCTGGGACGCGGTGGAGCTGCCGAGCCAGTTCATGGAGAACTACGCCTGGTCGTTCGAAGTGCTCGAGCGCGCTTCCGGCCACTGGCGCACCGGCGAGCCACTGCCCCGCGAGCTGTTCGACAGGCTGGAAGCCGGCCGCTACTTCGGCGCGGCGCTCGCGATGCTGCGCCAGCTCGAGTTCGCGCTGTTCGATTTCCGCCTGCACGCCGAGTACGACCCCGAGCGCGGCGCACGGGCGCTCGAGGTGCTGCGGCAGGTGCGCGAGGAGGTCGCGCTGGTGCAGCATCCCGACTACAACCGGCTGCCGCACAGCTTTTCCCACATCTTCGCCGGCGGCTACGCGGCGGGTTACTACAGCTACAAGTGGGCCGAGGTGCTCGCCGCCGACGCGTTCGCCGCGTTCGAGGAGGCGGGCATCTTCGACCGCGCCACCGCGCGGCGCTTCCGCTCCGAGATTCTCGAGATCGGCGGCAGCCGCGACATCATGGAAGCGTACGTCGCGTTTCGCGGCCGCAAGCCGACGCTGGAGGCGCTGCTCGAGCGGAGCGGCATCGTCGACAAGGCGGCATGAAGGTCGCGAGCTGGAACATCAACTCGCTGAAAGTCCGTCTGCAGCAGGTGCTCGACTGGCTCGAGTCGCGCTCGCCCGACGTGCTCGCGCTGCAGGAGATCAAGCAGGTCACCGAGGACTTTCCCGCGGACGCATTTCGCGAAGCCGGTTACGAGGCGCTCGCGAGCGGTCAGCGCAGCTACAACGGGGTGGCCACCGTGTCACGCGCGCCGCTCCTCGATCCGGTCACGGACATCGAGGGTTTCCCGGATCCGCAACGGCGCATCCTCGCGACCACCTCTCACGGCGTGCGCATCATCAACGTCTATGTCCCGAACGGGCAAAGCCTCGGTTCCGACAAGTACGAGTACAAGCTCCAGTGGCTCGCGGCGGCACGTGAGTACGTCGCCGCCGAGCTGCAACGCCACGAGCGCCTGCTGGTCCTCGGCGATTTCAACATCGCACCCGACGATCGCGACGTGTACGACCCGGTCGCGTACGGCGAGGACATCCACACCAGCGGCCCGGAGCGCGAAGGCCTGCGCGCGCTCATGGCGCTCGGCCTCACGGACGTCTTCCGCTCCTTCCCGCAGCCCGAGAAGTCGTTCTCGTGGTGGGACTACCGGCGCGGCCGCTTCCGCCGCAACGCGGGCTTGCGCATCGACCTGATCCTGGCGAGCGAAGCGCTCGCGAAAGCCTGCACCGGCTGCCGGATCGACCGCGAGCCGCGCGGCTGGGAGCGTCCTTCCGACCACGCCCCGGTCATCGCCGAGTTCGACCTGTAAGCCTGCAAGAGCGCGCGCCACGCGCGGCCCGGGCACCTGCGCCGGAGCGTGCGACCGGCGATCTTCGCAATATGTCAAATTGCGCTTCCCGCGCGCCGCCGCGTGTATGATCCGCGGTACGTGACCACGAATCGCCCTACATGAGCGCTGCACCGGGCGTCGCCGGCCGCGACCAGAACGACAAGAAACTGATGACGCCGGACCGACGCAACGACTACGACGTGACCGACACGGTGCAGGTCAGCAATCCCGCGGCCGTGCGCGCCGCGGTCAAGGCCCTGTTCACCGACACCTTCCCGGGCGCGTCCTTCGATCGCCTGTGGCTCGCGTTCTACGATTTCGAGCGGCTGTTCACCGGTCGCTACCCCGGTTACGCGGCCTGCGAGACGACCTATCACGACCTCCAGCACACGCTGGACATGTCGCTCGCCCTCGCCCGCCTCATTGCCGGGTACGAGCGCAGCGTCGAGCCGGCCGACCGGCTCGGGCCGCATCGCGCCGAGCTCGCGCTCGTGACCGCGCTGTTCCACGACTCCGGCTACATCCGCCACCTCGAGCGCGACCGCGACTTCACCAACGGCGCCGAGTTCACGATGTACCACGTCTCCCGCAGCGCCGATTTCCTCCGGCGCTACCTGCCGGGCATCGGCATGGAGGCGGACCTCGGCACCGCCAGCCGCATCGTGCACTTCACGGGCTACGAGCTCGACCTCGACCACATCGAGTTCGAGGATCCACGCGACGCGATCTGCGGGCATCTCCTCGGCACCGCCGACCTCATCGCGCAGATGGCCGATCGCTGCTACCTCGAGAAATGCCGCGACCGGCTGTACAAGGAATTCGTGCTCGGCGGCGTCGCCGTCGAGAACGCGCGGCCCGGCGAATACCGCGTACGCTATGCCTCCGGCATCGACCTCCTCAGCAAGACGCCGCTGTTCTACCAGCAGGTCTCGCGCGAGCGCCTGTGCAACAAGTTCAACCGCGCGTACCGTTACATCGAGGTGCTGTACGACGGCCAGAATCCGTACGTCGAGGCCATCCGCAACAACATGGCGCACCTCCTGCGCATCCTGAAGTCCGGCGACTGGAGCCTGTTGCGCCGCCGGCCGCCGTACTTCGTGGGCGACGACGGCGCCGTGGAGACGATGGACCAGCTCGTGAGGACCCAGCTCGCGGCAATCCCGCGGGACCGGATCCGGCCGGTGCCCGGCTTCGTCCCGGCCTGACGCGCCGCGCCCCGATCAGCGCAGCACCGGGCACGGCGGGAGCACGAGCGCCGCGCTGCCCGCCCAGGCCACTCCCGCCAGCGACAGCACCGCGAGCAGGCGCATGACCGCGATCATGAACCGGCCGTTGCCGCCTTCCAGGAACGCCGTTGCGCGCAGCAGCCGAGCCAGGGCTCGCGGCGCCGCGATGGCGGCGATCATCGCGGACGCCGCGAGCACGGTGACGCCGATCACCATCGCGCGCACGATGCTCGTCTCGACGGCGGCCGTGCCCGTCAGGCGGAAAGCGCAAAGCGCCGCCTGCGGCGCGTAGACGAGCAGGAGGTGACCGGCCCAGGCGAGCGGGCCGACCACGAGGTAGGCCAATGCCGCCGCCGGGGAGCCGCGATCGTCGCCTGCCTGGATCGCGTCACCCGGCTTCATGCCACCACCCGCGGGAACCCGTGCACCAGCGCGAGGCCGAGCAGGCTCTGCGCGACGGTGTAGTGGAACAGGAGCGCGAGGTTGTCGAAGCTCACGCGCCGTTCCCGGTCGAGTCGCCCGGTGACGTGGCGCGCGATGACGAAGCCGCCCAGGATCGCGAGGGCGAACGCGAGCTGGCCGAACAGCAGCACCGCCATGTACACCGACGCCGCGTAGGCGTTCTGCGTCGGTCGCAGCCCGCTGCCCCAGTGACCCGCGAGCTCGATGCCGAGCGCCGCCGCGAGGCACGCGAGCGCGAGCAGCATTTGCCACGGCACGCCGGCGGCCCGTTCCCCGCGCCGGGGCAGCCCGCGCTGCGCGCCGAGCAGCAGGCCGGAGCCCGCGAGGAGCAGCAGCACGGACGCGGCGGGCCAGCGCCACGCCGGCAGGGCCGGCGCGCCGTGCGGTGACCACGCCTCCGGCGATACCGTCCACAGGAACAGGTAGGAGAAGACCCAGGCGAGGTACAGCGAGGCCGCGACGAACATGAGCACGACCATCGCCCACCACGAGTGCGAGCGCGGGCCGCTCATGTACGTCGGGAGGCGTATGCCGCCGCCGATGTCCACCTCCCGGCCGGGCCCTGGATCGAGGCTCCACGCCCAGGCGATGCAGAACACGATCATCAGCACGCCGCACGCGACCGCGGGCACGACGGCCTTCACCGTGAGGAGCAGGAAGAACGACGCCATGAAAACGGCGGCCAGGAAGGGCGGCCAGCCCGGCCCCGGCATCCGGATGACGTACTGCGGGCGCGCCTCGACCGGCGACGTCACGAGCGTTTCGCGCCCGCCGGTCAGCGTCCCCGGCAGGAAGTAGCGGCCCTCGGCCACGTCCCGCGCGAGGCCCGGCTGGTCCCAGAGCGGCTCGCGGCTGGTCACGAGCGGGATGCTGCGCGTCGAGTAGAGGTCGGTCGGCAGCCATTCGAGCGTGCCCGCACGCCAGGGGTTGTCCTGGCCCTGCCCAGGCCGGAAGCGGACGACGAGATCGATCGTGAACAGGAGCACCCCGGCGGCGAGCACGTAGGTGCCCACGGTCGACAGCAGGTTGAGCGGATCCCAGCCGAGGTCCGCCGGGTAGGTCCAGACGCGCCGCGGCATGCCGAGCAGGCCGGTCAGGTGCATCGGCAGGAAGGCGACGTTGAAGCCCGCGAACATGAGCCAGAACACCCAGCGCCCGAGGCGTTCCGACAGCATGTTGCGGCTCACCATCGGCGCCCAGTAATAGAAGGTGGCGAACAGCGGAAACACCATTCCGCCGACCAGCACGTAGTGGAAATGCGCCACGACGAAGTACGTGTCGTGCACCTGGAAGTCGAGCGGAACGAGGGCCACCATCACGCCCGTCAGGCCGCCGATCGTGAAGATCACGAGGAAGCCGAGCACGAACAGCGACGGCGTCGTGATCCGGAAGCGGCCGCGGCTCGCGGCCATGGTCGCGATCCAGGAGAACACCTGGATGCCCGAGGGAACGGCGACCGCCATGCTCGCAGCCGAGAAAAAGGCGAGGCTCAGCGACGGGATGCCGGTCGTGAACATGTGGTGCACCCACAGCCCGAAGCTGAAGAAGCCGGTCGCGATCAGCGCGACCACGATGAAGCGGTAGCCGATCAGCGGCCGCTGCGCCATCGCCGGCACGATCATCGACACCAGGCCGGCCGCGGGCAGGAAGATGATGTAGACCTCCGGGTGGCCGAAAAACCAGAAGAGGTGCTGCCACAGCAGCGGATCCCCGCCCTGCGCGGCCGTGAAGAACGGCCAGCCGAACGACCGTTCGATCTCCAGCATCATCGTGGCGAGGATCACCGCCGGAAAGGCGAACATGATCATCGCCGCGAAAATCAGCATCGCCCAGCCGAAGATCGGCATCCTCATGAGCGACATCCCCGGGGGGCGCGTCTTCAGCGTGCCGACGACGATCTCGATGGCGCCGGCGATCGCCGAGATCTCGATGAAGCCGATGCCGAGCAGCCAGAAGTCGGCGTTGTCTCCCGGCGAGAACTCCTTGAGCGTCAGGGGCGGGTACATGAACCAGCCGCCGGCGGGCGCGAGGTCGTAGAGGATCGTGGAGACGAACACCAGCCCGCCGATCACGTAGGCCCAGATCGCGAACGCGGACAGGCGCGGAAACGGCAGGTCGCGTGCGGCGAGCATCTGCGGCAGCAGCATGACGCCGAGCGCCTCGACCGCCGGCACGGCGAACAGGAACATCATCGTCGTGCCGTGCACGGTGAACATCTGGTTGTAGAGCGGCTGCCCGATGAAATCGTTCTCCGGGACCGCGAGCTGCGTGCGCATGAGCAGCGCGAGCAGGCCGGCGACGAGAAACAGGAAGAACGCGGTGCCGATGTAGAAGATCCCGATGACGGTGTTGTTCACGGCGGTGACGATGCGCCAGCCTTTCGGGGTTGCCCACACGCGCTCGAGCTCGGCGAGCTCGCCCTCCGGCCGCGGCAACGGGTTCGGCAGGTCGCGCTCGTCGAAGGCCACTACTCGAGCCCCTCCAGGTAAGTTGCGAGATCGCGCAGCTCCGCGTCGGTGAAGATCGCGAAGGGCGGCATCAGGTTCTCGGGCTTCACGTGCGCGGTGTCGCGGATCCAGCGCGCCATCGCCTGCGGCTCGTTCGGCAGCACGCCGGCGCCGAGCGACAGCCGGCCGCCCACGTGCGTGAGGTCGGGCCCGATCGTGCCGCGGGCGACGGTGCCGCGGATCGCGTGGCAGCCGGCGCACCCGTGAGTCATGAACAGGCGCCTGCCGGCGGTCGCGGCGCGCGTGGCGGGCTCGGCGGCGGGCGCCGCTTCGCGCTCCAGCCACGCCGCGAACTCCGCCGGCGGCATGGCGACGACGAAGAAGGACATGAGCGCGTGCGCGCCGCCGCAGTACTCGGCACACTGGCCGCGGCTGACGCCGGGAGCGGTCGCTTCGAGTGTCAGCGTGTTGACCCGTCCCGGGATCATGTCCAGCTTGCCGGCGAGCTTCGGCACCCAGAAGCTGTGAATCACGTCGGCCGAAGCGAGCAGCACCGGAACGGGCTCACCGACCGGCAGGCGCAGCTCGTTCGCGCTCGCGAACCGCCGGCCGTCGGCGGTCACGTACTCGACCCGCCACCACCAGCGTTCTCCCGTGACGGCGATGCGCAGCCCGGATGCCGGCAGCGCCTCGAAGGCGGCGGCGATGTCCTCGTCGAGGCGGAGCCCGACGCCCGCCTGCGCGCTGCCGCCCTGGCCCATGACCCAAATGCCATAACCGAGCAGCACGGACAGCGCGACCAGGGGGAACACCATGCCCGCGTGCACGACCAGGTGCTCGCTCGCGAGCTTCTCCCGCCACGCGTGCGGACCCGCGAGTGCGATTGCCGTCGCGACGAGCACGCCCGCGAACACCAGCGCGAGGAACAGCGTGACGAGGCGCAGCAGCCGGTCGATGTGCACCGCCTCGACACCGGCCGGCTCCAGCGCCGACTGCACGCCGGCGCAGCCGGCCGCCAGCAGCACCGGCGCGAGGATGCAGGCGGCACGCCGCAGGCCGGGCGGCCTCACGGGGCGATCTCCGCGAGCGCGGGCGCCCCTCCGGCCGGCAGGGAGGCGAAATAGGCGGCCGCGGCCTGCGCCTGCCGGTCGCCCAGGCGCCGGGCGATCACGCCCATGATCTGCCCGTGCACCGTGCCGTCGCGCGCGCCGCGGCGGAAGAGGCCGAGTTGCCCGAGGAGGTACTCGGGGTTCTGCCCGGCGAGCGACGGGAAGCTCTCCGGGTGATCCCGCGCGTGGCACGCGAGGCACGGCGGCAGGCCGGTGCCCGGCTCGCCCTCGCGGGCAAGCCGCCGTCCCTCCTCCACGAGCCCGGGCGCCGGGTCGGGGCGGTCCTCCCGGGGCGCCGCCAGCCCGGCGTACCAGGCCGCCAGGCGCCGGCGCTCGGCGGGCGTGAGCAAGGTCGCGACCGGCTGCATGACGCCGCTCGGCCGCTGCGCGTCCGCGTACTCGGCGAGCGCCCGTTCGAGGTAACGTCGCGGCTGCGCGTTGAGCACGGGAACGTAGCCGGACAGCGGCCCCGTCTCCGCATCGCCGTGGCAGCGCACGCACTCCGTCAGGCCCACGGATTCGCTCCCCGTCGCGAGCTCGGCGCCGTCCTGCACGGCCTGCCCGGTGCGCGTCATCCCGGCGAGCTCGCGGTACGCCCGCGGCGACAGCTCGGGGAGGCGCACCAGGAATGCCGTGACCGCCCACACCTCGTCGTCCCGCTGCTGTGCCGGCCACGCCGGCATCGCCGTGTACTTGAGTCCGTGCTTGACGATCCAGAAGAGCGCCTTTGCGTCCATCGACCCGACGACCGTGCCGAGCGGCGGCGGCGGCGGAAGCATGGCGGCGGCGATCGCGTTGGCGGGATCGCCCGGCCGGCTGTGGCACGGCGTGCACCCACCCTCGAAATGCGCCGCGCCGAGCGCGAGCAGGTCCGCGTCGTCCAGCGACGGCGGCGCCGGCACGAACGAGCTCCAGGTATCGACGGAATGCACGCGCACGCGGTCGATGAGCCACGTCGTGAAGGGCCAGTGATCGCTCGAGGCGGCCACGTTGTAGAGGCCAGAGCGGACGAAGAGCGCACCGGCAACGAGCACGAGCACGGCTGCCAAGGCGCCGCGCCGGAGCAGGCGCCGCCACCCGGACCGTTCAGGCCGGGTATCGCGCATGTGGCGTGCGCTGGCGGGCGGCGTCGTGTTCCAGCCGCGCGAGCCAGCGCGCGGCGATCACGATGCCCGCCGCGACATAGGTGGCCGGGCACGCGAGCAGCATGAGCAATCCCGCGAGCTGCTGGTCCGCGAGCGCGGCCTGCGGCGAGCCCGTCGCCAGCCCCGGATAGAGCCCGCGCGGCGCGAACGCCAGCAGCACACCCATGAGGCAGAACAGCTTGCCGGTGACGAGCAGCGCCAGTATCGCCTGCCAGCGTGCGTCGCGCGCGACGATGATCGTGAACCAGAACCACAGCGCGGCGAGGAACAGCGACGCCTGCATGCCGGCGTGCAGCACGCCCGAGCGCATCACGGCAGCGAGTGCCGGCGGCGCATGCCAGGCCCAGAGCAGGACGATCTGCGAAAGCGTCGCGGGCAGCAGCAGCCGCACCGGGCCGCGCGCCGCCGTGCCGCGGAACGCGAGCGCGAGCAAAGGCGCGACCGCGTTCATCAGCACGATGTGCAGCAGCATCTGTGCGGACAGGTGTCCGAACGCCTGGACCATGGGGCCTCCCGCGGGGACCTCGACGCCGCGGACAGCGCGAGGGCGGTGCGGAAACTCGTGTAGGGGGACGGCGTCGGACGCCTGGAGAAACGCTGCGCCCGACCGGGAAGCGGAGTCGTCAGGGCCGCGCGGAAGCGCGCGGGCCGGCACTGCGATTCAATCTATAACAGGGGACGGCGGCATTCAATGCGAGCGCCGCGCGCACGCCGACTCGACCGGCCGGCTGCCACCGACCGGCATGGCAAGGGACCGTGATGAGGACCGCGGGTCGTGGAGACTAGCGGCGGGCGCGGGCTTCGTTGATCCGGAGCTGCCGGCCGTGCCATTCGGTCTTGTTCAAGGCCTCGATCGCCGCGAGGGCTTCGCTGGAATTGGCCATCTCGACGAAGCCGAAGCCTCGCGAACGGCCGGTCTCCCTGTCGAAGACGACGCGCGCGGAAGTGACGGCGCCGTAAGGCGTGAAAGCCGCCCGCAGTTCCTCGTCCGTCGTCGAGTAGGGAAGGTTGCCCACGTAAATGTTCATAGTCCGGAGCTCTTGGGTAGCCCTGCCAGGGGGATTTCATAGTAGCGATGCCCCGGGCCCCGCACAATGCCGGCGTGAGGGCGCCCCGGCGGCTGTCGGCGCACGGCCGGCCGCCTCTGGACCCGGTCTAAGTGAGCGTCTGCGCGTGACGCGTCCGCCCCGGCGTTCCTAGTAGCGCGCCTTGATGCGGGCGCGGATCGTGCGCGGCTCCTCGAACATGAAACTGCTGTGCCGGTCCGAGAACGACGTGTAGAGGCTCTTCTCATCGGTGAGGTTCGTCACCGCCACGTCGACCGACACTCTCTCCCAGCCCTCGTACGCGATGAAGGCATCGAACGTGTACCGATCCGGGACCTTGAAGCGGTATTCATTGTCTTCCCGGTGATAGTACTCGCCGTAATAGCTGTAACCGATGCTGGCGTTCAGGCCCGCCAGCGGCCCGTCCAGTTTCTGGTACTGCAGGAACGCGCTCGCCAGGTGGTAGGGGACGTGTGATGCGGGGTTGCCGACGATGTCGGGATTCGCAACGTCCTGAGTGACTTTCGACTCCTGGTATGCGTACGTCACCACGATGTTCAGCCCTTCGGTGAGCTGGCCCATAGCTTCGAGCTCCACCCCCGAGTGTCTCTGGTCACGCCCTGCGACGACGAAATCCTCGCCCGGCACGTTGGCCGGATCGCTTGCCTGGACCTCCTCCCGTTCTATCAGGTAAGCGGCGGCATTGATGCCGAGAGCACCGGCGAACAGCTCGGACTTGGCGCCGACTTCCCATTGCACGCCGCTCTCCGGTTCGATGACCCCGCCTGCGCGTGTCGCCCCCGTCTGCGGGATGAATCCCTTGCTGTAGCTCACGTAGGCGTTCACGTTGTCCGCCAGGCCGTAAACCAGGCCGACGCGGGGCGTGAATTCGGAAACCGAGAAGTCGGCGGTGATCTCGAACTCGGCGAAATCCGGATCGATGTCGCCGACTAATTCCCGGATGTTGGCATACTCGATGTCGCTCCAGGTCTGCCGTCCGCCCACCAGCACCGAGAGCCTGTCGGTGACGTCGAAGAGAACCTGTGCCCCGAGTCCATAGTTGTCCCGCTTCTCCTTGATGAAGCCGGCAAGGGGAGATTCGAAGTCCGGGTCGTTGACGTCCACAGAAGAGAAGTCCGGATCGAGTTGCGACGTGGAACCCAGGAAGACGTACGCGTAACGCGGGTCATCGCGATTGATCCTCCTGTGCTCGCCGCTGACCAGAAAATCGTGGCGCCTGCCGAACAGCTCGAAGTCACCGCTGAAGCGAAGCTCGAGATCTCTCGACTCGATCGCCTTCGCGAATCTCACGTGGTAGATGTAGGTCGTCGGTGCAGCCGGTGCGAAGAAATTGTAGGTATAGACGTTGCGCGAGCGATTGGTCGTGTCGGTGTAACCTACCTGGCCGTCCAGCCGATAACCGTTGCCGAGGTCGTGATTGATCTCGCCGATGAATTGCCGATGGCGGGTCTTTCCGAGGTTGTAATCCGGGAGACCGATGAAGATCTCCCGGCTCGCGTTCTTCGGAACCACCTTCCGGCCGTTCTCGTCCAGCGTGAGGTTCATCGTGCCGCCGAAGACACGACGCTCGTCCTGGATGAAGGCGGTTCCGTGCACCGAGGTGGAAGGCGTAACGTCCCAGGAGACGGTCGGCATGAATGCGTACCGTTCCATCTCTTCGCCGTCGCGGATGAAGCCCCGGTCCTGGGCGGCTGCTGCAAGCCGTAGGCGAAGGGCGTCGCTGATTGGGCCTCCGACGTCAACCTCGAGGCGCTTGTAGTCGTACGAACCCAGGCTCAGCGCCGTTGTGGCCTCGAACTCGTGCTGCGGCCGTTTCGTCAGCATGTTCACGGTGCCGCCGTAGTTGTTGACCCCGTAGATCACGGCGGTAGGCCCCTTCACGAACTCGATCCTGTCTACGGTGGCCAGGTCCGGATAGAAGGTCCCGAGCGTGGAGAATCCGTTGATCTTGAACCCGTTGTCGGCGTCGAACGAGAACCCGCGGGCGTTGAGGAAGCCAGAGCCGCCGAAGTAGGCCGTGCCGGTCGTCGCTTCACCGAGGCTGTATACCCCTGCAACGTACTTGTCGACCTGCAGCAGGTCCTCGGGTCTCGCCGAATCGATCAGGTCCGACGTCACCACGGAGATGCTCTGTGGTGTATCGAAAATCGGGAGATTGAACTTCGTTGCGCTGGAGGCGTCGGTCGGGCGGAAGAACTCCTTCTGTCCGGACACGATGATTTCATCGATGGTGCCGTGAAGCGCCTCCTCCTCGTCCGCGGACTGTGCGTGTGCGCTGACGGCGGAGAGCGAGGCGAGCGCAGAGGTAGTGAGCACCCGCGAGCGGCTCAGGCCGATAGGGAGCGCGGGAGGATGATTTGGCGATCGGACGATCATCGGATCCAGCCCCCGGCATGAATTGCCGATTTCGAGGATAGCAAGAACACCCCGGAAACGTTTTTCGAATAGCAGGCGCTTTGCAGAAATACGTGCTGGCAGGGGTGGCAGCGACAAAGTCTCGATTCGCGCAAGAGGCCCGTCGCGCGCCGCTTGCCGCGCGCGTGCAACGAACCCGTGCATTTCATATATTGGCGATCGTGGTTACGGTTGTCGTGAAGCATGATAGACAGCCGGATCGAGCGACGGGCCAGAGCTCGCCTGCAAAGACGGAACGACGAAACACGATGCGTTACTCGGCACTCAACCTCGTGCGCAATGCCTGGTCCGGCAACACGCTCTGGCAGCCGGCGTGGCGCGCGGCCGAGCCGGGAAAAAGCTACGACGTGATCATCGTCGGCGGCGGTGGGCACGGGCTGGCGACGGCGTACTACCTGGCGAAGCGTCACGGCATCACGCGCACGGCCGTGCTCGAGAAGGGCTGGATCGGCGGCGGCAATACCGGTCGCAACACGACGATCGTGCGTTCGGACTACCTGCTCGAGCCGAGCTCGCGGCTGTACGAATTCTCGCTGAAGCTCTGGGAAGGGCTCAGCGACGAGCTGAACTTCAACGTCATGTACAGCCCGCGCGGCACGATACTGCTGGCGCACGACGAGTGGCAGCTCGCTCGCCTCGCGGAGCTCGGCAACGCGATGCTGGTGCGCGGGATCGACGCCGAGCTCCTGTCGCCGGCAGCCATCAGGCGCATGGAGCCCGCGCTCGACACCGGCAACCGCACGCGCTGGCCGATCGCCGGCGGTCTGCTGCAGCAGCGCGGCGGCACGGCGCGCCATGACGCTGTCGCCTGGGCATACGCGCGCGCGGCGAGCGCCCTCGGCGTGGACATCGTCGAGAACTGCGAGGTGACGGGCTTCGAGCTGCGCGGCGGCAGGGTGGTCGCCGTGCACACGACCCGCGGCGACATCGAGGCCGGCAAGGTGGCGGTCGTCGTCGCCGGCCATACGAGCCGGCTCGCGGCGATGGCCGGCATCACGCTGCCGATCGAAACCCATCTCCTGCAGGCCATGGTTTCCGAACCCGTGAAGCCGGTGCTGCGCACGGTGATCCTGGCGATGGCGTTCGACGGCTACGTCAGCCAGACTGACAAGGGCGAGATCGTCATGGGTGCGGAGCTCGACAGTTACCCGAGCTACAGCCAGAGAGGCAACCTGCCGGGCGTCGAGCGCATCGCGCGTTACGCACTCACCCTGTTCCCGGCTTTCGGCCGCCTGCGGATGATGCGCTGCTGGGCGGGCATGAACGACATGACCATGGACGGCTCGCCGATCATCGGCAGGCTGCCGCCCGACAACCTCTACATAAACGGCGGCTGGTGCTACGGCGGGTTCAAGGCCACGCCCGGCTCCGGCTGGCTGTTCGCCGACCTGCTGGCTTCCGGGGAGCCGTGCGAGATCCTGCGCCCCTTTGCCGCGGACCGTTTCGAGCGGGCGGCTTACATCGACGAAGCCGGCACCGGGCCGATGCCGCAGCACCACTGACTTCGGGCGGGAGCATGCACCTCATCCACTGTCCGCATTGCGGACCGCGCGCACAGACGGAATTCCGCTATCGCATCGACGCCGAAGGCGTACCCGTGGAGTGGGAGAACGAATCGCCGGACGAGGCGCACCGGCGCACGTTCTACCGCACGAACGCGATCGGCTTTCACCGCGAGCTCTGGTGGCACGAGGCGGGTTGCAGGAGCTGGCTCGTGATCGAGCGGCACAACCGGAGCCACGCGATCCGGAGCGTCGCCCTCGCCGGCAGCGAGGAGCAAGCATGACGGCACGCCGGCTCGCGGACGGCGGGCTGATCGATCGTACCCGCGTGCTCGAGTTCCGGTTCGACGGTCGCCGCTACAGCGGCTTCGCGGGCGACACGGTCGCGTCCGCGTTGCTCGCGAGCGGCGTCGACGTCGTCGCCCGCAGCTTCAAGTATCACCGGCCGCGCGGGATCTTTTCGATCGGCAGCGAAGAGCCGAATGCCCTGCTGCAGGTCGGCAGCGACGATGAAGCGCGCCCGAACACGCGCGCGACGATGCTGCCGTTGCGCCCGGGCCTCGTGACCCGCAGCCAGAACGCGTGGCCGAATGCCGCCTTCGACCTGCTTGCCGTGAACGGGCTCTTCGGCTCGCTGCTCGGTGCGGGCTTCTACTACAAGACGTTCATGTGGCCGCAAGGCCGGTGGATGTTCTGGGAGCGCTGGATCCGCAAGATGGCGGGCCTCGGCATCGCGCCCTCCGCCTTCGACGAGGCACGCTACGAGCACCGCCATGCCCATTGCGACGTGCTGGTGGTCGGCGCCGGACCGGCCGGTTTGCGCGCGGCGCGTGCAGCAGCGGAAAGCGGTGCCGACGTGTGGCTGGTGGACGAGAGCCTGCGCGCCGGCGGCTGGCTGAACCGGGAGAAGGCGTTCGTCGGCGACGAGATCGGTGCCGCCTGGGCCGCCCGGGAAGCGCAGGCGCTCCGTGACCGGGAGAACGTCACGCTGAAGCTCGGGACGACGGCGTTCGGCTACTACGACCACGACTTCGTCGCGCTGGCCGAGCATGCGGCGAACGATCCCGGCCGCGACCGGACGCTGTGGAAGCTGCGCGCCCGCCAGGTGGTGATCGCCACCGGCGCGATCGAGCGGCCCCAGGTGTTCGCGCACAACGACCTGCCGGGCATCATGCTGGCCGGTGCGGCACGCGGCTACGTGCACGAGTTCGGCGTCCTGCCCGGGTCGCGCGTCGTGGTCGCGACCAACAACGACAGCGGCTGGCGGACCGCGCTGGACCTGCACGATGCCGGCGCCGAAGTCGCCGCCGTCGTCGACAGCCGCGGCGAGGCGGACGAGGCGGTGGCCGGCCCGGCGCGTGAAAGGGGCATCCCGGTGTTGATGGGACACGCCGTCGTCGCCGCTGCCGGGCGCCGCCGCGTGCGGGGGGCGATCGTCTCGGAGCTCGCGGCGGCAGCGGGAAGCCGCCTGCTCGACTGCGACCTGCTCGCGATCTCCGGCGGCTGGTCGCCGGCGGTGCACCTGCATTCGCACTCCGGCGGCACGCTGCGATACGACGAGGCGCTCGCCGCGATGGTGCCGGCGGACGCCGCGCAGTCCACGCTCACCGCAGGGGCGGCGCACGGCAGCTTCGAGCTGCAGCGCTGCCTGACGGACGGCGAGCGCGCCGGAGCCGAGGCAGCGACAAGGGCCGGGTTCGGGGTCGCGAACGGAGCGGCGCTCGTCGGCCGCCTGGCGGGTGACGGCGGCGCCGTCGCCCCCCTGCGGGAGCGCTTCCCGCGCGGGAAGCGCAAGGCGTTCGTCGACCTGCAGAACGACGTGACCGTCGCCGACGTCGAGCAGGCCTGCCGTGAAGGGTATCGCTCCGTCGAGCACCTGAAGCGCTACACCACGCTCGGCATGGGCACGGACCAGGGAAAGACGTCGAACCTGAACGGTCTCGCGATCCTCGCCGGGCGGCGCGGCGAGAGCATACCCGCGGTCGGCATCACGACGTTCCGCCCACCGTACACGCCGGTGTCGCTCGGTGCCGTCGCGGGACCGGACATCCGCGCGCGGCTGTCGCGCGTCCGGCGCACGCCCATCCACGCGCTGCACGTGGAGCTCGGCGCGACCTTCGATCCCAACGGGCTCTGGCTGCGCCCGAAATGCTACCGCAAGGACGGCGAAACGGAGGAGCAGGCCATCACGCGCGAGGCGCTTGCGGTGCGCCGCGCGTGCGGCGTGGTCGATATCTCGACGCTCGGCAAGTTCCTCGTCGAAGGGCCGGACAGCCGGGTCTTCCTCGAGCGCATCTACGCGAACACCGTGGCGACGCTGCGGCCGGGCCGCTCCAGGTACGGCCTCATGCTGCGCGAGGACGGGATGATCTTCGACGACGGGACGATCACCTGCCTCGACGAGCAGCAGTTCTTCCTGACCGCCTCGACCTCGCACGCCGAGCACGTCGAGGAGCACCTGTCGTACCACCACGAAGTGTGCTGGCCCGGGCTCGAGGTCGCCGTGACCTGCATGACCGAGGCGGTCGGTGCCGTGGCGGTGGCGGGGCCGGAGGCGCCCGCGGTGCTGGAGAAAGCCGGTGTCCGCGCCTCGATGCCGCCCGGCAGCCTGCCCGCGCTGTCGGCGAGCCAGGGGGAATGGCAGGGTGTGCCGCTCTGGCTGCTGCGCATCAGTTATTCCGGCGAGTGGGCCTGCGAGATCCATGCACCGGCACGGCGCATCGCGGACCTCTGTCGCGCGATCGTCGACGCCGGCGCGGTGCCCTACGGGCTCGAGGCGATGGACGTGCTGCGCATCGAGGAAGGCTACATCGCGGTCGGCTCCGAGGCGAACGGCCGCACGACGCCGCTCGATCTCGGCCTCGGCAACATGGCGAAGAAGGAGACGAGGTTCATCGGCCGGGAGGGGCTCGTGCGGCTGCGCCGGCACGGGCAAGACCGGCTCGAGCTCGTCGGGCTCACGGCCCGCGACCGGGCGGAGCCGCTGCGGGCGGGCTCGCAGCTCCTCGATGCCGCCGGCCGGCGGGGATTCGGCAGCAGCATCGGGCACGTCACCTCGGCGGCGTACAGCCCGCATCTCGGGCGGTACGTCGCGCTCGCGCTGCTCGCAAACGGCGCTTCCCGGCACGGCGACGTGGTGTACGCGGCCGACCCGTTCCGCGGCCGGACCCGCGATGCCGCGGTCGAGGTCGGCCCTCCGTCCTTCCGCCGCCACGCGAGGTCGAGCGCCGCATGAAGGAAGCACCCGCGAGACGGCTCGTGACCGCCGGCGGTGCGACCGTCGAGATCGACACGCGCTTCGAGATGCTCGAGGTGGCGAGTCTCGGTCCCTCGGAAGAGCCGTTGCGCGCGTGGGCCGCCGCCAGCCTGGGCAGCGACCTGCCGCCGCCGGGCCGCGCCGTCGCCGTGGGCACGTTGACGGTCATGAGGACCGCGCCGCGACGCCTGCTCGTCACCGGCGAGCCCGGCACTCGCAAGCCCGGCGGGCCCGGCGTCACGGTCACGCGCACCGGTGACGGCTTCGTCCGGCTGGCGTGCCGCGGCCCCGGCCTGCGGCAGTGGCTGGCAGCGTACACGTCGCTCGACCTGCGGCCGCGATCCTTCGGCGCCGGCAGCGTCGGCTGGACCGGCTTCCTCGCCGTCCGCGTGCTGCTCCACTGCCTCGACGACGCGAGCTTCGACGTGTACTGCCCGGCGAGCTACGGCGAGGACCTGCTCAGCCAGCTCGCCTGACGGGCCTCGTTCTTCCGCCGCAATACAGGCGGCGCAGCACCTCGATGATCTCGACCGCGTTGCTGGGCGCGACCGAATAGTAGATCGTCTGCGCGTCCCGGCGCGTGCGGACCAGGCCCTCGCGCCGCAGCACCGCGAGTTGCTGCGACAGCGCCGACTGGCTCAGCGGGATCCGCGCGTTCAGCTCCGATACCGACAGCTCACCGGCGGCGAGCGTGCAGAGGATGAGCAGCCGCTTCTCGTTCGACAACGCCTTCAGCAACGCGGCCGCTTCACCGGCACGGCGCTCCAGGCGTGCGAGCTCGCGCCGGGTCAGGCCGGGTATGGCCCGGCGCGAGCCTCCGGACGTACGTACTTGTCCCACTGGTACTTCCCGTTGCAGAGCCTATGCTGACCAAGAAGCGTAAATTATTGCACGCTAAATTAGCAATCGCTAATATACGGTACGGCCTGCCCGTACCGTGAGCTCGGAGGGCATGTGACATGAGTACCGCAACGATGAAAGATGCCGGGGCCAGGCCGTTCTCGGTCGAGCGTGCCGTGGAGGCTTTTGCCGGCTTCATGGTCCTGTTGTCGGTCGCGCTCACCTGGTGGGTGCATCCGGGATTCGCCTGGCTGACGGTGCTGGTCGGCTTCAACCTGTTCCAGCAGGCGTTTACCGGCTTTTGCCCGGCGGCTATGGTGATGCGGCGGCTCGGCCTGCGGTCCGAAGCCGAGCTCGCCGGGCGGTCCTGACGTCACGGCTCCGGAGGTGCCATCATGAGCCACATCGTCGTCCTCGGCGCCGGCATCGCGGGCACGTCGGCCGCATTCGAGCTCCGGCACGCGCTCGGGAAAACGCACCGGATCACGCTGGTGAACCCGGATGCCTCGTTCCGGTTCGTGCCGTCGAACCCGTGGGTGGCGGTCGGATGGCGCGAGGAGTCGGAGGTCACGGCCAAGCTCGGCCAGCAGCTCGCGCGGGCCGGCATCGACTTCGTGGCCGGAACGGCGTCGCACCTCGAGCCCGGGCAAAAGGAGCTCACGCTGGGCGACAGCCGCACGCTCGGGTACGACTACCTGGTGCTCGCCACCGGTCCCGAGCTCGCGTTCGACGAGATTCCGGGATTCGGACCGGCGGCCGGGCACACCGTCTCGATCTGCACGCTGGAGCACGCAAAGGAAGCGTGGGAAAAGTACCAGGCCTTCGTGGCGGATCCCGGGCCGATCGTCGTCGGTGCCGTGCAGGGCGCGAGCTGCTTCGGGCCGGCCTACGAGTTCGCGCTGATCCTCGACAAGGACCTGCGCAAGCGCCGCATCCGGAACAAGGTCCCGATCACGTTCGTCACCAGCGAGCCCTACATCGGGCACATGGGCCTGGGCGGTGTCGGCGATTCGAAGGGCTTGCTGGAATCGGAGTTCCGGCAGCGCCACATCCGCTGGATCACGAACGCCAAGGTCGACTCGATCGACGCCGGCCACGTGAACGTGACGGTGCACGACGAGCGCAGCAACGCGGTGGAGTCGCAGAGCGTCGAGCAGCGGTTCGCCATGCTGGTGCCGGCGTTCCGGGGCGTGGCCGCCGTCAGGGACGTCGAGGGCCTGTGCAACCCGCGCGGCTTCGTGCTGATCGACGACTACCAGCGCAGCCCGCGCTATCCCGACATCTACGCGGCCGGCGTCGGCGTCGCGCTGCCGCCGGTCGAAACGACGCCCGTGCCGACCGGCGCCCCGAAGACGGGTTACATGATCGAGTCGATGGTGGCCGCCATCGTCGAGAACCTGAAGGCGGACCTCGAGGGCAGGAAAGGGACGGCGAAAGCCACCTGGAACGCGATCTGCCTCGCCGACATGGGCGATACTGGTATCGCGTTCGTCGCGCTGCCGCAGATGCCGCCGCGCAACGTGACCTGGGCGAAGAAAGGCAAATGGGTGCACCTCGCAAAAATCGCGTTCGAGAAATACTTCCTGCACAAGGTGCGGCACGCCACGTCCGAGACCGTGTACGAGCGCTACGTGCTGAAAGCGCTCGGCATCGAGCGGCTCGAGGCGCAAGGCCGGGCGTGATGGCGGCCGGGCGCGGCGCCGGGCCGGGACGTCACCGCGGCGCCGCGATCCCCGCCAGGGTCATGGCCGTGGCCGCGGCACTGCTCGCCGCCGGCGCCGCGCCGGCCGCGGACCTCCCGTTCCCGACCGCGGAGGCGCGCTACGAGGCGGCGCCGCGGGAACGCGTGTTCGACGGCACGGTCGAGGCGGTGAACCGGGCGACGGTGTCCGCGCAGACCTCGGGGCGCGTCGCCGAGATCCTCTACGACATCAACGACTACGTCGAGTCCGGCGCCGTCATCATGCGCTTCACGGACGCCGAGCAGCAGGCCGCGCTGCGCCGGGCGAAAGCAGCGCTGGAGGAAGCCGAGGCGCGTTTCAGCGAGGCACGGGCTGATTACGAGCGCATCGCGGCCATGTACCGCAACCAGACCGTGTCGCGGGCGCAGTTCGAGCAGGCGCAGGCGAACCGCGACGCCGCGGCGGCACGGCTCGAGGCGGCCCGCTCGGCCGTGGCGGCGGCCGAGGAGCAGCTCGCGTACACCGAGGTGCGGGCGCCCTATGCCGGCATCGTGTCGGCCCGCCACGTCGAGGTCGGCGAGCTCGTCCGGCCCGGCCAGCCCCTGATGAGCGGCCTGTCGCTCGAGTCGCTGCGCGTCAACGTCGATGTCCCGCAGAGCATGTTCGGCCCCATCCGCGAGATCGGGCGCGCATTCGTGTATGCCGGCGAGGAGCGCATCGCGGCCGGGAACCTGACGTTCTCGCCCGTCGCCGATCCCGTGACGAACACCTTCCGGGTCCGGGTGAACCTGAGCGCGGGCAGCGCGGAGCTCTTCCCGGGAATGTTCGTCAAGGTGGGCTTCGTCGTGGGCGAGACGCGGCGCCTGCTCGTGCCCGCGGCAGCCGTCGTCAGGCGCAGCGAGCTGTCCGCCGTGTACGTCGTCGACGACACCCGGGTCATGCTGCGCCAGGTCCGGCTCGGCCGGCGCTACGGGGACGATTTCGAGGTGCTCGCCGGGTTGGAGGCGGGTGAGCGCGTCGCCGTCGACCCGGTGCAGGCCGGCATCTGGCTGAAGGAAGGCGGGACCGCGGGGCGGGAATGAGCGGCGGCGGCGACACGCGGCCGGACGCACCCGGCCGGCTCGGCTTCTCCGGCAGAGTCGCAGCGCGGTTCCAGGACTCGAAGATTACGCCGCTGCTCGCGATCGCGGGCGTGCTGCTCGGCCTCTTCGCCGTGCTCGTCACGCCGCGCGAGGAGGAGCCGCAGATCGACGTCACCTTCGCGAACGTGTTCGTGCCGTTCCCCGGCGCGAGCTCGGCGCAGGTCGAGAACGTCGTCGCGGTGCCACTCGAGCAGGTGCTCGCGGAGATCGAGGGCGTCGAGCACACGTATTCCATGTCGCGTCCCGGCATGGCGGTGCTGACCGTGCAGTTCGAGGTCGGCGAGCCGCGCACCGAGGCGATCGTCCGCCTGTACAACGCCGTCTATTCCCACCAGGACTACCTGCCGCCGGATCTCGGCGTGCTGCCGCCGCTCGTCAAGCCGATGGGCATCGACGACGTGCCGATCGTCACGCTGACGCTGTGGACGGCGGATCCCGAGCGCGGCGCGCACGACCTCGCGCGCATCGCGCATTCCATCGAGGCCGAGATCAAGCGCGTGCCCGGCACGCGTGACGTCTACACGGTCGGCGCACCGGACCGCGTCGTGCACGTGCAGCTCGATCCGCAGCGCCTCGCGGCCTACGGGCTGTCACTCGACGCGCTGCGCCAGGCGCTGGCCGCCGGCAACGTCGTGACGCATGCCGGCGCGATCGTCGCCGACAACGCCTGGACGCCCGTGACGGCCGGGTCGTTCTTCGGGAGCGCCGACGAAGTGGCGCAGCTCGTCGTCGGCGTGCGCGACGGCCGGGCCGTGTACCTCGACGACGTCGCGGACGTGGTGGCCGGCCCGGACCAGCCCGAGAAGTACGTGTGGTTCGGAACGGGCGCGGCGGCGGAGGCGATCGGCCTCGAGCCGGGAATCGACGCGCCGGCGGTCACGCTCGCGGTGGCGAAGAAACCGGGGACGAATGCCTCCGAGATCGCGGACGCGGTCATCGCCCGGGTCGCCGGGCTGCGCGGCACCTACATACCCGAGGGCGTGGAGGCGACCGTCACCCGCAACTACGGGAAGACGGCGAACGACAAGGCGCAGCAGCTCATCCACAAGCTCGTGTTCGCCACGGCTTCCGTCATCGCGCTGGTCATCGTCGCGCTCGGCTGGCGCGAGGCGGTGATCATCGGGGCCGCCGTGGTGATCACGCTGCTCCTGACGCTGTTCGCGTCCTGGGCCTGGGGCTTCACGATCAACCGCGTGTCGCTGTTCGCCCTCATCTTCTCGATCGGCATCCTGGTGGACGACGCGATCGTGGTCGTCGAGAACATCCACCGGCACATGGCGCTCGGCGGCCGGAGCCTGCGCGAGGCCATCCCGCCGGCCGTCGACGAGGTCGGCGGACCGACGATCCTCGCGACGTTCACCGTGATCGCGGCGCTCCTGCCGATGGCTTTCGTGAGCGGCCTGATGGGGCCCTACATGAGCCCGATCCCGATCAACGCCAGCACCGGCATGCTGCTGTCGCTCGCGGTCGCGCTCGTGTTCACGCCCTGGGCGAGCCTCAAGCTGTTGCGCCACCACGAGGCGGGCGGAGCGGCGGCCCGGTTGAGCGCGCTGTTTCATCCGGCGCGCATGGAGCGGCTGTCGCGCGCGGCGATCGGCCCCTTCCTCGGAACCGACCGCAACGCCCGGCGGCAGCGGCGGCGGCTGTACGCCGGGGTCGCCGTCGCGATCCTCGCGGCCGTCAGCCTCGTGGGGCTCACCTGGGTCGTCATGAAGATGCTGCCGTTCGACAACAAGTCGGAGTTCCAGGTGGTCGTCGACATGCCGGAGGGCGCGACGGTCGAGCAGACGGCGCGCGTGCTCGCGGAGATGGCGGACTGGCTGCGCACGCGGCCCGAGGTCACCGACTTCCAGGCCTACGCGGGCACCGCGGCGCCCATCAATTTCAACGGGCTCGTCAGGCAGTATTACCTGCGCGAGGGCGCGAACGTCGGCGACATCCAGGTGAA
This sequence comes from Woeseiaceae bacterium, assembly GCA_035304345.1. Lineage (GTDB taxonomy): Bacteria > Pseudomonadota > Gammaproteobacteria > Steroidobacterales > Woeseiaceae > IDS-8. Next base: position 28,747 of record DATGQE010000003.1, on the reverse strand, counting down.
CCTCGTCGATCGCACCGAACGCGACCTGCAGAGCCACGACATCGCACGCGCCGTGCGCCCGGCGCTGGTCGAGATCGGCGCGCGGCACGGCGCGTCGGTGAAGGTCGTCGAGGTGCCGCCCGGACCGCCCGTGCAGGCGCCGCTCGTGGCCGAGATCTACGGACCGGACGACGCCGGGCGGCGACGCCTGGCAGGCGCCGTTCACGAGCTGTTCCGCGAGACGGCGGACATCGTCGATACCGACACCAGCGTCGAGGCCCCGGCGCCCAGGTTCCTCCTCGAGGTCGACCGGCAGAAGGCCGCCCTGCTCGGCGTCTCGCAGGCGAGCGTCGCGGCGGCTCTCGACACCGCCCTCGACGGCGAGGACGTCGTGTACCTGCACGACGGTCACCAGCGCCACCCGGTCCCGGTAAGGCTGGAATTGCCGGTGGCCGAGAAGGCCGACCTCGACAGCCTGCTCATGCTGCGCGTGGCCGGCAGGGACGGCAACCTCGTGCCGCTCACGGAGATCGTGACGGTCACGCGCTCGCAATGGGAACCTACGATTCACCACAAGGATCTCCTGCCGGTCGTCTACGTGACGGGGGACATGGCGGGCCGGCTCGACAGCCCGCTTTACGGCATGTTCTCGCTCGTCGGCCGGATCGCCGACGGGGCCGCCGGCACCCGGGTGGACCAGTACTTCGTGCGGCAGCCGCCGAACCCGTACGACTACGCGATCAAGTGGGACGGCGAGTGGCAGATCACCTACGAGACGTTTCGGGACATGGGGCTCGCGTACTCGGTCGGGCTGGTCCTGATCTACCTGCTCGTCGTGGGCCAGTTCCGCTCGTACGCGGTGCCGCTGATCATCATGGTGCCGATCCCGCTGACGATCATCGGCGTGCTCCCGGGACACGCGCTGCTCGACAAGGAGTTCACCGCGACGTCCATGATCGGGATGATCGCGCTCGCCGGCATCATCGTGCGCAACTCGATCCTGCTGGTCGACTTCGTGCGGCACGAGACCGCGGCGGGCACACCGCTCGCGGACGCGGTGATCCGGTCCGCGGCCGTGCGTGCCAAGCCGATCGCGCTGACCGCTCTCGCCGCGATGCTGGGCGCGTTCTTCATCCTCGACGACCCGATTTTCAGCGGCCTCGCCGTGTCGCTGATCTTCGGCATATTCGTCTCGACGCTGCTGACCCTGGTCGTCATCCCCGTGCTCTATTACTCGTTCCTGCGGAGGTCGGCGGGCGCCCCCGCCGTGGCCTGAGGCAGCGCGCCCGCCGCTCCGCCCGACCTCTCTTCGAGGCAGGCGAACCGGACCTGCTCGCGAATGATCTCGGCGAGGCGCAGGACGCCGGGACCCGCGGCATCGCGGTCCGAGAACAGGAGGTAGACCTGCACCGTGACCTCGGCGCCGTCGCGGAGCGGCAGCGGCTTGAGCACTCCCTCCGCGAGCTCGGCGCGGATCTTCTCCTCGGGGAACCACGCGAACCCATAGCCGCGGCACGCGGCGCCGATGGAGGTCGCCATGTTCGACACCGTCCAGCGCATCTCCGAGTTGAAGCTGCGGGAGGTCTTGTCCCGCTGCGTGCTCGTGTCGCGCACGACGAGGTGCCGGTGCCGGCGCAGGTCCCGCGCGGTGAGCGTCCTTCCCAGCCGATGCAGCGGATGATCCGGATGGGCGACGGGAACGAACCGGATCGACATCAAGGGCTCGCCTTGAAAGCCGGGCGGAATGTGCGGCGTGAGCGCGAGATCGACGCGGCCTTCCATGAGCGCTTCCTGCCCGCCGGCGATGACGGTTTCATAGAGCTCGATGCGGGTCTGCGGGCTTTCCGTGCCGAACAGGTCCAGGCAGCGCAGGATCAGCCAGGTGGGGAACAGCACTTCGACCGCCAGCGAGATTTCCGCCTCCCATCCGGCCGAGAGCTTGCGCGCCGCCCGCTCGAGGCCGCCGGCCTCGTCGAGCAGCACCCGCGCGCGCCGGTAGAGCATTTCGCCCGTGGGGGTGAGCAGCGCCTTGCGGCCGCGGATCTCGAAGGCCTGCACGCCGAGCACCGCCTCGAGCCGCTGGACCGCGTAAGTCACGGAGGACTGGCTCTTGTGGAGCCGCTCGGCCGCCTGCGCGTAGCCGCCGGCCTCCACGACCGCGACCAGGCAGCGCCATTGCTCCAGGGTGACCCGCGGCGGGAGCGTCTCGGCCATTTATCGAGCAGTTCGATGGATTAGCGCCACATTTTGCGCTTTTTTATCGAATGCCTCAATTATTTAATGCGGATACCCGAAGGAAGACCAGACCGAGGTATCCCCATGAAAACCGTCCTCAAGATCCAGTCCAGCCTGTTCGGCGCCGGGGGCCGCTCCACGCAGCTCGCCGATCGCTTCATCGAGGGCTTGCGGAGCCTCTATGGCGCGGTGCGCGTCGTCACCCGCGACCTTGCCGCCGACCCCGTCCCGCCGCTCACGCTGGAGCGGTTCCAGGCGTTCTGCACGCCGAGCGCCGAGCGCAGCGCCGCCCAGCAGGCGCTGGTGCGCGACTCGGACATGCTGATCGAGGAGCTGATGGCCGCGGACATCGTCGTGCTCGCCGTGCCGATGTACAACTTCACCGTGCCGGCGGCGCTGCACAACTACTTCGACCAGGTTGCCCGCGCCGGCGTGACGTTCCGCTACACGGAGCACGGGGCCGAGGGCCTGGTCAAGGGCAAGCAGGTCTTCGTGTTCGTGACACGAGGCGGCTACCATGGTGACGCGCATTCGCAGACGGCGTTCCTGCGCCAGTTCCTTGCGTTCATCGGCCTCGAGGACGCGAAGTTTTTGTACGCGGAGGGACTCGCCATCAGCGACGAGGCGCGCGAGCAAAGCTTGGGCGCCGCCAACGCCGCGCTCGCCAACCTGCTGCCGCCCGCCATGGCCGCGGCCTGAAACGGCCCTGCACCGGCGTCACCCGGTGAGCGGTATGATGAGGCGGCGCGAACTGCGACAGGACCAGGGTTATGTACCAGAAGATTCTCGTGCCGGTCGACGGCAGCGCCGCCTCCTCGCGGGGCCTGGAGGAGGCGATCCGCTTCGCGAAAGCCACGGGCGCGGCGATCGGGCTCGTGCACGTGGTGGACGAGTTCGTCATCGCCGCCGGGCAGGCGCCGGCGGAGTGGCAGGCGCTGTCGGCGGCCCTGCGCGAGAGCGGGGAGCACGTGCTGGAGCAGGCCGAAGCCCTCGTGCGCGAGCACGGCGTGCCCTGCACGAGCACCCTGCTCGGCGCCACCGACGGCGGCGCAGCCGGGGCCATCATCGAGCAGGCGAAGCGGCTCCCCGCCGACGTGATCGTCATGGGCACGCACGGCCGCCGCGGCCTGCGCCGCCTCACCATGGGGAGCGATGCCGAGCTGGTCCTGCGCTCCTCGCCCGTCCCCGTGCTCCTGGTGCGCGCGCGCCAGGAACCGTCCTGAGCGCAGGCCTCCTTACGCTCGATCGCCCTGCGCCGGCGCATCGCCCGCCGGGACCGCCGCCGGATCCATCCACAGGGGTTCCCAGACGGTCGCTCCTTGTCGGTAATCAGGCACCCGGTACCGGTGCCGACTCCCTCCTGTCGAACGGGCGACCGCGGTTTCGACAACCGCGCGGTGCTACTCCAGCGGCGCTTGCGCCGGCGCGTCCTGCCGCACGCCGTTGAGGGCACTGTTGCGGTAGGAATAGGCGAAGTAGATGATCAGCCCCAGCACGAGCCACGCCGAGAAGCGCGTCCAGGTGTCCGTGCTGAGATTCACGGCGAGGTAGATGCAGCCTAGAATGCCGAGCACCGGGATGACCGGGCTGAACGGCGTGCGGAACGGCCGCTCGAGGTCCGGCTTGGTGAAGCGCAGGATCGCGACGCCGGCGCACACCACCACGAACGCACCGAGCGTGCCGATGTTCACGAGCTCGACGATCGTGTGCAGCGGCGCAAACCCGGCCACGGTGCTCATGATGATGCCGGCGAACACGATGACGCGGACGGGGCTGCCGGTGCGTTCGTTCAGGCGGGAAAAGAACGGCGGCAGCAGGCCGTCCCGGGAGATGGCGAACAGGATCCGGGTGAGCGCGAAGTACAGCACGAGCATGACCGTCGTCAGACCCGCGATGGCGCCCACGGCCACCATCGCCGAGGCCCAGTCGGCGCCGATCTGCAGCAACGCGGCGGACACCGGCGAGGCGACGTTGAGGTCCGGATAGGGCACCACGCCGGTCAGGAGCAGCGCCACCGCCATGTACAACGTGGTGCAGATCGCGAGCGATCCGAGAATTCCGATCGGCATGTCGCGGGACGGGTTGCGGGTCTCCTCCGCGGCCGTGGAGACGGCGTCGAAGCCGATGTAGGCGAAGAAGATGCTGGCCGCGCCCGCGACGACGCCCTGCCAGCCATAGGAGATCTCCCCCAGCGGGTTCTCACCACGCTCGGGGACGAACGGCGTCCAGAGGTCCGGCTGCACGTGGAAGGCGGCGACGGCGATGAACAGCAGGATGGCCGCGACTTTCACGAACACCATCACCGCGTTGAACTGTGAGCTCACCTTCGCGCCGGTCGCAAGCAGCACGCCGAGCGCCAGGATGACGAGCAGTGCCGGCAGGTTCACGATCCCGCCCTCGCCCGGCGCCTTGGTGAGCGCCTCGGGCAGGCCCATGCCCATGGCGGTCAGCGCGTTGTCGACGTAGCCGGACCACCCGACCGACACCGCCGAGATGGCCACGCTGTACTCGAGGATCAACAGCCAGCCGATGATCCAGGCGACGAACTCGCCCAGGCCGTGGTAGCCGTAGTTGTAGGCGCTGCCCGCCCCGCCGATGGCGGAAGCGAGCTCGGCATAGGACAACGCGGAGAAGCCGACGACCGTGCCGGCGAGCACGAACGACAGGACGACGGCGGGGCCGGCATGATTGGCGGCCGCAAGGCCCGTGAGCACGAAAATGCCGGCGCCGATGATCGCCCCGATCCCTAAGAGGACGAGGTCGACGGGGCCCAGCACCTTCTTGAGGCCGGAGTCGACCTCGGCGTGTGTCTCGATGGGTTTGGTTCGAAACAGGTTCACCTTTTCATTCTCCCCACGCCGGAAGGCGCCCGACCGCGTCAGGTCGCCCCGGGATTCGAAGCCGGGATACCCGCACCGCAAGAGCCCGACCGTCCCCACCCTGGCGACGTGTGTGCCCGGAACGACGTTGTTGTTGATTATCCCGGACGATCAACGGCTTGGGCGGGTTGGGCGCGTATGATACACGTTCCCGCCACTCCGTGCCGCCCCGGGCACGAACGATGCCGGTTGCCTAGAACCGGTAGCGCAGCGCGACGTCGACGCTGCGCTCGGGCCCCACGTAGATGCCCTGGCGCAGGCTCGCGACGTAGCGCTCGTCGGTCGCGTTCTTGAGCGTCGCGCTCACGTTGAGCTGCTCGGTGACGTCGTAGAGCAGGCTCAGATCCACCAGCGTGTAGCCGTCGATGCGGCCGGTGAAGAAGCCCGTCAGGTTCTCCGTGATGTCCCGGGTGTTCAGGACGTCGGTGTACTGCGCGCCGGTGTGGTACACGTTCACCGCGCCGCGGAACTTGTCCCTCGTGTACGCGATGCCGAGGTTCGCGACCCACTCCGGCGTGTACGGAATGCGGTTGCCGTCCGGTGTCGTCAGCACGCCGTCGCGATCGAACCGGTCGCCGTCGAACTCGGCGTCGGGCACGTACGTGAAGGTCGCGTCGACGGTGAAGCCGCCGCCGACGTCGATGCCCAGCCCGCCTTCGAGGCCCTGGTGAAACGTCTTGCCGCCGTTCGTCACCTGGAACTCGCTGTTGCTGTTCGCCGGGATGATCTGGTTGTCGAAGTCCATGCGGAACGCGGTCAGCTCGTAGCGGATCCGCTCGCCCCGCGTGCGGCCGCGTACCCCGACCTCGACGTTCGTCGAGCGCTCGGCATCGAGCCGCTGGTCCTGCAGGCCGTTCAGCGCATCGCTGTTCAGCGCAGGGGCGAAGGCCTCGTAGGCGTTGGCGAAGAGCTGGACGTCGGGCATGAGCTCGAAGGTCACACCGATACCCGGCATCACCTCGGTATTGGAGGTATCGACCGAGTTGGCCGAGTCGGCCGGTATGCGGCGGTCTTCACGCGTCTGCTCGTAGCGCTCCGCGCGCAAGCCGGCCGTCAGGGCCAGCCGCTCCGAGAGCACGAAGCGGTTCTGCACGTACAGCGCGAGGCTGTCCGCCGAATCGACCACGTCCTTGTTCAGCGGGCCGGTACGGGGCGTGGCCCGGGTGCCGGCCACGGTCCGGTCGTGCATCTCTTCGGTCATGTACCGCACGCCGATCTCGGTTTCGTTCGCGATGCCGAAGCTCGAGTGATCGAGGAGCAACCGGCTGTCGATGCCGAAGCGCTCGAAGTCGCGGTTGTTGCCGTTCACGTTGTCCGTGTACACCCAGCGCCCGGCGGCGGCCGATGCCGCGTTGTCGGTCGCAAAGCGCCAGTAGTGGCGGTGCATCGTGCTGCCGTACACGAGCGTGTTCAGGCGCGCATTCGTGCCGATCCGCCACTCGTGATTGAGATCGAGCGAGCGCCGGCCGGTCAGGAACCAGTCGTCCGGTGCCGGGTTGTAGTCGGCCCCGGCGAGGTACTCGTCCATGAACAGGCCGCGATAGGAGATGTTCGCGTCATTGTCGTAGTCCGTGTACTTCAGGCCGAGCCGCTGGTTGTCCGAAAGGGCGAGCCCCGCCTTCAGCACGACGTCGAGCATGTCGTAGCCCTTGTCCATGAAGCCGTCGCTTTGCGCGTGCGTGACGAACGCGCCGAAGGTCCCGTCACCGGACGGCGTGCTCGCGCCGAGCTCGAGCGTCGCTTCCCGGGTGTCGAAGGATCCGGCGCGGAGGCCGACCTCGACGCCGTCACGCGGCTCCTTGGTCACGTAGTTGATGACGCCGCCGATGGTGCTCGGGCCGTAACGCAACGACGCGGCGCCGCGGAGCACCTCGATGCTGTCCATCCGCTGGATGCGCGGGTTGTAGTAGCGGGCGTTGCCGACGAACAGGCCGGGCGCGACCGGCGCACCGTCCTCGAGGATCAGCGTCTTGTAATCCGCGGCGCTCAAGCCCCGGATGCCGATGTTCGAGACGATGGCCGTCTCCTCCTCCGGCTTGATCGCGACGCCGGGGACGCCCCGCAGCGCTTCCTCCGTCGAGCGCGGCTGGCGCAGCTCCAGCGCTTCGGTCGTGACGAGGGAAACCGCGGCCGGCTGGCGGTCGATGGCGTCCTCTGCCTTGCCGATGACGACGATCGTCGGCAGCGAGCGGTCCGGCTCGGCGTCTTCGGACTCCTGGGCGCTCGCGGGCGCGGCGGCCAGGCCGCCGGTTGCACCCAGGATGGCAGTGGCGACGGCCAGGCGGGTCCACGGGCGGCTGGCCGGAGAGGCGGTGTTCTTGCGCACGGACGGCTCCTTGCAGGTAGGGTCCACGACTTCGTTCTTGTCTCGGTGCCGCGCGGCCGCGACTCGCCGGCGGCCGGCGTAGTGTAAATGGTAATCATTCTCATTCGCAATACGGGATGTCATGCCCGGGTGGCGACCCGCCGGCGAACCCTCTAGATTGGGGGATAACGACTGATGGAAGACCGACGGTCTGCGCCCGTTCGCGATGGACGTCACCACGCTCGAGCCACTCGACGGTGATCGCTGGCGCATTCCTCCCACGGACGGAATGCGCGTGCCCGCCGTGATCTTCGCCGATCGCGCCCTGATCGAAGCGATGGACGAAAAGGTGCGCGAGCAGATCAGCAACGTCGCACGGCTGCCCGGTATCGTGAGCGCCGCGCTGGCCATGCCCGACGCGCACTGGGGCTACGGCTTCCCGATCGGCGGCGTCGCGGCATTCGATCCGGACGCAGGCGGCGTGATCTCCGCGGGCGGCGTCGGCTTCGACATCTCCTGCGGCATCCGCATGCTCCGTCCCGGCCTCCTGCGCGCGGACGTCCTGCCGGTGCGGGAAGCGCTGGCGGACCGGCTCGCGGAGAGCATACCGGCCGGCGTCGGCTCCGCCGGTGCGATTCGACTCAGCGACGACGAGATGACCCGGATGCTGGCCGGCGGCGCGCGCTGGGCGGTCGCGCAAGGCTACGGCCGCGAAGCCGACCTCGAGTTCATCGAATCACAGGGCTGCCAGCCCGGAGCCGACCCGGCCGCCGTGTCCGAGCGCGCCCGTCAGCGGCAACGCGACCAGATGGGCACGCTGGGATCGGGCAATCACTACCTCGAAGTGCAGTACGTGAGCGAGGTCTACGACGAGGCGACCGCGCAAGCCTTCGGCCTCGCGCCGGAGCACGTCGTGATCAGCATCCATTGCGGCTCGCGCGGCCTCGGCCACCAGATCGGCACGGAGTTCCTGCGCGAGATGGCAGTCGCCGCGAAAGAGTTCGGGATCGAGCTGCCCGACCGCGAGCTCGCCTGCGCGCCGATCACGTCCGAGCTCGGCCAACGCTACCTGGGTGCCCTGCGCGCCGCGACGAACTGCGCGCTCGCGAACCGACAGATACTGACCCATATCACGCGGGAGACCTTTGCCGGCCTGTTCCCGGACGCCGACCTCGAGGTCCTCTACGACGTGTCCCACAACACCTGCCGCGAGGAGGTGCACCAGGTCGACGGCGAGCGCCGCACGCTGTTCGTGCACCGCAAGGGCGCTACCCGTGCCTTCGGTCCCGGCATGCCCGACCTGCCCGAGCGGTACCGGTCCGTCGGCCAGCCGGTGATCATCGGCGGCTCGATGGGCACGTCCTCCTACGTGCTCGCCGGCACGAAGGAATCCGCGGCCCTCTCCTTCAGCTCCGCGTGTCACGGTGCCGGGCGGGCGATGAGCCGCCAGCAGGCCCTGCGGCAATGGAGCGGCCGGCAGGTGATCGACGAGCTGGCCGCGCAGGGGATCCTGGTCCGCTCGCCGTCGCAGCGCGGGGTCGCCGAGGAGGCACCGGGTGCCTACAAGGACGTCACCGCCGTCGTCGACTCCGCCGACCGGGCCGGCCTCGCACGCAAGGTCTGCCGGCTCAGGCCGCTCGTTTGCGTCAAGGGCTGACGGGACGCCGGTCTTGCCGGCGTGCGCTCAGCGCCGGTCCTCGATCTCTTCCTCCGTCGTCGGGTGAAACCTGCCGAAGGCGCAGGTCGCGCCGGGCATGAACCCGCCGCCGATGTTCCGCAGGATCGTGAACATGTCGAGGTGGCAGAGCTGGTTCAGCGTAGTCCGGTACATGATGGTGTCGTCGCGGCGCAGGCCCGGACAGCGGCTGAGCAGGTGGTTGGTGTACATCTTGCCGCCGTGCAGGCGGAACAGGATGTGCTGCTCGTCCATGATCTGGATGCGGTCCACCTGGCGCAGGTTCACGCAGTTCACCACGCCTTCCGGCAGCGGTCCTTCCGCCTCCGCGTGGCGATCCACGGTGGCGCATGCCGACGCCAGCAGTGCAGCGAGTGCCATCATCAGTATCGGTCTCACGGCTTTTCCTCCGGAATGTCCCATCGATAGGGTTCTGAATCCGATTCTCAATCCGCTTCGCGCTCGACGTGGCAGCAGTGCGGCGCATCCCTGCCGCGCAATACCTCGCCTCGCTCCGTGCCGGGGCGGAACACGGTGCAGCCCTTCAGGCCGAGCTCGCGGGCGCGGGTGAAGATCCGCTCGACGTCCTCCACCGTCGCGTTGGCGTCGAGCGTCACGGTTTTCGAGATCGCGTTGTCCACGAACGGCTGCAGGGTCGCCTGCATCTCGAGGTGCGCCTCCGGGCGCAGGTGCGCCGAGGTCACGAACGCCGGGTCCGGCCGGGCCGGATCGCCGCCGGCAGCGAGCCATGCTTCGTAGGCGAAGTCACGCACGGCAATCGTGCGGATCCCGAGATCGGGTCCGCGCACGTCGCGCGTCGCCTCGAGCGCATAGATCGGCTCGATGCCGCTCGACACGTTGCCCGCGAGCAGGCTGATCGTGCCGGCCGGGGCAATGGCGAGCAGGTGGCTGTTGCGGATCCCGTGGGCGGCGATCCCGCCGCGGAGCTCCTCCGGCAGCCGGCGAACGAACGGCCCGGCGAGGTAGCGCTCCCGGTCGAGCAGCGGGAACGGGCCTTTCTCCCGTGCGAGGCGCACGGATGCCGCATAGGCCGTATCCCGCACCGCCGCCATGACGCGCCGCGCAAGGTCACGGGCGGCCTCGCTGTCGTAGTGCAGGCCGAGCATGACCAGTGCGTCCGCGAGGCCGGTGATGCCGAGCCCGATACGGCGAGTCGCGCGCGCCCGCTCTGCCTGTGCAGGGAGCGGAAACCGCGATGCGTCGATCACGTCGTCGAGGAAGCGCACCGCCGTCTCGACGGTCGCGGAGAGCGCTGGCCAGTCGAACGAGGACGAGCGGCTGAACGGGGACTTTATGAACACGGGCAGGTTGATCGAGCCGAGGTTGCAGGCGCCGTAAGGCGGCAGCGGAATTTCGCCGCAGGGGTTCGTCGCCCGGATCGTTTCGCAATACCAGAGGTTGTTCTCGCGGTTGACCGTGTCGACGAACAGGACGCCGGGCTCCGCGCCGGCGTGAGCCGCCTCCGCGATGCGACGCCAGAGTGCGCGCGCCGGCACGCGGCGGCCCGATTCCGCCGGCCCGTTGCCGCCCGTACCGGCGGTGGCGGCTCCCGGCGGATACCGCAGGACCCACTCCGCATCATCGGCGACGGCCTGCATGAACGCATCGCTGACCAGCACGGAAAGGTTGAAGTTGCGCAACGCCGTGCCGTCGCGCTTGGCATCGACGAAGGCCTCGACGTCGGGATGCTCGCAGTGCAGCGTTCCCATCATCGCGCCGCGGCGCGTGCCGCTCGAGAGGATGGTCCGGCACAGGGCATCCCAGACGTGCATGAAAGAGACCGGGCCGGATGCGACCTGCCCGGTGCGTTGCGCGACTTGCCCGGCCGGGCGCAGCGTGGAAAAGTCGAGCCCCACGCCGCCGCCCTGCTGCAGCGTCAGTGCCGTCTCCCGCAGGGCGTCCAGGATTCCCTCCATGGAATCCTGGATTGCGCCGGCGACGAAGCAGTTGAACAGCGTCACGTCCCGGTCGCTGCCGGCGCCCGCCCAGATGCGCCCGCCCGGCAGGAACCGGAAGTCCGCGAGCAGGTCCGCGAACGCCGCCTCCCAGTGCTCCGGATCCGCCTCCACCTGCGCAATCGCGCGGCTGACGCGCCGCCGCGTCGCCTCGAACGTCGCCTCCGGCGCGGCACCTTCGTCCAGGCGGTACTTCGCCTGCCAGATCGTCCGGCCGACGGCAGTGAGCTCGCCTTGATCACCCCGCATGCCGAATTCCTCCAATGCCCGATGCTAGGACGGTCGCAGGAGACCCTGAATCGGGATCACTACTTACGATAGACGGTGGGGCACGGCCGCGCCGGTCGCGGGTCCCCGTGGCGAGGGGTACGATGGAGACGGGTGGCCAGACGGGTCCGGACCGCGTCCAATGACGGAGAAAGCCTGCTACTACGAGCATTTCCCGCACGAAGCGGACGTGGGCGTGCGCGGCTTCGGGCCGACGCTCGAAGCCGCGTTCGAGCAGGCGGCGCTGGCCATGACCGCCGTGATCACGGACCCGTCGAAGGTTGCCGACCGGGAGCGCCTGGAACTCGAGTGCACGGCGCCCGACCACGACCTGCTGCTGAACGACTGGCTCAACGCGCTGGTCTACGCCATGGCCGACAGGAACATGCTGTTCGGCCGCTTCGAGGTCCGCATCCGGGACGGGCGCCTGCGCGCGTCCGCCTGGGGCGAGCCGGCGGACCCGCGGCGGCACGAGCCTGCGGTCGAGGTCAAGGGAGCGACGCTGACCGGGCTCGAAGTCGCGCGCGAGCCCGGCGGCCTGTGGCGGGCCCAGTGCGTGCTCGACGTGTAGCCGGCTGAAGTCGTCGCCCCTGGCTGGACGACCCGCAGCGCGGCGAGCGATGAGAGCGGGCCAATGCGAAGCGACGCGATCAGGATCTTCCTCTGCGGCGACGTCATGACCGGGCGCGGCATCGACCAGATCCTGCCGCACGCGGGCGATCCGCGGCTGCACGAGGCGTACGTCCGGGACGCGAACGTGTACGTCGAGCTCGCGGAACGGGCGAACGGGCCGATCGAGCGGCCCGTGGGATTCGATTACATCTGGGGGGCGTCACTTGCCGAGCTCGAGCGGGCCGCGCCCGATGCACGCATCGTCAACCTCGAGACGAGCGTCACGCAGAGCGACGATCACTGGCCCGGCAAGGGCATCCACTACCGCATGCATCCCGGCAACGTTCCTTGCCTCACGGCCGCCGCCATCGACTGCTGCGTGCTCGCCAACAACCACGTTCTCGACTGGGGGTACGCCGGGCTGGAGGAAACGCTGCGCACCCTGCATGCCGCCGGGCTGCGCACGGCCGGAGCGGGGTCGTCGAGAAAGGAGGCCGCCGCCCCCGCGGTGGTCGACGTCGGGGGCAAGGGCCGGGTGCTGGTGTTCGGCTTCGGCACGGAATCGAGCGGATGCCCGCGCGCCTGGCAGGCGCGCCAGGACGGGCCGGGAATCAACATGACCGGGCTGTCCCGGTCCCAGGCAGAACGCGCGGCGCGCGCGATGCAGCGGCACAAAGAGCCCGGGGACGTCGTCGTTGCCTCCGTCCACTGGGGCGGCAACTGGGGCTATCGCATACCCGAAGAGCAGCGCGCGTTCGCGCACGCGCTGGTCGACAGCGGCGTCGTGGACGTCGTCCACGGCCACTCGTCCCACCACGCGAAGGGCGTCGAGATCTACGAGGGCCGGCCGATCCTCTACGGCTGCGGCGACTTCATCACCGACTACGAAGGCATCCAGGGCTACGAGCAGTATCGCGGCGACCTCGCGCTGATGTGGATCGCGGACGTCGAGCCGTCCGCCGGCGAGCTACTCGGCCTCGAGATTACGCCGTTCAGGCTGCGCCGCATGCGCCTGGAGCCGGCGTCGCCGGAGGACACGGCGTGGCTCGAGGCGGTGCTGAACCGCGAAGGCGAGGCGCTCGGCACGCGCCTCGAGCGCACGGCGGAAGGCAAGCTCAGGCTGCAACGGCGCTGACCTGCCCGCCTGCCGGCGCTACACTCGGCCGCTCGATCGCAACAGGGAGTCACTCATGCGTTCCAGCCTCGTGATGCTCGTCGCCGCCGTTGCCGTGGGCGGCGGTTGCTCGCCCGAGAGCACGCCCGTCGGCGACGACGCGGCCCGGCCGGATGCCGGTGCGCCCGCGCCCTCGACCTTCGCCGAGCACGATCCGCTCTCGTATGCCGAGCCGGAGAAGGCGCGGATCGAGCATCTCGCGCTGGAGCTCGAGCTCAGCTTCGAGAAGAAGGAGCTCGCCGGCAGCGCCACCTACCGGCTCGACTGGCGCGACCCGAACGCGACCGAGCTCGTGCTCGACAGCCGCGACCTCGCGATCGAGCGGGTCGCGGCGGAGCAGGCGGACGGGTCGTGGAGCGACCTCGAGTACGTCCTCGCCGATCCCGTGGCGCCGCTCGGCAGCAAGCTCACCATTCGCACGCCCGGGCAGCCGGAGCGCGTGCGCGTGAGCTATCGCACGTCGCCCGAGGCCTCCGGACTGCAATGGCTCACCCCGGCGATGACCCAGGGCGGCAAGCAGCCGTTCATGTTCAGCCAGTCGCAGCAGATCCATGCGCGCTCGTGGGTGCCGCTGCAGGACACGCCGAGCGTGCGCTTCACCTACACCGCGCACGTGAAATCGCCCGGGAACGTGATGGTGCTGATGAGCGCCGACAACGATCCGCACGCAGCGCGGGACGGGGACTACCGCTTCGAGATGCCGCAGCCGATTCCCTCCTACCTGCTCGCGATCGCCGCCGGCGACCTGGTCTTCGAGCCGATCAGCGAGCGCAGCGGCGTCTGGGCGGAACCGGCGATGGTGGAAAAGGCCGCCGCCGAATTCGCCGACACCGAGCGCATGATCCAGGTAACCGAGGAGCTGTACGGCCCGTACCGCTGGGAGCGCTACGACATGCTGGTGCTTCCGCCGTCGTTCCCGTACGGCGGCATGGAGAACCCGCGGCTCAGCTTCATCACGCCGACGGTGATCGTCGGCGACAAGTCGCTGGTGGCGTTGATCGCGCACGAGCTGGCGCATAGCTGGTCGGGCAACCTCGTGACGTTCGCCACGCCGAAGGACGCCTGGCTGAACGAGGGCGTGACGAGCTACGTGGAGAACCGCATCGTCGAGGCGCTGTACGGCAAGGAGCTCGCCGACATGGAGTACGTGATCGCGCGCAACGCGCTGCGCGAGAGCCTGGCCGACATGCCGGAGCAGGCGCGCGCGCTCGCCATACGCCCGGAGGTCGAGGTCAAGGCCGGCGACCCGCTGAGTGAGGTCGCCTACGACAAGGGCGCCTGGTTCCTGCACTTCCTGGAGGAGCGTTTCGGCCGCGCGGCGTTCGACACGTTCCTGCGCGGCTACTTCGATCACTTCGCGTTCCGGTCGATCCCCACGACTCGGTTCATCGAGTACGCGCAGGCCAACCTGCTCGACAAGCATCCGGGCAAGGTGACGCGCGCGGAGCTGGAGGAGTGGATCTACGGCACCACCATTCCCGAGTCCGCGCCGCAGGTCGTGTCAGGGCGGTTGCAGGCGGTCGATGCCGTGCGCGAGGCGTGGCTCGCCGACGGCACCCTGCCGGAGAGCCGCGTCACGGAGGCCTGGAGCACGCAGGAATGGCTGCATTTCCTCGACGGGCTGCCGAAGACGCTGGGCCACGAGCAGCTCGCCGCGCTCGACGCTGCCTACGGCTTCACCGGCACCGCGAACGGCGAGATCGCTATGCGCTGGTACCCGCTCACCGTGCGCAGCGGTTACGCGCAGGCGACCGAAGCGATGGCCGCGTTCCTGAAGCAGATCGGACGGCGCAAGCTGATCATGCCGACCTACGAGGCGCTGGCAGAGACGCCGGAAGGGCTCGCGCTCGCGAAGCAGGTGCTCGCGGACGCCCGCCCGGGCTACCACCCGATCACCACGGGCTCGGTCGAGCGGGTGATCGCGAAGGCGGAGGGGAAGGAAGGAGCGCAGGACGCCAGCGTGCACTGAGCCGACCCGGCGTGGCGCAAGCCGACCAGGGATCTCGATCACCCTTCTCCCCCATCTGATCGGGGCTACTCCCCCGTGCGTCGGGCAACCGTCCCTTGCGCGGCGGCGCCGGGGTGCGTTACGTAGCCGGGATGGATCAACTGTCCCCCGAAGTCAGGCGTCTGGAGCGACGTGCGCGGACCTGGCGTCGCGAGCTGCACGCCAATCCGGAGGTGGGCTTCCAGGAGCACAGGACTTCAGCCCTCGTCGCCGGTGTCCTCGCCCGCCTCGGAATGCAGGTATCCACCGGGATCGGGAAAACAGGCGTGGTTGGCTCTCTCTCGTGCGGAACGAGCTCTCGCTCCATTGGATTGCGTGCGGACATGGATGCTCTGCCCGTTGCCGAGCAGGGAACCCCGAAATGGCGATCGACCAGGCCACACGCCTTCCACGGGTGCGGGCACGATGGTCATACGGCCATCCTGCTGGCGGCAGCCACCGCCCTCAGCCGCCGCCGTGCCTTCGACGGCACCATTCATTTCATCTTCCAGCCGGCAGAAGAAGGTCTTGGAGGCGCACAGGCCATGATAGATGCCGGCTTGTTCGAGCGATTTCCGTGCGACTCCATCTATGCAATACACAACTGGCCGGGAGCACCTCTTGGCACGATCGGCACGCGCGTGGGTGCTTTCATGGCCGGATCGGCACAGATCGATATCGAGATCAAGGGCAAGGGAGGGCATGCTGGTCTGCCACAGCACTGTGTGGACCCTATCCATGCAGCCAGCCTGCTCATACAGGCGTTGCAGGCACTCGTCAGCCGTAACGCCGATCCCACGACCCCGACCGTGCTGAGCTTGACACAGCTGCATTCCGGAGACGCCTACAACGTGATCCCTTCGTCGGCTCACATCGGGGGCGGCTTGCGCTACCTCGAGGCCAGGGAAGGGGACCGTATGATGCACCGGCTGAAGGAGATCGCCGCGGGTGTTGCCGGCGCGACCGGTGCCCACATCGACGTGATCGTCAAACCGATGTTTCCGGTCCTCGTGAACGATCCTGCCTGCACGCATCGGAGCCTGGAAGTCGCCCGCGCGCTGGTTGGCGCAACGAATGTCGATGGAGAGCTCGGACCATTGATGGGCTCTGACGATTTTGCGTATCTGTTGCAGAGCACACCTGGATGCTACTTGCTGCTGGGTAGTGGCGACCACGAGCACACACACATGCCGCACGACCCTTGCTACGACTTCAACGACCGGCTATTGCCTATCGGGGCCGAGTACTGGGTGAGACTGGCCGAAGCGCTTCTCGAAGCGGCCGCCAACTGAGCGCGGGCTCTATCCTGCGTACTCCCCCATCGTGCCGGCCCGACTCCCCCCGCGCGGTACCTGCGTTGCATTGATGCGTTGAGATGGTTGTGACCCAATATCAACGTGGGTGCATGTTGGAGCGATAAGCGCACAACACACCCGGGTCAGTGATCTCCCAATGGGGGTGGGAGACGATGAGGAAACACAGCCACGCAAGCCACTCCGTCGCTTGCATCTTGATCGCATCGCTTTGCTCTCCGTCGATCCGGGCACAGGCACTGGACGAGATCGTCGTCACCGCGACAAAGCGCGACACCAGTTTGCAGAGCACGGCGATGGCCATCACGGCATTTACCGGGGACGATCTCGATGCCGGCCAGATCTCCGGCCTTTCGGACCTGAGCGGTATCACTCCGGGCCTGTTTGTTGGCGGCGACAACAGCCTCGGCAGCTCGCCTGTAGCCATCCGCGGCATTGGCTCCCTCAACCTGTCCGTGGGAGCCGACGAAGGCGTCGGGATCTATGTGGACGGTGTCTATCAAGGCAAGCCATTCACGAACCAGTTCAGCTTCATCGACGTTGACAGCATCGAAGTACTGCGCGGACCGCAGGGCACGCTGTACGGGCGCAATGCGACTGGCGGTGCGATCGTCATACACACGCTGACACCGGGACCGGAGGTCAAGCTGAAGGCTGACGCATCGCTGACCAACCTGAATGGTTACCAGGCACGCTTCCTGCTCAGCGGACCCGTTCTCGAGGATCGGCTCTATGGCAAGATCGCGGCCGGTCATGCTGCACGGGATGGCTATTCCTTCAACCCGACCTCCGGGGAGCTGCTCAATGACATGAACAACACCATGTTCACAGGCGCTCTCCGGTGGGCTGCTCCTGGTGACTGGGATGTCACGTTGCGTGGCTATCATGGAAAGAATGACGCGAGTTTTGCTTACAAGAATGCCCTGGATGCACTCCCCGTAGACGTAATTCCGGCGACCGAGCCAAACGAGTCCACAAAGCGCTTTTCAAGCGGCACCTTGAATGTCACGGGCCTGATTGGCAATAGCCAGTTCACGTCCGTCACGGGCTATACGCGCGCTGACACGTTCTACCTGAGCTCCTCCGCCAATGTGGGTCTGACGCAAGTGCTGATGGATCCGATCGGTTCACGCCAGTGGTACCAGGAGTTGCGCCTGGCATCCTCCTCCGATAGTGCCTTTAGCTGGATCGTCGGTGCCAACTATTACCGGGAAACAGCGCAGAACCGTACCAACTTCGTGCTGCTGTTCCTGCCCCTGGGGCTGAACTTCTACGGCGACCTGAAGACTTCCTCGAGGGCGGGATTCGTTGAGCTGGGATACCAGATCACCGACCTGCTGAAACTGACTGCCGGGGCTCGGTACACGGTCGATGATAAGCAATGGCATTTGTGCAACGCTGCCGGTGCCTACACAAACCTTTCCAATCTTACGCCGGGCGTTTGTGATGGCCTGTACGAGAACGACGAGGACGAGTGGGATGCGCTGACGCCGAGATTGGTCCTCGAGTATCAATGGACGGAGGATGTATTCGGGTATGTGAGTGTCACGAAAGGCTTTCGCAGCGGTGGCTGGAATTTTACCGAGCCGGTCACCGGCCCTGAGGCCGGTGTCGACCCGGAGGAAGTCTGGTCCTACGAAGTTGGAGTGAAAGGGGAGTTCTTTGCACGGCGTCTGCGGGCCAATGCGTCGATGTTTGCTGCCGACTACAGTGACCTGCAGGTCCGTTCGCCTGATCCGGTAACGACGCTGTTTAGTCTTCGTAACGCAGCAACGGCGCGGATCAACGGGCTCGAGGTCGAGCTGCTCGCCAGACCGGGTGACTCGTCCACGTTGTCTGCCACCATCACATACCTGGACGCCACCTACTCCGACTATGCATACGTGATTGCAGGCAGCCCTGTCGACAACGGCGGCAACCACTTGAACAATGCTCCTGAATGGCAGGTCTCGCTCGATGCCGAGCACGAGTTCCCGTTGCCGAATGGCGGCAGCCTGATGCCGAGGCTGGAGCTCCGCTACGTCAGCGACGTTTACTTCACGGAGGCCAACCAGTTTCCTTACGGCGGCAAGGCCCACGAAACCATCAACCTCCGACTCCAGTACCTGGCGCCGTCCGGTACTTGGGGATTTCGGCTGTTCGCCGACAATCTTACGAATCAGCGGGAACCCACCTATGCCTTCGAAGGAATTACGCCGGATATCGTTGGTGTCATGATCCCCCCGCCACGTCTGTATGGCGGCCAGATGTTCTACTCGTTCCGATGACGCTCAGGGATGAACCTCAGCGGCTGATACCCGGCCTGGTCGGTTTATCGGCGCATACGGACTGTGTCTACCTCAAGGCGCTGCACTCCTTTACTGTGCGAGATGCTCATGGCAAGGGCGTGAGTCGGTTGAAGCTCTTGTACAGCTCCCTGAACTTCGAGGAACTCGTTGAGAATACGCGCACAGGCCGTTGGGATGCCGCGGAGCAACAGATCGCCGACGCCGCAGCAGCTTTGAAGGCGGGTGGTGCAGATTTCCTGCTCATTTGTGCCAATACCGCCTATGCATTGCTCGGCCGTACGCGGGAGCAAGTTCGATTGCCGGTTCTGGACATCGCGGAGCCGGTCTGCCATGCCCTCAAGTCGGCCGGGTTGAGAGCACCCGGATTGCTCAGCACGGTGAAAACCGAAGAGTCCGGCTTGTACCAGAGGTGTGCGGAAAAGTTCGGACTCAAAGTCATTTCACCCTCGTTTGAGCTCGCCCAATCGATCCAGCAGCTCATACTGGAAGAACTCATCAGCGGCGAGGTTTCCGAGCTTGGTGTACAGTTGATTCGGTCTGCAATTGGTTGGTTTGCAGATCATGGTGCCGACTCCCTGATTCTCGGTTGCACTGACCTCACGCATGTGGTGTCGCATCTCGAGCAGGGCGGGGATACCGACCTCCCACTGTTCGATTCAACCCGTTTGCATGCGGCGGCAGCCGCCGAGTTTGCTCTTTCCGGAGAAGCGAAGACGGTGTATACCTTGTAAGGCCAACGAGAGGATGCCTGGAGATCGCTATTGCTGCCGGAGCGTAGGAGCGGAAATCACCCGGGTGCGTCCACGGGCCATCCTGTGACAAAGTAGGTTCATGGATAGACCAGTTGCGTTCCGGCGGCCGGAACCTGGCACAGCCCGGGGGCTGACGGGAAGCGGTACAGCAGTTGCCCGATCGCACCTGGATGGGTTTCTCAGCGGGATGTTGGTACGTTCCCGCCTGCTGGACCTCATTGGGCGAGCTCCCCCATTCCCGGCTCCGCTGCAACTGGCCATGGCGCCTCCCGGTCTCGGAAAAACCGTCGTACTGCATCAACTTGCCGCCGCCGCACGGGAAAGCGGGATAGCCGTTGCCTGGCACGACTGCCAGTCGGCAGATCGTACGTATGACCTGTTGCACAACCTTTCGTCGGCTCTCGAAGCGGCGGGCCTGGTGCCGCGGGAAATCGAACCGTCTCTGCAGGAGTTGTCGCAAGCGCTCCAGTCCTGTTCGAGACCCGGCATCATCATTCTTGACGAGTACGAACGAGCCAGCAGCACTGAGAACGATGCGACGCTGCTCGCTCTCGCACGGGCACTGCCGGCCGACGTAATGCTCGTAGCCGCAACACGGCGACGGCTGAGCATTCCATTGTCTCGCAACATCATCGCGGGTCACCTCCAGGTCATCGATGGCTTTACCTTGCTCTTCAACGAAGAAGAGATTTCCCGGTTCTATGCCGAGCACGGCGACGTCGGCGAGGTCGAGTGCCTCATCCAGGCAGCTGCGGGCTGGCCCGCGGTGCTTGCACTCGTGAAGCACGCGCTCGTCCGAAACCATACGGCGACTCCGTACAGGAAGATCTCGGATACGATCAATGAGCGGATCAGGGACTATGTTGTCAGCGAGATCATTGATCCTCTGGATACCCAGTTGAGGGAGTTTCTGCAGGATACGGCTGTTCTCGACGAAATCGAGGCCGATGCTGCCGACGCGGTCCGTGGCTCACAGGACAGCCACGAGATCATCCAGCGTATCGAGATGCTCGAGCCCCTCGTTTCGTTCGGTGCCCAGCCCTTCCGCGCGATATTGCACCCACTGTTCCGAGAGGTGTTGCGGACGGAGCTCGAGCGCCTGCACCCGCAACGCCTGAAGCTGCTGCACCTGGCAGCCGCGGAGCACCATGCTCGGGGCGCACACGTTTACAAAGCCGTCAGCCATGCACTCAATGCCAACGACGTTGCGCGGGCGGTTCGCGTCATCGAGCGGAACGGTCCACTGGCATTGCAGGTCAGCGAGGGGCCGCGCGGTGTGCGCCACCTGCTGGATCTGCTGCCGGCCGGAGTCGTCACGAGCAATGTCCGACTGGGCCTCACTCGGGTCGTGCAGCTTGCGATGGAGGAGAACCTCATTGCGGCAAAGATCGAGTACGAACGACTCGAAGCGGAGATGCAGAAGGCACCCGAGATTCCGGAGGTAGTGCGGCTGGAATTCGAGATTGCTCGCTGTGTCACCCAGGTTTACGAGTCGGAGCACTCGCTCGATGCCGTGGCCTGGCCCGCCATTACGCATGCAGCAGAGCGGGCGCGGCAGTACGCCCACGACGATCCCCGGCTGCTCGTCATACCTTGTGCTATCGAGCTGATCTTTCTTCTTCGCACCGGTCAGGTCGATGTCGCGGAGAATCGGCTCAATGAGATCGAGCAGCTGTTCCGCAGGTTGCGCATGTCGAGGCAATGCGAATGGCTGTGGACGTATCGCAGCGTCGTGCATCTCAACCGACTCGAGTTCGACGCTGCCGAGTCGTTGCTGTTGCGGTCACTGGATGCCGCCCGGGAAACGTTCGGAGGCGATCGCAGCCCGGTCGCCGATTACAGTCATGCCTGCCTTGCCCAGCTCTACTACTATCGCAACTGTACGGACGCAGCGATGCGGCACATCCAGGCGCTCGGCGACGCGCCTTCCTGGAATGTCATCGAGGTTTTGGGAGCGTTCTGGGTGCTCAAGGCACGCTGCGCGATGGCACAGGGATACTGCGCGGAGGCTTTGCAGGTCCTTCGGGAAGGCCGTGAAGCAGCAAGAGCGAAAACGCTTACCCACCTGGATCTCGTCTGTGGAGCGGGCGAAGTAGAGTTGCTTGCGCGCCTGGGGCGTCTGAAGGAAGCACGCGCCGTAGCCGCTGCGATCGACCTCCCCGCAATGTGGAGATTTGCCCTGACATCGACATCCCAGCCATGGGTCGATGTCGAAGCGGTAGCCAAAGGATCCTTCGCCCTGGCCCTGACGAGCCAGGATCTGAGCAGAGCGGACAAGATCGCCGACGAGCTCGTTGCGCGCGCTGCGGGAAGGGGGCACGTGATTGCCGAGATCAACGCTGCCCTGCTCAAGACCAGGTCCAGTCAGATGCTCGGGCGTACCGGCGAAGCCCAGGCTACGCTCAGGGACATCATTGCAAAGATGCGAGGGGTCGACGGATTGCGCTTGCTGCTGGATGCGGGACCCGAGATCGTCCCGACGCTGCGCGCCATCGTGCAGGAGCGCGACGGCCGTGTCGCACAATGGGCATCCGCCATCATGGCCGCTCTCGAAGGTGACGTTCGTCATTGGATGAGCGGCGATCCGCTGTTCACCGAGCGTGAACGGGATGTTTTCGCCGGCCTGCTCCGTGCCGGCTCGACCAAAGAGATTGCCCGACAGCTCGACTTGTCACCTGAGACGGTAAAAACACACCTGAAGTCGATTTTCAGCAAACTGCGCGTGCACGACAGGAACGAGGCGGTCGCGGAGGCGTGGCGGCGCGTTGTCGACAAGCAGATGACTATCGATCCGAGGCAGCCGTATTCTCGGTGACGCGCGTCTCCTCGATAGCCTGCAGAATCCTGGCTCCTTGCGGGTAGTGCTTCAGCAGGTACTCCCTGGTTATGTAGCCTCCCAGAAGATCCTCCACCAATGCCGCATCGTCCCGTTCTTCCGGCCTGCCATAGCCGCCGCCACCCCCTGTAATGGTTTCGACCCGTGAGCCTTTGGGGATATGGAGGCTCGTGAACTTGTTGCGGACATCCCGGGTGCCGTCGGGGAAATAGACCGTCAAGCTGTTCGCGGTTGCGTTCGTACCCCCAATCAGCCCGATCCCCGGAAACTTTGCTCGCTCGATCGTCGCCGTCGCGTACGCATCCTCGAGAACGCGAAACACGATCCGGACGCCCATGCCACCGCGGTGTTTGCCGGCACCGCAGGAATCGGGTACGAACTCGATACACTCGGTGAGCATCGGGTTCTGGCGATCCCATTCTTCAGCGGGAGAAAGCCTCTGGGCGCCGGCACCGATGTGGTTGAACTCAATCCCATCCCCATGGCTGGAGCCTCCCTGGCCGACCGGGAAAGGCAGGCCGGCACACCACGGCTCACCGGTTTTCTCCCGGTATCCCCAGTACATGGTCCCGCAGACATCTCCCCCGGAACCAGCCGGAACGGTTTCCGGTGCCGCTTGTGCGATGGCCGCATGTACCATGTCGATGATCTGCAGTCCGGTCCAGAAGCCCAGGAACGTCGGAGCGGGAGGCTTCGGCTCGTAGATCGAGTCGGG
This sequence comes from Woeseiaceae bacterium, assembly GCA_035304345.1. Classification (GTDB taxonomy): domain Bacteria; phylum Pseudomonadota; class Gammaproteobacteria; order Steroidobacterales; family Woeseiaceae; genus IDS-8. Next base: position 5,754 of record DATGQE010000003.1, on the reverse strand, counting down.
GCGCGTCTTCACGGAGATCGGCCGGAAGTGACCTTCGTTCGGCATTTCCCCGCGACCGGCAAGCATCGCTACCGCCACACGGGCCGCGGAGATCGTCAGGGGCAGCGGGCAGTTATAGGGCCCGACCACCTTGTCCGACGCGTTGGAGAAATCGACGCACAGCTCAGTGCCGTGTATCTCCACCGTCAGTTCCAAGGGGACCGGTTCCTGCGATATCCCGTCGTTGTCGAGTTGCCCCCTGGCAACATAGCGACCGTCCGGCAGGCCGGCAATGAACTCACGGGTTCGCGCCTCGCTCTGGTCGAGCAGCCTCTCGACAGCCGATTCGAAGCGCTCGAGGCCGAATCGCTTCATCACCCGCAACACCTCTACAGCCCCAGTGTGCAGGGCAGCGGCACCTGCAGCGATATCGCCGGCCATTTGCTTGGGTACCCGCGTGTTGGCCAGCAGGAGCCTGTGGACTTCCTCGACACGTCGGCCACCACGATACAGCTTCATGCTGGGGTAGAAGACGCCCTCCTGGAAGCCGTCCGTGGAATCCGTAATGTAAGGCGCCTTACCGGCCACATCCGACAGGTGGAACTTGAGTGCAACGTACGCAACCAGCTCGCGCGCGTCGTCGAATACCGGCATGATCAAACCGACGTCATTCGGGTGGGTCCCGGTTTCGTACGGAATGTTCAGAATCAGAATATCGCCCGGGCCGAGCTTGTCCACGCCGCCAGCCAACCTTACCGCCGCCTCCAGCGTAAACCCCATGCTTCCGAGGAACAGCGTCATCCCCGGCGACTGCGACAGGAGGCGCATGCGTTTGTCGAAAACCGCTATCGAAAAGTCGACGGTGGCGTAGATCAATGGACTTACCGACGTGCGCACCAGCGCTATGTACATTTGCCGGGCAGCGGATTTCAGTGCGTGATGCACGATCTCAGTGTCAATCGGATCGGCTATTGACTGCTTCGCTTGCGGTTCCGGAGTCGAATGCTCATTGAAAGGCGTGACGATTGACATCTATTGCTCCATGCGAGTCAGAAGGATGTGCCCGTCTGGACGAACTTCGATCCGGTAGTTTGCATCGACGTACGTAGTCGTCGTCAGCTCCCCGATGATGGCGGGACCGGTGATCGTTATGCCGGGATGCAGCCGCGCCCGATCGATGAGCCTGAAATCCGTTTTGCGGTTCAGGTGAAAGGAATAGGCTTGCAGGTAGTCGTTCCGAAGCGGGGGCCCTCCTCCCTGGAGCTCTGTTGGCCGCTGCGGTGGCAGTGCGGTACGTGATGTTCCACGAACGGCAACAAGCTCGATCTGTTCGTCGAGCGTGACGCCGTAAAGCTTGTGATGGAGGTCGTCAAAGCGTGCAGCAATGGCCTCTGCACTTTCCGCAAACCCCGTCTGATCGTGCCTCACAGGAACCCGTATCGACTCTGCCTGCCCTGCGTAGCGGAGATGCAGGTCCACTTCTTCAATGGCTTCGGCAAACGTCTCGATGCTTCGGCTTCGCAGCTCGCCCAGCAGCTTCGTCAACAGCGGCTCTGCAGCGGAAAGAACATCTTTGGTTAGCGGCTTCCCAATGGCTATTGCAGCAGTACGCACAATGTCAGCCTCGAGCAGGCTCCACGCGGAGAAGTTCCCGGCATGGTTGGGCACGACGATGCGGCCGATGCCGAGCTCGTTGGCAAGCAGGCAAGCCAGCAATGGGCCACCGCCGCCGAATGCGAGTAACGTCATGTTTCTGGGGTTCTCGCCCTGTTCGAGGGTGATCTCACGTATCGCATTGGACATCGCTGCAACGGTGATCGAGATGATTCCCCGCGCGGTCTCTTCCACAGGAAGCGCCAGTTTGTCCGCAATGCCGCTCAATGCCGTGTGAGCTTTCGCCCGATCGAGTATGAGGCCGGATTCGAACTGTCCCGTCCCGAGCATCCCAAGCAGTAGCGCCGCGTCCGTGACCGTGGGTTCCGTTCCCCCACGCCCGTAGCTGGCGGGCCCGGGAACCGCGCCGGCGCTCTCCGGTCCGACCTTCAGCGCACCGCTGGAATCCACGCGCGCTATCGACCCGCCTCCCGCTCCGATCGAACGGACATCGATCCAGGATGTTTGCAGGGGATAGCCTGCGACCTCCGCTTGATACCGCAGACGGGGAGTGCCGTCGGTAATGATCGTCGTATCGAAACTCGTTCCGCCGACATCCGCGGTGACCGTCGGGCCAAGATCGAGTTGTCGTACCAGCATCGCTGCTCCGGCCGCGGCGCCGGCTGGTCCTGAGTTGATCGTTTCGAATGCCCGGGTTGCCGCTTCCTGGAAAGTCAACGATCCGCCGCCGGACCGAGTCACGAACGACTCACCGGTAAAGCCCCGGTCGATGAGCTGGTTCAGAAGCCGGTCCAGATAGGCGCGGAACTTCGCGCGCACGACCGAATCGACGACAGTCGTCGACATCCGTTCGTACTCGCCGGCCTCACGGCTGATTCTGTGGCTAAGTGTGATCTCCCCTTCGTAACCGGAGTCGCGCAACTGCCGCTCGATCTCGACTTCGTGAACCGGGTTCACGTGCGAGTTCAACAGAGCCACGGCAATACCTTCCACGCCTTGCGTGGTCAGGTACTCGAGCGCTTCACGCACGGACTCGGCCTGCAACGGCGTGATTATCGAACCATCGGAGTGAATTCTTTCCGCAACTTCGAGGCGAAGGTGACGCGGCACGAGCGGGCGAGGCGGTTTCCACCAGATGTTCGAGCATTCGGGGTTGTCACCACGCCTGATCTCAAGAATGTCGCGAAAGCCGCGCGTCGTAATCAGACCGATTCTGGCGCCTTTGTGCTCCAACAGTGCATTGAGCCCAACCGTGGATCCGTGCAGAAAGTACCGGGCGTTGCGAAGGTGGGCGGGCGACAAAGCGGCATCGATCGCGTTGAGACAGCCAATTGCCGGATCCTGTGATGTCGTTGGCACCTTCCGCAGGATCAGCTCGCCGGTTGCGTCGTCCTGATAGATGAAGTCGGTGAATGTCCCGCCGATGTCGATGCCGAAACGTGACGCCATGAATTCTCCCGCGCTGTTTCACCCCTGCCGCCCGGTCGCGTTCAGTTCGCAGTAAGCGCGCAGGCGGTGTCGGCACCCCGGAGTGCCCGCCATCATTTGAAGCCGGGCTCAAGGCTGACGCAAGGCACGTGTCGGGGGAACCCAAATCCGGAAACGGGGGATGCGCACCGAGGACCCGACTCGCCACGGCATCGCCGATCCGGCGCGGGCGATCAGCTACGCGACGTTCTCGGTAGTGGTACCAGCCCTGCACGTAATGACAGGACATAGACGACAAAGCTGACGGCGATTGCATCGAGGGCAGGAACGGTCGTCAGAGTGGCGACGTCGATGCTCGACAGGTAAGCGAATGCTGCGCCGGCAAGCCAGGCGGCAAATGCGACAGGGCGAAAGCGCGGGATCTGTCGCAGAGTCTCCTGGTCGTAACGCTGCTTGTGCAACAGATAGAAGTCCGCAAGGTAGACCCCGGCCAGAGGCGGAATCATCACGGCCAGGAAGTTCAGGAAGTGCAGTAGATTGTCGAGGATAGGCAACAGTGAGATCAGGGTCCCGACGATCCCGACCGCAATCACCAGCTTCCACTTCCGGACTTGCTGGAGAATCGTCGCATACACGAGTGAGCTGGAGTAGAGGTTGTAAGCGTTGGTCGTCCATGTCGCCAGGAGGAGCAGCAGCAACGCGGGGACGCCCAGTCCCAGTACAAGGATCATGGCGAGAAAATCTCGTTCACCCGACCAGACCACGGGGACTGCAGCAAACAGCATTATTATGGGAACCCCCAGCCCGAAGCTGAACGATGAAGCGACCATGGCGTCTTTTCCCGAACGTGCGTATCGGCAGACATCCGGGAACATCGTAACGCCTACGCTGAATCCACCGACTATGGCTGAAACGGCTTTTGCCACGGTCAGGCGTGGAGTGACGTCCGTTGGCGCAGCAAATGACGTTACGGCGGATATGACAAGACCCGTCATTACCAACAACATGATGGGTACGGCCAGCTTGGATAGGCGATCCAACCCTTTGAAGCCGAAGAAGGCCACCGCAGTCATGAGCAACGATGCCGAGATGAGGTAGAGACGCCGGTCGACCGCTTCTCCACCGAGCTCGAGCACTATCGCCTCTACGGCGCGCGCGAATATGTCTACCGTAGCGCCATACCAACCGAGAATCGTAACGCCAATGAATGCACTGACGAGCTTTGCCCCGGCCGTTCCGAACGGATACTGAAGGATAAGCCAGGTTGTCAGGCGGGAATTCGCAGCCAGGATGCCGGTTGCGCCAGCAAGCCCGGCAAGTATCGCGCCCGCAAGGGAGAATGCAGCGATTCCACGAATGATTCCGAGGCTTTGGCTGAGCTCGACACCCATGACGAAGACGGGCAAGGTGATCATGGCGCCGATCATGACAGCGGTGATCCGGTAGCTCGAGACGGTGGCTGCATCCGGCACGCGACCCCGCGAGTAGTCGTTTGTAAGCTGGTCAAGGGTTCCCATGCGACTAGTCCTTCATAAGGCGACCACGACACGCGGGCTTGCTGGGACGGCGCTGCAGATGAGAATGTTGCCGTTGGCGGGTGCACTTGTGATGCGGTGCTGATAGTGCACGCTGCCTTCTACGAGCTTGGCGCTGCAACTCTGGCAGACTCCCATACGACAGGCATTGGTGGGCTGAAGGCCCGCGATCTCCGCCAGCTCGAGGAGGGATTTGCCACTCTCCGCATGCCAGGTGACACTCTTATTTGCGGTGGAGAAGATGACCTCGGCCTGGTCCAGCAACTCCTGCTTTGCGCGACTGCGCCCGGCATCGAACGATTCACTGAAGATGCGGTCGGCATTGGAGCCGGCTTCGATGAGGCGTGCACGAAGATCCTCCTGGAAGGCGGCGGGTCCGCAAAGATAGATATCGCTTTCGAACCACGGCATATCGACTCTCTTGCCGCCGTGCAGGATGTGACACCCTTCCATGAACGCCGCTAGATGAGCAATCGAAAGGTGGCCCCGCACCTGGTAATCCACGCCTGGACGATCGTGGGAGTCCGGCCGGCTGTATACGTGCAGCACCTTGATTCCGTGTTGTTCCTGTAGACGATCCAAAGTGGCTCGAAACGGCTGCACGGCCCTGTTGCGGCAGCAGTGAACCAGGTAGACAGGGGGGATGGTTCCCACTCGGTCGAGGTGTGCCTTCAGCATGGCCAGGATGGGTGTGATGCCGATCCCGCCTGCGATCAAGAGCACTGGTTTGAAGCTGCTTCGGTCCAGTACGAAGCGCCCCATCGGTGGCTTCAGGTCCAGGCACGATCCGACCGTGACTTTTTCATGCATGAACCGGGAACCGCCTCTGCTATGCGGCTCATTCTTGACGGTCACACGATAGCTGGCCGGATCTTCCTGGTAGTCCGAGATGCTCCAGACACGGATAAGCGGCTCACCGTCATCGATCGGCAACTTGAGCGTTATGAACTGCCCTGCGCGATAGGGTGCGATCGGCCGCCTATCGACTGCCTTCAGGACGAATGACTTGACGCCCGGCACTTCCTCATGGAGCTGCGCGACGGAGAACTTCCGCCAACCCTGCCAACGGCGCTCAAGAGTCCTTTGATGATCGAGCTTGTGATAGAGCTTGTTGCGTAGCAGCAGGGCAGAAGTCTGACTCAATCCCGGCAGATTGAGAACGCGGGCCAGGACATCCGGATCGACCGGTTCTGTACCG
>DATGQE010000002.1:0-13678 GCA_035304345.1 Woeseiaceae bacterium | reverse complement strand
GCGGCCATGGGGCGTGTATTCCTGCAGGGGTCCGTAGCCAGCCTACGCCATGGCCCGCCGGAAGTGTAGGCGCAGGACCCGGCTATCAGCATCGTTCATGCCCGGTTGCGATCGGGGCTTAAGCTCCGCCGCGACCGGGGGTGTCCCTGGGGGAATGGCTCCCATGCGGACACGGCGGAGCAGCGGGCATCGGCGCAGAGGGTACGTCCCGCGCCGCGCTGCTCCGCCGTGTCCTCGGTCCGCTTTATTTCCCCCAGGGACACCCCCCGGCCACGGCTCCGCGGTTCGGCCAGTGGCCGGGCATGAACGATGCCGTGGCGGAAAGCTGGCACCGGAGTGAAACCTGTGTGACCGGGGCACGCTGAACGCTGCTACAGCGGAAGTTCCGTCGTCTTGCGGACCGTGCGGATCGCCACGCTGGAGTTCACGCGCGCGACGCCCGGCAGGCGGGTAAGCGCCTCGTTGTGCACGCGCTCGAAATCGGCCATGTCGCGCACGACCACGCGCAGCAGGTAATCGAACTCGCCGGTCATGAGATAGCACTCCATCACCTCCGGCAGGTCCTGCACCGCCTCCTCGAAGGCCGCGAGCTCGCTTTGCTCCTCGCGGTTGAGGGCGATCTGCACGAACACGTTGCCGGCGATGCCGGCCTTTTTCGGGTCGAGCAGCGCGACGTAGCGCTCGATCAGCCCCGCCTGCTCCAGCGCCCGCACGCGGCGCAGGCAGGCCGATTCGGAGAGGTTCACGCGGCTCGCGAGCTCCACGTTGCTGATGCGGCCGTCGCGCTGCAGCTCCTTGAGAATTTTCCTGTCGAGTCGGTCGAGCTGCATGGTGGATTCCTGCGCAAATGATCGGGATGGTCGCAGAAACTGCCACAGATCCGCCGATCTGTCACGGGTTCCGCAAGCGAATTGCGCCAGCCGCCGGCTATGCTGCGAAGCTGGCCGTCCGTGTGGGGAGAATGGACATGCGAGTCGGGGTACCCAAGGAAATCAAGGTACTGGAATACCGGGTCGGCCTGGTGCCGTCCGGGGTGCGGGAGCTCGTGCAGGACGGGCACGAAGTGCTCGTCGAGACCGGGGCGGGAGCCGGGATCGGCTTCACCGACGAGGATTACGAAGCCGCCGGGGCGCGCATCGCGCCGACGGCGAAGGACGTGTTCGAGCAGTCCGAGCTCATCGTCAAGGTCAAGGAGCCGCAGCCGGCGGAATGCGAGATGCTGCGGCAGGGGCAGGTGCTCTTCACCTACCTGCATCTCGCCGCCGACCGCAAGCAGGCGGAAGCGCTGGTGCGCTCCGGCGTGACCGCGATCGCCTACGAGACCGTGACCGCGCCCGATGGGTCGCTGCCGCTGCTCACGCCGATGAGCGAGGTCGCCGGACGCCTTTCGATCCAGGCGGGAGCGTTCGCGCTGCAGAAGGCGAACGGCGGACGCGGGGTGCTGCTCGGCGGCGTGCCCGGGGTTTCGCCCGCGAAGGTGGTGATCATCGGCGGCGGCCACGCCGGCACCAACGCGGCGCAGATGGCGATGGGCATGGGTGCCGACGTGACCGTGCTGGACCGCTCCGTGCCGCGCCTGCGCTACCTGAGCGAGCTTTTCGACGGCCGCGTGAAGACCGTTTACTCGACGCGGCAGGTGATCGACCTTTTGATCCCGGAAGCCGATCTCGTCGTCGGCGCGGTGCTCGTGCCCGGCGCGGCGGCTCCCAAGCTGGTGACGGCCGAGCACGTGCGCGCGATGCGGCCGGGCGCGGTGCTGGTCGATATTTCCATCGACCAGGGCGGGTGTTTCGAGACCAGCCGCCCGACGACGCACGCCGAACCGACCTACATCGTCGACGACGTCGTCCACTACTGCGTCACCAACATGCCGGGTGCCGTGCCGCGCACCTCCACGTTCGCGCTCACGAACGTCACGCTGCCCTTCGTCAAGGCGCTCGCGAACCTGGGCTGGCGCGAGGCGCTCTCGCGCGACCGGCACCTCGCGAACGGCCTCAACGTGCACGCCGGGCGCGTCAACCACGAGGCCGTCGCACGCGACCTGGGCTACGAGTACCTGTCGGCCGAGCAGGCGTTGAAAGCCGCTTGATTCTTCCCCCGTGTCGGGCGGTGATGAAAGCCGGGCGCATGCCCGGCTTTCTTTTTGCGTGTCCGCCCGCGTTGCGGGAAATCCCGACGGCGCGACGCGCCGGGCCCGCTATGATGAATAAGGACACCGTCACGGACACGAGCATGCCGGATCGGGTCTTCGAGGATCGCCGGGACGCCGGCCGCCGGCTGGCGCAGGCGCTGCAGCGCCTCCCGCTGCAGGATCCCGTCGTGTTCGGCCTGCCGCGCGGCGGCGTTCCCGTCGCGTTCGAGGTCGCTGCCGCGCTCGATGCGCCGCTCGACGTCATCGTCGTGCGCAAGCTCGGGGCACCGTTCCAGCCGGAGCTCGCGATCGGGGCGATCGCCTCCGGCAACGTCCGCGTGATGAACGAGGAGATCAGGCTGGCGGCGTGGGGCATCGATGCCGGGGAGGTCGAGGCGATCGCCGCCAGGGAACGTGCCGAGCTCGAACGGCGCGAACGGCTCTACCGCGGCGGGCGGCCGCTGCCGGACGTGGCCGGGAGGGACGCCATCCTCGTGGACGACGGCCTCGCGACCGGCGCCAGCATGCGCGCGGCCGTGGCGGCATTGCGCGCTCGCGGCCCCGCGCGCCTCATCGTCGCGGTGCCCACGGCTTCGCCGCGCGCGGTGCGCGAGCTCGAGCGCGTCGCGGACCGGGTCGTCTGCCTCGAGGCGCCGCCGGACTTCCAGGCGGTCGGCCAGTTCTATCGCCGCTTCGAGCAGACGAGCGACGAGGAAGTGTGCGCGCTGCTTGGGCGTGCTGCCGGCACCGCTTCGCCCGAGCCCTGAAACGCCCCGCTCACAGGTCGCGGAGCCGGCGCTCCAGGCCGTCCGCGATGCGGCTCGCCGGGTCCTCGCCGCGGCCCTCCGCGCGCAGGAACTCGACCGCGGCCGGCTTGCCGAAACGCACCGTGATGCGCCGCGGCCGGGGCCACTTCTTTCCGACGGGCAACGCCTCCCAGGCGCCGCGGATGCGCACCGGCACGGCAGGGGCGCGCGTGCGCTCGAGCAGGATGCCGATGCCGCGGCGGAACGCCTGCAGCTCGCCGTCGGCCGAGCGGCGGCCTTCCGGGAACCACACCAGCGCGAGCTCGCGTTCCAACGCCCGCGCGCCGATGTCGAGACCGGCGCCGAGCTCGCGATCGGGGTCCACGGGGAAGATACGGGCGCCGCGGCTGAACGCGCGGCGCAACGGGGTCGCGTGCATGATGCCGACCCAGCCGGCCCAGCACGTTCTCCTCAGGATGTCGGTCGGCAGCGCGGCCGCCAGCGCCGGCGCATCGAGCAGGCTCGTGTGGTTCGGCGTGAGCACCATGGGACCGGAGAGGGGCAGGTGCTCGATGCCCTCGACGCGCAGCCGGAACACGGTTCGCAGCACGAGGCGCACGAGCATGGCGACGGTCCACGCGAGGATCGCGTGCGGCCACGGCGGCGGGTCGAGGTAGCGTTCCGCCTCGCGCAGCCGCGCGTCGGTGTCCGCATCCGCCGCGGGCGGTGCCTCTTCCGCGGCGGCGATCGCTTCCAGGAGGTCGCGTACGCTCATGACGCGACTCAGCGCTTCCGCGGAAACGCGGACGCCGCAGCGCTGCTCGAGCTCCGTCGTCAGCGACATCCAGCCGAGCGAGTCGATGCCGAGGTCGAGCTGCGGGCTCGAATCGAGGCAAATGCCGCGGTCCGCGTAGCGGCTGCGCAGCCAGTTCCAGGCCGCACGCGCGGCGCCGGACGGCGGCAGGCTCTCGTCCGCTCCCGGCGCTGCCGCTGCCGGGCGTTGGGCGCCGGCCGCGGAGAAGAGCTCCGGCAGCAGGTGCCGCCTCAGCTTGCCGAGGCGCGTGCGCGGCAGCGGCTGGCGCGCAAGGCGGAACTCGACGATGCGCTGGTACGACGGGAGCTGCTGCGCGCGCCGGTCGATCTCGTCGCGCAGCACCGCCTGCACGCTGATCGTGCCCCGCTCGCGCAATGCCGCCTCGTCCGGCACGATCAGCGCGACCAGCCGCCCCTGTTGCTCGAGCAGCGCGGTCTCGCGGATGTACGGGCTCGCCTCGTACACCCGCTCGAGGTCCTCGGGCGCGATCTTCTTGCCGTCGGCCAGCACGATCACTTCCGAACGGCGCCCGAGCACGTGCAGGAAGCCGTCCTCGTCGAGGAAGCCGTCGTCGCGGGTGCGGAACCAGCCGTCCGCGGTGAACGCGCCGCGCGTCGCCGCCTCGTCCTGCCAGTAGCCGGCGAACACGTTCGGGCCGCGAACGAGGATCTCGCCGTGCGGCTCGCCGGGCCGCTTCTCGATCCGGATCTCGACGCCCGCGAGCGGCAGGCCCTGCGAGGCGAGGCGGCGCCGGCGCGGCGTGTTGAAGGAGACCACCGGGGACGTCTCCGTGAGTCCGTAGCCCGTGAGCACCGTCCAGCCGAGCGCTTCCAGCTTCGCCGCGAGCCGCGGCTCGAGCCGCGCGCCACCCGATGCGAGCAGGCGCAGCGACTCGCCGATGCGGCGGTGCAGGCGGCGAAAGAGCAGGCGGCCGAGGTTCAGGTCCGCCGTGCGGCGGGCGAAGCCGGACAAGCCGAGCAGCAGCGGCACGAGCCGCCGGGCGAACGGGCCGCTTTCGCGTACGCCGGCCTCGATCGTCTCTACCAGCACCTCGTAGAGCCGGGGCACGCCGACGAGGACGGTGGCGCGCGCCTGCCGGATCGCCCGTGTCAGCTCGGGGCCCGAAAGGCCGGACGGCAGGACGACCGAGGCACCCGATGCGAGCACGGTGAGCAGGCCCACGGTGACGGGATACGCGTGGTGCAGCGGCAGCGGCAGCAGCGCGCGATCCTCCGGCGTGATGATGTCGGCGGCGAGCAGTGCCCGCACGTTGCACATCAGGTTCTCGTGCGTGAGCGGCACGCCTTTCGGCGTCCCCGTGGTGCCGGAGGTGTAGAGCAGGGCGGCAACGCGGTCGGGTGCGCAGGCGACGGGCGCCAAGCTCGCCGGATCGGAGAGCTGGCTGCGCCAGCCCGCGGGATCGTCGTCGCCGGCATCGAGCAGCCGGCACGGCACCGCGAGGCCCGCGGCTTCGAGCCGGCTGCAGTGCGCTCGCGTGGTGAACGCGCGCTGCGGCGGGCTCTGGCGCAGGACCGCCTGCAACTGCTCGTCCGTCGCCTGGTCGTCGAGCGGGATCACGATGCCCCCGGCTGCCACGATCGCGAAGCACGCCGTAACCCACGCGCGGCCGTTCGGTCCCCAGAGCAGCACGGGCGCGCCGTCTTCGAGCCCGCTCTCGCGCAATCCCGCCGCGAGCGCCCGCACGTCGCGCGCGAGCTCCGCGTAGCTCGCCGTGGCCAGCTCGCCCGCGCGGTCGACGGAAACGAGGGCAACGGCGTCACCGCGCTCTGCCCAGCCGGCGACCAGGTCGGCGATCGTGCGCAGGCCGGGCACGCCCGCGCCGGCGGGAATCGCATCTTTCCGCACGGCGATCATTCGGCACCTCCCGCCGCGCGCGCCGTGCCGGGCATTGCGGTCGGGCAGGTCGGCATGCACCACACGCTTTCGGCACCGGTTGCGGACGTCCGGCAGCGTCGCCGGTGGGCGGCATCCGCCGGACTTCTCCGGGAATTATGGCGGGTACGCGCGCGGCCCGCAGGACCCGCCGGCACGGGCGAAACGCCCGGATTGCAATCGCCGCTGCGGGCGTGTGAGATGGGGCAATGTCCGCCGCCACGAGCGCCGCCGCATTCTTCGCGCCCGGCGAAAGCCGGGAAGCGGGCGGTGCGGTCGCCGGGCAGGCGGGGCTCGAGCTCGCCGCGCTGGAAGAGCGCGAGTTCGAGGACGGCGAATTCAAGCTGCGCCCCCTCGAGTCCGTGCGCGGCCGGACGGCCATCGTTTACCAGTCTCTCGCGGGCAGCCCCGACGTGCCTGCGTCGCAGCGGCTCGTCCGGCTGCTGTTCCTGGTGGCGAACCTGCGCGACAACGGCGCGAAGCACCGCGTCGCCGTCGTTCCGTATCTCGCCTACGCCCGCAAGGACCGGCGCACGCAGCTCCGCGACCCGGTGTACACGCGCTACGTCGCGGAGCTTGTCGAGGCGGCCGGGACGCAACGGCTCGTCACCCTGGACGTGCACAATACGGCCGCGCTCGACAATGCGTATCGCATTCCCGTCGATCACCTGAGCGCGCTGCCGATGCTCGCCGATCATTTCGCGCGGCGCTTCGCCGAGGCGGATGTCGCCGTCGCCTCGCCCGACGTCGGCGGCGTGAAGCGGGCGCAACTTTTCAGGGAGATGCTCGAGCGCAAGCTCGGGCGGGACATCGACCTCGCGTTCGTCGAGAAGCGGCGCGCGGGGGGCGAGGTGTCGGGCGGCACCGTCGTCGGCCTGCACCGGCGCGGGACGAGCGTGATCGTGCTGGATGACCTGTGCGCGACCGGCGGCACGCTGATACGCGCCGCGGAAGCCTGCCTCGCGGCAGGTGCTGCGGCGGTGCACGCGGCGGTCGTGCACGTGCCGTGGCGCCCGGGCGTGGAGAAGGTGCTCGCGGCGGAGGCCATCGCGAGCTTCACGGTGACGGACAGCGTCGGGCTTCCGTGGGCCGCGGGTAACGGCGGGAAGCTCGAATGCGTGCCCGTCGCCCCGCTCATCGGCGCCGCCGTGGCCCGCATGCTGGACGGGCGGCCGCTCGCGCCGCTACTGGAGCGCTGGCCCGTCGCTGGCGACGAGTGAGGAGGCGCGAGCGCCTTCGAGCGCTGCAAGCGCCGCATGCGCATCGTCGAGCGCCTGCTCGAGCGCGGCGCTGGCGCGCTCGATCCACGGGCGCCGGTCGGGGTACATCGGGTCGCGTACGTGCCAGGCGGCCAGCAGCGCGGCCACCGCGCCGCGGCGGCTCGCGTAGAAATGAAAGAGAGCGTCCGGCACGGCGTCCCCGAGCGCGGACCGGTAGCCCGCGTACAGCGCGGCGGCGAGGTCCGCTCGGCCCAGCCGCCGGCAGCCGAGCGCCAGGTACGCGATTTCCTCCGCGGGGTCGAGCCGCCGCAGCTCGGGATCGAACTCCAGGCAATCGATGACGCAGGGATCCGGTCCGAGGAAAACGTGCTCCGGGCGCAGGTCGCCGTGGCCGTCGACCAGCCGCGCGGCGCGCGGGACCATGAGCGCCGCGGCGTCGTCGAGGAACGCGAGCTGCGCGTCGTACAGCGCGGTGACGCGGTCGCCCGGCAGCTCGAGATCCGGCGCGCGGAGCTCACGGGCACGCGTGACCGCCTCCTCGCGCAGGCGCTCCCGGAAGGCGCCCGGCTCCAGCGGCATGCGGCGGGTGGTGCGATAGAAGTCGGCGAGCAGCGCCATCACGTCGTCCAGGTCGGCGGCGGTGACGGTGCCCGTGGCGATCGCGTGCTCGAGCTGGCGCTCGTCCGGCAGGCGGCGCATCTTCACCAGCCATTCGACCACCTCGCGGCCGGGACCGAGCACGAGCCGGTCGCCGTCGAGGCTGAGCGGCACGACCTCGAGGTAGACGGTCGGCGCGAGCCGCCGGTTGAGCTCCAGCTCGTTGCGGCAGTTGCGCTCGCGCGCGGCGAGCGTGCTGTAATCCATCGTGCCGCGCCGCGCCGCCTTCTTCATCTTCAGCACGTGGCGTTCCGTCAGGAACAGCCAGGCGAAGTGCGTTTCCAGCACCTCGACGGTGCGCGGGCGCTCGGGATGGTGCGCGGGATCCGCGAGGAACGCGCACTTCTCTTCCGGCCTGACCCGGGGCGCCATGGCGAGGGCGCACCTCAGGTCCTGAGCACGCTCTCCAGGCGCTGGCCGTGCTGGATCGAGCCGGCGATGTTGCCGAGCTCCTCGGCCAGCCGCTCCAGCACGTCGTCGAGCGAGACGACACCCACGAGCAGGCCATCGGCATCGACGATAGGCATGCGCCGGGCGCCGATGCGGCGCATCTCGGCGAGCAGGGTCGACAGGGAAGCATCCTCACGCACGAGCACAGGGTCGGACGTCATCACGTCCGCGACCGTGAGCGTGCGCGGATCGACGTCCTTGGCGATCACCGCGACGACGATGTCCCGATCGGTGATGACACCGACGGGACGCATGCGGCGGCTCTCCGCTTCGGGGCGGGCGGCGACCAGGTAGCCGACGTGGTGCTCGCGCATGAGCTGCGCTGCGGCGACGAGGTCCTCGGATTCGTCGATTGTCACCACCGGGCGCCGGCACATCTGGCCGATGTTGCTCCACATGGGAACCTCCTCTTGATCGGAACTCGACCTGTCGTTCCCAATGCTAGACCAAATGCGGCGCGCCGCCGCTACGTAGAAATACTGCCATGTGGGAAGCGCGCACCGCGGCGACAACGATGGGCGGTTGCTTTATCAGCGCTCCTGAAGGGCCGGTATCTCCCGCGTTTCCCCCGGCTCCGTGAACAGCTCGACCCCCGCCAGCGCTCCCTCGCGCTCCGCGGGATCGGGCGGTACCGTGACCGGCACGTGCACGCCGATCACTTCGAGCGGCCGCAGGCGCTCGTCGAGCACGCGCCGGCCTTGTTCCGACAGCAGGAACCAGAACGGCGGAAAAGCCGCGTGCAGCACGCGCTCGTCCCAATCGGCCTGGTGCGCGGCGAAGTGCTCCTCCTTCGCATCCGCGTCCCCGAGGTGCAGCACCGTCGTCCGTTCGTTCAGCGTCACGCGCCAGGCGATGTGCTCCACGTCTGCCGCCCGGTCGGGCCAACCGGCGTGAGGAATGGAGATTGCCTCGACGAGCAGGCCCGGCATTGCCATGCGCTGCGGTGAGCCACCCCGTTCGGGGACGACGCCGTGCAGCCTGTCCGCCAGCGCATCGTATGCGTCGCCCGCCGCGGTGCGCAGGGCGGCGACGGCCTGCGCGGGCGCGTACAGGTGCACGTCCCCGTGCACGCGCAGGAACTCGAGCACGCCCTGCGGGGAGAAGTGATCCGCGTGATGGTGGCTGACGAAGATGACGTCCACGCCGTCCCACGGGGGTTCCCCGGCATGGAGCGCCGCCAGCATGGGCTCGGGGACGAGCCGGTACTCGCCGAAGGATTCGTCGAACAGGGGATCGAACAGGATCTTCGTTTCGCCCTGCGAGACGAGAATGCCCTCGTTCGCGAGATAGGTAACCTGCGCCCCGCCATCGTGCCCGGCGTGGTGCGCGTTCGCTGCCGGGCCCGAGGCCGCCACGGCGACGAGCGCGACGATCACGCGCGGCAGGCAGGTGCCCGGCGCGCGATCAGCGCGCGGTGCCCGGCTCACGAGAACATCTCCATCTGCCGTTCGTCGCCGATCACCCGTTCGAAGGTCAATCCGAGCAGCGAGAGCACGGGTTCGGCGACGGGTTTGACCTGCTTCATGACGTAGTGCTCGCGATCGAGCGGGTGGACGACGTTGTCGATCGGTTCCGGCCCGTCCGTCGTCATCACGTAGCGGACAGTGCGGCCCGGCGGGCGCTGCGACTTGCGCGCCGCGACGACGTGCGGCGGCGTGGTCGCGGTGTACGCGGCGGCGGACTTGCGCAGTCCCTTGCGGTACACGAGCAGGTCGTCCAGCGCACCGCGGCGCAGGTCGGCGACGACCGAGGCGAGGTAGTGGTCCACGGGCCGGTCCTCGAACAGGCGCCGGAAGAGCTCGCGCTGCACTTCTTTTGCGAGCGCGGTCCAGTCGCTGCGCACGACTTCCATGCCGACGAACTCGATCTCGCCGTCGGACCGCAGGCCCACGTAGCGCTTGCTCGCGCCACGCGTGCTGTGACGGGCCCGCGACAGGAACAGGCGGCGGTAGAGCTTCTCGAACTTGAGCTCGAGCCGGCTCTCGACGCGCCAGCGCGCGCGCACGTGCTCGGCAAGCGCTGCGGTGAGCTCCCGGCCGAGAGCCGCCCCGTGCGCCTGGGCTTCGTCCTCGTCGTCGATGCCCGAGGCGACGAACAGGCTGTCGGTGTCGCCGTAGAGGACGCGGTAACCCTTGTCCTCGAACCAGCGCTTCGACCAGAGGAGCAGCACCTTGCCCGTGCCGGTGATCGAGTTCGCGAGCGCGGGGTTGTAGAAGCGGCAGGCTGGCGTGCCGAGCACGCCATAGAAGGAGTTCATCAGGATCTTGATCGCGTGAGCCGCGATCTTGTCACCTTCGTCGATCGCCGCCGCACGCCGCGGGAACAGCTCGTCGAGCAGCGCCGGCAGGATGGCGGGCTCGCGGCGGAACGCCCCTTCAGGCGTGCGGATGAGATCGTCCGCGGGGGAAGGAGCCGGCACGTACGAGAGGGGATCGATGTTGAACGTGCGGATCACCGAGGGGTACAGGCTGCGGAAATCGAACACCCAGACGTTGCGGTGCAGCCCCGCGGTGGGCTCCAGCACGTGCCCGCCCTGCTGCGCGGCGTCGTGCACGCGGGAATCACCGGAGCGCACCGTGGGCGCCACGCGCGAGAGCTTCCGCAGCTCGCTCAGGTAAACGAAATCGAACGACGCGATGCTGGCCGCCACCCGGTCCGGCATCATCCCCGCGAGCTGGCTCCGCTCGAACGCGAGGTCGACGAGCGAGAGGCGGTGCACGATGTCCCAGGCGAGCCGCGCGTCCGTGCGCGCATAAAGGGCGAAGGCCGCGAGGTCGTCACGGTACATGCGCGCGATCTCGCCGGCGCGCGCCTCGACGTCGCCGTCGATCGCCTTGCCCTCGCCGAGCACCTCGCGCGCGACGGCTTCGAGCGAGTAGTCCTCCATGCGCATGAACGCGCCGCGCAGCAGGTCGATGCCGTCGAGCACCAGCCGGCCGGGGATCGCGGCCTGGCCGCTGCCGAACCAGCCTTCCGCCTTGCGGATGCGGATCGGGCCGGGATCCCGCCCGAGCTCGAACGGGTGCCGGTGGCGTGCCGCGATGCGCGCAAGCACGGTGAAATCGAAATCGATCGTGTTCCAGCCGGTGATGACGTCGGGGTCGAACTCGCGGATGCGCTCGCAGAAGGCGGTGAGCGCCGCCGGCTCGTCCGGGCAGCGCACGGCCTTTTCCGGCATGTCCCGGCACCCGGTATCGACGATGAGAACCTCGTCCAGTCCCTCGCCGTACAGCGAGATGGCGAACAATTGCTCGCCCTTGAGGTCAGTCTCGATGTCGAACGAGAGCACCCGCGGCTCGATGCGGGCGCGGGCGGGCCTGAGCTCGGGGTTGTCGAACACGAGCCGGACGCCTTCGCCCCGGACGGGCTCGCCCTCGATCTCGCACGCCCCCTTGATGCCGCGCTCGATGAGGTAGCCGGTGGCGAAGCGGACGTCGGCCTCGAAGGTGTCGATGCCTTCGCGGTGCAGGCGGTCGCGGAGCGGGGGGACGTCGGAGGGCAGCTCGACCGTGAGGCGCACGACGGGCTCCCCGGCGAGATTGCGCTCGCCGCGGTCCTCGGGCTCGGGCGCGCCGAGGTCGCGCGCCCGGTCGGCGTCGCGCGCGCGGATCCAGAAGCGCGGACGCTGCCGATCGTCGCGCACGAGGAAGGTCTCGCCGGTTTCGAGCCGGCCGTAGAGGTGGACCACCGGCCGGCGCCGGCCGTCCGGGGCGGGGGCGCTGCGCCAGGTCGCCTGCAGGAGGGCGCCGCGGAATACGGTCATCAGAGGATTCTACAGGCCCCGGACGGGGCGGCCACGGGCAGAAATCTGTGAACTGCGTCACACTAGGGACAGTGGCGGGCTTCCTTTCCGCCATCCCGGGGCGGGATTACCCTTTGCGCCCGCCAATCGGGGGATTCGGTCGAGGCAGGAGTTGATGAACGGACTCGCAAGGCTCGCTGCGCTCGCTGCCATGGGTGTGCTCTGTGCCATGGCCGCCGCCCATGCAGCCGACCCGGATGCCGTCACGATCCGCTACGCGGAGCCGCTGGAGCGGCTGGTGATCTCGGCCGACACGCCCGGCACCCTCGCCAAGCCGGGAGCGGTGGACCCGGCGCGGATGAGCTTCGACGCGTTCGGGCGCCGTTTCGACCTCGCCCTCGAGCCCAACCACCGCCTGCTCTCGGACGCTGCCCGCGCCTCGCTGACCGGCAGTGCCCGCATTTACCGCGGCGAGATTCCGGGCGAGCCCGGCTCCTGGGCCCGGATCGTGGTCGCGGACGGCGTGCCGCGCGGGCTCGTCGCCGTCGGCCGGGACCTGTACGCGATCGAGCCCGCCGCCCAGGGCGGCGCGCGCATGTACCGCCTCGACGACATGGAGGTACCGCCGGGCAGCGCGAGCTGCGCCACGGAAGCGCCGGACGGGACGGGAACGACGCTGTACGGCAAGATCGCGGGCGAGCTCGGCCAGGCCGCGGCCGCCAAGCCCGGCGCGGTGTCCCGGATCAGCATCGGCGTGCTCGGCGATTACGCGCTCTACCAGCAGGAGGGCGATGCCGCCGAGCCGGCGCTGCTCGCGCGCCTGAACAACGTGGACGGCATCTTCAGCGAGCAGCTCGGCGTCGAGATCTACGTCGAGAGCCTGCACGTGTTCAAGCGGCCGGCGGCCGATCCGTTCAGCGACACGGACCGGCCGAGCCGGCTGCTCGACGACCTCGCGGACTTCCGCAAGCGCAGCTCCTGGCAGTTGAAGTACGGCCTGACCCATCTCTTCACCGGGCGCGACCTCGAAGGCCGGACGGTCGGGATCGCCTACAACGGCTCGCTGTGCCGCCCGGAATACGGTGTCGGGCTCACGCAGTACGGCCGCAACCTCACCTTCGACAGCCTGGTCGCCGCGCACGAGATCGGCCACAACTTCGGGGCCCCGCACGACGGGGAGACAGGCTCCGCCTGCGCCGCCGAGACCGGCGCGTTCCTGATGTCCGCCTCGATCAACGGCAGCGATCGCTTCTCCAACTGCAGCATCGCCCAGATACAGCCGCACATCGCGAAGGCGAGCTGCCTGGCACCGCTGCCGACGGTCGATGCCGCGCTCGCGCTGCCCAACCCGGTTCCGGTCGTGACCCTCGGCTCCAGCGCGAAGGTGCCGATCGACGTGTCCAACGGCGGCACGGCGGCGGCGGCGAACGTGACGGTCGAAATCACCCTGCCGGTCAACGCCGGCCTGGAATCCGTCACGGCGGCGAACGGCACGTGCACCGACGGGGCGGGGATGGTGAGCTGCACTTTCGACGAGCTGCCGGCCGGGAGCGCCCGCCGCATCACGCTGGAGCTCACCGGGGCGGACGTCGGCTCGGGCGAGCTCGTCGCGACGGCGTTCGCGGACGCGGACGTCGATCCGGCGAACGACTCACTGGCCGCCGAGTTCCGGGTCGAGCCCGCGCCGCCTTCCGGGACGCCTTCTCCCGCGACTGCACCGCCGGCCTCATCCGGCTCCGGCGGGGGCGGCGCCTCCGAACCGGTGTGGCTCCTGCTGCTCGCCTTCGGCGCCGCCTGGCTTACGCACCGCCGCGCCCGCCTATCCTGAGGGCTTGTTGACTCGGCCCGGGCCGCCCGGTGTAATAGCCCGCTCGCTCGGGACCCGTGGCGGGACCGCGAATCCGCGGCGGGACGGCGCACCGCGCAGCCCCTCGATGACCTCGGAAAACGGCCAGGTAGCTCAGTAGGTAGAGCAGCGGACTGAAAATCCGCGTGTCGGTGGTTCGATTCCGCCCCTGGCCACCA
>DATGQE010000001.1:0-5330 GCA_035304345.1 Woeseiaceae bacterium | reverse complement strand
AGGTCGGGCTCGGCAAGACGATCCAGGCCGGGATGTTGATCCGGCAGATGTGGCTGTCGGGCCGCGCCCGCCGCGTTCTGATCCTGGCGCCCGCCGCCGTCATGCGGCAGTGGCAGATCGAGCTGCGCGAGAAGTTCAATCTCAACTGGCCCGTCTACGACGGCGGCAAACTCACCTGGCTGCCGATGCCGGGCATGCGCCGCAGGCACGCAAAGCAGGTGACGAGGGACGAATGGCACCGCGAACCGGCAGTCATCGCGTCCAGCCATCTCATGCGCCGCAACGACCGACAGCGCGAGCTGTGCGAGCAGGCCGAACCGTGGGACCTCATCATCCTGGATGAGGCCCACCACGCGCGCAGGAAGGGCGCCGGCTCGGCCGCCGAGGGCGGGCCGAACATGCTCTTGCGCCTCATGCGTCAGCTCCGCCATCGCACGAAGGGGCTGCTGCTGCTCACCGCAACGCCGATGCAGGTGCACCCGGTCGAGGTTTGGGATCTGCTCGACCTCCTGGGTGTGCCGCCGGAATGGGGTAAGGCGGCGTTCCTGCGCTTCTTCGAGATCCTGGAGAAGCCCAGCCCGACCCACGAGGAGTTCGACGAGCTGGCGCGCATGTTCCGCGCGACGGAGCGCGCGTACGGCGAGACCCCGGTGGAGGCCGCAGTCTCGGCGGGAGCGGCCAGCAAGCTGCGCGCCCAGCGGATCCTGGACGCACTGAGAGATTCGTCCAACATCCCGCGGCGTCAGTTGCAGGGAAGCGAGCGCCGGGCCGCGCTGCGGCTGCTCCGGCAGTCGACGCCGATCTCGCGCCTCGTCTCGCGTCACACGCGCGAGCTGCTCCGTGCCTACTATCAGGCGGGGAAGATCGACACGCCGATCCCGCAACGCGCGGTCGAGGATCGCTTCGTCGAAATGACGCCCGAAGAATGGGCCGTCTACCGGGCCGTGGAGGCGTACGTCTCGACGACGTATGACCGGGCACCCCAGGAAAAGCGGAGCGCCGTCGGGTTCGTCATGACGGTCTACCGTCGCCGCGTCGCAAGCAGCTTCGCCGCCCTGCGGAGCACGCTGAAGGAGCGGCTCGCGACCGTGCGGGGCCATGCACCAGGGCAGTTCCCGGTCAGCGAAGACGAGCCCGACGACGAGACGAGCGACGACGTCATGGATGCAGGCCTCGTCGCTGCTGCCGAGCGCGAGGCGGCGCCCGTCGAGGAGCGAGCGGAAATCGAGAGGCTGTTGGACCAGGCCGGCGCCCTGCCACAGGACACAAAGGCCGGCGTGCTGCGCAAGGTTCTGGAGGAACTCGAAGCAGCCGGCTACGAACAGGCGATGGTGTTCACGCAGTACACGGCCACGATGGATTTCCTGCGCGAGTACCTGCGCGGCATCGGGCGCCAAGGCATCCTCTGCTTCTCCGGGCGCGGAGGCGAGGTGCTGGAGCACGACGGAAAGTGGCGGACCGTATCGCGTGATGACGTGAAGCGTCGCTTCCGCGAGGGGCGGGCCGAGATCCTCCTCTGCACCGATGCCGCCGCGGAGGGCCTGAACTTCCAGTTCTGCGGTGCCGTGGTGAACTACGACATGCCGTGGAACCCGATGCGGGTCGAGCAACGCATCGGCCGCATCGACCGCCTGGGACAGCAGCACGCCGCGATCAGGATCGTGAATCTGCATTACCGCGGCACCGTCGAGGCGGATGTGTACGCCGCGCTGCGGAGCCGGATCGGCCTCTTCGAGCACGTCGTCGGCCGGCTTCAGCCGATCCTCGCCCGGCTGCCGGGCCGCATCACGGAGACCGTGCTCCACCGCGACGGCGCCGCCCGTGAACAGGCGCTTCGGGACACGCTGCGCGAGCTGGACGCGGACGCAGCGCGCGAAGGCGCATTCGACCTCGACGAGGCGGTCCGCGCCGCGCTCGAGCCGAAGCCGCGCCCTGAGCCACCGCTCGATCTGGAGTTGCTCGACGAGGTTCTTCGGCGCCCGGACCTCATGCCGCCGGGCATCGAGGTCCGGCCGTTGGGTCCCCGGGAGTACGGCTACCTCGCCCCGGGCATGGAGGCCGAGATCCGCGTCACCACGGACGCGCGCTTCTTCGAGGAGAATGCGGAGAGCGTGGAGCTGTGGTCGCCGGGTGGCGTGGTGTTCCCGGATGCGGAGGAGGTGGCGGAGGGGGTGGAGGGCGAGAGCACTTTGAGGGAGATTATCTACGCACACGAATGACCGGAGTCGCTGCTGATCTGCAACGCGTCGAACGTTACGTACGCAGCTTAGGATCCTAGCATCATCGCCTTTTCGATCTTGAGGCTCGCCGCCTGCGTCCATCGCAGGCTATTGTAGCTCACGGACATGACGTCCAGGAGGGAGATTACTGATAAGCTTCGAATATCACCTGCTGCTCGGGGGCCATGTATGCTCGTACCTCGTCCGGGCCGCCCGGCCACAAGCTAGCGGCCTTGATCGGGGCGTCCGAATACAGTTCCGAGTACATCCCATCCGAGAAGAGCAGGAAGACCTGCGACCGCGGTGGCCTGTCAGATGCCTTGATCACAATGCCAGTGATCGTCCTCCCCAGCATATCCTCGAACTTCTGTGTATCCAAGTTCTACCTCCACATGTCGGAGCGAGAGGCCCATCGCTGAACTGGATAGGGCTCTAGCAGTTGCCTGACGACGCGTCGAAAATATGTCCGCGCCTCCCCCGCGACCTCCGCGCAGCTCGAACACGCGCACGCCGTGCTCACCTACACCGCCCGCCTGAGCACTTCCTTCTCCAGGCGATCGCCGAGCCGGTCCTTCTCTACCTCGAGGTCGTACCGCGCCTGGAGGTTCAGCCAGAACCGCTCCGACGTCCCGAAGTAGCGGGCGAGCCGGAGCGCCGTGTCTGCCGTAATCGACCGCTCGCCGTGGACGATCTCGTTGATCCGGCGCGGTGGGACGCTAATGTCCTTCGCGAGCCGGTACTGGCTGATCCCCATCGGCTCGAGGAACTCTTCCAGCAGCACCTCACCCGGATGGATCGGGGGCAACTTCCTCATGCCAATCACCTGCTCCTAATGATAGTCCGTGATCTCGACCTGGTAGGCATCACCATGCCGCCACTGAAAGCAGATCCGCCACTGATCGTTGATCCTGATGCTGTACTGGCCGGCACGGTCGCCGGTAAGCTTCTCCAGGCGGTTCCCGGGAGGCACGCGGAGGTCGTCGAGTCGCTCGGCGGCATCGAGGATCAGCAGCTTGCGCAGCGCGGCACGCTGTACGCTGGCAGGCCACCGGCGCACCGGCTGTCGCTCGAAGACCTTCTGAGAATCCCGGTCCCGGAAGCTCTTGATCACGCCGTATGATAACGCCACGCGTTATTAATGTCAAGCGTCAATGCGCGCGATGCCGGGGCCGTATCCCTAGCCACCTCCCCCGGGCCTTTGCCGGCGGGTCTGCCACGCGTGGTTTCTTCTCTGAGAGAGCGGACGCAGGGAACCATCGGGGCCGTACCACCCGATTCCCAACACCCACCATGATCACACTCAGAGCACCCTTCCGCCTCGCCACCACTCCTCGCCCTCGCGCTGCTCGCGTGCGGTGGGGACTCGGCGGGCCCGGACGAGCAGCAGGAGGAGGAGCCGCCGCCCTCGGGTCCGCCGGACCCGGGTCCAGGGCCGCACTTCAGCGTGGTGCCGGTCCCGATCGAGACGCTCGCGCGCATCACGCCGCTCGGCTACACCAACAAGGTGATGCCGATCTCGCACACCTACTGGCTCACCTGCGATGTCGACATCCTGCTCCAGAGCGACCGGCCCCGCCACCGCGAGAAGCAGCAGCTCCGCGCGCCGCGGGACGGCGTGATCCTGGACATGTTGGCGGCCGAGGACGGATACGTCGTCGAGGGCCCGCCGGGCCTGATCTGGCACTTCGGCCACGTGACGCCTGCGCCCGGCCTCGCCGGCGGCGACTCGTTGTCCGCGGGCCAGGTGATCGCGACGATGTACTACGACCATGGTTTCGACTTCGGGATGGACCATTACGGGATCGAGAACCCGTTCATCCGTCCCGAGCACTATCACGACGGCTACCTGCACGGTCAGCATCCCATTGCGCAGTTCCCCGAGCCGCTGCGCTCGCAGTTGACCGCGCTCGTGCAGACGACCAACACCGCGAACCCGCTCGGGTCGCTCGACTGGGACGTGCCGGGGACGGCGGCCGGCGGTTGGTTCCTCCCGCACGTCCCCGTGGTGCAATCGCTCGACGGGCAGTACGAGGAGGGCTGGATGTGGCTCGGCCACCTCCCGGAGCGGCCGTCGACGCGTCTCGCCACCGTGGGCTACATGAGCCCGATGGGCGTCCACTTGCTCGTCGCAGACCCTTCCGCGCCGGATTGGGAAGACATCACGGTGGGCAGCGGCCCCATCGCGATCCGGATCTGGTATCCCGACTGGATGAGGGGTGAGCCGAACCTCGAAGTGCCGAACGGGACGTTGCTCGTCGAGCTCCAGGACTCGACGCACCTGCGCGTCGAGCACTTCCCGACGCACGACCCGGTCGGCGGCTTCACCTCGAACGCGAAGGTGTTCGTCCGATAGTGGCTCAGCGCGACTGCTCGCCCGCGTCCGCGATCTCGTACTCCGCGGCGAGGTCCGGGCGCCCGCGGGCGCGGTAGAAGCGGGCGACGTTTTCGCGCGCGGCGCGCGTCGCGTAGTCGTCGGGGCCGCGCTGCTCGAGGAGCGCGGCATGACTCTCGAGCAGCAGCGCCTCCGCAGCGGCGACGTCGCCGGTCGCCGCCAGCGCGGCGCCGAGATCGCTGCGCGCCGCATGGATCCGCCAGTGGCCATCCGGCAACTGACTCTCCAGCACCGCGACGCTGTTCCGCAGCAGCGGAAGCCCTTCCGCAGCCCGACCCGCGGCCGTGAGCGTGCGGCCGAGAGTCGCACGTGCGAGTGCCGTGTACAGGTGATCCGCGCCGAGCGTCGTCTCGAGCGCCGTCGCCGATGCACGGAGCAGCGCTTCCGCCTCGCCGTACGCGCCCGCGGCGTGGCGGTTCAACGCAAGGTTGCGCCGGAGCATCGCGAGTCTGGTGTCGGCCGGGTCGAGCGTCGAGGTCAGGATGCGGAGCGCGTCGCGATAGTAGGGTTCGGCCTCGTCGGTCCGGCCCAGATCGTCGAGCAGCGTGGCGAGGTTCTCGGCGAACTGGGCCACGTGTGGATGATCGGGGCCGTAGACCTGGCGGCTGATGGCCAGCGCCTCGCGGTAGTACGGCTCGGCCTCCGTGCGCCGGCCCTGGTAGTGGATCGAGCTGGCGAGGTTGTTGTACGCGATGGCGAGTTGGGGATGGCCGGGCCCG